>JBNLDK010000117.1:0-61791 GCA_050304295.1 Polyangiaceae bacterium
GGCGGCAGCGCCGAAGGCGCCGCCGCCACCCGCTGCTCCCCCGGCCGAATCCGGTGATCCCACGACAGCCGCCGAGCTGCGGGCTGCGAAGTCGCGGATCAAGGAGCTCGAGGGTGATGTCGCCCGGGCCAAGGAGAAGCAGCGCGACGCAGAGGAACGCGCCGACAAGGTCAATCGTCTGGAGCAGGAGCTGAAGCTTGCCCAGCGAGATGCTGCGGACACGAAGCGGAAGCTCGAGCAGGCGTCTTCTGGCAAGGCCGCGGGTTCGGCGCGGGAGTTCCTCGAGCTCAAGGAGCAGCTCAATCGCAAGGACAAGGAGATCCTTGATCTGCGCGATCAGGTCACCCACCGCGACAAGGAGATCCTGAGCCTTCGCGACGCCAGCCTCGTGGTGGAGCGTGCCAAGGCGGATCTCGACGATCGGATCACCGAACTCGAGCGAGAGCTGAGCGATACCCAGCGACAGGCAGAGGCCGCCCGGGCCGACAAGGAGCAGGCGGCGAAGCGGGCGGACGATTTCAAGCGGAAGACCGAGAGGCTTCAGTCCGACCTGGAGGCGAGAGGGGCCGAGCTCGAGGCGCTGAAGAGGAGCCACGAGGAGGAGCTGGCGCGACGTGACGCGGCGCAGGCTCAGCTCAAGGTGGAGCACCAGGAGGCGCTGGAGCAGGCGGCGCAGGAGCAGCGGCAGGCGGTCGAGGCTGCGGAGGAGCAAGGGCGCGCCAACGTGGTGCAGGCGATCGCGGAGACCCGCGCGGCCGACGAGGAAGCGCTGGGCGCAGCGCTCCAGGAAGCGGCGCAGCAGGCGGTCGCGGAGCGTGACCAGGCGCTGGCGGAGCACGAGGCCGCACTGAAGGCCGAGTTCGACCGCAAGTTCGGATCGCTGCATCGCGCCAACGAGGACGCGATGAACAAGCTGCGGGCCGAGCACGACCAGGCCGCGCAGGAGGCCTCAGAGCGCGAGCAGCGGCTCGTCTCCGAGCGCGATCAACTGGCCGACGAACTGGCAAAGACCCGGGGCGAGCTCGAGCGTGTCCAGCAGGCCAAGGACGAGGGAGAGGCCGCCCGTGAAGCCCAGATCGCCGCACTGGGGGGCGACCTCGCCGCTCGGACCGAGGAGCGCGACCTGGCGAACCAGCAGCTGGCGGAACACACTCGCACCATTGCCGGCCTCGAGGCGGACCTGGCTGAGCGAACTGGGGAGCGGGATCAGGCGCGCCAGACGATCGACGAACGCGACGCGCAGGTCGGGGTCCTGGAGCAGGACCTGAACGCGCGCACGGAGGAACGGGACCAGGCGCGCCAGACCGTGGAGCAGTGCGAGGGCACCATCGCTGCTCGGGAGGGCGAGCTGGCCGCGCTGCGTGGCGACCTGGCGGAGGCGCGCGAGGCACTGGCAGCGGAACAAGGGCGACTGGAGCAGGCCCGGGCGAAGTGGAACGAGGATCGCTCCTCCCTCGAGCAGGCCAAGGATGCCTTGGCCGCCGCGCTGGCCCGCATCGAGGAAACCGAGACCCGTCCGTTCGACTGAACCTTTCGACTGCGGTGCCCCGCTGTCCGACCGGACGCCGTCGAGCTTCGCCTGTGGCCCGGAAAACAGCGGCACAGCCGCGTCTGACTGCCGCAAAGAATGGCGAGGGTGGCCGAAGGACTCGACAATCGCGCTCGCTGATTTAGCGTCGCCTGGCCCCGATGTCCGGATCCCAACAGCACCCGCCGAAGCGGGACGCCACGCCATCGTCCTCCCCGCAGGCTTCTTGGGTCTTTCCCGGGTGGGGAACTGCCGAGGATATCCTCGACATCGGTGCCACCCCGCGGACCGATGAGCAGCTTGGTGTCGCGCCCCAGCACCAGCTCGGTGAGTGGAAGGCGACCGCGATCTGCGGCAACGACATCACGTCGTCGGTGCTCTACGTCTCGGCTATCTGTACTCTCGCCGCGGGGGTCTACGCGCCGTTCGCCCTGCTCTCGGTGGGCCTGGTGCTGTTCCTCTTTCGTGCCATCTACGCGGAGGTCGGGACCGCCCTACCGCTCAATGGTGGGGCGTACAATGTCCTGCTCAATACGACCCGGAAGTCGGCCGCCTCGGTGGCTGCTTGCTTGACCGTGCTCTCCTACATCGCCACGGCGGTGATCAGTGCCAGCGAGGCGGTCCACTATGGACTGCACGTCGTCTACTCGACGGAGAGGATCGCAGCGATCCCGATCGCGTGGATCGCGATCGCGATCATCGCGCTCTTGTTTGCCTTTGCCGTGCTGAACATCCTCGGCATCACGGAGAGCGCGATCGTGGCCCTCGTCATCTTCGTGCTTCACATGACCACGCTCGTGACGCTGGCGGGTTTTGCGTTCTGGTACGTCTACCAGGACGGTGGCGCGCTCCTGATGCAGAACTGGGCCGCGCGGGAGACGTCGACCTCCGGCATCCTGCGGGCGCTGTTCTTCGGGTTTGCGGCCGGGCTGCTGGGCGTGAGCGGCTTCGAGAGCTCGGCCAACTTCATCGAGGAGCAGAAGCCCGGCGTCTTCCCAAAGACGCTTCGCAACATGTGGGTGGCGGTGTTCGTCTTCAACCCGCTGATGGCTTTCCTCGGGCTCGCCATGATCCCGGTAGGTCAGTACGGCCAGTACGAGGAGACACTGCTGAGCCGGATGGGCGCTCTCTCCGCCGGGCATTGGCTGGAGCTCTGGGTCTCGGTCGATGCCTTCCTCGTGTTGTCGGGTGCGGTCTTGACGAGCTACGTTGGAATCACGGGGCTCGTCCGTCGCATGGCGCTTGATCGCATCATGCCCAATTTCCTGCTGCGGGAGAACAACTGGCGCCGGACCCCGCACCGCATCATCCTGGGATTCTTCCTCCTCTGCTGCTCGATCCTCCTGATCTCGCAGGTGGAGGTGCAGACCCTGGCTGGGGTGTACACGCTCTCGTTTCTGGGCGTGATGCTGCTGTTCGCCGTCGGTAATCGACTGCTGGCCATCAAGCGGGCGCGACTCCCCCGCGCGGTTCGGGCCAAGTGGGTGGCCGTGGTCATTGCGGCCATTGCGGTGGCGATCGGCCTCGTCGGCAAGGTGCTGGAGGTGGACGCCCATGGCGAACCCGTCGGTCGCAACAACAGCGTGATCTTCCTCGTCTACTTCGCGGTGGCGATGAGCATCGTCGCGGTCATGCTGTACCGGATCGCGCTCCTCCGCTTTTTCATGGTGGCCACGCGCTGGGTCTATCAGCGGGTACGCGCGCTGAACGAGCGGGTGGGGAAAGCGGCGATCGAAACGATCACGCAGATCAATAGCCAGGGGGTGGTGTTCTTCACGCGGGGCGATGGACCAGCCAACCTCCGCCGCGCGATCGAGTACGTGAAGCAGAACGAGCAGACCTCCAACCTCTACGTGGTGCACGTCTACGAGGACAAGGCGACGATTCCGCCGCGGCTGGCCAACGATCTGACGCGGTTCGACCAGCTGTTTCCGGAGATCAAGGTCAACTTCGTCGCCGTGAAGGGCCGCTTCGGCCCGGAGATCATCGACCGGCTGAGTCGCCGTCTCGGCGTGCCGAAGAACTACATGTTCATTGGCTGTCCGGGCGACTCGTTTCCCCACAACCTGGCCGATCTAGGGGGCGTGCGGCTCATCGTTTGATGGTCGTCCGCTTGCCAAACCGGACCCAGCCACCGTCGAGGAGTTGCTCGTGCGGGAGGAAGGTGGCCTTGTAGCGCATCGCGGGGGACTCCTCGATGTAGAGTCCGAGGTAGAGGTAGGCGAGGCCCAGCCGACGGCACAGTTCAATCTGTTTGAGGATCGAATAGGTGCCGACACTCCACCGAGCCATGCCCGGATCGTAGAAGCAGTACACCGCGGAGAGAGCTCGCTGCCCGCGGTCTGTGATGGCGATGCCGACCAGCTTGCCGTCCAGGTGGTAGCGGAGTTCGAAGCTCTCGCAGCAGGAGTTCACGAGGAAATCTTCGTAGCCCTCGAGATCGATCGGACTCTGCCCCTCCGCGAGTCCGCGAGCCTGCTTGTGGGCGTTGTACAGGTCCACGCGCTGCTGATCGAGTACCGGCGCACCGACCGTGAGCTGGAGCTCTCGGTCTCCGCGACTGAGAACTCGACGGTGGGTGCGGTTCAGCTCGAAGCTCGCGACCGGGATCCGGATCGGCACGCACGCGGAGCAGGTTGGGCAGTGGGTTCGGTAGAGGACCAGCCCCTGCCGGCGATCCCCGGTCATCAAGCGCTGGTCGACTTCGGTCCTGCGCAAGCGTCGGGTCGGGAGGCGCAGTGGCATCCGCGCGACGCGGTCCCGGAGATAGGGACAAGCACAGGGTCGATCGTAGACGACCAGTTCGGGCGGTGAGCCCGGAATGACCGGTACTGAGAACTGTTCGCGCGACAAGGGATCGGGGGCGGCGCTCGTCCCGGGCGCCGAGTTGTCAAGCATAGCTCACGCGCCCTCGAGAGCAGGGGGAATTGAGTTGTCTGCCGGATGGGCGCCCGCGCCCCAACCCGTCGCGCTCGGCGCCGCGTTCTCCGCTCCACTCGCGAGTCAGCGCGTGAGCCAGACCTCGCGAGTGAGGGTCTGGTCCGGCCCGTTCAGGAGCGCGTCGATGCTCTGTGCCGCCTGACGGGTGCACTGCTCCACATCGGGTGCCAGTGGGGGATCGAGACGAATCTGGTTCACCGCTCCGTTGGCGAACCGCACCGAAAGGGTGGAGGTGGCTGAAACGTGAACGCTGCCGTGCACATGCGTGTGCTCGACGAAGCATCGCCGCAGGCCGTGAACGAGGCGGTCGGTGACCGCCTCAGCGGAGAGTTCGGCCGGCGCACTGGGCTGCGCACTGGTCACGGGCAGCGCCGCGGGTGGCGGATCGGGAACGCGCGGCGTGGGAAGGAGCTGGAGCCGAGGAGTCTCGCTTGGCTCTCGGTCCTGGGGTGAGATCCGCCCCACCCGGGCACCGTCGAGCGCGAATGCTCCTCGTCCGGGCGCGGAGAGGTGGAATCCACGCGTTCGCCCTCGGTCATCCGCCGAGCCAATGACGATCTCACCCTCGGACACCTGCACGTCCACGTGGTCGTCGCTCAAGGTCACGCTGAACACCGTGCCGTGGCTGGCCACGCGAGTCTGGTGCGCTTCGACCGCAAAGCTCTCTGCTGCCTGTCCAGGAACGACCTCGGCGAGGATCGAGCCCCGCTCCAGTGCCACGGTCAAGAACCGGCCTCGGTCCGCAATCCTCCCCTCGCTGCCTGGTGCCAGCGTCCAGGTGGCGCGACCGGCGTGCTGGACGCGAACCGGATCCGCGACCGCCCGAATCGTCTCTCCCAATTCCAGTGCGGCCCCGTCGACGAACTGCCGCTCGCTGGCGGGTGCCGGCGTTTCTGCTACCGGCTCGTCGGCTGGCGCGGCGCCCGAGCCCAGCCACAGCGCGGCTGCCGCAGCCGCGGCGAGTCCGCCCAGACCCAGGGCCCAGGGCAGCGCGGTTCGCTCTGGGCCGGGAGGAGCGTTCCGAGTCTGCTCCATCAAGCGCTCTTCCATGGCGGTCCAGTCGAGGTCCGGTAGCGGCTCCTCGCGCAACTCGCCGATGGCCTGGGCGAGCGCTTGCAGCTCATGCTCGCGACTCATTCCGATTCCTTCCCTGCTGCGGCTGCGATCTCTTCCGCCAGCGCAGCCAGGACGGGCTCCTCGCGCAGCATCTCCTGCAGCTCGCGACGGGCGTAGAACAGCCGCGTGCGAACCGTCAGCACAGGTGCTCCCACAATTTGCGCGATGTCCGCGGGTGGCACTCCCTGGAGCTCATGCAATATGTAGACGGTTCGCTTCTTCTCGCTCAGTCGATCCAGCAGACGCCGAAATGCTGCCACGCGCAGTTGCCGCGAGACCTGCTCGTCCGGTAACGCGCGGTCATCGCTCCGATTGGCGACATGAGACTCCGCCGACTCGACGAAGGCGGGGCGGCTACGGGCCGCGCGTCGCCCCATCAAGACGACATTGACCGTCACCCGGTAGAGCCACGTGGAGAACCGCGCCTGTCCGCGAAAATCGCGGATGCTGCGGTGGACTTGGAGGAAGACCTCCTGGACGACATCGTCGAGGTCCGTTGTCGAGCCCAGCAGACGGTGCGCCAGGCGCGCCACATCAGCGCGATGCGCGCGGAACAGCTCCCGAAATGCCGCTCCGTCGCCGGCGCGCGCTTGCGCCACCAGCTCCGCCGTGTTGGGAGGACGAGCCCGCATGCCGACCTGCGCCTCGCCGGCGTCCTCGGGTGGACCGCGAGTTCCCACCGCGTCGACTACATCGCTCGCCTGCGTCACCAGGTATAGTTTACACGTCCCGGTGCCACGTGCCGGGTGCGCGCCGGGCGCCGTCGCGGTGGGCGCAACCTCGGCGTCGGGGCCAAACTGATCGTTGGGCGCAGACTGGACCGACGACCGGGCGGCAGCAGCGGACATCCATCAACTTCGATGCGCCGCTGCCTCCGAATCTTCATTCGTCCTGGAGTTCGGTGGGCTGGCCGAATTCCTTCGGCACACCCGATGTGTCCACAGCGCGAGTCGACGCGGAAGATGCCGGGCGCCAGCTGGCGCAGAGGCTCAGAACAGCGCCTTCAGGTCGACCGCGTCCTGCTTCTTCTGCTCGAGCACGCGGTTGACCGCGCGCAGCAGTCGGGTCTTGGCGGGTCCGGAGATCGCTTGCCCTTCGGTTGCCTCGCGCAGCAGCTTCTCGGTGACGGGCCGGCCCGACCGCGGTCGCGGAGAGGGGGCCGCGTTTTCGTCCTTCTTCGGGGCGTCGTCGCCCTTGTTCCGTCGCGCCAGACGGATGCGACGATCTTCCGGTCGCAGTCGCTCGATCTGTCGCGAAGCCACCAGGAGCCGCCGCGGATCGATGCCCTTCGATTGCAAGAACTCGTTGAACTTGGATGCCATCGTTCCTCTGCTGAACAGATGAGAGCTATTCCCCCGGGTTGGGCTCATGGCCAAACCACGCGGGACACGCCTATTAGCACAAGTCGCGGACAATGGGCTTGGCTCGAGCGCTGTGAGGGGTCGAGTATGGACGAGATGTCAGCTGAACAGCTCGAGACAGCCCGAAAATCCGTGGCCGAGCGCGAAAGGCACCATCCCACGGTCGGAGTGGTGCTTGGGTCGGGACTCGGGTCATTCGTGGACACGCTCGAAGACGTGGTGCGCATCCCCTTCGAGGAAATCCCCCACATGCCAGGGGTCCACGTGAGCGGCCACGCGGGCAATCTCTGCGTCGGGCTCAGCAACGGAACGGCGGTCGCCTGTTTGCAGGGGCGGGTCCATCTCTATGAAGGACACACCCCTGAGCGAGTGGTCTTCGGGGTGCGTCTTCTGAGCGCCCTGGGGTGCCGCGCCGTGCTCCTCACCAACGCCGCCGGGGGCATCCGGCCGCGCTTCGTTCCCGGCGACTTGATGCTGATCACCGACCACATCAACCTTTCCGGGGCCAATCCGCTCCTCGGCCCCAACGACGGGGCGGGGCCGCGGTTTCCCGACCTCTCGCACGCCTACGATATCGAGCTCTGCGAGGCGGCGCGGAGCACGGCCAAGGAGCTTGGCATCGAGCTGCGCGAGGGCGTGTACGCTGCCATGCTCGGACCCAGCTACGAGACTCCTGCCGAGGTTCGCATGCTGAGCGCCGTCGGGGCGGACGCGGTGGGCATGAGCACGGTGCTCGAGGTCATCGCTCTCCGCCACCGTGGGGTGCGGGTTGGGGCGATGAGTTGCATCTCGAACATGGCGGCGGGAATCGCCAAGACCACGCTCGATCACGCCGAGGTCGAGCAGACCGCCCGGCAGTCTCGCGACGCGTTCGTGCGGCTGCTCTCCCGCTGGATCGAGCGCGCTGCCGGCATTTGCCAGGACTGAAGCGTCTTGTCGGAGGAGATCTGCCTGCGGGGGGGCCACCTCGTCACCTGCGACGCGGACCACCGAGTCTTGCGTGGCGACCTCCTGATTCGTGAGGGTCGGATCGCGCGTGTCGGCCGTGTGCGCCCGGCTCCTGCCCGACGCGAGATCGACGTGGCGGGCTGCCTCGTACTGCCCGGACTGGTGATGAGTCACGTGCACCTGTGTCAGACCCTGATGCGGGGAGCAGCCGACGACCTGCCACTGCTGGACTGGCTCCAGCAACGGGTCTGGCCCCTAGAGGCTGCGCACGATCAGGCCAGCCTTCGCGCCAGCGCCGAGCTCGGGCTCGCGGAGCTGTTGCGGGCAGGAGCGACGACTCTGCTCGATCTCGGCACGGTGCACGAGTACGACGCTGTCCTCGAGGCCTGTGTCGCCGCCGGGGCGCGGGTGGTGGGCGGAAAGACCCTGATGGACTGTGGTGCTGGTGTGCCACGCCGGCTGCGGGAGTCCACGACCCGCGCGCTCCGCGACGCGGCGCGCCTCGATGGGACCTGGACGCGGCACGTCAGTGGCCGCATTCGGTACGCGTACGTGCCCCGCTTTCTCCTCACCTGCTCCGAGGCGTTGGTGCGGGGGGCCGCGGCTCATGCTCAGGAGACGGGAGCGCTCCTGCACACCCACGCTGCTGAGCACGAGCGAGAGCGCGTTGCGGTGCGTGAGGCCCTCGGCGCCAGCGATGTCACCATTCTTCGCCGCTGGGGGTTTCGCGGTCCCCGCGCTTCCATCGCCCATGGCGTCCAGTTGACCCCCGCCGAGATGCGACGCCTGGGTCGCGACGGAGTGGGGGTCGTGCACTGCCCGACCGCCAACCTCAAGCTGGGCAGCGGGCTGGCGGACGTGGCTGCGCTTCGGTCCGCGGGGGTTCGCGTGGGACTGGGGCCCGATGGAGCCCCTTGCAACAACACCCTCGACCCCTGGATGGAGCTCCGTCAGGCGGGGCTCGTCGCGGCGGCGCGGTCCGGTCCTGGACGCGTGGACGCGCGCACGGTTCTGGATCTGGCGACTCGCGGGGGAGCGCAACTGCTCGGACTCGAAGCAGAGATCGGATCGCTGGAGCCCGGCAAGCGGGCCGACATCGTCGTCGTGGACGCTGACACGCTCCACGGCACACCCGCGCCCGACCCGGTAGGACAGCTCGTGTACGCGACGCGTGCCAGTGATGTGCGCCATGTGCTCATCGATGGTGCGTTCGTCGTCGAGCACGGGGAGCTCACGACCCTCGACGCTGCCCGCGTCCGCGCAACGGCTCGTCAGCAGGCGCGACGCCTGTGGCGGCGCGCGGGTCTGTAGGGTTTGCCAGCGCCCGAGCCGGGGACGGTGGCGTGCGCCCGACAATCGCGTTCGGATTGGGCTCGCCCAACTCGAGCCTAGCGTTCGCGGCGCATGACGATGGCGCGACCTTCGCCCAGCACCCAGCGGATGCGATGCTCGTCATCGAGCAACAGGTGCAGGGGATCGGCGCCGCCGTCCTGGCGGAGGACCTCGAGCTGCACGTCCCGCCCCTCGGCCTGGACGACTCGGTACTTGGCGCTCCGCGGCTCCTCGGCGGGGATGTTCACCGTGATGAAGCGCCCCGCAAACTCGAGGCTGGCACCCCGAGCCCAGCCGGTGGCCGACGCGAGCGCGTCGTCGCGGACGTTCTCGACGCCATCACCGATCCAGCGACCTGCCAGTTGTCTTTGAACCGGGTGGCCGGAACAGCCAATTGCTGCGAGGACGAGCACCGTCCCCGCGGTACAGCTCATCGCGTGGTGCATCAGTCGTGGCATGGTGAAATGGTAGGTCAACAGCGCACCTATGACCACATTTTCTTACCACTGACCATTTGACTGGTGTTTCCGAGACGAGGGGCGCCAGCCCCCACCCAGACCGACGGCGTCGTGCTTTTTCCGCACGCTCTCTAGAACACCGATCAGTTTGCCCGACGCGGAAAAGACCTGCCGTCGGGCGCCCAGCAGGAGCGAGGCACCCGGAGACAGGTGCTTCCCGCTGGCGCGGCTGCCCTGTCGGGGGTTCCCGGTCGTTGCTTTGGAACGACCAACAACCTGTTTGTTGTTCTGCGCGCTCAGCGGCAGCAGCGAACGCCGAGGCTGTAGTCAAAGTAGGTGTAGGCGTGGGCGGAGACACGGCGCTCGCAGCCATCCTTCGCGTCGCGCGAGTAGAAGCCCCCGACGAAGACGCCCTCCTCGTCGGCGACCCACTCTGCCAGGTTGCCCACCATGTCGTAGATGGCGTCGTCCCCCCAGTGGCTGGCACAGTCCGCCGTGGTACCGGTTGGACGGAGCAGGGGGCGCCCCTGCTCCGTCACCCGATTGAGTCGTGGATCGAGGTGGTGGATCGACGCGTTGCCGTGCAAGACGACGGCCGGGTGGGTGTAGCGAAAGACGTTGCAGCGGCCTGCCTCGTACTCCTCACCGTAGGGGAACTGGGTGTCCCGCTCACCCCGACAGGCGAGCACCCACTCCGGCTCCGTGCAGAGCCGCTTGCCCGCGTTGCGGCAGACCTGATCGGCAGAGCGACCGCTCTGGTACCCGTGGGGGATCTCCCCGGCGATGGAGACCGCACGGGGCTGGACGGGGCCGGAGAGCTGCCATGGCGGCGGAACCGGGACTGGCAGGGCGCGACCCTCGGCGGTCGCGGACTCGTGGCGCTGGCGATCCCATCGCTCGTAGCTCGCCCGCGTCTGCTGCGGGGTGGGGTGGTAGTAGGGCGAGAGTCGGCGACCCTGCTCGTCTTCCAGCACCGCTTCGAAGCGGTCGATGCAGAACTGGCCCTTCACGTCCACCATCTCGGGGGGACAGCGGCGCTGTGGTTGGACGACCGTGGGGTGCGCCGGGCGGGCCACGTCCGGAGGCGCGCGGTCTCCGCCATCGGGCAAGTACAGCACCTCGGGGGGAGGCGCTGACGGGCGGGGCACGACCACTTCCACCGGGCCGGCGTCAGCAGGTTCTTCGCGCGGGCTACGGCAGCCCCCTGCGATGACGGTCGTGAGCACCACCGCGGCGGCGAGGCCGGCGGCCTGTGTCGGGGAGGGAGCCGACTTCATGCGTGGGTGCCGCTCCCGGGGGCCTGCCCACTCGCACGCTGTGCGGGTCGGTCGCTCACTTGCCGCGGTACACGATGAGGCCGTGCGAGAGATCATACGGAGAGACCGCGACCCGAACCCGGTCTCCTGGCAGCACACGGATGTGATGCCGACGCATCCGTCCGGAGAGCTGGGCGCGCACCGCGACCTCCCCCTGATCGAGCTGGATGCGGTATTGCCCACCACCCAGCGCCTCCTGGACCACGCCTTCCATCTCGACGAGATCGCCCTTCGTCATGCCCCTGGAATCCTAACCCACGTTGCGGCCCGCTCTCGTGGAAAAACGACGCTGACAGAGTTGGGCGGGCGCGGCAAGCTGCCCTGCGACCGATGCTGGCTCCGGTGCGAATCCTGCTGTTCACCGTGCTTCTGCTGCTGCTCACCCGACCCGTGGCGGCGGGGCCGCTTCCACCGGGTGCGCGTGGCTGGCAGCTCAGCTCGCTGGAAGCGGTGCGCGGGATCACCGTCGGACCCATCGAGAATGGCCTCTTCCCGGGGCGGGGATACGGCACCGAGCGCTCCCGCGCGGGGCTGGCCGAGGCGTCCCGCCTGGGTGCCAACTGGGTGAGCATCACGCCATACGGGCGCATCTACGACCTCCGACCGACCGGCATCGCGATGGACTTCGAGGCGCCCTTCGAGGAGAACCGCGACGCGGTGCTGCGCATGGTGGACCAGGCTCATGCTGCGGGTCTGCGCGTTCTGCTGGTGCCCCACCTGTGGGTCGAGACGGGCGGCTGGCGTGGCGAGCTCGACCCGGGGGACGACGCGGCGTGGGACCGCTGGGCGCGGGAGTACCGCGCGTTCGTTCTCGAGTGGGCCCGCGTTGCCCGCGAGGGTCACGTTGACATGCTCGCAGTGGGTATCGAGCTCAGGACCTGGGTCACCACCCGCCATGCGCCGAGCTTCGTGGCAATCATTCGCGATGTTCGTCGCGTGTATGGTGGGCTGTTGACCTACGCGTGCAACTGGGACGACGCCGCCGATACGGTGATTCTGGGCGAGCTAGACGTGATCGGGATCAACGCTTTTTACCCGCTGCACTGGGAGAACGATGCCACCTGGCCACAGCTGGTCGACGGTGGGCGCCGCGCTGCCGAGCAGGCTCGGGCACTCGCAGAGAGCTGGGACAAGCCAGTGCTCTTCACCGAGTTCGGCTACACCAGCCGCCGGGACTGCGCGGTGCGGCCCTGGGAGTGGCCCGAGCACCTCTCCGGGGTGACGGTGGACGAGCGGGCTCAGGCCGACGCCTACCTCGCCTTGCTGTCGCCGCTGCTCGATGAACCGTGGTTCGCGGGCTTCTTCATGTGGCGCATGGTGGCGGACTTCGAAGACGTCACGCAGGAGGCGGAGTGGGGGTTCTCGTCCCGCGGCAAGCAAGCGGAGCTCATCTTGCGCGATGCCTATCACGCTTCCTGGGCGGCGGACGGTCCTCGCTGGCGGCGAGGCCCCCCCTGGGCGCTGGCGGCGATGCGCATTGGTGTCTACTGAGCGCTTCCGGAACGCGGCCGGGGACCGGGCGGAGCCCGGTCTCGTCTCGGTCACGGTGCTGGCTCGCCATGAGAAAACTTGGCCTAGCTTGCGCTCTCCGACTAGTCCCGTTGCATCGTGAGGGAGAGGATGAGCCAGTCCCACAAGCTGGGGCTCTGAGCCGGCTGCGCCCCATTTCGGGGTCGCCAGCCGCCTGGTTCCGGAGGGGGCCAGGGGGGACCGGGGGGCTTGCCGCGGATCGCCGCAGCGCTGACTTCCGGGTCGGGATGGGCGGGGGGAGTGCACCTCTCCCGAGCCCCAGCGGCGGTGTAGGCTTCGGGAGTGGTTCTCTCGAAGCTCAGCGTTGCCCACCACGACCGCGATGCGGTCGGCATGACCTACGTCTACCCAGTCGTCTCGCGACGCGCCGGCGGTGTCTCCGTTGGGATCAATCTCAACCCGAACAACGCGTGCAATTGGCGGTGTGTCTACTGCCAGGTCCCCGACCTGAAGGCGGGCAAGGCGCCACCGATCGATCTCGAGCAGCTCCAGACCGAGCTCGACACCATGCTCCACGACGTCGTGCATGGTGACTTCATGGCGACGCGGGTCCCCGAAGAATTTCGGCGGTTCAACGACGTTGCCCTGTCGGGAAATGGAGAGCCGACGACCTCACCCCAGATCGGTGACGTCGTCGAGCTGGTCGGGCAGCGCCTGGCCGCGGTGGGTCGAACGGGGACGGTGAAGATCGTGCTCATCACGAACGGCTCGATGGTGAACAAGGCCTTCGTGAAGTCTGCCCTGCGCGCGCTCGCCGCCCTGAACGGTCAAGTGTGGTTCAAGCTCGACGCGGGGACTGCCGAGGGGCTGGCCGCTGCCAACGGCGTGGCCATCGCGCCCGAGGGACATTTGGAGCGTCTTGTCGCGACGGCGTCGCTCTGCCCGACGTGGATCCAGACGTGCCTCTTCGGTCGCGGCGGCCAGCTGCCGCAGGCGGATGAGCTCGCGGCCTACCTCGCGCACCTGCGCGCGCTGCGGGCGCGACGGGTCGCGGTTCGCGGCGTGCTGCTGTACACGCTGGCGCGCCGCTCGCTGCAGCCCGGCGGGGAGGCGTTGACCCCGCTGGGTGCCGAGTGGCTCGAGACCTTTGCCGCGCGCATCGCCGCGACCGGGTTCGAGGTGAAGGTCAGCGGGTGATGGGGCCCGCGTCGCCGCTCACAGCAGAAACCAATAGTCGACGTAGGCCAGCCCGAAGAGGAGCAATCCGCCGCTGAGCATCCGCACGAAGAGGCCCGTAGCCCAGTCAGGGCTGCCCCCGTTTGGCTCGCGCTGCCAGCGCGCCATCCACCGATCGGCGAGCAGGAACGACGGGTACGCGAGCAGGGTCAGGCGCGGGTAGACGCCGGCGAGCGTCAGGAGCAGCGTGCCCACGATGGCCCCGTTCATGCACCAGCGGGCGACGCGGAGGGTCGCGGCGGGGCCCTGCGTGACGACCAGAGTGCGGTAGCCGCGGCGCCGGTCGTCGGTCTCCTGAAACGCCTGCGCGGAAAAGTACGCGCCCAGGATCCACAGCGACCAGAGGCCAAACGTCACCGCCGCTCGGGTACTCACCGGAACTCCAGCGAGCGACCAGCCGGCGAGGGGCGACAGGATGCCGTACCCCACGACGTTGACCAGTGGGCCCAGGATGGGATGTCCTTTCCACGCGGAGCGCGGGTGCGAGTAGAGGATGGCCAAGGCGCTGCAGCCGCCCACGCACGCGGTGGCCAACCAGTTGGTTGTTGCGGCAAGACCGACCGCCGCGGCCAGAGCGGCGTACCCGGCGCGATCGACATGGCGGGGGATGGGTGTGGAACTGGCGAACACCGCGCTCGATTCTTCGCGATCGAGGGCGGCGTTGAGCCACATCGTTCCGGCGTTGCCCAGCGTCCAGGAGGCGAGCAGAAGCGCGAGCTCGATCGGGCCCTGGGCGACGAGCAACTGGTCCCAGTGAGCGAACGCGTAGCCGAACAGGATGATGCCCAGCATCCACAGCGCGAGTCGCGGCCGCGACAGGCGCCAGAGCGCTCGGATCGCGGCCGTCCCCTTGGGAGGGCGTCGCTCCGGTACCAGCGTGCTAGTAGTCATCGGCGCTGGCCCGCAGCCCATGTGGCAGTTCGAGCTCCAGCTCCGGGACCGCGGTCTCGCCCCCCTCGAGATAGGCGTAGTGGGCGAGGTTGCCCATGACCAGGTTCACGTACAGTCGCGTCTCGCGATATGGAATGCGCCCGACGAACACGTCGAGGGGTAGCGCTTCGCCACTTTCCAGCCATTGGGATACTGCACCGGGGCCCGCGTTGTACGAGGCGGCCGCCAGTGCGGGTTGACCGCCGAATCGGCGGAGCATCTTGCCCAGGTAGAACGCGCCGAGCTGGATGTTGTAGGGGGGGCTGACCATCAGCTCGGGCCGGTACTCGATGCCGAGCTCCTGCGCAGCCGCCTTGCCGGTGGGGGGGATTACCTGCATCAGTCCGATCGCGCGCGCCGGAGAGACCACGTCTGGTTGGAAGGCGCTTTCCTGGCGCATCACCGCGTACAGCAGGTGGGGCGGGAGATCGTGCTGCTGTTCGACGACGTTGACGAACGACTGGTAGGGGCGCGGGTACATGCACTCCCACAGCCACTGGGTGGTGGCGGTTGGAGCCTGCTCCAGGGCGCGCCATTTCGCGGCGCGGCGTCCCTCGCGGTAGGCGCGCGCAGCGTCCGTGAGCTCGGAGTAGACCTGGCAGACCGCCTCGTGCCCCCGCTCGCCGTGGGCGCTGCGGATCTTGCCCTCGACCCGGCCCAGCTCCGCTTCCGCGTCGGCATCGAGCCCCATCTCGTGCAGCAGCTGGGCCTTGGCGGGCAGTTTCACGATCAGCTTGCTGCGCGGCTTGACCCGGTCCGGAGGCGGCAGGGCGCGGGGGACCTCGGCCTTGAGCTCGCGGAGTCGAGCGGCGGCCAGCAGCGCGGGAAGACTGAGCGGTTCCTCGGCGATGACTCGCTGGAACTCGGCGACACCGGCGGGCTGCTGGTCGGCCCGCACGAGCGCCACCCCTTTCAGCTCGCGGTAGCTTGCCTGCAATACGGACCGCGACTGTCCCGGGATCAGCTCCTCGAAGGTCCGGGCCGCGGCGGCGGCATCCCCGTCGACGAGCTGGGCGACGGCACGCTCGTAGCGCGCCGTCATCCGCTCCGAGCCTCGCGGATACCGGCGCAGGTAGTCGTCATACGCCGCCACCGCGGCCTTCCATTGACCCATGATGTAGCGCAGTCGCGCGATGCGGAACCGGGCTTGCTCGGCGAAGCTCGAAGACGCGAAGCGCTCGGCGACGTCGCGGTACAGGGCGATCGCACGCTCGTCGTCCTGGGCTCGTGAAGTGGCCCGGGCTGCGTAGAAGAGATCCTTGACCTTGTACTGAGTGCCTGCTCGAGCGGCCTCGGTGAGCAGCCGCGCCGCTGCCGCGTAGTCGGTTCGCGACAGGTAGCAGGCCCAGCCTTCGGCGTGGAGTAGCTCGCCTCGCGGAATCGCGGGCCCCGGTGCCTGGTCGAGCTTGGCCAGCTCCGCCCGGGTGAGCTCCAGCGCGCCAGCACGCGCCATGGCCATCGCTCGGTCGTAGCGCTGCTGCTTGGTGAGAGTGGTCTTGGGATCGAGCTGGTGAAGACGCTCGTCGGCCTCCCGGGCAGCGGGTTCGGCGGGTGCTTGGAGCGCGAGCCATCGCCAGTCGGCGGCGGCCCGTTGCGGATCGCCCTGCAGCTCGGCGAGCCGCGCTCGCAGCGCCCACGCTGGCGCGGCTCGATCGGGAGCGACCTTGGCCTGGAGGGCACGGCGCACCGCCTGGTCGGCGGCCGCGCGTGCGCGATCGAGCTGACCAGCACGCTCGTAGGCCTGGGCCGCTCGCAGGGTGTCGTCGATGTCGGGCCGGGCCAGGAAGTACTTGGCGGCTGGCTCGAAGGGACCGACCTCGAGCTGAGCCTCGGCGCGGTGCTGCGCGATCTCCTGCTGCAGCAAGGGGAGATCGTCTTCCAGGTCCTCCAGTGCCTCGATCACCCGGCGATGATCCCCGAGGGCGAGGGCCGCGCGCGCCCGCACGTAGCGCACGCGTGGGGCCGCGCGCTCCTTCTCATTCAGCGCGTCGACCAAGCGGGCAACGTGAACCCACTGCTGGGTGCGCGCGGCTTCGACCCATCCCTTCGGGGCGGGCACCGGGCGCACTGCGGCGCTGGCCGAAGCGCTGGCCACGGGGACCGCCGACACCGCCCCGCCGGCCTCGGTTCCGGGATCGGGGGAGCTACCCGACTTCGGTGTGCACGCGCTGCCGACGATCCAGGCGACGGCGACGCAAGCGTTGACACGTGGGTCCCGCATCGCGGAACGCGTAGCACGATCGATGTGGCTCGAGAAACTTGCTGGGGCGCCTACCAGCCGAAGCGATACTCCACACGAAGAAGCGTGGTGAACAGCGGAGCGTCGCCGAGGCTGGACAGCGGGTCGCCGAGAAATCCGTGATAGCGCAGCTGCAACCCGAGTCCGAAATGGCGAGTGACGGCGTAGTCGAGTCCCAGGTCGACACTCATCCCTGGCTGGTTCGTGTCGAGATCGCCGGGGCGCTGCTCGCCGCCCAGGCGATAGTAGCCGAACTGGACGCCGAAGTATGGCACCCAGCGGATGACGTCCATCTTGTATGCGATCCCCGCCGTCCCCGAGAAGAGGTGCACCGAATCGTTCCCTCCGGTGTGATTCGACGCGAGCAGATCCAGCTTCAAGTCGAAGACGTCCGAGAGTCCGTAGGCGCCGTGCACGCCCACGGCGGGTCCCCATCCAGTGTCCGGGTCGGCGAAGGTCGCGAACCCGACGCCACCACCGGTGTGCCACTGCCGCTCGAAGGCGGCCGCGGGCTTCGCCACGACGAGGGCCGCACTGGCGGCCAGGACCGAGAGGCAACGAGGGTCGATCATGGGCTGCGCCGCCCCATACCGCTGCTAAGCGCGGAAGTCACCTCACGGACGATACACGATGGGGTAGTTCGCCTCACCTGGCTCGTGGCCGTCGATCGTCAGAGCGCGGAGATCCTCGTCGAGCTGGTCTGGGCGGAGATAGGCGATGGCCCCGGGCAGGCGCGCCACCACCCGCTGGAGGGTCGCGATGCTGCCGACGGACCGAGGCGCGTGTCCGTCCCCCCGGATCCGGCGGTCGATCCAGAATCGCGCCACCTGGTTCGGCGTCATCCCAAGCGCGACGCGGTCGAACCCGACACGGTCCACCGAACGCGGCGGGTGGTTCAACGGCACGAGGCGCCGCCCGTCGGCGCCCTGGACGGTCTGCCCGAGGAAGGCGCGCCTGAGTCGCTGGTGGCTCAGATCCCGGGTTGGGTTGTCGGGACCCACCACCACCGCGAGCGTGACCGGCTCCGCGCCGCGCTCCGCGAGAGCAGCGCGTGGGAGCCAGGTGAGCAGCAGCCCCAAGACGATCAGGATCGGGAGCGAGCAGGCTCGCTGTCGGCACGGCCCCGTACGCGGGTGGTCGGGGCCGTTGGCACGGCGGAGCATCGAACCGTTGGACGCAACTGCGCACCGATCGATTCACAGGTCAGGTGGTCGGCCCGGTGGCACTACGGGGCGGTCGCGCCACCGCGGTTCAGGGGGTCACCTGCGGCGCCTCCGCTGCTCGCGACGCCGCCGGTACCACCCGCTGCGGACGCTCCTCCGGTACCCCCCGTGCCGGTCGGTGAGAGCACGAACGCCACATCGTCGATCCAGAAGTCGAATCCGGTTGGATTCACTGGCTCGAAGCGAAACGACAAGATCTGCTCGAGGTCGACGTCGAGCGGCGCGCCACCCGACTGATCGAGCAGCTGGAGGTCAGACCAGGCGAACTCGAAGTCGCTCCAGGTACCGGTGACCGGGAACGTGAGGACGTACCCGTTGGGGCGTCCGCTGGAGCCCGCCGTCGCGACGGTCTCCACGAGGAGACGCACCGTGCCCGATCCCCGCGCGCTGAGAGCGAGACCGTCGTAGATCGTGGCGTCGTAGCCCAGCGAGCAGGCTGCCCCGTCGGGATCCGTGAGCGCGAACCCGATGCCCGCGTAGCCGTGGCCTTCGAGATCACTGTCGGGGTACCCACCCCCTGCGACGTGGGCGGCGCAGTCGCTTCCCTCGGCCGTGGTCATCTGGAACGACCCGGGCGGAGGAAAGAGCGAGCCGGTCAGCGCGGGGCTACTATCGTAGGCGAACCAGGTTCCCGAGCGCTCTGCCGTGGGCACGAGCGTCGAGTCGCAGTCGGCCGCATCATCGAGTAGCGGGGTGCTGGTCGTGCCCACGCAGGTCGTGGCGCCCCACCCTCCTGCACCACCGCCCTGGGGGCCAACGCCGCCGGCGCCGCCCGCGTTGCTCCACCCGCCGAGGGCCGCTCCTCCCGTGCCCGTTCCGCCCAGGGCGCTTCCGCCCGTGCCAAGCCCACCGGTGGCAGGGGAGCCCCCCATGGCGCCGAGCCCCCCGGTGCTGGTTGCGCCGCCGGTGGGGGGCTGGGCACCCATTCCGCCGGTGGGCATCCTCCCGCCCGTGTTGGCGCCGCCCGCGCTGATCCCGCCGGTGCCGGGGAAGTGCCCACCGGAGCCGTCCACCGCGTTGCCGGTGCCTCCCGTCTCGTTGTCGGTGCCGCCCGTCGGGACCACCGTTGGGTCTTCGGGTTGCGGGTTGAGGGTCTTTGGCCCCTGGAGGGAGCACGCGCCCAGCCCGATCGCCAGGAGTCCCAGCGCCCAGAGGCGAGATCGCAGCGATGAGTTCAAGCTCGGCATGGTGTGGGGCTCCGCGTCGGCAGCGAAGCGCGGGAGCAGCGTCGGCCCGGCGAGCGCCCCGCCACGGGCCCGACTTCGCACAGAGTGCCACAGAGTGGCAGCGGAGTCCCGCGAGTCGAGTGCTACCGCCCGATCCCGTCACCACGGCGTCGATTCGCCTGGCGATTCGGAGGAGAAACCGGACCCCGCAACGAGAAAAGGCCGCTCCTGGTCGAACCCGATGTCACGACAGGAGCTGTCCGCGGAAGGGGCCGCTGTTGCGCACGAAGACCGCCGCCGCGAACCCCTCCGCGAGCTCCTGCAGGCGCTCGGCATAGGCGAGCTCGTCCGCGGGTTCGACGACTCCCAGTCCCAGAAACACGACATCCGAGTCTCGACTCGCCTCGTGCATGACCTCGCCGAACGACTGGTCCGGTGGCTTGACGATCACGCTCGCCTCGGCTCGGATCCGCACCTCGTTGACCATGTGCTCGAGTCGCTGCTGCATGGCCTCTCGCTCCTCCGGCTGGGTGACGATCGAGCGGACGGTCACTGTGGCGCGCCGCCACTCGGGGTTGTGGCTGAGAAGGTGTGCCAAAAGTAGCATCATGTCCCCGTTGTGCTCTCTGCCGCGCCACCACACGTCGATGCGGTTGCGCAGCGGAGGCCCCTCGTCGTGCGGCAGACGTGCCAGGATGACGCTCTTGTCGATCCGTTCCACGGCGCGCGTGATGGCGAGCAAGGTGGCCACGCCGCGGGCGTCGTTGGGCCACCCGAACATCAAAGTGTTCGACTGCAACCCGGCGATCCCGTTGGCCTGGGCGACAGCAAGCACGCCCGCGGCCAGCTCGGGCACGACGATGACCTCGCTGAAGGCAATCACCCCCTCGTCCCGGAAGCGCTTGTCCATGGTCGCGAGGCGCTGCTCGATCTCGACCTCGTCGGTACCCAGCTGCCCCGTGACGAGCTGACAGACCGTCACCACGCCACGGTTCTGATTGAACCAGTTGGCCAGTCGCACGAGGCCCATGCGACTCTCCGGATTGGCGGTGAACAGCAGGATGTGGGGGCGCCAGTTGCGAGCCTTGTGTCCGAGTTCTCGCAGCTGCAGGAGTGCATATCGAGCGAGGGCCGTCCAGGCGCCGGCGCGCACGTCGCCGGCGGCGCTTTCCATCGCTCGTCGTCGGAGGTTCAAGTAGATCAGGAGCTCGATCCCGATCGCGGCCAGGCAGGCCCAGCGGTTGATCAGGAACATCACGAGGAGCGCGCCCAGGCTGCCGACCAGCGATACCCACCAGGGGATCTTCAGCTTGGGACGGAAAGAGACGTCTCCTGAGAGGCGCTCGAGGCCGGCGGCGAAGTTGATCGTCACGTACAGGGTGAGAAAGAAGATGGTCACCCACCGTCCGACGGAGTTCAGGTTACCGAGGGCCACTGCCGCCAGAGCGATCCCCCCCGTGACCCAGGTCGCGATGGTGGGTTGCCCGGTCCTGCTGGAACGCGCCAGGACCCGCGGCGCCAGCCCGTCGGCGGCGAGTGCCTGGAGGACGCGGGGGCCGCCGAGCGCACTACCGAAAGCGCTCGACAGGATCGCCCCCCACATCCCCGGGAAGACGAGCCATGGCCCGAACCACGCGATCTTGGTCCACACCGGCGGCGCGTTGGGATCGATCGACGCCAGCTCGCTGGGCGTGACCTTCGCCGTCACCCCGAGTAGCAGCACGATGAGCAGGTAGGTGATCGTACCCGTCCCCACCGCGAGCATCGTTCCTCGTGGGATTGAGCGCTGGGGATCCGCCAGGTCGCCGCTCATCCCGATCCCTGCCGTGAATCCTGTCACGGCGGGAAAGAACACCGCAAAGACGTACCAGAACCCGTCCGGTGCGCTCCGTTCGTAGTGGGGCGTCAGCTCCGGTGTGGCGAGCGATCCCGTCGCGACCCCACCCGCGAGGGCCAGCACGCTCAGGCCGACGGCGATCATGATCGGGATCTGCAGCTTCAGGCTGGCTTCGGCGCTCTTGCCCGCGATCGCCGTTGTCGCCACGATGATGAGCGCCGCGAGTCCCTGCAGCGGCACCTCGCCCCAGGCGGCCGGCCACAGAAAGGCAAACGACTCCGCCAGTCCGAAAGCGTAGAGGGTCAGGCTCAGCGTTCGGCACAGGAAGAGGGGGATCCCGATCGCGCCCCCCAGCTCGAGGCCAAGACTTCGCGACACCATGAAGTACTCGCCGCCCGCGCCCACCCGCATGTTGGTCGCGACCGACGACGCCGACAGCGCGGTGATGCAGGTGATGCTGCTGGAGGCCAGCACGATCACCAGGGCCAGCAGCAGACCCACGTTACCGACGACCCAGCCGAAGCGCAGGTACATCATCACGCCGAGGATGGTCAGGACGCTTGGCGTGTAGACGCCCATGAAGGTGCCGAAGCGCTTGGCAGGCGGTGGTCGTCCGGTTTCCCGGACGATGCGGGCCTGCACGGAATCCTCGGTCGCGACGGTGGCAGGGGGTTGTCTGTCTCGCACCGAAACGGCAGCCTACACCACGCTGCAGGCTCGCCAATAGCGCGTTGGGTGGCGTGGTCGGCAAGCTGCGGCCTCTTGGCCGTCTGGGATCGAGTGACTCCCCGGGACATGGCCTTGCAGATGGTGTGCGGTGGATCGACGCTCGATGGCGCCAGTTCGTGCCGTCCCGTGCGACGCTGGCGGACACCGGAGCGCGTCGGGCTCCTCGAAAGTCGCGGAAGTCAGCCTGGCCGCGGCCTCTGGCCGCGGCTCGTCGCTGTCTCCTGGCGATCCGCCGATCGGGTGGCGCCTCGATGGCGGGTGCGGCTCCACGACGCGACTCGCGGTGCTACAGCGAGCAACCCTTGCGTTGTTCGCCAATGTGAAATGGTGAAGAAGGTGAGATCGGAGGCTTCATCGGACTATCCCCCCTCACCCGAGAGGGGCAAACACGGACAATTCAAGCAACCCACGTGGCTGGTGCTGTAAGCTGGCGAACATGATTGAGCTGGACGTGACGGGCATGAGTTGTGGTGGCTGCGCGGCGTCGGTGACCAAGGCAATCCAGCGGATCGACCCGGCGGCGCACGTTGACGTTGACCTGACGACGGGACGCGTCGAGGTCGATGGTCGCGTGACTCCCGCGCAGGCAATCAGCGCGATCGAAGACGCCGGGTTTGGCGCTGCGGCCAAGCGCTGAGTCTGGTGAGCGTCCGGGGCGGGCTCGCTGTTCAGAGCATGCTCACCGGGTCGACATCGATCGCGACGCGGACCCGCCGATCACCGCCGTGGCGGGCGACCGCGAGGAGACCTCGGCGCAGCGCCGCACGATCGGCACCGCGGAGCAAGAACTGGAACCGGTAGCGATTGCGCAGCCGTGCGATCGGTGCCGCCGAGGGGCCGAGCACCCGGGCGGCGCCTCCCGCGGCGCCGCCCGCCAGGGTCGCGAGCTGAGCAGCAGTGCTCCGGGCGAGCGCTTCGTCGACGGCATCGACGCGCACCATCGCCAGTCGAGCAAACGGCGGGTAGCCCAGCTCCCGGCGATCCGCGAGCTCCCGATCGAAGAAGCTGTTCACGTCGTGACGGCGGGCGAGCTGGATCGCCGGGTGGTCGGGGTTGCGCGTCTGGATCAGCACCCGACCCGGTCGCTCCCCTCGCCCGGCGCGCCCCGCGACCTGGACGAGCAGCTGGAAGGTGCGCTCCGAGGCCCGGAAGTCGGGCATCCCGAGGGCGCCATCGGCGTTGAGGACTCCGACCAGCGTGACTTGTGGCAGGTCGTGCCCCTTGGTCACCATCTGGGTGCCCACGAGGATGTCGACTTCTCCCGAGCGCATGCGATCGAGCACCCGTTCACTCTTGGCGCCCCCGGCCACGTCGCGGTCGAGCCGGGCGATCCGCGCTGTGGGGAAAGCTCGCTCCAGCGCCTGCTCGATCCGTTCCGTGCCCGCACCCTCGAGGGAGATGCGATCCGAGGCGCACTGGGCGCAACGCCCCAGAACCGGAGTGTCGTAGCCGCAGTAGTGGCAGACGAGACGCTCCCCTCGGGAGCGATGCAGCGTCAGTCCCACCGAACAGCTGGGACACTCCGCGAGGTGGCCGCAGGCATCGCACACGAGGTAGGGAGCGAAGCCGCGCCGGTTGAGGAACAGAATGGCTTGCTCGCCGGCGGCCAGCGTCGCCTCGAGGGCGCGGTGCAGCGGCGTCGTCAGCTGCCGTTCTCCGCTCGGTCCGGGGCCCTGCCGCTTCAGATCGACGAGCTCCACCTCGGGCATCGCCATCGCCGAGCGAGCCCGCTCGGGCAGCCGCAGACGGGCGAGCTTGCCAGTCCGTACCAGATGCTCGCTCTCCAGCGATGGGGTCGCTGAACCGAGCACGCACACGGCGCCGGCCCGGTGCGCGCGCAAGAGTGCCATGTCGCGCGCGTGGTATCGCACCCCCTCCTCCTGCTTGAATGAACCGTCGTGCTCTTCGTCGACACACACCAGCCGGAGGTTCTGTACGGGGGCGAACAGCGCCGAGCGGGCCCCGACCGCGACGCGCAGCTCGCCGCTGCGCAGTCGCTTGAACATCGCGTGGCGCGCGACATCGGTCAGGCCGCTGTGCAGGACCGCGATGGCGTCGCCCAGGCGGGCGCGAAACCGGGTTGCCAGCTGGGGTGTGAGCGCGATTTCGGGGACCAGTACGATGGCACTCCCGCCGCCCGCGAGGCAGCTCTCGGCGGCGTGGAGGTAGACCTCGGTCTTGCCCGAGGCGGTCACCCCATGCAGCAGGAAGGCCGCGCGCTCGCCCGCCTCGAGCGGCGCCTGGATCGCGTCGGTGGCGGCGCGCTGGGCCTGGTTGAGCTCCGGGGGGCGATCGCGAGCCACCTCGCCCCCGAGGAACGGATCCACCGCGACCTGGCGCTGCTCGACACGGGCCAGTCCGAGCTGCTCGAGCTTGCGCAGCGCCGCGCGCGCGTTGCCCCACTGCTTCTCCAGCGCGGCGAGGGGAGCCGCGCCGTCGCGACGGAGCGCCGCCAACAGTGGCGCAGCTTGTCCGCGCAGGGGCGGGTCCGGCGGTGCGGTGTCGGTGACGGCGGCAGCGTACTGCACGAGCCGACCCACGGTGCGCGCTCCTCCGAGGTCGAGCCCCTGCTGACCGAGGCGCGCTTGCTCCGTGCGCTCGACGGCGGGCAGCGCCAGTCGCATCACCTCTCCCAGTGGGGCCACGTAGTACCGGGCCAGCTCCTGCAAGAACGCGAGCAGCTCCTCCGGGAGAACCGGCTCGGGGTCGATCACCTCGCGCAGTGGCTTGAGCTTCTCCAGCGGGACGTCCGGCTCCCCATCGTGGACGTCGAGCACGATGCCGAGCACGCGCCGGCGACCGAAATCACAGAGCACTCGCGCTCCCCGGCCGACCCGCGCGCGCAGCGCGTCGGGAACTTGGTAGGTGAAGGCCTGCCCCAGCGGGACCGGCACCGCGACACGCGCCAGGTGCACGCCGGCATCATGCCGCCCCCTGCGCATGTGGCGAGCGGAATCTGGCGACTCTGGCGAGAGTCGCCAGCGTTGCGGAAGCGTTCGGGAGACGCTTCGGGCAATCGGCCGGAAGCGGCCGGCAGTCCGCGCTGATGACCGGTGCACCCTGCTCGAGAACCGGGCGCTGTCTTCCGCTGGGGGAGCTTTCGCCGCGGAGCACGACGAGGACCGCGGCGGGTCTCCCTCACGCGGGACGCTCGGTCGTGCCGCGCGGCTCGTCCTCTCGGTCCAGCTTGTCGTACCAGAGCAGCTTCAGCCAGATCGAAGTGGCCACCAGGATGCCGAGGCAGATGGACATTGCCACCCACTGCTGGAAGACGAGGAAGATGGGCACGGTGACCAGCTGAAACTGCCAGATCACGGCCACCAGGCAGTTGATCGCGTCGCGCCAGAACCCGCGGTTCGGCTCGAAGCTGGGATCTTCGCGGATCACCTCCGCAGCGATCGGCCCCCAGAAGCCCCAGGGGCGCACGGTGCGGTAGAAGCTCTTCAGCACCTCGCGATCGTCGGGCTCGGTCGTCAGGCTCCCAATCACCGAACCCGCCGTCGAGGCCAGCAGGATGACGGGGAAGAACGCGAGCGGATGCGCGAGGAGGGGGACACTGTCGCCCATCAACGTGTGGAAGAGGGCCGCTGCCACTCCGGCCAGCATGCCCCAGAAGTAGCCACGCGCGTTGAACCGCCACCAGTACCACTTCAGAACGTTGGGTGCCGCGTAGCCGCCAAACAGCGCGTTGACGATCCACTGCGTCACCTGATTGACCGACTCCGCGACCATGCCGAAGGCGATGCCCACCACCAGGATCAGGGCCGTTCCGATGTAGCTCGCGTAGACGTAGTGCTGGGTGGTGGCGTCTCGCTTGACGTACCGCTTGTAGACGTCGTTGATGAGGTAGGCGGCGCCGGCGTTGAGGGTGGCGCTGAACGTCGACATGAACGCGGCCAGCAGCCCCGCCAGCAGCAGCCCGACCAGGCCTGGAGGAATGTAGTCTTTGATGACGATCGGCAGCAGCATCTCCAGGTCCACCTTGCCGTCGCGTAGCCACTGGGCGCTGGCCGTCGGATCGGGCAGCTGCTGGTTCAACAGATAGAGCCCGATCAGGGCGATGCCCGCGATCATGAACCAGCGCGGAATCAGGGCCACGGACACGACACCGCTCATCAGTGACGCTTCGCGACCGGTGCGCGCGGCGAGGATGCGTTGCATGTCGTAGTTGGGGGCGGGCCCCGCAATGCTGACGAGGACACCCTTGAACAGCATGGCGATGAAGAAGAGCCCGAAGAAGCTGTAGCCATCTGCGGCAACGCCCCGGGCGGCGTTGCCGTAGATGTTGTCGTTGACGACGGCCAGGTTGCCGCCCCAGCTCGTGCCCAGTCTCCAGTCGACCCACAGTGAGTACCAGTCGGCGGGGAGCAGGGCGTTGACCTCGCTGACGGGGATGGCGCTCATCGCGATGAACGCGATCGCGAAGCTGCACACGACCATGATCACGAACTGCGCGAGATCGGTGATGATCACGCTGAGCATTCCGCCCAGGATCACGTACACCGCCGTGATCGACATGAGGATGACGGCGTAGGTGTCGGCGCTCAGGTCCCAGGGGAGAAAGGTCTTGGCGAACTTGCCAACGCCGGCGAAGGCGTAGGCGGTGAACCCCACCACCGAGACCAGCGCGAAGAAGGCGATGATGATGCGTGCGAGTTCACCCCCCCGTCCTTCTCCGAAACGGGTCGTGATCCAGGCAGCCCCGGTCAGCACGTTGCTGCGGCGCAGCCAGCTGGCGAGGAACACCATGAAGATGACCTGGTTGAAGGTGGGCCAGAGCCAGGGCAGGTACGCCCCCTTCAACCCGTAGACGACGGTGTTGTAGACCAGCCACATGGTCCCCGCGATGTCGAACATCGCCGACGCATTGGAGGCCCCCAGGATGTACCAAGGGATGCTGTTGCCGGCGAGAAAGTAGGAGTCGAGACTCTTGGCGGCGCGGCGCGTGACCGCGATGCCAATCCCGATCATGGCGGCGAAGTAGACGACCATGATCACAACGTCGACGGGGCTCAGTTTCATCTCGGTTCCTTCTCGCCCGGGCGAACGCGGAGGCGCGTCCCACGGTGCGGCGCATCCTGCCGCAACCCGCCGCGGTAGTCACTACGACAGCGTTCGGCGTGCCGTGGTCTCAGGGATCTCCGCGGTGGGCGCGGAAGTTTGCGACGAGGCGGTCGAACTCGGCGAGAAAGGCCTGGTCGTTGCCGGTCTTCTGGATCGCACCCAGCGCCCCGGTGCGGGCCACGAGGTCTTCCAGCTCGTGGTTGGAGAGGCCCGAGTGCAGGACGACGCCGACCTCGTCGGCCAGCCCGTGGCGGTGAAGGCGCTCCAGCAGAGCATCCCCGGTGAGCGCGGGCATGCTCACGTCCAGCAGTACTATCTCGGGCCGATGCTCCTCGATCCACTCCGTGGTGCCGAGGGCTTCGGCGCGGGTCGCGACCGACCACCCCGCGCGTTCGAGGCGCGCGCGGGTGACCTCGAGAAGAATGGGGTCGTCATCGACGACCAGCACCGAGCCTTGGGACATGGGGGCACCAACCGGGTGAGATCGTCTCGAACCTATACGATCGCCGTGCCGATTCCCACCGCGCAGCCGGGTTGGTGCGCGGTATAGTCGAGGAGGGGGAGCCGGCCATGCCGAATGTCACTGATCGCGCCGCGGGGCGCCCGACTCTGGAGGGGCCCGGCCCCCCCTCCGAGGGCACGCTGCTCTCGCCTGAGCAGCGCCGTCGTGTCCTCTCCGGCGTGCGCATCCAGTTGGCGTTCTTCGCGGTCACCGCGCTGCTGCTGGTGACGGTGTCGGGCGTGGCCTACTTCCTCGTGTCGCGCATCTTCGAAGAGCTGACCCCCGCGATCCATCACGACCTGGAGCTCAAGACGCGGCGCAGTGCCAAGGAACTCGCCCTCTCCACCGATGTGGGCATCCTGCTTGAGGACGAGGTGATGCTGCGCGACGCGACCGCCGACGTGGTGCTGGACGCCGATCTGCGTTGCATCGTGCTGGCGGATGCCACGGGTCGAGTGGTCTACACGCACGGTGAACCACCCGTGCCACCAGGGCAGCTCGTCGGCGATCCCGGGACGGGATTTCGTGCCGAACCCGACTACTTCGTTGCCTGGCGCGAGAGCGAAATCGAGGGTGAGCCCGTGGGACGAGTCGCCGTGGTCGTGTCCACCGCGCGGCTGGCGGCAGGGGCGCGCCTGAAACGCGAGATCCTCACCGCCGGCGGTGTCGCCATCGCCATGGCGCTGGGGGTCGGCCTGCTCTTCGTGCACCTCTACGTCGGCCCCATCATAAGCGTCAGCGAGCGGGCGTTTCTGCGCCTCGAGAAGACCACTGCCGCGGCGCTCGAAGCGACGCGACTCAAGAGCGAGTTCCTGGCCAACATGAGCCACGAGATCCGGACCCCGATGAACGGCATTGTCGGGATGACGGAGCTTCTGGGGGGTACCCAGCTGACCAGCAAGCAGCGGCGCTTCATCGACACGATTCGCGTGTCTGCCCAGTCGTTGATGGCGATCATCAACGACATTCTGGATTTCTCGAAGCTCGACGCGGGCAAGCTGAGACTGCAGCCGGAGCCCACCGAGCTGCGAGAGCTGGTCGAGGAAGTCACCGAGCTGCTGGGGGCGCAGGCGCACACCAAGGGGATCGAAATCTCCTGCCATGTCGCGGCGTCGGTGCCCGCTTCGCTCTATTGCGACAGCAACCGGCTGCGGCAGGTGTTGACCAACCTCATCGGCAACGCCGTGAAGTTCACCGAGCACGGAGAGGTCCAGGTCCAGGTCTCGGCGAGCGCGGGGGGGCGGCCTGGCGAGCCCGTTCAAGTCCTCTTCGAGGTCATCGACACCGGGGTGGGAATCCCCGAGGAGGATCGGCATCTGCTGTTCGACCCGTTCACGCAGGTGGATGGGTCGCTGACCCGGCGTCACGGTGGAACGGGGCTGGGCCTGAGCATCTCCCGTCAGCTCGTCACCCAGATGGGCGGCGATCTCGAGCTGGAGAGCGCAGTGGGGAAGGGGTCCACGTTCTACTTCGCGGTCCCGTTGACGGTTGCCGAGACGGTGCACGAGCCGCCGCCAGACCTCTCACGGTACGGGGTGCGGGCGCTGGTTGTCGAACCCAGCGACGCCAATCGTCGGGTCGTTGGTGACCTGCTCCAGACCTGGCACCTCGATCACTTGCTGGTCGCCGAACCGGAGCAGGCACTGGCGCTGCTGGCCGCTCCCGACGCGACCTTCGGGCTGGTCCTGGCTGGGGCGCCGCCGGGAAGCCAGGCAGCCGTTCGGTTCGCCGAGCGGGTCATCGCGGCCCACCCCGCCGTGAAGATCGTGGTGCTCGGGGCCTCCGGTGATGGCTCTCTTCCGACCTTCGTGCGGGCGCGGCTTGGCGCGGCGACCGTTACGAAGCCGCTTCGCGCCAACGAGCTCTATCAGACCCTCGAGCGGGTGCTGGGCAACCAGCTCAGCTCCGCGCCGCCCCCACGGGTCAGCGAGCCGCGGGTCAGCTTCACGCCGCGTCGCGCACCGGGCCGGCCCCGATTGCTCGTCGCCGAGGACAACGAGGTGAACCAGCAGGTCATCCTGGAGATGCTGGCCGAGCTGGACTACGGAGTCGACCTCGTTTCGGACGGGTGGGAAGCGCTCGCGGCGGCCCAGACGGGTCAGTATCCGGTCGTGCTGATGGACTGCCAGATGCCCGGCATGGATGGCTACGAGGCGACCCGTCGTCTGCGCGAGCACGAGGGCGACCGGCGCCACACGGTGGTGATCGCCGTCACCGCTCACGCGATGCCGGGAGAGCGGGAAAGGGCCGTCGACGCCGGGATGGACGACTACATCAGCAAGCCGATCAGCGCCTCGGCGCTGGAGAAGGTGCTCGAGCGCTGGACCGAGAGCGCGTTGCGCGTCTCCAGCATCGGACATTCGAGCGCGCCGCCCGACGCGATGCTCGATCCCGACGTGGTGGTGAGCGCGGCCGTGGCGCGCCTCTTCATCCAGCACGTGCCTCGCCAGATCGAAGACATCCGCCAGGCCGTCGCTGATCGGGATGGCCCGGCGCTCAAGCTGCATGCCCACAAGTTGAAGGGTAGCTGTGCCGCGGTGGGCGCGGTGCGCATGACCGAGCTCTGTGGCGCCCTCGAGCCCCACCCTCCCGAATCTGCGGGGCTGGTGGCCGATCTCCGTCGGGAGTTCCGGAAGGTGGAGAAGGTGTTTTCCGTGCGCGCCTCGGGGTGAAGGGAACCGCGGTCTCCAGCGGGGCGCGGGAACAGGAGGCGACGGCAACGGGGGACACTGCACCAAATTCGCCGCGACGGCGGCTGCGGCGAGCGCCTATGCTCCGCCCCATGTCCGAAGTCATCGCGAAGACCATCGAACACACTCTGCTGCGCGCTGCGGCCACACCGGACGAGATCGCAAGACTTTGCTCCGAGGCGCGGGAGCACGGGTTTCACGGGGTCTGCGTCAACCCGCTCTTCGTCCCGCACGCGGTCGCTGCGCTCCAGGGCGCCTCCCCGTGCGTCGTGACCGTGGTGGCTTTTCCGCTCGGTGCGACGGTGCCCACGGTGGCGGCCGCTGCCGCGCGCCAGGCGGTCGCTGACGGGGCCGCCGAGATCGACATGGTGATTCCGGTGGGACTGGCGCTGGCCGGAGACGACGCTGCGGTGAGCGGGGCGGTGGCGGCGGTCCGGGACGCCATCCCCGACCACCCGCTCAAGGTCATCCTCGAGACGGGGCACTTTCCCCCGGAGCGCATCCTGGCCCTGGGTCGCCTGGTGGTGGAGGCCGGGGCGGACTTTCTCAAGACGTCGACCGGTTTTGGGCCGCGTGGTGCGACCGTCGCGGACGTGAAGCTCCTGGCCGAGGCTGCAGCGGGGCGGGCCGGCGTCAAGGCGGCTGGGGGGATCAGGAGTCGGGAGACGGCCCTGGAGCTACTGGCAGCTGGCGCGGGTCGCCTCGGGACGTCCGCGGGCGTCGCGATCGCGACGGGGAAGGTGGCGGTGGCGAGCTACTGAGCGGGTCGCGACAGAGACGAGGGCGCAGCCCCCCGGCACGGGATCGGAGACACGCCGGCGAGTTCAGGCGGGTTGGATGGCCGCTGCGGTTGGCCGGGGGCGTCCCAGACGGACTCCCGATACTACTTCTGTGCGATCACGCGTAGTCGGTGCGCGCGATTAGCGCGCGCCGACTACGCCAAAGATCATCCGCATGGCGCTCCCTCATTTAGCGGACGTCCACGCAGAACTGATCGACAGAGATCCCATCGCCGCCATTCCAGATCTCGAAGCCGGCAAAGATGATGCTCAGGTACTGGTTGTCCCGGATCCCGTAGCCACTGCTGACCGCGTCGCGGATGAAGGCGTTGAGGTCGAAGGTGAGCTCGCTGCGCGGGCTGTCGCTGAGGTAGGAAATGACGGGTGGGCTGCCCCCCGTCCACACCGTCCAGCTGCCCGGGACGCCGCTGATGGTCTTGCCGCTGGCGGTGGGGCCGCCCACGGGCTGGCGGCCGTCAGGGTCGTACATCCAGACCATCAGGTAGGCGCCGTCGGGTCGATCGTCCTCGACCAGCGCGCTGGAGTTGGTGAACCAGACGTCGTACGCGGCGTTGTAGTCGTGGTTGCTGCCCGAGACGTTGGTGCGGAAGATGGTCGGGATCTCCGAGATCTGCGAGACCTGGATCGGCAGGTTGCTGCAGCCGGTCGCGAAGCCCTGGTAGCTGCCGATGAACATCGCCGGGTACCCGGAGGGGGTGTCGCTGCCGTTGTTCGAGGCGCTGCCTTGAATGCGGAACGAGAGCCCGTCCATCGTGACGGTCTGGTTGTTGTAGGTGTACCACCAGTTGCTGGTCAGCATGTACTGCTTGGGCAGCTCGTTCGCATCCACGTCGACCTCCGCGCGGACGCGTCGGAACTGCTCGCTCACCGAGCCGGTGGAGCTCGAGGTGTCGGAGCAGGGCCCGGTGCGGACTGGGCATTCCTTTGGCGCTGCTCCGCCGGTGGGAGCGCCACCGGTCGCGGGCGGCGCTCCTCCCGTCCCGGGGGGCGAGCCACCAGTCGTTGCCACCGCACCCGTGGCACCCATCCCGCCGGTGGGCGCCGCTCCGCCACCGCCCGTCGCCCCCATGCCCCCCAGGGCGCCCATGCCACCACTGCTGGTCGTGGCGCCGCTACCGAGGAAGTCGGCGCAGGTGCCGGCGGGCACACAGAAGCCAGCGCATGGCTCCATGCCGACGGCGCACACGGGTGGGTTGTTGGACCCGCCGCCGCCGCAGGCCAGCACGAGGAACGACAAGATGGTGGGGGTAAGCAGGCGAACGCGCATGAGCTCTCCGAACAAGCGATGGTTTCAGGTTACGGGATTGGGACGGGTCGGGCAACGGCACCTCCGAGCCCTGCGGATCTGACGCGGGCGGTTGCCATCCCGCGAAAAACATCCGTCAACGGTGCCCGTTCAACCAGGATCTCGACCAGGAAATGGACCGCACTGAGATGGGATGGGGCCCGCCATGGGCCACTCCCAGCGGATAGGCTCGGTAAATCGAGCGCCACCCGGCGATCCGGAAGCCAACCGAGTGCGAAGCCTACGAGATGGCCCCCGCTCGGGCAACGTCGACCCCGAACGAAGCACGGGGTTTTCGTCGCTCGCCGCGTGCGTCAAGCTTCGGTGGCATGTGGTTGCTGCTCGCACTCGCCGCGCTCTTCGTGCTCTCCGTGCCCCTGGCGGTCGCCATCCAGCGATCGACCGAGCTGTTCGTGATCGAGCTGGGACAGGGGGGGATGCGGCTCGTTCGCGGACGGATCCCGCGGCGGCTCTTTGCCGACCTGCGGGATGTCGTCGAACGGGCTCGGCTGGAGCGGGGTCGCGTGCGAGTCGTGCTCGACGGGGGCAGTCCTCGTCTGCGGGCGTCGGACGAGGTGCCGAGCGGAGTCGTGCAGCAGCTGCGCAACGTCGTGGGCACCTACCAGGTCGCGCAAATCCGGAACGGAAACATGCGACCATAGCGGAAACGCCGGCGTCGAGGCCGCAGCGTGCCCGATTCGGGTCGCGGGTTCGAGTCGCTCGCTGTACCGTCCCGCGCCGTGTCGCCCCTGACCGCCTACGTGGTCGAGACGCTGGTGACGCTGCTCGGGGTGGTGGCGCTTGCCGTGCTCGTCCTGTACGCCGCCCGCCGTTTCGGGGTGGGGAGGCCGGGGGGGCCCATCGCGCTGGTGGGGCGCCTCCCGCTCGACGGACGCCGCGCCGTCTACCTCGTTCGCGTGGGCCGGACAGTCTACGTTCTGGGGGCCAGCGAGGCGGGAATCGCCAAGCTCGGGGAGCACCCGGAGGACTCCCTGGCGCTCGACGCGGAGACATCGCTGCCGCCTTTCTCAGAGGTTCTGCAGCGCGCGCTGGGACGCCCACGCCCGCCCCGAGGCGCTGCCGGGGAGCCGCCTGGCGACCCGGAACCGCCGTCGTCGCGCGAGGGCGGACGCTCGGAGGCGAGCGATGGATAGCCTCCTCGAGCGTCCGCTGCTGCTCGTCGTCGGGCTGGCGCTGATCGCGCTCCTGCCCTTCGCGTTCATGGCGGTCACCGCGTTCCTCAAGATCTCGACGGTGCTGCAGATCGTGCGCGGCGCCATCGGCGCGCAGAACATCCCGTCCAACGCCGTCGTCATGGCGCTGTCCCTGGCCCTGACCCTGCTCGCGATGGCGCCGGTCGGAAATCGCATCGCCGAGGGTGCGACCCCGGTGCTCGAGGGGGCGGAACGACCGACGAGCGAGCTGGTGACGGAGGCGCTCGACGCGGTGGTCGAGCCGGTGCGCGACTTTCTTGCGGCCAACGTCGCCGAGCGGGAACAACGTCGGTTCCTCGAGCTGGCGCGCCAGTCGCGCCCCGAAGCCGACCGCTCCCAGGTGGGGTCGACCGACTTGCTGGTGCTCGTGCCCGCGTTCATGGTGACCGAGCTGATCGAGGCTTTTGCGCTAGGTTTCGCCATCTACCTGCCATTTCTCGTCGTCGATCTGGTGGTGGCCAACGTGCTGCTCAGCCTCGGCATGCAGATGATGAACCCCACCCAGGTGAGTCTGCCCTTCAAGCTGCTGCTGTTCGTCGCCATCGATGGCTGGGGCCTGCTCTCGCAGGCCCTCGTCACGGGCTACGCGCTCACCCCCAGCTAGATGAGTCCGCGCGATTGTCGAGCATTTCGACAATCGCGCGGGCTCATTGGACTTTGGGGGGCCCCCGACGCCTAGAACAACAAACAGGTTGTTTGTTGTTCCAAATCAACGACCTAGAACACCGACAGGGCAGCAGCGCCAGCGGTGTCTTCCGCATCGGGCAAACTGATCGGTGCTCCAGGCAGCGTCCTCAGGACCCGAGCCCGGGCCCCATTCCCCCACCGACGAGGGGCCTGCCCGGGCAGGCCCCCACCCGAAAAAACCAACTAGAGTGGGAATACTTCAGCCCCCCAGGGGTTTTGACCCTGCCGGCCCCATCTTGAACCGGCGGAAATCCAGCGGAGTTGACACGGATCGAGTCGCCGCTAGGATGCCGCCGCTCGGGGTGACCCGAGGGCCGGACGGCAGCGCCGCGCCATCCCAGCAGCGCCCCATCCCCTGTCGTTTTTGGAGGTTCGATGGCAACCGAGAAGCGCGACGAACCGCGCAAATCCAGCGACCGTGACCCCGTCAACAAGGGCAAGCAATCCGCGCGTCAGCCCGACGACGTCATGATCTCGACCGAAGGGCTCTCCAAGCGCTTTGGTCCCGTGCGCGCGCTCGACAAGGTGAGCTTCACCGTTCGAAAGGGGGAGGTCGTGGGCTTCCTCGGGCCGAACGGGGCTGGCAAGTCGACCACGATGCGGATCCTCACCTGCTACATCTCGCCAACGGCGGGATCGGCCCGCGTGCACGGCCATGACGTGTTCGACGAGCCGCTCGAGGTGCGCAGGAAGATCGGCTACTTGCCCCAGCGTGCCCCGCTCTACGCGGACATGACGGTCTGGGACTACCTCGAGTTCGTCGCCCAGGTGCGCGGCCTCGACCAGTCGATGTTCAAGAAGCGCATGAAGAAGGTCGTCGAGGTGTGCGGCCTGGCGCGGACGCTGAACAAGGAGATCGGCACCCTGTCGCATGGGTTCCGGCAGCGCGTGGGGCTTGGCCAGGCGCTGATCCACGATCCCCCGATTCTAATCTTGGATGAGCCGACCAGCGACCTCGACCCGAACGAGAAGGCCGAGGTGCTGAAGTACATCAAGGAGATCGGCAAGGATCGCACCATCCTGCTCTCCACTCACAACCTGGCGGAGGTCGAGGAGGCCTGCGCGCGCGCGATCATCGTGAGCCGCGGTCGGGTCGTGGTGGATGGGACGATCGACGACATTCGCGCCAAGACCGGGCGCGTTCGTTACATCCTCACCATCGACGAGGGTCGCGGCCTCAAGAATGGCGCGCCCAGTGCCACCGAGGTGCAGGACGCGCTGACCGCGCTCGAGGGCGCCGAAGCCGTCCGCGAGCTTCCCACGGACGAGACGGCCCACAAGTTCGAGCTGGCCAGCGAACAGGAGCTCGACCTGCGCGGCGAGCTGTTCCGGTTGATGGTCGACAAGGGCTGGCTGCTCCTCGAGCTGCGCCGCGACCAGCAGAGCCTCGACGCCGTGTTCCGCGACCTGACCAAGGGCGACCGCACCCTGAACCGCGGTGACGAGTGGAACGAGGACGAAGACGACGACGAGGAGCCTCGTGACGAGGACGACGAGCCCGACGAAGAAGACGAGGACCTCGACGAAGAAGACGACGCGGACGCGGACGAAGAGGAAGCGGACGAGCGTGACGACGAGGATGACGACGAATACGACGATGACGAGGACGACGAGGACGACGAGGAGGACGACTGAGCCATGCCGCCCATGCTGACCATTGCGAAGCGCGAGTTCCGCTCCTTCTTCGACTCGCCCCTCGCCTACGTGATCATCTGTCTGAGCTTGTTCCTGATCGGAGTCCTGTTCTTCTTCGGGTTCTTCGGCTGGAACGACTTCTGGAGCGCTGACCGCGCCAACATGCAGCTCCTGTTTCGGTACGCTCCCTGGGGCCTGTGCGTGCTCGTCGTGCCCGTCGTGACGATGCGACTGGTGGCCGAGGAGCGCCGGAGCGGCACCCTGGAGATGCTGATTACCCTGCCCGTCAAGGACAGCGATGTGGTGCTCGGCAAGTACCTCGGAGCTTTCGGGCTCGTGATGGTGTTGATCGTGGCGACTCTCGCCTATCCGATCGGCATGTTCGGGTTCCCGTGGGAGCTCGGGGTGCTCGACTGGTGGGCCGTCTGGGCTGGCTATGTCGGGCTGGTGCTGCTGAGCGCGGCGGCAGTCGCGATCGGGCTCCTGGTGAGCTCGCTGACGAGCAGCCAGCCCGTGGCGGCGATCATCACCTTCGTGGTGCTGTTCCTGTTCTACGCGCTGGGCATGGCGGCGACCAAGGCCTCGGGCACGGTGGCCCTGGTCCTCCGGTTCCTGGCCTTCGACGAGCGCCTGGATGGCTTCACCAAGGGTCTCGTCGACTCCCGCGACATCATCTACTTCCTGACGATCACGGTCGTGTGCCTGATCGCATCCTTCAAGGCGCTTGAGCGCCGCAAGTGGGCATAGCCATGGCGACACAAGAGCGAAGAAGAGTCGTTGCGGCCCAGACGGGCCTGTTTCTCCTGGTGGTGATCGGCATCGGCGTGCTGATCAACATCCTCAGCTACTCTGGATGGAACCAGCGCTTCGACTGGACCGCCTCGGAGCGATACACGCTCAGCAAGGGGAGCGGTAACCTCGTCAAGAGCCTCAAGGGGGAGATGCACGCGGAGTTCTACGTGACCCGTGGCCTTGCCCAGCTGGACGTCTTCGTCGAGGACGTGACCGATCTGCTCAAGGAGTACGCGGCGAACAGCGATGGCAAGTTCTCCTTCTCGATCGTCGAAACCGACACCGAGGAGAACCGGAAGCAGGCCGAGGATGCCGGCCTGCAGCCAATGCAGTTCGGCCAGGAAGGCACCGCGCAGGAGTCGGGCAAGATCGAGCTGACCCAAGGCTACATGGGGCTCGTCTTCAAGTACGGCGGTGAGAAGGGCGTGATGCCCCAGCTCCATCCGGCGCAGCTGCAGGGCCTCGAGTTCTGGGTCAGCAACAAGATCCGCGAGGTGCGCGACAAGGAAGATGACATCAACTACCGGATTGGCGTCATCACCGGGAAGGACGAGCTGAAGCTCAGCGACAAGAACCTGGTCGCGCGCCAGGGGCAGGGCCAGTCGCCGAGCATCCAGGACATCATGAAGCAGGCTTTGCCCTTCTACTCGATCGAGGAGGTCGATCTGGGGGGTGGCGAGGCGCCGATCGACAAGGAGCTGGCCGGACTCATCATCACCCAGCCGCGCAAGGAGTACACGAAGAAGGAGCTGCGTCGGATCGACGAGTTCCTGATGCTGGGCAACAAGAGCCTGGCCGTCTTCGTCTCGGCGGCGAGCGTCAAGCCACAGGACGCTGCCATGCAGGCGGACCTCAACCTCTGGGGTCTCGAGCCGCTGCTGGAGGGGTACGGCCTGAAGCTGAACAAGAACGTACTCTTCGACTTCGGTGGTCGCTTCAGCATCCCCGTGCCGGCGGGCATGGGCCGCGTGCAGCTGGTCCCCTACCCCGCTGTCGCAGTGGCCCAGGACGACCCCGGTTACGCCGACGACGAGGCGCGACTGGACGCGGCCTTCCCGGCCTTCTTCCGCATGCCGCAGGTGGCGTTCCCGTTCCCCTCGAGCATCGAGCTATTGCACGACAAGCAGCCGGAAGGCGTGGACCTGAGGGCGGTTGCCCGGACCACGAACTCCGTCGGCGTGCAGGCCGAGGGCAGCGTCGATCTCTACCCCAAGACCGACTGGCGAATCCCGCAGACCGACCAGCAGCGGATCATCGCGGCGGTGGCCGAGGGCAAGCTGAAGAGCGCCTTCGGGAAGGGCGAAGGGGTCGAGCCGAACGCTACCGCCAAGGAGCCCAGCCGCGTGCTCCTGGTGGGTTCCGGACTCTTCCTGACCAACCCCTTCTCCTTCGCCGGCAACGGACCGGAGCTGGGAGGCCAGTTCCAGATGTTCGGTGGCGTCGGTGGCGACAAGACGCTGCAGGGGATCTCCAATCCCTACGCTCAGGCCTACCTGACGACCACCATCCTCAGCGTCAAGAACACGCTCGACTGGATGAGCGGTGACCAGGATCTGATCGCGGTCAGCGCGAAGCTCCTGGGTGATCCCAGCCTCACCTTTGCCAACCTCAAGCCGCCGAAGGTGACGGCCGAGGACGACGAGGAAACCCTTCGCAAGAAGGACGAGGAGTACCGGAAGGCGCGTGAGCGCATCCAGACCACCATCCAGTGGACTCTCACCCTGGGCTTGCCCTTCCTCTTTGCCCTGATCGGAATCGGGCGGTGGCAGTGGCGGCAGAGCACGAAGAATCTCAAGCGCATCTGAGGGAAGCGACACCATGGCACTCTCAACGGAGCACAAGCTGTATATCGGGGTGGGCATTCTCGCGGTGCTGGGCATCGCGGTGTATGTCCAGCAAGGCAAGAAGCAGGAAGAGCGTGCGAGCTACAGCGCCGAGACGGTGCACGCGGAGCTGCCCAAGATCGAGGTCACCGAAGCCGACACCAAGGCGGTGACGAAGATCGAGCTCACCAAGCCCGGCGATCCCGACGCGGACGACGAGAAGGACAAGAAGTCGCTCAAGGTCGTCCTCGAGAAGAAGGGCGAGGACTGGAAGGTGACCTCCCCGGTCGAGGCGGTCGCCAACAAGGCGAACGTCGACAGCCTGCTGGGCAACCTGGAGAAGCTGGAGATACAGGACCGCATCGCGTCTGGCACCGATCAGTACGAGAAGTACGAGCTGCAGGACGAGAAGGCCCTGCACGCCGTCTTCTTCAAGGGCAAGGACCAGCTCGCCAACCTGTACTTCGGCAAGTCCGGAGGGCGGGGCCAGATGACGCGGATCGATGGCAAGGACGGGGTGTACGCCGTGAAGGGCTACTCGTCGTTCATCTATTCCCGCGATCTGAAGGGCTGGCGAGACCGCACCATCTTCAAGTTCGACGAGAAGAAGGTGAAGTCCATTTCGCTCGTCAACGAGACGGGCACCTTCGAGTTCGCCAAGGATGGGGAGAGCTGGAAGGGCAAGCTCGCCGAGGGCAAGAAGCCGGCGAAGGACATCGCGAACTTCGACGCGAAGAAGGTCGACGACCTGCTGCGCGCCTTCAAGAACCTCAACGCGGACGACTTCGGCGACGACAAGAAGAAGGGCGACGTGGGCCTCGAAGAGCCGGTCGCCACCCTCACCATCGAGCTCGACGATGGCGCCAAGCGCATCCTCACCGTTGGCGCCAACGCCAAGGGCGAGAGTCGCTGGGCGATGAAGAACGGCTCGGACGTCATCTACAGTATCTCGTCCTGGTCCGGAAACTGGGCCACCGCCGAGGCGGAGAAGTTCCAGAAGAAGGAAGACGGCGAAGAGGACGACGGTGGCGACGCCGCACCCGCGATGCCGATGGGCATGGGCATGCCCGGTGGACCCCCAGGCGGACCGCCGCCGGGTCACCCGTGAGGCGGTGAGCGAAGGGCCAGGTGTGCAGCACCTGGCCCTTGCCGATTGGGCACCACGTCTGACGTGGACCGCTGGGGTTCTCAAAGACCTCGGGTCAGGGCCAAGGAACCAGAAGAGTGCTCAGATCTCATCTCGGCAGCTTGCCGCATTTGTGGTCAACCCCAGCGCTGCTCACTGTAGGCTCGCTCCCATGGCAGCGCGCGCCCTTCACGCCCTCGCGCCAGCGCTGGCCCTCGGGGGGTTGGTGCTCGGCTGCGGTGATCCCCGCGAGCCCGATCCCGAGCCCACGGTGGAGCCCGCGGCAGGGCGCCTCATCAGGTCGAACGATCGCGGTCTCCAGTCGGCAGTGGTTACCAACCTCCAGCTGAACGCGAGCGGGGTCTCGCTGGAGGTCGACCAGGACGTTCTCGCCCACCAGATCACCTACTGGTCGACGGACGCCGACGGGGAGTGGGTCGAGCTCTCGGCGCTGGTCGCCTATCCCACCGCGGTGGGCGACCCGCTCCCGGTGCTCAGCTATCAGCACGGCACCCTGACGGCGCGGGACACGGCACCCTCGTGGGTGACCGCGGGCCCAAGCTCGATCGTGGACCACCCCGAGGGAGGGCTGGCGCTGATCCTGGCCGCCTCGGGATACCTGGTGGTGGCGCCCGACTACGTGGGACTGGGCGTCTCCGAGACGTTCCACCCCTACCTGCACGCCGAGACCGAGGCGTCCGCGGTCGTGGACGCGCTGCGGGCCAGCCGGGAGTTTGCCGCGGAGCACGACGTGGAGCTGAGCGATCAGCTGTTCTTGACCGGTCTCTCGCAAGGTGGTCACGCGACGATGGCCGCCCACCGCGCCCTGGAACGCGACGACACCGGGTTCGAGGTCACGGCGTCGGCGCCCGTCGCGGGTCCGTACCGGCTCTCGGGTTCTGCCGTCGACGGTATCCTCGCCGATCGCGAGAGCCCTCACCCCTACCAGGCGGCATACCTGCTGCTCGCCTACAATCGCACCTACGGTCTGTATCCCACCGACAGTGAGTTGTTCGTCGAAGAGGTGGCGGACACGCTGCCCACGCTGTTCGATGGCGCCGAGCTGCCCGAGGCCATCGATCGGGCGATGGTGCCGGCCGACGCACCGCCCCCCAAGGCGGTGCGGGACTCGGTCGCGGAGTGGCTACTGGAAGAGATGGCCGCTGACGAGGAGCACCCCCTGCGGGTTGCGTTGCGCGAGAACGACGTGGACGACTGGTCACCACGCGCCCCGATCCGGCTCTACCATTGCCGCGGCGACCAGGACGTGCCCTTCGAGATCGCCGAGCACGCCCTGGAGACCCTGGAAGACAACGGGGCCGACGTCGAGCTGATCGAACCCCAGGGGGCCGCCGGCGCGGACCATCAGGGCTGTTTCCCGCCCAGTCTGTCGGACATGGGCGCGTGGTTTGCGAAGTTCCAGTAGGCCCACGGGGATCGGCGAGCACCGGGAGCACCCACTCGAGGTCGTTTCCTCTCGAGCTGGCCGCCCCTAGAACACCGATCAGTTTGCCCGACGCGGAAAACACCTGTCTCCGGGCGCCCAGCAGGGGCGAGGCACCCGGAGACAGGCGCTTCCCGCTGGCGCTGCTGCCCTGTCGGTGTTCCAGGTCGTTGATTTGGAACAACAAACAACCTGTTTGTTGTTCTGGCACCGAGTCGAAGCGGGACTGAGTTCCTGCGCCCGTGGCGGCTCCGCGCGCTATGCTGCGCGGATGGGACTTCGCCTGTTGGCCCCGGGGCTCGCATTGACGGTGGGCTACCTGAGCGCGTGCAATCGCCAGGACGAATGCCTCTCGACGGCGCCGTTCGATGCCTCCGCCTTCGAGCGCGTCCCGAGCGCGGACGCGGCGCTCTTCTCGCTCGCGGCGGAGGACGAGAATCGTCCCTTCGTTTCCATTCACGCCCACCAGGTGAGTCGGAACAGCTCCCGGCTGGTCGCGGCCGAGTTCGTCACCGAGCCGAAGTTGACGAATCTCTCGCTACACCTGCGTGAGGTTGCCGGTCGGTTCGTCGTGGACTGCGTGCAGCCGGACTGCGAGTTCGTGATCGAGACCTTCCGTCTCGGCCTGGGTGACTTCACCTACCGGTCCAACGACGGGCGGACCCACCTGGTGACGGCCCTCGAAGTCACGGTGGTTGCCCCCTCCTTCGCCTCGGGCGACCAGTTGACGGAAGACCTGGTCGTCCACGCGCGAGGCAGCCTCGACGGGCAGACGTTCACGCTCGGTCATGCCTTCGCGGAGCACAGCCGAAAAGCGAGCGCCAGGATCTCTCTGGCCACGGTCAGCTACATTCGCGTCGATGGACAGGTGCACTTCGACATCGTCATGCCGGACGGAGTGACCGACGCCAGGGGCTGTACTGGCACTACTGTCAGCGTCGCCGCCGATCTGCGGGCCCCCTGGGTCGAGGCGGCACCGTAGTCGATTGCCGCGGGCACTTGCGTCACTACCGTTCCGCTTCGCCAGCCCCAGGGGTGAAAGGTCTCGCAGCCGAGAAGTGCGATGGGCCCTGGCGAGGCGTCCCGTCGACCTATTTTCCCCAGGGCTGGCTCACGCTGGGGGTCTTGGGTGGCTGCTGACCTTCCCCCTTGTTGCCGTCGAAGTCGTCGCTCGGCTGGGCGTCTCGAACATCCCCACGCGCGTCCGCCTCGCGACGAGCTCGATCCGTTGCCAGAAGCTGGTGGTCCGCTCGTGCCATGCGTCGCCAGTGCGCGTCGAGCTCTGGGTGAGCCTCGAACCTCGGGGTTCGTGGTTCGAGGACGCGCGGTTCGAGTCCCACCTGGGCAGAGGTGTTGCCGCCCCAGCAGTAGACCGTGCCCGCTTCGGTCAGGGCGCAGACGTGGAAGGTGCTCGCCGCGATCTGGGTGACCTTGCTGGGGAGGTCCACCACCGGCGCCGGCGCCTCGCCCGGTTCACGATGTCCGCGGCCGAGCTGACCCTGGTCGTTCGTTCCCCAGCACTGCACGGTGCCATCGCGCAGCAGCACGCAAGTGAAGTCCTGACCGAGTGCTAGCTGCGTGGCGTCCGGAATTGCCCATTCGCCGTCGGGCTCGAAGCGAGCGGGCCGCTCGGTGGCAGGGCGACGAAAGCAGCGGACCCCGGGGAAGCCGACCCCACAGAGGCGATACTGATCGGTGGCGAGGTGCTTCAGGGGCGGGGTGCTGGCGAAGCTCGCACCTGCACAGGCGAGCGGTCCGAAGCGCGACTTGTGGCAGGCGAAATAGCGGCCGACGACGACCTGGTCGAGTCCGTGGGTGGCTCCCAGCGCTGGACCCGTCTCGGCTCGATAGCGCCCCTGACACCGCATGCCGTCGGGACCGCTGGCACAGAGTCGGTCCCAGGCAATGTCGAGATGGGTCGCGGAACCGAGCCCAGGTACGATCGCGGGACCCTGCCGGTCACGGGGCTTGCCATCCGGGCCCGCGGCACCCCAGCAGGTGACTCCATGACCCTCGACGACGGCGCAGCCGAGGTTGGGTCCGACGGCGATCGCCGTCGCGTGTGCGACGTCCACGGGCTGCGGCTTCGGATTCAGCTGGGGAGCGTCGCGGTCGTACCCCGTGGGGCCGCTCGCGACCTGGGTCGAACCCCAGCAGAGCACCTGTCCCGCACGGGTCCGAGCGCAGCTGGCGTGGCCGCCAACGGCAATCTCGGCGACATCCTCGAGTCCAGCCACGCGCCGGGGCGTGGTGACCCAGGTGGTGGCGCCGACCCCGCACGCGCCATGATAGTTGGGACCCCAGCACTGGAGCTTGCCGCTGGGCCGGCGAAGGCAGCTACAGCTGGTCCCGACGGTGAGCTCCGTCGCGGTGCCGTCGACGGGCGGGTCGACCACCAGACGCTCGCTCTCGATGTGCCAGCAGCGCACCCGGTCCGCCACGATGCCGCAGTGACCGGCGATGCGGGTCATTCCCCGCAGGGTGGTGGACTCGTGGTGGGGCTTCCAGGCGCGCGATTCGAAGTAGCGCGATGGCGCGAGCTGGACCGATCCGTCTTGGAGGATCGTCGACATCCAGCACCCACCGCCGAGTCGAGCGACGGGCCCCGACCAGTCGAGTGCTCGTGGCTCCTCGTTGTGCCCGAAGCCCCACACCCGGCCACGAGCGTCCAGCGCGAAGGGATAGTTGAGCGAGTAGCCCCCCAGGTGTTCGTCGCCGGACAGGCATCCCGCCACCTCCACTTGTACGACGCCAGAGAGGCCGGGAATGGTGCGCGGCGCGATGTGCTCGGGAGCGCAGTGCCGGTCGACGTCGAGCATGCATCGGGTGTCGCCCCAGCAACTCACTCGACCGCTGCGGTGGAGCACGCACGTTTCGTCAGCGCCCGCCGACACCTGGACGGCGTCCGCGATGCCGGGCACGGCCGTCGGACCACGCCAGGGTTCGACGGTCCCGTTGCCCAGCTGACCGAATGTGTTCCCTCCCCAGCAGACCACGGTGCCGTCAGCTCGCACGGCACAGGTGTGCGACAACCCGGCCCTGACCTGGACGGCGTTCGCGATGCCGGGGACTCGAAGCGGGAACGCCCACGCGCCGCCGCCCGGTACGCCCAGCTGTCGGGACTCGTTGTCACCCCAGCACCAGACCTCGCCCGACCGGACGACGCACGCGTGCCCGTACACCGTTGCACTCTCGACGACCTCGGGCTCGAATCGGCTCGCCTGGGGATCGCCATGGCGCGGTTTCGCCGTCGGTGGCTTCCCGCCAGGCGCGCCGCCTCCGCAGCCCGCCACGACGAGGAGCGCGAGGAGGTGGCCCCGCCCCGCCTGTCCGTGAACCCGCATCGCGACGGAAGGCTATCGCAGCGAGCGTGCGCTCGCGAGCCGTGGCTCCACCATCCGGCCCCACTCCGTGAGCCACTGGTCGCGATCAGCTCGACGAGCGCGTCGCTTCTCGCGAAGTGCCGGGATTTTGTGCGGTCAGTTCCGAGCGTAGCCCAGCGCTTCGGCCGAGGTAGCGACGCGGATGCGGTCGAGGATCGCCGGGGTCCCGAAGGTCGTGGCGGCGACCTGAGCTGGCGCGAAGTAGGTCGTGCCCCGGCAGTACTTGGTCAGGGCGGGTTGCCCGATGGTTGTGGGCGCAGCGCTGGCATCGAACGACCAGGCCTCCGCGACCGCATCGATCAGGTCCACGTGGTACACCACGAGACGCGTCTCGTGACGGGGAAACGCGCCGGCGACTTCCGCGTCCGCGTTGCTGCACGAGATCCGAAAGCTGCCATCGGTAAAGTCGAGCCACGGCCCGGCAAAGGCTTCATCCACGGGCTCGGCACCCAGCACCTGGAAGAGCGGGACGAAATCGAGGCCCTCTGCATCGCCAATTCGAACCAGCGCGTCCATCCACAGCTGCTCGGTTCCCGCCGGAATGCATCCGAGACAGGCGACCGATTCGCTGGCCTCGATGTGGAAGCTGTACTCGCCCTCGAGCACGGTCGTCGTGTAGTTGCAATCCCCCGCGGTCTGCCCATAGCGCGTTCCCACGGGGGGCACCTTGTTGGGGCAGGTTGCGGGCGGCGCCTCGGCGCCATGCTCCCACAGAATGACACCCCGGCTCGGTTCTCCGGCGCTTCCACCATCGTGGCCGCTCGCACCGCCGTCCCCCGTCCCGCCCCCGCCGGAGGGGGGGCTTGCCGCTCCGCCCCCAGTGGCGACAGCCGCGCCTCCGGCACCGGCACCACCGCCGTCGGCACCACCGCCTCCGGCACCGCCGCCGTCGGCACCACCACCGTCGGCACCACCAGCACCAGGATCCCTTCCGCCCGCGGTCCCGCCCAGCGCCCCTCCTGGATTTTCGTCCTGACCGGCTACGCCACCGCTATTCTGAAGGCCCGCGCTACCGGGTTCGCCGCCACTCGCCTCGCGCCCACCGGAGCCGCTCGATATCCCGCCCGCGCCCGCCTGCCCGCTGCCGCAAACACATTCCGCCCAGGTTCCTTCGGCGCAGCGCTGCGTCCCAACGCACCCGTCGTCGGCCAGGCACTGGACTCGCGCCCCCTCCCGGCATTCTCCCGACTTGGTCGTACTGGAGCACTGCCAGGACATCGCAAACAGACCCAACCCGACGAGCGTCGCGCAGGTCCGCACCGAGCCGTGGCGCTGGCCAATCGATCGTTTCCTATCGGTCGTGCTGCCCATGGCCGCGAAGGGTACTGGCCACGGGCGTCCAGGCAAGCTCGACATCGTCGAACCGCTACCCTGGCTCGACGCAGGGCAGCTCAGGGCGAGACACCCGCGGTGCTGGCGCGCTACCCTGCCGCCGTGCCCTACCGAGATCGGCTTCAGGAGCCAGGTGAAGCTCGGGCGAAGGCAGTGCGCAAGGACTGGTCGTGCGCGAGCCGCGTCATCACGCGCCCAACCGCACCCTGCGCGTTCGAAGTGGAGGCGCGAATGACCGTGAGCGTCGCCTTCCCGTTCACGATCGCGCTCGTCGCGGCGATTCCGGTGACTCCGTTTCTACTCGACCGCGACGAGCGGGTGATGGCCGGAGTCTTTGCCGTGACGATGTGGTTCGCGTTTGGCATCGCGCTCTGGGGGGGGTTGGTCCTCTTGTCGCGGCGCTCCCACGGTCTGATTGCGGTCGACCAGAGGCAACGAACCATCACCAGGCTGCGCGGATTCACGAACACCCAGTGGGAGCGGATCGAGGTTCCGCTGGACGGGGTGATCGCCCGCGAGACATACCGCGTCGCGGTCAGGGACCGTGACCCGTCCCCTGGTGAGAACCAGGAACGGATCGCCGTTCAAGTCGGGCGGTCACTCACCGAGGATGAATGGAAGTCGCATCGCCAGCGGCTCGCTGGTGACCTCTGGCGTGAGGCGCCGCCGCCGCCCGACGGATTCACCGTCGTGGCCCTCCTCACCAGCGCCGAGATGTCCGTCGCCCTCGCCCATGAGCTTGCCCGCCTGCTCGATCTGAAGGTGAGGAACGTGCGCTCGAAGGCGGCGTCCAGTCAGCGCTAGCGGGCTCACCACACGGAGCTCGGGCCGCGGCGGTGGTCGGCGTGTTCATGGCGGCTCGCTACTCGTCGTCGGCCATGCGAACGGAGGGGTCGGCGGCCGGCTCCGGTTGGGCCACGAGAGGCGTGGCGCGGCCGGCTCGCGCTGCGGCGTGACGGTTCTCGTTCTCTCTGGCGATCCAGGTCTCTAGCTGATCCATCTCGGTGACGACCGTGTCGGAGAGGTGACGGGCCACGAGAATGAGCTCTTCGGCATCGAGCTCGCGGTGGTGGCGGTTGGCGCCGACGAGCCAGAACGTCCCCGTGGTCTGGAACGGTTCGTTGATGGTGAAGAGGACCGTGCCCGTGGACACGTCGAGGAGGCTCGCCTGCATGTAGCCCCCGCTGCTCACGGTCACGCCGGGCGCCAGCAGGAGGCCAGCGCCGGTGGGGTAGAGCCACGCCCAGTTGTTCATGTGGCGGTCCCGTTCGGTGTGCAGGCTGCAGACCATGAGGTAGCGCACGCGGTAGCGCGCGGCGATGGTGCGCAGGCCCTCGATGCCACGCGGATTGGGCAGCTCCGTCGAGATGTCCGTCACGTGGGTGAAGTGACTCGACCCTTCCAGGCGCTCGCTGAGCTCTTCGGCGATGGTCGCCTGTTCGCCAATGCTGGCCACTGCCTCGGCGCGGAACGCGTCGCCCAGCGCGACCACGCCCAGTCGCGCGGGAAACTCCACGTCGATCCAGGAGTCCAGCACCTGCTGCAGGTCATCTTCCGTCAGCGCCCCCGTGGACGCCGTCGAGAAGACGGACCGCTCGAGGGTCGGCGCCTCCATTTCCGCTGCTGCCTCCATGACCATGGGTGCCGCGGCGGGAGCCAGCTGTGCCTTGGCACAACCCAGAGCGACCGCGCACGCCAACCCCAACCCGAGAATCCTCCGCGTCATGCCCATGGAACGGGACAGCGTCGCGCGGCTTACACCTCTGCGACACGGACGGACGCCCCCGCACCGCAGCTCCCCGGCTTCCGGCCAAGTTCGCCTCGAACTGGGAAAACGAGCACCCGGCCCGCGCCAGAAGTACGGGGAGTCGTCACGAGCTGGCTAGCTCGAGCCTCGGGGACCTGTCAAAGTGCTGCGCCATGCGTCGGCTTATTCTTGGCATTGTTTCCGTTCTGATCGTCGGTTGCGGCACCTCGAACACCGTGCAGCGGGTGACCCCTGCAAGCGGCGGCACCGGAGCGAGCGCGGGAGACGCGGCGACCGGCGGTGGCGGGCGCGGCGGCAGCAGTGCCCCGGCGAGCGGGGGCACGGTGCCGGTCAGCGCGGGGGCGGGCGGGATGGCTGGCGTCGCTGGAACCCACGCGACTCGTGCCGGTGCGGCCGGGAAGGAAGGCGGAGCTCCAGGTGCGGGGGGGGGGACGACCGGCGGCGCACCGCTTGCGGGCACGGCGGGTGTTTCCGCGGGGGCCGCGGGGCGGGCCCCGACCGTGGGAGGCGCTGCGGGCCAGGCCGCCACGGGTGGTGGCGGAGGGCGCTTCCCGGTGGGCGGCGCTGGTGCGCTGGCGTGCTCGAGTGTCGACGATTGTCCGCCGCCCGCGAGCGAGTGCCAAGTGGCCCGCTGCGCCGGTGGCGAGTGCTCGGTGGCGGATCGCGCTGCCAACACTCCCTGCTGGGCGGGGGTGTGCACCGGAACCGGGATCTGCGGCGAGTGCCTCCCGGGATCCGGGCAGTGCGACGCGAACACCCCACGCGTGTGCGGTGACGATGGCAGGTGGGAGACGCTGGCCGCTTGCCCCACTCTCACGACTTGCAACGGGGGGCGCTGTCTCCAGCCGGCGGTGGACTGGATCTGGCACGGCGCGGGCGTCGGCTCCCAGTCCGCCGTCGATCTGGCTCCGACCAGCAACGGCGCGCTGCTCGTGGCGAGCAACTTCGCCGCCGAGACGACGTTCGGCGATCTCTACGCCGGCGCGCCGATGGGGGCCGCGGGCGTCTTGCGGCTCGCGCGGGCGACGGGGATCGCCGACGCCTTCTTCCCGCTCGTTCCCGAGTCCGGCAGCGCCAGGATCGGGGCGCTCGCGGCGGCGCCCGATGGCACGTTCACCTTCGGCGCCGCGGTGAGTGGCCTGCTGGGGGGCGTCGACCGCGGCAACGGCTGGGGACTGACCCAGCGCGTGCGCTCCGATCTGGCGGGAACGCACAGCACCACGCGATTCTGGCCGGAGGATTCGGGGACGCTCTTCAGTGGCGTCGAAGGCGTCGTGGTTCGCAACAGCGAGAGCTATGTCCTGGCGAGCTTCGAGCGGGGGATCGGGTGGGCGACGAGCTCGCCTCCCTACCAGGACGTCGAGCTCGTCACTGGCTGCCAGATGTTCCTGGCTCGACTCGACTACACCGGCGAGCCCACCTGGACCGCGAGCCATTCGTGGTGCACCGGGATCGATAGCAAGGTCCTGCGCCAGGGGCCCGCGGGCGACCTCTTCGTCGGGGGACCTGGGGGCTCCCCGAACCACGGGAGCGCTCCCGTCATCCTGGGCACCACCACGATCGTCAACGACGCTTCGGCCGTGGTCGCGAAGTTCGACCCCGCCTCCGGCAACGTTGCCCGCGTTCGCGAGCTGTCGTGCCAGTACGGCGCGAGCTATCGTTCGGGGCGCGTGCACGATCTGGCGCCGCTCGCCGACGGCGGCGTGCTGGCCGCGGTGTCCTGCGAGAGCACGTTCGTGCCGGACGGGCTGACGCTTCCCGACGCACGCGGGTTCCTCGTCCGGCTCGACAGCAACCTCGAGGTGCTTGCCGCGAGGCCGCTCGGTGCCGCGCTCGACGACGCCACCTGGTTCGACCGCCTGCGGTTGGCCGTGGGCGCCGACGAGACCATCTACGTGACGGGCACGCTGGCCGCCGGCCGCTACGACTTCGGCACCGGGCCCCACGAGTACCAGGGCACGTGCCAGCGGTGCGGGCCCGGCGACGCCTTCGTCGCCAGCTACACGAGCGATCTCGAGCCTCGCTGGAGCCTGCCTGTCGCGAGTCCGGGGCAGGATCAGGGGACCGCCATCGCCCGCGACGCGGACCGCATCTACGTGTCGGCGCAGCTGGGTGGACCGGCCACGGTGCTGGGTCACGAGCTGGTCGTCGAGGGGACTCACGACGCGGTGGTCTTCGGTTTCACCGAGTAGCCACCGCCGGGGGTCACGGTGCTCTGGAATGGCGGTTGACGGGTTGGGTGGGCGCCTGCGGCGCCTCGTCTCGGCTCAGCGCTTCCCGAACGAGAAAGAATCCGTAGACTGCCCGGTCATGACGATCAAAGCACTGGGGATCTCTGGCAGTCCACGCGTCGAAGGCAACACCGCGCGCCTCGTGCATCGCTGTCTGGACGAACTGGCTCGCGGCGGGCTCGAGACCGAGTACGTGACGCTCGCCGGGAAGCGACTGCGTGGGTGCACCGCGTGCGGGAACTGCTCGGTGACCAAGAACCGGCAGTGCGCCGAGATCACCGACGACGACTTCCCGCCCCTGTTCGAGTCGATCCTCGACGCGGACGTGGTGGTCGTCGGGTCGCCCGTCTACTTTGGTTCCGCCACCCCGGAGCTGATGGCCCTGCTGGACCGCGCGGGCTACGTTTCCCGCGCCAACGGCAATCTCCTGTCGCGCAAGCTGGGTGGTCCGATCGCGATCGCCCGCCGCGCCGGTCACAACTTCACCTACGCGCAGTTGATGTTCTGGTACACGATCAACGACATGATCGTCCCCGGCTCGACCTACTGGAACGTGGGGCTTGCTCGTGAGCCAGGCGCCATCGACCGCGATCACGAAGCTCTGGCCACGATCGATCGGTTTGCCGAGAACCTTGCCTGGCTGGCCCACAAGATCCACGGCTGAGCCGGCGTGCCGAATGGCGGCGCGACCGCTGGTGGCGCAGCGGGGGCGCGGGGGTAGCCCGCCCCCCTACTGCTGCTGCTGGCGCTGTTCCTGCTGGTAGTCGAGAGCCTCGCGGGCGGGCAGTGTCACGTCGGAGAGACCGACGTCGGTGACTCGTGGGACCAGCAGGCCGTCGGGGAGCTCCTCGGAGGGGCGAATCGTGACCTGCACCTCGATGCGCTCCTCTGCCTGACCTTGATAGACCCCGCGATTGGGCGGCACGTCCGAGAAGTCGCGACCGATGGCCACTGCGATGTGGCATTCGCCCCCCACCTGGCGGTGCGTCGGGTCCAGCGCCAGCCACCCGGTGCTGGGCGTCCAGGCCTCACACCAGGCGTGCGTTTCGAGCTCTTCGGAACCGCTCTCCCGATAGAGGTACCCGGAGACGTAGCGTGCCGGGATGCCGACGTGGCGCAGGATACCGATCGCGATGTGCGCGAGGTCCTGGCACACGCCCGCCTGCTCGTCCAGCGCGCGCGTCAGCGTGGTGCGGCTCGTGGTGACGCCCTTGCGGTACGCGATCTCGTCGAGGAGCCCGGTGGTCACCCGCTCGAGGATCTGCCCCACCGGGGCATCTCCCGTCGCTCCGCATCGGGTCGCCAGCGCGGCGAGCCGGGGATCCTCCGGGATGAGGCCACCGAACCGGGTGAAGTGGCGGGCCTCGATCGGCAGCGTGAAGGGGCGCCGATCCTGGACTGCGGTCAGCTCGGGGTGGCGCGGATGGGTGTCGACGCCGGACTGCGCGAGGATGACGACGCTCTCGTGGGGGGGCAGGACGGAGAACTGGTGCACGTGGTTCCCCAGCCAGTCCCGGTGGGCGACGAGGGTGGCTGCGGGACCCACGCTCACGTGGTTCCCGCGGAGCGTCTGGTGGCGGTTGGTCAGTGGGGTCATCCGCAGCTGCATCACCGTCTCGGCGATCGGCTCGCTGTAGGACACGCGGGTGTGGTGGGTGACGAATAGCAGCATGGCTCAGTGGGAGAAGTAGGCGCGCTGCAGGAGCGCCGTGGCATGGGCCAGCTCGGTGCCCACGTGTTCGGTGAAGGCGCCGGGGTCCTGCTCCAGGATCGCGTCCAGGTCGCTGTACTCGACATGGGCCGCCAGCTTGCCGAACGCGCGGGCGCTGCTGGCCGCCAGCTCACCTGACGAGCGGGCCGCCAGGCGCTTGGCGAAGCCGGCCGCCACCGAGAGGGAGTAGCGCAAGGTTCGTGGGTAGTCGCTCTCCAGCAGGATGAACTCCGCCACCCGGTGGCGCGTGATCCGAGTGGGGTGGCGCCGCTGGTACTCCTCGAGGCAGCCGCAGCTCCGCAGCAGGTTGACCAGCGCCATGTTCTCCCGCGTCAGGATCTCCTCGCCGTCGGGCAGGGCGCCCCACTGCACGCCGAAGATGCGGCGCGTCCGGTCCGCGCGCTCCACGAACTGCCCGAGGCGGATGAACAGCCACCCCGTCCCGCGTGCCATCGTGGCGTCGGTCACGCCCCCCCAGAGGAAGCACGACTGCAGCACGTTGGCGGCGGTGTCGGAGGCGATTTCACGGCGGCGCCGGGACTTCCACGCATCCTCCAGCACCCAGTACGCCTGGTTGAGGTAGCTCCACATCTCGGTGCTGATCACCTCGCGGACCTGGCGCGCGTTCTCCCGGGCGCGGTGCATCGAGTTGGCGACCGACCCGACCTGGTTTGGGTCCCACATCGCGGATTCGAGGTCGGTATCGCCGAGACTGAGTGCGGACAGGGCGTTCTGCCACTGCTGTTCGGCGCCGGCGGGGTGGATCTCGGCCAGATCGATGCGCGCCTGGCGACTCACCTCGAGCACGCGCGCACCGTGCTCGGCGCGCTCCACGTAGCGGCTCATCCAGTACAGTGCGTCGGCAACCCTACTGAGCATGGCTCGCCCCCGCAGGTTCCCCGCCTTCGGCCAGCACCCAGGTGTCCTTGTACCCGCCCCCCTGGCTCGAGTTCACGACCAGAGAGCCCCGGCGCAGGGCGACGCGCGTGAGGCCGCCGGGGGTGACATGGATGCGGTCGCCGAACAGCGTGTAAGGCCGCAGATCGACGCACCGACCCTCGAGGTTGCCTTCGATCACCGTGGGGTGTCGCCCCAGGCTGATCGTCGGCTGCGCGATGTAGGAGCGGGGCTTGGCCTGCACCCGCCGCTTGAAGTCGTCGCGCTGCTCCTGGGTCGAGTGGGGACCGACCAGCATCCCGTACCCCCCCGAGGCGTCGGTCTGCTTCACGACCAGGTCGGCGATGTGATCGAGGATGTACTGGCGGTCCTCGTCGCGGGCGGCGAGGTACGTCGGCACGTTGGGGAGCACCGGGTCCTGGTCCAGGTAGTAGCGGATCATGTCCGGCACGTACGGGTAGACGGCCTTGTCGTCGGCGACTCCGGTGCCCGGCGCGTTGGCCAGCGTCACCGACCCCGCCCGGTAGGCGCCGAAGAGGCCCGGACAGCCCAGCACCGAGTCGGGATTGAACGCGACCGGATCGAGGAACTCGTCGTCGATGCGGCGGTAGATGACGTCGATCTTGGTCAACCCGTCGATCGTCCGCATGCACACGGCGCCGTCCTGGATCGTCAGGTCGCGTCCCTCGACCAGCGGCACGCCCATCTGCCGCGCCAGGAAGCTGTGCTCGAAGTACGCCGAGTTGTACATGCCCGGGGTGAGCACGACCGCCTGCGCGTTGCCCGCCCCGCGGGGGGCAGCGTGGAGCAGCGTCTCGCGCAGCCAGGACGAGTAGTCGTCGACGCGCCGGACACCGTACTTGTCGAAGAGGGCAGGGAAGACGCGCTTCAGCACCGCGCGACACTCCAGCACGTAGCTGACTCCGCTCGGGTTGCGGACGTTGTCCTCGAGAACCAGAAACGTCCCGTCCGTATCGCGGATCAGGTCGGACCCGGAGACGTGGATGTAAATCCCGCCGGGTGGGTTCATCCCGATCATCTCGCGCAGGAAGAACGGGGCACCGAAGATGAGCTCGGGATCGATGATGCCGTCCTTGAGGATCTTCTGGTCGTGATAGATGTCCTGGATGAACAGGTTGAGCGCTTCGGTGCGCTGGGTCAGGCCGCGCTCGATGTGTGCCCACTCGTCGCCGGGAACGAGGCGCGGGATGGGGTCGAAGGGGAAGATCTTCTCCACCCCCTCGCGCTCCGAGTAGACGGTGAAGGTGACTCCCTGGTTGCGCAGCAAGAGCTCGGCTGAGCGCTGGCGGCGATTGAACTCCGCCTGCGTCATCCCGGCGAGGCGCTCGGCCAGCTCCGCGTAGGCGGGCCGCACTCGGCCATCGCTGTCGAACATCTCGTCGTAGCTGGTGCCGTCGACCTGGTACGTTTCGAGGTGCATGACGCCGTGAGTCTATCACGGGGGGAGGAGGGGCCCCGGCCGGCGTCGAATGACCAGCGGGCCGAGGCGTTTCGAATGTTTCGGGTCGGGTGGTGAGTGCGCCGATCGCCGCTACCAGGGGTTGGGGACGCGGAACGTCCCCCCCACGATCACGGATCCAGGGTTGCCGATGTCGCTGACGCCCTCGAGGTAGATCCCGCCCTCGAGCGCGTCGCCCAAGCCCCGTACCGAGAGGTACCCGGCGCTGGTTTCGTAGTAGTAGCTCCCCTGCCCCGCAGCCATCCCCTCGATGGTGACGGACTCGATGGCGGCCGAGCTCCCCACTGGGTAGGTCGTTTCCGTACCGAAGTAGCTGCCGTCCAGGTGCGCGAAGGCGAGGTGGACGGTGACGGTGTACTCGTCGTCCTCCGCCCGCGGGTCGTCGTAGCGCCAGGTGAACGTGAACCAGGTCCGATCGATGGCTCCTATGTAGTGGTCGACCACGGTGCTCAGGGTGACGAACGCGATGCCGCCCGTGCCGCTCGGGTCGAGGATCAGCGGCGGGGGGGCACAGGCGCAGGTCCCGCAGCCGTTGTCCGCGCTCTGCCAGTAGCCGTGGGGACAGTCGAGCTGGCAATCGAAGACGGGACACAGGTTGGGCCACACCAGCTGGCAGGTGCCCTGCGCCGCGCCGGCCCGGTAGCACCAGGCAGCGACCACCGCGCTGTCGTCGGGGCAGGCGCCGATCACCGCGCAGGTGGCGGGGTCATCGAACACCTGCCACTCGGGGTGTGCCTCGTAAGTGGCGACGTGGGCGGCGTTGATCGCCCGACGGGTGGAGCCGCAGCAGTGGTCGTAGGTGACGATGGTGCAGTCCTCGTCCCAGCTGCAGTCAGCGAGCTCCGCTTCGGTGATCGTGGCGGAGCCGCCCGCGCCCGCACTGCCCCCGAGCGCTGGGCTGCCGCCTGCGGCGCCGGTCCCCCCTGCTGGTGCACCGCCGGGAGGGGACCCGCCCACCGGTGTGCTGGCGCCGGCTCCGCCCGCGGGTGCGCCGCCGGGAGGGAGGCCGCCGGTCGCGTTCCCTCCCGATTCGGGGGTCCCGCCCGTGGCGGTGCCGCCGGCCGCGTTCCCTCCCGATTCGGGTGTCCCGCCCGTGGCGCCGCCGCCCACGGCGCTGCCGCCCGTGGCGCCGCCCCCGGAGCCCCCGCTTCCCGAGGCGCCGCCGCCCCCGGGCGTGCCGCCCGTATTGGTCCCGCCGGAGTCGTCGCCCCCGGTCGCGGCATCCGCTCCTCCCGTCTCGCCACCTCCGGTCGCGCCGGATTGGTTCCGGTCCGCGTTCGTCGATCCTCCGCAGGCCAGTGGCAGGAGCCACAGCGCCCCCACGACCGCGGCTCCCCAGCGCTCGGTACCCATGTCCCGATTGTGCCACCGATCGCCGTGGCGTGCTCGCCGGAGACGGTGCGAGCGGGGCGCGTGGGCGTGCCCGCGCTCAGCCGGCAGCGCGGGAGGGGGCGCGCTGCTGGGCGATCAGGGCGATCAGGGTGACCGCGCTGCCGAGGGCGGCGCAGGCTCCCCCGACGAACACCGTGGGCGCGCCGGCCAGATCCAGCAGCGGACCCCAGCTGAGCATGCCGAGCCCGGCGCCGAGACTCATGGCCACGGCGAAGCTCGCTTGCGCGGTGCCCAGCACGTGCGGTTCGGCGCGCTGCTTGACGAAGGAGGCGGCCGCGACGAACACTAGCGCGAACGAGCCCGCATGCAGCGGCTGCAGGGCGAGCAGTACCGCGGGGGAGCTGATGGTGGCGATGAGCAGCCAGCGCGCGGCGGCGATCGACACCCCGAGCAGCATCATCCGCCCGGGTCCATGGTGGGCGATCCAGCCGGCGCAGGACGCCATCAGCACGACCTCGGCGCCCGTGCCGATGGCCCACGCCCACCCGATGAACCCGTTCGAAGCCCCCAGCGCCCCCAGGTGCAGGGTGATCGAGAGGTCATACGCGCAGTGGGACGCGCCCCACAGGAAGACCGCCAGCAGGAAGAGCTGATAGTCGGCGCTGGCGAACAGGTCCCGCGCTGCCGACCACACCGGACGGGGCGGCACGGCCGCGCGCGGGGGAAGCACGAAGGACATCACCAGCGCGGTGACCAGCAGGGCCGTCATCGCGGCGGGCAGCGGTATCGCTGCCGTGGGATCCACCAGGTAGCCGGCGAGCAGCGCCGCGGCCATGAACCCCAGCGAACCCCAGAGCCGCAGCCGCCCGAAGGGCAGGTCGAGCTCGAGCGCCATCACGTCCGCCAGGGAGTTCATCGGCGCGCGGAAGAGCGCCATCACCCCGAAGAGCACCATCAGCCAGACGACCCCAGGGTTCGCGAACCCGACCGAGAGGGTCAAGAGCACCATCGCTGCCACCGCGCCCGCGCAAGCGACGCGCAAGAGCGACCCGCGCAGGCGCAGCACGTCGGCGAGCAGCCCGAACAGCACCGGCACGAGAATGCCAGCGAGGGGTCGGGTCGCGGCGATGACGCCGATCCCCCAGCCGCTCACACCGCGCGCGTCGAGCCAGGCCGGAAGGAACGGCAGGAACACGCCCATCGCCGAGATCGACAGAAAGTAGTAGGCGCGGAGCGCGGCGGCGTTGACCGACACGCGACGCAGTGTAGCCGTCTCCGGGCGCGGCGCCGGTCGAGTTTTCGCTCGCATCTCGAAACGATCCGGACGATTGACGCCGTTGTGTACTCTCGTGTTGCGGATCGATACGGGATCGACCGGCCCGCCCGATTGCGTCTGTTGCGAAATCCCGTCTCGGCCCTCGACGACCCATGGCGGCAGCAGTACGTCAGCGCCATGACGGATCTACCCGAGTACATCGAAGGACTCCCGAACCTCTCCGGCTCCGAGGAGACAATCGCGCGAGCGATGAAGGAGGGACGGCAGCGCGCTCCCTTCTACGCGCCGCGTGGCTTCATCGACTTCGGCTCGATCCGGAGCGCGTTTGGCGTGGCGCTCCACATGCACCAGCCGCTGATCCCGGCGGGCGGTGGGGATCTGCGCACGGCGGAGGTGATCAGCAACCTCAAGCACATGTTCGACAACCCAGGCGTGGGCGACAACCACAACGCGTCGGTCTTCCAGTGGTGCTACAAGCGCATGGGCGAGTTCATCCCCGAGCTGATTGCCGAGGGCAAGAATCCCCGCGTCATGCTCGAGTATTCGGGCACCCTGCTGCACGGCTTGCGACAGATGGGCGCTGACGACGTCATCGACGCGCTGAAGCACATCACGCTCGATCCCGACATCAGCGCCCGCGTCGAGTGGCTGGGCGCACCCTGGGGTCACGCCGTGGCTCCTTCCACGCCGGTGACCGACTTCCGGCTGCACGTCCGTGCTTTCCAGCAGCACTTCGCCGCGATCTTCGGGCTGGAGGCGCTGGAGCGGGTGCGCGGCTTCTCCCCCAGCGAGATGGCGCTGCCCAACCACCCGGATGTCGCCTACGAGTACATCAAGACGCTCAAGGAAGCGGGCTACGACTGGCTGCTGGTGCAAGAACACACGGTGGAGCTGCCGGAGAAAGGCTCGACCCCGCAGCGCAAGCACATCCCCTACCGACTCGTCTGTCGCAACTCGAAGGGCGACGAGGTGAGCATGATCGCGCTCGTCAAGACCCAGGGCAGCGACACCAAGCTCGTCGCTCAGATGCAGCCCTACCACGAGGCCAAGGGGCTCGACCGCGTCGAGCTGGCGGGGAAGCAGATCCCGCCGTTCGTGATCTAGATCGCCGACGGCGAGAATGGCGGGGTGATGATGAACGAGTTCCCCGACGGCTACAAGATTGGTATCCGGGAGGCATCGGGGTCGCCGACCCCCGCGATGAACGGTACCGAGTACCTCGAGCACCTCGCGGGGATGGGGATCACCGAGAAGGACTTCCCCGTCATCCAGCCGCTCCTGCAGAAGCGCATCTGGGACGAGATGCAGCCCGGCGATGGCCCGGAGAAGCTTGCCCAGACGATCGCGAAGCTGAAGCAGGCCGACGACCGCTTCCACATGGAGGGGGGCAGCTGGACCAACGATCTGAGCTGGGTGCGTGGCTACGAGAACGTGCTCGGACCGATGGAGAAGGTCAGCGCGCTGTTCAACGAGACAATCGCCAAGAGCGGCGTGAAGACGAGCGATCCGCGCTATCGCAAGGCGCTGTTCTACCTGCTCACCTCGCAGACCAGCTGCTACCGTTACTGGGGCCAGGGCACCTGGACCGACTACGGCATCGAGCTGACCCGCCGCGTGGAAGAAGTCCTGAAGAACGACTTCTGAGCGGTCGGGATCCGGGCTTGGGTCTGGGCCGGGGCTTGGGTTGCCCGCGCGGGGGATTCGGCGCCGGACCATCGGTCGCTCGTCCGCAGGCCGCTTGACGTCCAGGAGTCCGACATCAGGCTCCGTTCATGGGTCTGGGTGACGAATGGCAGCGCTGGTACGACGGTCTGCTGAGCGAGAGCGCTCGGCAGCGGGTCCTCGAGCGGCCGATCGACGACCGGCTCGAGGGGGCGCGCCGCTTCATCGACGCACACTACTCCGAGGCGCTGGATCTCGAGCGCGTCGCGCGCGCGGCGTGCCTGTCCCGATACCACTTCCAGCGGGCATTTTGCCGCACCTTCGGCGAGACGCCCCACGAGTACCTCACCCGTGTCCGTATCGAGCAGGCTCGCCGGTTGCTGCGCGAGACCGATCGATCGGTGACGCATGTCTGTCTCGACGTTGGCTTTCAGAGCCTCGGGAGCTTCTCGACGCTGTTCCGGCGCCGGGTGGGCCATGCCCCCGCCCACTACCGACGGGTCGTGGTCCAGGCCGACCTACTGGTGCGCTCACGCCCGGTCGAGGCCGTGCCCGCGTGCTTCCTGCGCTGGTTCGCCCCGCAAGCGCTCGCGGCACGTGTCGAACGCTAGCTCGACTTGTCGCGAGCGCTGCTTCGCTCCGTCCGCGCTCGCGACACGTGCCGAACGCTGACCCGACGTTTCGCAAGATCCGAGAAGCACGCTTCCCGCGATAGGGCTACCTCTCTGTCTCAGGAGGACGACACCCATGATCACGAAGCTCAGTCACGCCACCATTTGGGTTCTGGACCAGGAAGCCGCGCGGAAGTTTTACACGGAGAAGCTTGGCTTCGAGGTCAAGATGGACCTCACGATGGAGGGCTTTCGCTGGCTCACGCTCGTGGCGCCGCGACAGCCGGAGGTCGAACTCGTGCTGATGGAGCCGCGGACCGGGCCGATGATGGACGCGGACACCGCCGCGCAGATCCGTGACCTGATCGCGAAGGGCGCCATGGGAGCCGGTGTGCTGGCCACCGACGACTGCCGCAAGACCTACGAGGAGCTGAAGGCCCGTGGCGTCGAGTTCCTCTCGGAGCCCACCGAACGCCCCTACGGCATCGAGGCCATGCTGAAGGACGACTCGGGGAACTGGTTCAGCCTGACCGAACAGAGACCGTTCTCCGGGTAGCACGAGCCGACACGGAGCGACGCAGCCGAGGCCTCCGCGGCACCGAGAGGTCGGTTCTCCTCCCGGATGTGAAGAATTGACCATGGTCCCCGCCGCGCGCGCGCGGTACCTCATCCGGAACAGCGAGCCGACTCCCGCAGCGAGCCGACTCCCCGCAGCGAGCCGACTCGACCGCTACCCGTACGTCCCGCGCCCAGAAACCCGCTCCGAGGCACTCCATGAACCGAGCTCTGTGGTCCGCCATCCTCGTCGCCACCGCCGCCGGCCCCGCCGGCTGCATCGAAGCCGCCAGCGACGACCCCGCCGACCTGAGCGTCGCCTGTGGTCCCGGCACCCGGATCCAGGGCGATCGCTGCCTCGTCGACGATACCGGCGACCGCGAGGGCGCCGCCGGTAGCCCCGGCCAGTCGGGGCCCGAAGCCAACGGCGGCGAAGGTGGCGCGTTCACCATCCAGTACTGCACCAGCCGGACCTGCACGCTCGTCGCCAGCTGTCCCGACGGCACCACCCTGGTCGACGGCGTCTGCGTTGCGAACCGAGCCCCCACCTGCACCGTCGCCGACAACGACGACGGCTCCGCCACCATCTCCTGCCCCGACGGATCGCAGGTGACCGTGTCCACCGAAGCCGCTTCGGTATCCATCGCCGAGGAGCCCCCAGGTGAGAACTGCGCCCTGGGAGGAAAGCGAATCGATGCCGGGGACACGACCGAGTACTTCTGCACCCAGCCGCCCATCGACGCCGCGCTCGCCGAGCTGTGTCCGGGAACGAGCACCGCAACGCCGGGGCTCTATGCCCACATGGTGGCCAACGGCAACGAAGTCGGGTGGCTCGAAACACCTGGCGAGAATGAGGGTCTTGGAATGGAGCTGGCGGCGGTCTGTTACGGTGTTTCTTCCGCCTACGACCACAACAACGCGTTCCTTGGACGCGTCGTCACTCGACCACTCTACCTCGTGATGCGCGCCATCGGCTCCGCCCCCGTCCAACCGCGCTTGTTGAGGGCCTGGAACAACAACCAGAATATCGAGCTGACGATCGAGACCTTCGACGAGTCGTCCAGTCCGCCCACCCTGCTGAGCCGGACTTCCACCACCCCCGGCAATGCCCGCATCATCTCCGTCGAGTACCTGAGTCGGGCGGACCCAACCGCTCCCGGAGGCTTCGACGACTTCGTGCGAGTCGCTCTTCTCCCCGAAACGCTGACCGTGGAAGACGAAGCAACGGGCGTCATCGCCACCGCCACCGTCGCCAACGCGACCCTTGCGGAGACGGCTCCTCTCCTTGCCGAACTGGCGGCCCCGGAAAACTGCGTGGGCGCCTACGGCACCGACACCGAGCACTACGCGAGCTCCTTCGAGGCTGACGGCTACGACATCCTTGCCACCTCGGAAGTCAGGGGCAGAGAGCTGGCCGCGTTCTGCTATGCCGCCCCCGCGGATCGTCCTGGGGACCAGCAGGTGGAATGGATCGCACTCGTCCGTCGCAGCGACGAGCGGAGCCCGTTCCTGCTTCAAGCATACGAGCTTAACCAGGAGGTCACCGTTGAGGTCGATTCCTGGACCACTGGAGACTCCCCCGTACAGTACTACACGGTGACAGTGGAGGGGCGGATCCGCGACATCCAGTTCTTCGAACAAGATGGGGAGCCGTTCGAAAGGATCACGCTGTTTCCCGACAACGTCATGTGGACTGAGAACAGCGGCGGGATGGAGTGGAAGTGGGACTCCCATTTAAGTTGACCATCACCGGCTCCCACCAACCGCCCAAGATAGCTCGAGCGGCCAACCCGCTGCCGCGCCAGTTGCCGCGAGCCCCGTGAGCCCCGCTGCCGCGCCAAGCTGGCGTGAGCCCGACGCGAGCCCCGCGACGTGAGCTCCGCTGCCACGCCCGCCCGCGTGGGCCCCATGCGAGTCCGACAACCTGAGCCCGGCACGAGCCACTCGCGTCGCAATGGGGGAGGTGGGCGGGCCATGACGGCCCGCCTCGTCTCGGCATCGCGGGCTGGCACCGAGTTGGTGAGACCGCCTGGTGGCGCGGGCGAAGCACCACGACTTGGTTCCAACTACGCCTCCTGGCGAGCGGGTTGGCGCTGTGCGGTCCCAACTGCGCCGAAGTGGCCGGCCATGCCCCGCTGTGCGGTCCCAACTGCGCGGGGTGGCTCGCAAGGTCGCGCCGGGCGGTTCAACTGGGCGGGAGTGGCAAGCGAGGCTCCGCTGAGTGGTTGCAACTACGCGTAGGTGGCAAGCGAGGCTCCGCTGGGTGGTGGCAACCACGCGCAGGTGGCCCGGGAGGCCGCGCCAGGTGTTTGCAACTGCGCGTAGGGGTGGCAAGCGATGCCGCGCTGAGTGGTTGCAACCACTCGCGCAGGTGGCCCGGGAGGCCGAAGGGGGCGATCTCGGTTCGTTCGGGGCGCGTGGGTCGCCTCCGCGGAGCCATGCCCGGCGTCCCCGGCGGCCATGTGCCCCCTCCGGCGGCCATGTGCCGCCCAGGGAGCCATGCCCCTCGAAATGCGCGTAAAGCGCATGCGGGATCCCTTAAGCGGGCATGGGTGCGAGCTCGGTAAGTCTCCGGAAACTATCGGTTCTGGGTGGGCCGCGTCGCTTGGCTTCGACCTCGGTTGAGTCGAGAAGCAGCTGGAGAGCGAGCTTGGCGCTCGTC
>JBNLDK010000118.1:0-250325 GCA_050304295.1 Polyangiaceae bacterium
CCGCGCGGGTCCACTCGATCGCCAGTCCGTGGCGCCGAGGCTGGTCCGGGGATCCCTACTCCGTGATCGGCACGCCGTTCACGTCGCAGGAGTAGAACGCGTTGTACTGCGCATCGGCGGGGAGCCCCCTGCCTTCGACCCAGTTCTTCGAGGCGCAGGAGGGACGGCAGCAGTCCTCCATGGTGGTCGTCTCGTACATGTTCGTGGTGCTGCCAGTGTGATCCCAGAAACTGGCGTTGGCGGCGGCCTGTTCGGCCGTGGTCACGTTGCGGTCAACGGCAGGCAGGCCCTGCGGGGCGAGCTTGCAGCCGGTGACCTCGGTGAGATGCTCGGGGCACTCCACCTTCATCACGTAGACCGACCAGTTGAGATGGTAGAGCGAGTTGGGGTCGTTCGTGCTCAGACAGGACGCGCGCGCTTGCTCCGTCAGTCCGGGAATGCTCGACTGGATCTGGCTGCAAGCAGCCTCGATGGTGCTCCGACAGGCCGCGCTCGAGAGCGACTCCGTGGTGACCCAGTTGATGCTCGTCTTGCACTCCTGGTAGAGGCTCGCCGCCTTCACTCCGCCCTGACTCGTCTGCCCGTCGGGCGGATACGCGGTGTACAGGTACTGCCCGGACGTCGACGTGGATCCCAGCACCGGAGCACACGCGTTGTGCGCCCCCAGTCCTCCCGCCGCCATGTACACGTCGAAGGTCTGCGGGGTGGCCGCCGTATTGAAGCTCTGGACGATCAGCGGCTTGGGGAGAGGAACGGCCGAGACCGGCGGGTTGGGATTGTCGGGGTCGGCCAGGACCTGCCGGTCGTTGTTGGGACTCGGGTGCGCGTAGACCATCTGGTAACACTGGCAGCACGTGCTCTCGTCCTGCCCGTCGATGCCACCGCGGTCGGCATCGTGCCCGACGATGGCGTAGTTGAACGCCGAGTTGCCATCATCGATCGCGGCCTGCGCCATTTCCGGGCTACCGAGCATGAAGCGCGGGCAGATGAAGGTGACGTCGGCGCCGGGCTTGGTCTCCTGGCTCTCGGCGCATGCGTTGATCGTGTTGCAGACGCCGCCGCAGCGGCTACTGGCGTCGCCCTGGATGCACCCGTCCTGCCAGTCCGCGTTGTGACACTGGCTCGGTGGCGGTAGCGCGTAATCGCCAGGCCCCACCACGACGTTGCCGGTATTGCCACTGCCCGCGTTGCCCGTCCCCACGTTGCCCGTGTTGCCCGCCCCCGCACTGCCCGTTCCCGCGGTGGCGCCGCTCGCCGCTCCCCCCCCTGCGCCGCTCGCGGCGGTGGCTCCCGTACCGGTCGCGCCGACGCCGTCACCGCCGGTATTGGAGGGAAAGCCGTGGCTCCCCGGCGGATCGGAGGTGGCGGAGCAACCCACCAGGGCAAGAGCGAAACCGAGCAGCGAAAGCAAAGGGAAAGTCGAAGAACGCATGACCACGCCACGCAGCGTAGCAGCCTTTTCCCCATGGTGTCGTGAGGCTGGTGGAGCCCCGAGCGCGCCAGGGCCGCGCCCCCCGGGCCGTTCCAGATCCCCGGTCGGATCTGCGCTTCCACGGACCGAAGTGCTCGCTGACGAACTTCGCCAGTTGACAGGCCCCCGATCCACTTCCAACCTTTGGGTCATGAAGAGCTCCGCGCGCATGTCCTGTCTCCACCGGCCGGTAGTCATTACTGGCTGGAGCGCCGCGGAGTGCTGTCCATGACGTAGTCGACCCACCTACGACTGGCATCGAGAGCCGCGGCCCACTGGGACCCGCGGCTCTCGCGCATTTTGTCCGGAGATTCTTACGATGAACGTTCCCCAGGAAGATCTCTTCCACAAGCGAAAACTCTTCCCCGAGCTGGTGCGGCTGGCGTGGCCGATCGCCGTCTCGATGCTGTCGTTCAGCTTGATGACCGTGGTCGACACGATCTTCGTTGGCCGGCTCGGGGCTGCCGCCCTGGCTGCCACTGCCTGGGGCGGCGTGGTGGCACTCACCCTTCTCTGCTTCGGTCTGGGGGGGCTGCGTTCCATCAAGGTTCAGATCTCGCAGTCGATCGGCGCTGGCCGATCGGACATCGTCGGGGAGGTCCTCACGGCCGGGATCGCGCTCGCGGCGATCCTCGGGCTCGTCGCCGTCGGCGCCGGATTCGCCCTGCGCGATCTGGTTCGCGCCGGCTCACCCAGTCCCGAAGCCGCTTCCTTCGCGGTGAGCTACTTCTCGATCCGGACCTGGGGTGCTCCCGCGGTGCTCGTCGCGACCGCCCTGCGCGAGGCACAGTACGGCTTGAGCGACTCGCGCACGCCCATGCGGGCGGCGCTGGTGGCCAACCTCGCCAACATTCCGCTGAATGCGGCGCTGATCTTCGGGCTCGGGCTCGGAGTTCAGGGGGCCGCTCTGGCCACGATCGCAGCCCAGGTGTTCGAGCTCCTGTTGCTGGTGCAGGGACTTCGTGCGGGCTCGGTTCGCCTCGGACGCTGGCAGCCCAGACGCTGCCGGGAGCTGGCGCGGATCGGCGTACCCCTCGGTGCGGAGCTACTCCTCGACATGGGGGCCTTCACCGCCCTGGCGGCGGTGGTGGCGAGCATGGGCGAGGTCGCGCTGGCTGCACACCAGATCGCGCTCCAGCTGGCTCACTTCGCATTTCTCCCCGCGATCGCCATCGGCGAGGCCACCAGCGTGCTGGCTGGTCAAGCCGTGGGAAGGTCGGAGGACGGCCTGGTCTCTCGGGTGGCCCGCGGAGGGCTCCTGCTCAACCTGGGTTACGTGGGAACCTGCGGCCTGTTCCTGCTGTGCACCGCGCCCATCCTGGCGCGTGGCTTCTCGCCCGACGCGGCCGTGCAGGATGCCGCGACGCAGCTCGTGCGCGTCGCTGCTGGGTTGACGTTTCTGTTCAGCGCCTATGCGGTTCCACGCGCGGTGCTCCGCACCGTCGGCAGTGAACGCTTCACGGCGATGGTCACCGTCGGGGCAGCCTGGCTCATCACCCTTCCCGTCGCCTACGGGCTCGGGATCGCCAGTGGCTGGGGCGTGGTGGGAGCCTGGCTCGGGCTCTATGTGGAGGTGCTCGTGGGACTCGTCATCCTCTGGACCAGGCTCGGCGGGCAGAGCTGGCTTCCCGGCGCCCGGGTCGCCCGCTCCCGGCTCGCTCTCGAGCAGCTGGGGTCCTGAGCGCGCTCGCGTGGGTCGGGAGTCCGCGGGCTCTCCCGACCCCGCAGCGTGGCGTTCTCACCGAACGGGGAGCAACTGTCGCTCGTCGAGCAGCGTCAGCAACCGCTCGACACACCCATCCACCGACAGCTCGCCGGTGTCGATCACGAGCTCCGGCGCCTCGGGCGCCTCGTAGGGATCGTCGATCCCCGTGAATCCTCGGAGCTCCCCGGCCCGCGCCTTGCGATACAGGCCCTTCGGATCGCGCGACTCGCAGATCTCGAGAGACGCCGCCACGTGCACCTCCAGGAACGGCAGGCCCGCCGCGTCGTGCAGTGAGCGGCAGAGCGCGCGATCGGCGCGATAGGGGCTCACGAAGGTCGCCAGCGTGAGCAGCCCCGCGTCGGCAAACAGCTTCGCGACCTCACCCACGCGCCGGATGTTCTCCTGGCGGTCCTCGGCGCTGAAGCCCAGGTTCGCGTTCAGTCCGTGGCGCAGGTTGTCGCCATCGAGGCGGTAAGTCGCGACCCGACGCTCGAGCAGCGCCACCTCCAGGGCTGCCGCGACCGTGCTCTTGCCCGAACCGCTCAGGCCAGTAAACCACAGTGTTGCCCCGGCGCAGCCCAGCTGCGCCCAGCGCTGCTCGCGGGTGAGGTTGCCACCATCCCAGGTCACGTTCGTTGCTTTGCGATCTCCGCTCATCGGTCCAGGTCGCTCCAGTGTTCGCGCATCCACTCATAGGTGCGAGCCAGCCCCGTTTCCAGGCTCACCTGGGCCTCGAACCCGAATCGCTCCCGCGCCCGGGAGACGTCGAGCTTCCGGCGGGGCTGCCCGTTGGGCTTCGTCGTGTCCCAGCGGATCACACCGCGATAGCCCACTAGCTCCCGGATCCGCTCGGCCAGATCCCGCATCGCGATCTCCTCGCTGGAGCCGAGGTTGACCGGCTCGCTCGAGTCGTAGCGCTCGGCCGCCGCCAGGAGCCCGGCGGCACAGTCCTCCACGTAGAAGAACTCGCGCGTCGGCGACCCGTCACCCCACAGCACTACCTCCGGTGCGCCTGCGAGCTGAGCCGCGTGGAACTTGCGCAGCATCGCCGGGATCACGTGGCTCGAGTGCAGATCGAAGTTGTCGCGCGGCCCGTACAGGTTGACGGGATACACGACCACCGAGTTGAAGCCGTACTGCTCACGGTACGCCGCGGACTGCACCCCGAGGATCTTCTTGGCCACGCCGTAGGGCGCGTTCGTCTCCTCCGGGTACCCGTCCCACATGGTTTCCTCGCGGAACGGAGTGGGGCAAAACTTCGGGTAGGCGCACACGGTGCCCAGCGCGACCACCTTGCTGACCCCCGCGACGTGGCACTCGTGCAGCAGCTGAATGCCCATCATCGCGTTCTCGTAGAAGAAACGCCCCGGGTTGTCGCGGTTGGCGCCAATCCCGCCAACGCGCGCAGCGAGGTGAAGCACGAGGTCCGGACGGGCCTCCGCCAGTAGCCGTCGCACCGCGTCGCCCTGAACGAGATCGTAGTCGCGCGACCGCGGCACGGTGATCTCGGCCGCCCCCAGCGCGCGCAGTCGCTCGACGACGAAACCACCAAGAAACCCCGCCCCGCCGGTGACGAGCACGCGGGTCCGCGGCCAGTCCATCATCAGTGCAGCTCCCCGCGCCGACCGGCCTCGCCCGCCTCGTGCTCGGCGACGGCCCGCTCGCGACGCGCGATCACGAGATCCGCGTCGACCATCATCTGCACCAGCTCGCCGAACCCCACCCGCGGCGTCCAGCCGAGCTGTTCTCGCGCCTTGCTGGCGTCACCCAGCAGCAGGTCGACCTCCGCCGGACGCAGGTAGCGCTCGTCGAACTCGACGTAGTCCCGGTAGTCGAGCTCCAGGCAGCGGAAGGTCTCCTCGAGGAACTCGCGCACGCTGTGCGTCTCGCCCGTCGCCAGCACATAGTCGTCGGGCTGGTCCGCCTGGAGCATCCGCCACATTCCCTCGACGTAGTCGCCCGCGAAGCCCCAGTCGCGCTTCGCGTCGAGGTTGCCGAGGTGCAGCTTCTCCTGCAGCCCGAGCTTGATGCGGGTGGCGGCGCGGGTGATCTTCCGCGTCACGAACGTCTCTCCACGCCGCGGGCTCTCGTGGTTGAACAGGATGCCGTTGACCGCGAACATCCCGTACGCCTCGCGGTAATTCTGGGTGATGTAGTAGGCGTAGGCCTTGGCGCAGGCGTAGGGGCTACGCGGGTGGAACGGCGTCGTCTCGCGCTGCGGCGTCTCCACGACCTTGCCGTACAGCTCACTCGACGAGGCCTGGTAGAACTTGGACTTCACCCCGGTACGACGGATTGCCTCGAGCAGGCGCACCGCGCCCAGCGCCACGATCTCGCTCGTGTACTCCGGAATGTCGAAGCTGACCCGCACGTGGCTCTGGGCCGCGAGGTTGTACACCTCGTCGGGGCGGACCTGCTCCAGGATGGCGGCCAGCGACGAGGCGTCGTTCAGATCACCGTAGATGAGCTTGAGCCGGACGGAGTCGTCGTGGGGATCCCGGTAGAGGTGCTCGATCCGGTCGGTGTTGAAGCTCGACGAGCGGCGAACGATGCCGTGCACCTCGTAGCCCTTCTCGACCAGCAACTCGGCGAGGTAGGAGCCGTCCTGTCCCGTGATACCAGTGATGAGCGCGCGTTTCATGGCTACCTGGGTTGCGTTGAGATCAAGGGGCGTTCATAGCCGTGCCCGCTCCTGACCGCCACCCCGACGCCATTTCGGCGTCGTTCCCCTCGACACTTCGCCGCAGGAGCCCGCCGCGAGCCATGGTCGCTTCAGAGCCCGGACCCGGGCAGCGAGGCGCGCGGCGCGATGCCCCGCGCAGCGGTGGTCCGCGGCCTGGACTGCGCAGCGCCCGCCAGCGACCGGTGCACCGAGCGAGCGGGCACCGCGGCCGAGCGCGTGGCCGGCGCCGCCAGCGCCGCGCGCTCCCCACGCTGGGCCGACGAAACCGACATCGCGGGCGGCGACATCGCGGACGGCGACATCGCGGGCGGCGACATCGCGGGCGGCGAGGCACCGAGCGACGCGGCCGGCGCCGTTCGCCTCGGGAAGCGAGCGCGCTGACGGTGATCCGCGGCGGGGAGCCGGGTGATCCGCGCAGCGAGCCTCCCCTCGCGGAGCTCCGCAGCGCCGTCGGTCGCGAGCTGGACCGAGATCCCGAACAGGGTGACCCCCAGCAGCACGATGGTGGACAGCGCCAGCGCCGCCCAGCCTGCGTCCCGTTTCCGGTTCCCCCATCGCCCCCGCGCCGCGGCGGAGGAAAGCGACGCTACCGCGCACGCGACCGGGACCGAGGTCCGGGTCGCGGGGACCTCGGTGCTGACCAGTCGCAGTGTCCTCCGCTCTCCCGATGCCCAGCCACGGGCCGCGGCCGAATCGGTTGTCAGCACCACGCCACATCCCGTCGTCTCCCCCCGCAGCGAGAGGGGCGGCGACCACCGGAGCGGCTCCGTGACGAGCGCGGCCGGCTCGGACACGGGGACCGCCAGGCTCGTCGCTGCCTGGGGAACCGGGGCGAAGGCACCTCCCCGCGCCGCGATGGGAGTCGTGCGAAAGAGGCGAGTGGGAGGCTCCGAGTCGTCCTCCGCGTCGCCTCCCGGCGCTGCGGCGGCGCTCTGCGTTCGTGGCGGCAGCAGAGCGAGCAACGCCGCCTGCGCCTCCTCCGCCCCACCGGGACGCCGGTCGGGTTGCTTGGCGAGCAGCCAGGCCACCACGCGATCGAGCTCGGCCGGCAGCTCCGGAACCAGCTCCGAAAGCGGTGCAGGGCTGCGCGCCAGATGTCCGAGCAACAGATCGTTGGCGTGGCGAGCGGGATCGAATGGGCCGCGCCCCGCGAGCATCTCGTAGAGCACGAGCCCCACCGAATACAGGTCGGCACGACCGTCGACGGGCTCCCCTCGTGCTTGCTCCGGGGACATGTACCGGGGCGTTCCCAGGGCCAGGCCGTTGGTCGTCAGGAGCTCGGCTCCCTGCGCCATCTTCGCGATCCCGAAGTCGAGCAGCTTCACCTCGGCGTCGCCGGTGACGAAGATGTTGGGTGGCTTGACGTCCCGGTGCACGATGCCAATGTCGTGAGCTGCCCCCACGGCCGCGAGCACGTCGGCGGCGATGCGCACCGCCCGCTCCCACGGCAAGCGCCGCTCGCGCCGCAGGACCCGGGAGAGCGTCTCGCCTTCGAGCCGCTCCATGACGTAGTACGGGGTCGAGTCGGCGGTGGTGCCGGCATCCGTGACGGCCACGATGTTCGGGTGCTGCAGTCGCCCCAGCGCACGCCACTCGTTGCGCAGTCGGGCCACGACATCGGGGCGCGAGGCCAGCTCGCGAAGCAGGGCCTTGAGCACGAAGCGCTTGCCCAGCTCCACGTGCTCGACCTCGTAGACGCTCCCCATTCCCCCTTGCCCGATGCGGCGCACGACCCGGTAGCGCGTCCCCGCGATCGTCTCACCGGTGACGAAGGTTCGCTCCCGGGCTACCTCTGGCCCCGGCGCAGGTGACGCTCCGGGTGCGCTGGACGGGCGCGGAGCCACCGCCGAACGGCCCGGCAAAGGGTGGGAGGACGGGGAAGGATCGCTCGCGGGGGGGTGATGGGACACGCCCATCTCTCGGTCGCGATCCCGGCTTGGTTGCCGCATTTTTCTCGCGGCGATGCGCCCGAGAGCGGATGTTCAGGGTCCACCCGCCACCGCACGGGAGCTGGGATCAGAACACCATCGAGAGCACCCAGAGCACCAGGCCAAGCCCCCAACCCAGGAGATTCAGAGCCCCCAGCCCCAGACCGATGAGTGCCATCGTGGCTCCCCCCACCTTGGTGGGGTTGCGCCGCGCCGCCATGAACGCAAATAGTCCCGTGATCATGCCGGGAACGCCGGCGAAGGGGAGACAGAGCAGCAGGCCCAGCACCAGCGACACGACCGCCATCGTCGAAGAGGGCGGCTGCTCGCCAATTGGCAGGCCGGTCGAAGGATCGATCGACATCGCGTGGATGGCCATCGTCTCCTTGCCACCGGTGATGGGCTTGCCGCCTGGCGGTCCCGCTGGCGGTGGCGCGCCATAGCCCCCCGGCATGCCCGGCGGTCCGCCTCGAGGTAGGCCCCCTCCAGGCGGCCCCCAGCCCCCCCCCTGCGCCACCACCTCCCGAGGTTGGATCATGGCGGGAGTTCTACCAGTGTCCGGGCCGCTCTGCTACGGTCCCGGCCCCCACCCAGCAGGAAGCCATGGCCATTTCTCGTGATGACGTGCGGCACGTCGCCAAGCTGGCGAAGTTGAAGCTGGAGGACGACGAAGTCGAACGCCTGATGACCGATCTCGACCAGATCCTCGACTACGTGAAGCTGCTCAACGAGCTCGACACCTCCGATGTCCCCGAGATGAGTCACGTGACCGTCTCGAGCTCCCCACTGCGGGAGGATGTCGTCGTGCCGGTCCTGTCCACCGAGGACGCCCTCGCCGAGGCCCCCCGCCGCAGCGGAGATGGGTTCGCGGTCCCAGCCTTCGTGGACGAGGGATGAGCGATCTCCTGAAGCTGCCCATTGCGGAGCTGGCGGAGCGCGTCGCCCGGGGCGAGGTGACCGCGGAGACGGCCACGCGTGCCAGTCTCGATGCCATCGCCGCCCAGGCGGAGCTGAACGCCTACCTCAACGTGATGACCGACCAGGCCCTCGAGCACGCCCGGGCGATCGACGCCCGACGCTCCCGGGGCGAGCCCCTCGGCCCCCTCGCCGGCGTCCCGATCGCGATCAAGGACGTGCTCTGCACGCGGGGCTTTCCCACCACCTGCGGGTCCCGCATCCTCACGCGCGCCAGCTCGGGCCAGCCGAGCGGCGATCCTGCGCAAGGCTGGCGGCCCCCCTACGATGCCACCGTCGTGGAGAAGCTCGTCGCGGCCGACGCCGTGCTGGTTGGCAAGACCAACCTCGACGAGTTCGCCATGGGCTCCTCGAACGAGAACAGCGCGTTCGGTCCCGCGCGCAACCCCGCCGACCCCTCACGCATCCCCGGGGGCTCGAGCGGGGGCAGCGCCGTCGCCGTGGCGGCGGGCACGACCCCAGGCGCTCTTGGCAGTGACACGGGAGGCTCGATTCGCCAGCCGGCAGGCCTGTGTGGCGTGGTCGGCATCAAGCCGACCTACGGGCGAGTCTCCCGTTATGGTCTGGTGGCTTTCGCCTCGTCTCTGGATCAGATCGGTCCGTTCGCTCGCGACGTGCGGAGCGCGGCCCGGCTGCTCACCGTGCTCTCGGGACACGATCCGCGGGACGCCACCAGCAGCGAGCAGCCCGTCCCCGACTTCGAAGCCGCCTGCGACCGAGAGGTGGCGGGAACCCGGATCGGGGTACCCGAAGAATACTTCGGGGAAGGGCTCGATCCCGCAGTCGCCACCAGCGTTCGCGCCGCCATCCAGCAGCTGGAGGACCAGGGCTGCACGGTCCACCCCGTCTCCCTGCCCCACACCCGCTACGGCGTCGCGACCTACTACATCATCGCCACCGCAGAAGCCTCCAGCAACCTGGCGCGTTTCGATGGAGTGCGCTTCGGGCTCCGCGTCGAACCCGGCGGCGGCGACCTGCAAGACATGTACGGCGCGACGCGAGACGCGGGCTTCGGTGCCGAGGTCAAGCGTCGGATCCTTCTGGGTACCTACGTGCTGAGCCAGGGCTACTACGACGCCTACTATCGCCAGGCGCAGAAGGTCCGCACCCTCATCCGACGCGATTTCGAGACGGCGTTCTCGCAAGTGGACGTCATCGCCACACCGATCAGTCCAACCCCGGCCTTCCCCATCGGGGAACGCACCGACGATCCGCTCGCGATGTACCTGAGTGACGTCTACACCCTGCCGGCAAGCCTGGCCGGCATCTGTGGCCTCAGCGTTCCCTGTGCTCCGGTCCCGGCACGAGACACGGTCCCCGCGCTGCCCACCGGGCTTCAGCTCCTGGGACCAACGTTTGGCGAAGAGCGCCTGCTCACGGTCGCTGCTGCCTGCGAGCGAGCCCAGACGGCACCCTAAGTGAGCGAACGCAATGGTCGATCCCTTCTCACCGAGCGCCCCATTTGGGTGAGGGCTCGGCGAGAAGCTCCGTTCGTCTAAGGAGTGTTTTCAAAGCCCGAGCCCGAGCCCGATCGATTGAATGGGAATGTTCCTTGTCCAGCGGACTGGCTTTCCATCGGACAGAGAGTGTGTTCCATCCTGGCAATGGGGCGGGCCGGTGAACTCCAAACATCGACCGGCCGAAGGCACGAACCGGAAGAGGCGCTAACTGGTTGGAGCCTCGTTTCCAGGCCACTCCTGCGCACTCACACAGAGATGTGATGAATGCTCAGCTGTCCCAGACCCCTCCCCCGCCGCATCGCGTCGGCCGCCGATCATCGAGGCTCGAGCGCGCTGGCTTGGGCGCGAAAGGCACGGTACGATGTGGGTCTTCACTTCGCGACCATGCCCGACGGTTCACACGGCAAGCTGACTGCGCTGATGCACCTCGCCAAGCGCGTTGCCGAGGATACGGCTGCGGCGCAGTTCGGGGACGCGCTGCGCCTGGTGGTCGAAGCCGCCGAGGCCTGCGCGGGACTCCTGCTCGCGCAAAACAACGGCCTGACCGTCGCCGCTCACCACGGCTTCGTCGAGGTCACGGATGCCGAGCTCCTCTCGCTGTTCGGTCCGCTCAGCGAGGAGCTCCTGACGCCAGGGCAACCCCAGCTCATGCCCGCCAGCCAGCTCCCCGGATCCGGCCACGCGCTCCTGCAGCGGCTCGGGGCCGCCGCCGTGTTCGCGGTTCCCCTCGTCCACGGAACCAGTCCCCTCGGAGCGCTCGTGCTCGTGGCCGCCAACCCGGACGCCTTCGACCAGCCGGGACAGGACTTCGCGATCGCCGCCGGGCACACGCTCTCGCTGGCCATCTTCCGTGACCGCGGCGTGGAGTCGGAGCGCATCCGCCGCGAGGAACTCGAGGAAGCCAATCGCATGGCTAGCCTCGGACTGCTGACGGCCAGCGTGGCCCATGAGCTGCGCGGCCCCGTGGGCGCGCTCGTCCTCCAGCTGGAGGAGCAGCAGCGGCTACTCTTCGAGGCGCAGGACCCGCCCCGCGAGACGTCAGTCCCGCCGGTCCAGCTGGTGAGCGAGCTCAGCGAGCTCACCGCCGACATCGGCACGGCGCTCGGTCGCGTCCGGGGCACCATCGATCAGCTCTCCCGGATGAGCCACCGGGACTCGGAGCCGGAGCACCTCGATCTGTCCGACGTGGTCGCCGAATCCCTCGCCGTCGCCCGCCCCTACCTGAAGCGCCGTGGGATCGACCTGCAGGAGGAGTTGACCAGCGCGCGGGTCGAAGGGCGCCGGGACAACCTCGGGCAGGTGCTGCTCAACCTCGTCTTCAACGCAGCCGACGCCTGCGAGGGTGCGGAGGGCGAGCACAAGATCATGGTCAGCGTGGCGCCAGACCGCGACCAGGTCGTCCTCCAGGTCGACGACACTGGCCCCGGCATTCCGTCCAACACCATCGAGACCATCTTCACTCCGTTTTACACGACGAAGAAGCGCGGCAAGGGAACGGGGCTCGGCCTCAAGATCTGCAGCGACGTCGTCACCGCCCATGGCGGGCACATCGAGGTGGTGAACCGAGCTCAAGGGGGGGCATCGTTCCGCGTCATGCTCCCGTCGGTCGCACCCGCCAGCCCCGAGCGGAGTGGCCAGCGCGTCACCCCCGCACGGTCCTCGCGGAGGCTGATGGTCATCGACGACGACCCGGTCTTCGCGCGAGCGGTGCGGCGTGGTCTGCGAGAGTACGACGTCCAGACCGCCCCCACCGCTTCCGACGCCGAGATGACGCTCAGCGCCACCGACTATCGCCCCGACCTGGTGCTCTGTGACGTCTTCCTGCCAGGCCTCAACGGGAACATCCTGCACCAGCGGATCCGGGAGCGCGATCCCGCGCTGGCCGCTCGCTTCGTGTTCGTCACGGGCGGAGCGCTGAGCAAGGAGGAGGCAGACTACCTCCGGTCCTCCGGCTGCCCCACCCTCTTCAAGCCCCTCAACCTCGACGACATCCGGGACATGCTCGAGATTGAAGGACCGAAGTCGATCCGGAACCTGCGAACCCTGGTCGGCGGATACGACTAAAATGAGCGAGCGCGATCCTCGATCGCTTCGTGCCCACCCCCGGCAGAGTGAGGGCTGGGCACACACGGCGACCGGGACGACCCCAAGCGAGGTGTCTGCAGATTCGGAGCCCGGGGCTCGGGGTTGGCGAACCGCTACTCCTCTTCGAGCCGTACCTCGACCTTGCGATCGCGCGCCCATCCGGTCTCGTCTCCCCCGACCGCGTCCATCTCGCCACGGGAGGTCGCGCTGATGCGGGACTCGGGCATACCCAGAGGCGTCAGCGCCCGCTGGACGTTGGCGGCTCGGCGACTCCCGAGCACCATGTTGTACTCATCCGAGCCGCGCGGGTCGGCATGTCCCACCAGCAGCATCGTTTCGTCGCGGAGGGGGCCCTCCGTGAAACAGGTGGCGAGCTTGCCCAGCACGTCCTTGGCAGCCGGCGACAGACGATCGCTATTGTAGTCGAAGTAGGCTTCCGTCTCGCTCAGCCCGCAGGCTTCCCGGATGCGGTCCGAAATGACGAGCTGGCCCTGGGCAGGGTCCTTGTCGGAAAACTCCTCTTCGCCAGATTCGCTGCTCCGGTCGGCGGTCCCCGAGGCCGGGGCCAGCGCCGGGGGCTTCTCGTTCTTCGAGCAGGCCACCACACTGCAGAGCATCGCTAGCGTCACGAACGTCTTCATGGTCACTCCGTTGTTCATGTCGGGGCGGAATGATGCACATCGCGGGCCAACTCGCGGAGCGGACACCGAGCACGGACTCCGCCAGGCAAACGCCGCCGCCGAGCTCGCCACGACCACAGGCTCCCGCAAGCACCCGGCAGCAGTGACCTCGCTGCCGGTGTCCCATTTCGCCCCAGCTGCCCCGCAGAGGGCCACGCTGTCGGCGCTGGGTCGCCAGCAAGTCAGGAGCCGAAACGGCCGGGCCCACCCCCTACCCCGACCCAGCCCCCCACCCCCTCGCTACCGCGAACCACCTGAGGAACCGCCCCTTTCGGGCCCTCGCCGGACGCTCACTTCCCCGCTGAGGCTCCGCGGCCTTCGACGGTATACTCCCCGCCCTTCAACGATGGTCGCCCACGTCCTCATCGTCGACGACGACGAACCCACCCGCAAGCTGGTCGCGCTGGGCCTGCGCCCCCAGGGCTTCACGATCTCTTCCGCCGCGAGCGCGGAGGAGGCGCTCGCCATCCTGGCAAGTCGCGACGTGGACGTGCTCATCACCGACCTGCGGATGCCCCGGATGGAGGGCCTCGATCTGTGCGATCAGGTGGTCGAGCGCTTCCCGTCCGTGCCGGTCCTGATCGTCACCGCGTTCGGCAGCCTGGACGCCGCCATCCAGGCCATTCGGGCGGGTGCCTTCGACTTCATCGAGAAACCTTTCGAGATGGACGTGCTGGCGCTCGCGGTGGTCCGAGCGTTGCGGTACCGCGATCTCCGCGCGGAGGTGCGCCGCCTGCGGGCCGCCACCGGACAGGCCGGCTGGAGCGACGACCTGATCGGCACCAGCCCGGCCATGGCGGACCTGCGATCGCTGCTCGAGAAGGTGGCCATGTCCGACGCCACCGCGCTCGTCACCGGCGAGAGCGGGACGGGCAAGGAGGTGGTGGCGCGCGCGCTGCACAGTCGCGGCAAGCGGCGCGGCGGGCCGTTCGTGGCGGTCAACTGCGCGGCCATGCCCGAGCCCCTGCTGGAGAGCGAGCTCTTCGGGCACGTGCGGGGAGCTTTCACCGACGCCAAGTCGCCGCGCGCCGGTCTGCTCTCGGAGGCCAGCGGCGGGACCCTGTTCCTGGACGAGATCGGCGACATGCCCCTCGGACTCCAGCCGAAGCTCCTGCGCGCCCTCGAACAGCGCTCGGCTCGTCCCGTGGGAGGCAACAGCGAGATCCCCTTCGATGTCCGGCTCGTCGCGGCCACGAATCGGGATCTGGAGGCGGCGATCGAGGAGGGTCGATTCCGGGAGGACCTTTACTACCGCCTCAACGTGCTCCACGTGCCGTTGCCACCCTTGCGCTCCCGGGGCGGGGACGTCCTGCTCCTGGCCCAGCACTTCGTCACTCACTTCGCGGGGCTGACCGACCGGGATGTCAGCGGGATTTCGAGCCCCGCAGCGGCAAAACTGATGGCCTACCCCTGGCCGGGAAACGTGCGGGAGCTCCGCAATGCCATGGAGCGTGCAGTGGCGCTGACGAGCTTCGACAGCATCGCGGTCGACGACCTGCCCGCCCGGGTGCGGGACTACAAGAGCCGGTTCGTGGTCGTCGCCGGGAACGACCCGAGCGACCTGGTCCCGCTGCACGAGGTGGAGAAGCGCTACATCCTGCGCGTCTTCGAGGTCACCGGGGGCAACAAGTCACTCGCGGCCAAGACGCTCGGGCTGAATCGCAAGACGCTGTACCGCAAGCTGGCCGAATACGGGCTCGAGACCGAGTAGCAACGCCGACGCCGACCGCGTCCATGGATCGCGGGGCGGCGGTGAAGGTGCAGCAACTCACCGCGTCGCAACCGGATGGCTGCGCTCATCACCTGCGCGCGTCGAGCGTCGGCATCGCCAGCAGCCCGGCGCAGATCCCAACGAACACGCCACGGAGCGTCTCCTCCGGTCGGATCCCGGCGTCACGAGCCAGCTCGGAGACGAGAGCGCGGAGAGATGACGCCCCCGGCGCCAGCTCGAGGGCGCGCCGCTGCGCCGCGGTCAAGCCGAGCTCCGCCAGCTCGACCGGCGGCCCGCCGAGGGTCACCGGCTGGGGGAAATGGGGCGTCAAGACACGCGCCACTTCCCGGTCGTCGTAGCCCTCGCGCAGCGCGCGAGCCGCGAGCTCGACACCGGTGGCGTGGCCGTTCACCCGGTCCTCGGTGGTGCGCTCGTCCGGCACGAACAGCACCTCCCCCTCCTGCCAGCGCCCGAGCTCCGTGAACCGCGTCTCCAGCTGCTCGATCAGCGCTCGCAGCAGCGCGGTCGGGCGGAGCTGCCCGGTGGCCACGAGCATCTCGCCGACGCGCTGACCGCGTTCTCCGGCCAGCAGTAGCGCCTGGGTCACCTCCGCCGCGTCCAGCAGCCCGCCGCGTACCAGGGACGCGCCGAACAGTTCCTCGCGATCCGAGGACACGACGAAGTAGGGCACGCCATCCTCGAGATAGACCCGCTTGTGGCGCTCCGCCCCCTGCAGGAGCACCAGGCCCGTGGCCTTCTGTCGCGCGAGCTCGAAGAGGCGCGCCAGGAGCCAGGGTCGCCGCACCGGCTCCCGCCACTGCACGCGATCTGGCGGGGGCTCTGCGAACGAGAAGGCGGGGCGATCAGCCAGTGCGGCGAGTGCCGGCACCTCCATCACGGGCACGTAGGCCGCTCCATCCTCGCTGACCATCGTGTCGCGTCGCACCTGCCCCGTCGCGATCAACTCGAGCATCGCCGGCAACGACAGGGGTCCGATGGGTCCCCGACTGCCGTGGACGAGGTACTCTCGCTCCCGCCGCGGCGCGACCATCCGCGGCGGAGCTGCGCGCCGTCGCGGCGCCCGGGAAGGCACCCGGGCACGGGACGGCGGCGGTCGGGACCCGGCCACCTCGCGCGTCCCGCTCGTGCTCGGCAGAATCCCGAGTCCCGCCAGCCATGGCGCCACCTGGGTGTCGTTGAGCACCAGACCCAGCTCGTCGGCCACGACCCGGATCTCGGTACCGAAGGCGCGCGCGGACTGGAACCGCTTCTCGCGGTCGCGGGCGAGCGCCGACCGCAAGATGCGCTGCAGGCCAGGAGGAACGTCCTGGCCATATCGCTCCAGAACGCGGAGATCGGCCTCGTACATCCGGGTCAGCATGTCGAGCTCGTTGCGTCCGGGAAACAGCGGCCGCGCGAGCAGCATCTCGGCCAGCACGATCCCGAGCGTGAACAGGTCGCTGCGCGCGTCGAGCTCTTCGCCGATCACCTGCTCCGGCGACATGTACCCCATCTTGCCCTTGAGCTCGCCGGGGTACGTGCGCCGGTCCACGAAGGCGCTGAGCACGATCCCGAAATCGGTCAGCTTCACGTCGCCCTCGCGCCCGATCAGGATGTTGCCCGGAGACACGTCGCGGTGAACGAGGTTGAGCAGGCGCCCGTGGTCATCCCGGGCCTCGTGGGCGAACTCCAGCCCTCTCAGCACCTCGGCGGCGATGTACAGCGTGGTCCCGATCGGAAACCGCTCGCCACGCGCCGCGACCACACGCAGCAGCCGTGCCAGCGAAACACCGTCCACGAACTCCATCGCCATGAAGAGCTCGCCGTCGTGTTCGCCGAAATCGACGACCTGCACGATGTTCGGATGGGAGAGCGCCGCGCAGATCCGTGCCTCGTCGCAGAACATCTCCACGAACCGAGTGTCGACGGCGAGCTGCGGCAGAATGCGCTTGATCGCGAAACGCTTGGAGAACCCGTGCGGGCCGGCTCTCCGCCCAGTGTACACCTCGGCCATCCCCCCATTTCCCAGTCGTTCCCCGAGCTCGTAGGGGCCGAGGCGGATGCGCGGTGATGAACGGGGCTCACCCATGTTTTGATTCTAGTCGAATCTTTTCCTCTTGACACTGATGTGTGTTCGGCGCCGAACTTCGGGACTTCCGACCGCCCTGCCACGCCGAGATTGCGGAAAATCATCCCATCCTCGGCTGCTTCGACTAGTTTGTGACCTCCATGCCGAACGCAGAGAAGGACGGCAATTCCGTCTCGTCGCGGGACCCCAGCGCGCCGGGCCGCGTCGTCGCCGTTACGGGCAGCAGCTCCTTTCTGGGACGCAACCTCGTGGGCCTGTTGGAGGACGACCCGCACGTCAGGAGAGTGCTCAGCCTCGACCTCGAGCCACCACCGACCGGCGCCAGCAAGTGCAGCCACATCGTGACCGATCTGGCGCATCCGACCGTCGAAGCGCGACTCGCTGATCTGTTTCGCCTCGAGCAGGTCACCGACGTCGTGCATCTCGGCTTCGTCGCCTCCCCGGTCCAGAACAGCTCGTGGGCGCACGAGGTCGAGAGCATCGGGACGCTGCGGGTAGTGAACGCTTGCCGGCGAACGAACGTGCGCAAGCTGGTCATGTGGAGCCAGACGCTGCTCTACGGCGCGCACCCCACGAATCCGAATTTCCTGAGCGAGCAGCACCCGCTCCGGGCGAGGCACGACGAGCCCTTCTTCGCGAACAAGATCGAGGCGGAGCACGACGCACTCCGCTTCGGCAAGCCGGGCAGCGGTCGGCTGACCACCATTCTCCGCACGGCCGCCATCCTGGGCCCCACGGTGAGCAATTTCGTGACGCGCTACCTCGGGCACACCACCGTGCCCACGGTCCTCGGGTTCGATCCGCTCTGGCAGTTCGTGCACGAGGCTGACGCGGTTCGTGCCTTCAAGCTCGCCGTCGACCGAGACGCCCCGGGCCCCTTCAACATCGTCGGTGAGGGAGTGCTGCCGCTGAGTGCGGTGATCAAGCTGGCGGGCAGGCTGGCGCTACCCCTGCCTCGCCCGCTGGGCGATGCGGTCATGAGCGCGCTGTGGCTGGCCCGCGTCACCGACATGCCCGCGACCTTCCTCGACTACTTGCAGTATCTATGCGTCGCCGACGGGGAGCGGGCCGCACGGCTCTTGGGCTTCCGGGCAGCGTACACGACCCGCGAAGCGCTGCTCGACTACGCGAGCGCGCAACGACAGCGGGACGCGAAGCTGATGGTGGAGAAACCAGCGTGAAGCTCAGGCGCCAAGACGCGAGTCCCAGTGAACGAGATCGGCGGCGACGCCACAGCGTCCAGGCTGCGTTTCGTCGTCATCGCGACGGGCGCCCCGCCGCGCCCCCCCCCGACGACGACGAGGACAGTCCCCCACCCTCGCTGCGGTGGGGTGAGCCCGGCGCGGACGGTGCCACGCTCGGCATCGGAGGCGCCGTCGTGCCGCCCCAGAACCGCGCCCTCGCCGCGGAGCCCAGCGAGCCCCCGGCCGCGCTGTCAGCGAACCAAGACATCTCGGAGTACATTCGTTCGCTCGAAGCCCGCCTCGACGGCATGCTCCTCGATGCGGGGGATGCGATCCGCGCCCCGGCCGCTCCGCCACCGCCCCCTCCGCCCGTTCCCGCGCCTTCGGGTCCGGACGACAACCTCGCCGACGATCCCCCGCCGGCCGCGGAGGAGCCAGATCCCGTCCGGCGCAGCCCGTTCTACCGGCGCATGTGGGGCAGCGCGGGGCACCGCCAGCGCGCCGAGCACGTCGACGAGTTCGGACTCGATCCCGACTTCGAGAGCCGCTTCGCGCGGCCGCTGGTCGATTTTCTGTACCGTCACTACTTCCGCGTGCAGGCGGACGGCATCGAACACGTGCCCGCCTCCGGCCGCTGTCTGGTGGTCGCCAATCACTCGGGGACCCTGCCCCTCGACGGGCCCATTCTCCGCGCCGCGCTGCGCCGCGACCACCCGGCCCACCGTGAAATGCGCTGGCTCGCCGAGGACTTCCTCTACTACCTGCCATTCGCGGGAACCACCATCACCCGGGTCGGCGCCGTGCGCGCCTGCAACGAGAACGCGGAACGCCTGCTGCGCGGAGAGCAGTGCGTCGCGGTCTTCCCCGAAGGGGTGCGCGGGATCAGCAAGCTGTATCGCGACCGGTACCGCTTGCAGCGCTTCGGCCGCGGCGGCTTCGTACGTCTCGCGCTGCGGAGCGGCGCGCCGATCGTTCCGTGCGCGATCGTCGGCGCCGAGGAGACCGGTCCGCTGCTGTTCCGGGAAGAAATGCTCTCCAAGTGGTTCGGTCTCCCGTACTTGCCGGTGACCGCGACCTTCCCCTGGCTGGGCCCCGCGGGACTGCTCCCGGCGCCCACCCGCTGGAAGCTCTGGTTCGGTGAACCGATCGAGTTCGCGAGCTATGGACCGGGCGCCGCCGAGGACGATGTGCTGGTGGGGCGCCTCGCCGATCACGTCCGCTCCCAGATCCAGCAGATGCTGGACGATGGCGTGCGCGCGCGACGAAGCGTCTGGTTCGGCTGAGCGGCGAGCTGAGCGTGGCCAAGAGGAGTCGAACCACCGGCCCCCACGGGTTGCTCGTCGTCGACAAGCCGCTCGGACCGACGAGCCACGACGTGGTCGCCACCGCGCGACGCCTGTTCGGCACCCGAACCGTGGGCCATGCCGGCACTCTCGACCCGCGCGCGAGCGGAGTCTTGCTGCTCCTGTTCGGCGAGGGCACCAAGCTGTCGAGCCACCTCACGAACGACACCAAGCGCTATCGGGCGACGATCCGCTTCGGTACCGCGACGGACACCCTGGACGCCGCCGGGACGGTCGTCGACCGCGTCGCTCTCGCCCCGGACTGGCTGGACTCCGCGCGGCTCCAGACCGCGCTGGAAGCCGAGCACGCGCGGCGCCAGCAGGCTCCGCCCGCGTTCTCCGCGATCAAGGTGGATGGCCAGCGCGCCCACCGGATCTCCCGTGGCGGCGGTCAGGTGGAGCTGGCTCCGCGCCCCGTGGAGGTGCTCGCGCTGACGCTCTTGTCGCGGGGCACCCACGAGGTCTGCGTCGAGCTGACCGTGTCGAAGGGGTACTACGTGCGAGCATTTGCCCGCGATGTCGCTACCGCGCTCGGCGTTCCGGGCCACCTGGCGGAGCTCCGGCGCCTTGCCAGCGGCCCCTTCACGGAGCGAGAAGCGCTGACCTGGCCACCCGCCGAGCCCCCGGCATTGATGCCTCTTGCCGACGCGGTCCGACGGGCGCTCCCGATCGCGACCCTCACGACCGATGGCGTCCGCCGTGCCCGCTTCGGGCAACCACTGACCCGCGCCGACTTCATTGCCGAGCCACCCACCACGCGGGCAGCTTGGCTGGACGAGGCCGGACAGCTCATCGCTCTGGGGGAGCCGCGCGAGGAAGCACAGTTCGGGGTGGTCCGTGGCTTCCTGCCCGCGGGAGCCCAATCCACGGGGTGAGCGAGCCCCCGCCGAACCCACCACCCGGTCCCTCCCGACCCCGCCGCCGTCAGGTGACCTCGAAGCGACGCACCGTGACCCCCCGCGTCTCCAGACGCTGCCGCAACCGATCACGCCAGAGGCCCGAGGGTTGCCCTGGCGGCAGATCGAGCTCGATGTCGAGCCCCTGGGCGTCGGCGTGCACCACCAGCACCCCGCCGGCGAGCCCCTCGACGTCCAGCTCGATGCGCGCCGTGGCGCGGCGGCCATCGCTCCCCCAGGCCACCTTGCGGGCGACGCGGCCAAGCCAGCGCTCGACATCCGCCACCCGCGCCGCGAAGGCGACCGTGTCGGAACCAGGGCTCGAGGGCACCGCCCCCGGCGCGTCGCCGGAGAGCAGCCCCGCCGCAGGTTCGACCCAACCAGCAGCCAGGTGGTCGGCGACTCGGCCCCCCGCGTCCTCGGTACCGGCTGGCTCCAGGGGCTCTGCCACCAGGTCCCGATCACCTCTGGCGCAGCGCGGCAGCGGCTTCCCGACCTTGGGGTCAGCATCACCCCTCACCACGGCCACTTCCGTGCCAGCCCCCCGGATTCCGCGCCCAGCCCGGCAGGAAGCGGGCAGGAGCGACGAAAATGCCCGTGTTCCCGCCGGCGAGGACCGCGTTTCCGCGCTGCCCGAGGCCGTTGCCGGGCGTCCGATGCGTCCAACTTCCACGCGGTTTCTGTCGTCCGGCCCCGCGCAGAGATTGCGCCGGAAGTGCGTCGTGGCTAGATTTTCGTACATTCGGATGGGGGCGTCGCGCCGCGCCGGGCCTGAGAGGGTTGCGTCGGCACGGGGGCGTCCACTACCTTGTCGAAGCGGCTGCGCAGCGCGCGCGCAACTCCAGAGCGACGTTGGATCCATCGCCACCACCAGAACAGATTGTCGGCCTTGCGCTGGCAGGAGTGTCTGCCCTCACGGCCGCCGTTTTCTCCGCCGCTAGCGCTGCGCAGGCAGCGCTGCCAGGAGCCCGCAAGGCCGCCCTTCGGGACTCTCTGACCGGAAAGCCTCGGGAAGCGCTCGACCGGTACATCCGGCAGGGCAACACCATCGAGACCCGCTGGTCGGTCATTCGGGTCATGAGCGTGGCCACGAGCGCCCTCCTGTTCGGGACGGCTTTCCCCCCATCTCTGGGCCAGCTGGGACACCCCGTCGCCGCGGTCGCCGCTACCCTCGTCACTTACGGCCTCGCGGCGCAGATCCTCACCACGCTGGCGGAGCGCTCGCCGGAGCGCTCCTCCACCCTGCTGCTGCGCGCGCTCTATCCCCTCGAGCTCACCGCCGCCCTGCTCGCCCTGCCCTTCGTTGCCGTGGGTGCTCTGTTCGGCCGCTCTCAGCAGCTCCCCAAGATGAAGGCCGAGGTCACCGAGACCGAGGTGGAGCTGATGGTCAGCGAGGGTGAGCAGATGGGCGCGTTCGACCACGAACAGTCCGAGATGATCCGCAATGTGCTCGACTTCGGCGACCTGACCGCCGGCGAGGTGATGGTCCCGCGGACCCACGTCACCGCCTTCGAGCTCGGGATCGACAGCCGCGAGATGCTCGCCCGCGTGGTCGACGCGGAGCACTCGAGGTATCCCATCTATCGTGAGCACATCGACAACGTCGTCGGCGTGCTGCACGTCAAGGATCTGCTCACCTTCGTCTCGGAGCACGAGATCAGCGAGATCCGCCTCGACGACCTGCTCCGCAAGCCTGCCGTCTTCGTCCCGGAAACGCAGAGCGCGTCGAGCGTGCTCAAGGACATGCGCGCGGGTCGGCAGCACCTGGCCGTCGTCATCGACGAGTTCGGCGGCATGAGCGGCATCGTGACCCTGGAGGACCTGATCGAGGAGATCGTCGGCGACATCCGCGACGAGCACGACGCCGACGACGATGCCCCGATCATCGATCTGGGTGACGGGCGACTGCTGGTCGATGCCAGCGTTCCCATCGCCGATCTGAGCCGATACCTCGGCGCCGAGCTGCCCGAGGATGGCGACTACAACTCTCTCGGTGGGTTTCTCGTCGACCGCCTGGGGAGGGTGCCGCCCACCGGCACCAAGCTGGAGGAACAGGGCCTGCAGTTCATCGTGCGGGAGGCCAACGAGCGACGCGTCGCCAAGGTGGAGATCGTGCGGGGACGTCCCTCGCCCGAGTCGCTCGCGCCCGGCAGCAAGTCCTCAGCCGCTGCCTGACTCGTCCTCGAACACGTCCACCCGCCGCTCCGGCGCGCAGTCGAAGTGGAAATGGAAGCGGTGGCCGGGATGGGACGCCCCGAGGAGCACGCGGAAGATGTCGGTCCGCGCGATCAAGCGTTGCATCAACGTGCGCAGGAACCGCGAATGGACGCCCGCAATACCGGGCTGCGGCTTCCAGTCGCGCCCCACTCGAACCCCGAAGTCGCTGCGAAAAGCGCGATGCGTGCCCGCGGGCAGGGTCTGGTCCCCACCGAGCTTCGCGAAATCGAAACCCACGAAGTCGAGCGCATTACCGAACGCATGCTCGCTGAAGTACTCGTGCTGCTGGCGCGTGCGCCGGCAAAGCCGCGCGCCGACGTGCAGCAAGGTCACCGGACCACGACCGTAGAACTCGCGTCCCACCTCGATCGCCAGCTGCTCGAAGCGCGCGAGCCGCTCACGGAATTCCACGTAGACCTCGGCCCGGGGTGAGTAACGCAGGTGGGTGCCCCGATAGCTGACGAACTCGAGCTTCGGACAATACACGATGCGCGCCTCGGGAACCCGACGAGACACCTCATCGAGCCCGTAGGCGCGCGCCAGTCGCGGTGGGGCGAGGGCCGCACCTGCTCCCCAGAGGAGCAGGTGGCGCCGCCGCATCGCCCGATCCACCACGTTCGATCAGGGCTGCCCGATCTTCTTCAGCTCTTCGACGACCAGATCGCCGAGCTCGATGAGACCCTGCTTCTCCTCACCCGGCACGGAGTTGTCACCGGCCAGCACCTTGCGCAGTCGTGCAATCTCGACGCCCACGTCCTTGAGCGGGTTGGCAGCGCAGACGAGCTGCTGGCTCGTCGGGTCGACCGGGATGATGACCGGATCGCTGCCCATGCACTTGCCGTCGGTGTAGCGCTTGAGCTCCACCTCGCGATTGCCGTCCTTGATCTTGAACTGCTTGGGCCACTCGTAGGGCGTGTCGCCCTCCTTCTTCTTCGTGACCATGAACTGCTGCTTGTCGGTCAGCGGCTGCATCGAGGCCCACGGTCCGTGCGGTCCGTTGATGACGAACATGCTCCACTGAACCTTGCGCGTCTTCTGGTCCTGCTGCTCCAGCACGCCCTGGATCGGCTTCTTCGCGTAGCCCAACAGACGCTGGAGCTTCTCCTTGGCGTCGTTGGCCTCCTGCGCCCCGCTGGCAAACTGGATGAGGAGCGTGACGGTCTTCGCCTGGTAGCGGCCAATGCCCTTGCCAATCAGGTTGCTGCCCTCGAACGGGATGTTGATCTCCCCGAGCTTGGCGACCTGCCCCTCCGGGTACTTGTTGTCACTCAGGGTGGACAGCGCCTCCTTGAGAACCTCGGAGAGCTCGCGCACCTTGGTGTTTGCTGCCTCGACCTCCTCGACCAGCTCCCGGGCGCCATCGACCGCCGCGTAGGCCCCCTGGTTCGCCCGCGTCCGGTCGCCGAGAGTGAACCCGAAGAGGCCGGCCACCGCCGCCGCCACGAGCATCAGCACGACGACCTTCAGCTTGCCCTTGCGCTGCGCCGCAACGACCTCGGCGCTCATCTCCACCTTGATTGCCTGCGGCTCCTTCTTGACCGCTGCGTCCGAAGAGATGGCGGCATAGGGGTCCGAAGCATCGACCCTGGGAGGCGCGGGCTGGCTGGGTCGGCTGGGAAGCCCCGGCACGGCCGGCTTTGGGATCCCCACCGGAGGCGGGACCGCCGGACCTCCGGCAGTGGTGACGGTTTTCTTCCCGAGACGGGCTTTCAGGTCGATTTTGGGCTTTTTGTCGTCGGCCATCGAGTTTCCTGCCAACAGGGGGAGGGCGCGGTCGAACGCAGAAGCGACAGACGCGCGGCGAGTGGCGGCACAGTAGCGGCCCCCTCGGAAAGCGGCAAGATGCTACTGCGCCCGGCGGACGGGTCCCGGAGTCACCCGACGCGGGCCAGGTACGCGTCGAGTCGCCGCTGGTCGGTGTGGTGCAGAGCCTGGAAACGAAGGGCTCGCTCGCGGCCCCACGAGCGCACGGTCTGGGCCCAGGCCCAGATGCTGTTCCGGTCGCCCGGCAGTCGGAATTCGATGGTCGCCGATTCGGCCGCAGAGTCGGGCTCCAGCATCACGGTCGCCAGCAACCCGGAGCGAGACAGGTTGGTTCCCCGGCACAGCCTCGGGTGACCGTTGACGTACTTGTTGAAGAGGATGTCGATGGGAACGCGGGGCGCAGAGCGGCGATCGGGCATGGTGATCGGATCGTACCGAGGCGTCCACGGGTTCGAGAAGTTTCCGGGTCTGCCCCTCTGTCATCCGTGCTACCCAAAAAGGCGATGCGGCCCGAACCGAGACGAATCGTGGTGATCGACAACTACGACTCGTTCACCTACAACCTGGTCCAGTACGTCGAGTCGCTCGGTGCCACCTGCGACGTTCGGCTGAACGATCGCACGACTGCGGACGCCATCAGGGAGGACGCCCCAGACGGCATTCTGCTGTCTCCGGGACCGGGCACCCCCGACGACGCGGGGATCACGTTGAGCGTGATCGAGCAACTGGGGGGGCAGACCCCGATCCTCGGGGTCTGCCTCGGCCATCAGTCGATCGGTCAGTCCTTCGGTGGCCGAATCATCCGCGCGTCGCGACTGATGCACGGCAAGACCTCCCTCATCGAGCACGATGGGCGAAGCATCTTCAGCGCCCTCCCCTGCCCCTTCGAAGCCACCCGCTACCACTCGCTGGTGATCGAGGAACAGTCACTGCCCGCCTGTCTCGAGATCACCGCGCGGACCCAGGAGGGCGAGCTGATGGGGGTGCGCCATCGAGAGCTGCCCATCGAGGGCGTTCAGTTCCATCCGGAGTCGATCCTCACCCGGCACGGCATGCAGCTGCTGCGCAACTGGCTGGAATCTCTATGACCGACACCGCTGCTTTCCAGGACGTTTTCGCCGAACTGGCGCGACCCGACGGACTGACTCCTGCGACCGTCGAGCGAGTCTTCGGCGCCATCCTGGCCGGCACCTGGACCCCAACGCAGATCGCGGGACTGATCGTGGGGCTCCGCCTGCGCGGGGAGACTCCCCAGCAGATAGCGGCCGCCGCCCGCGCCATGCGGACCGCGATGGTCCCGGTTGACCACGGTCTGCCCCGCACCCTCGACACCTGTGGCACGGGCGGAGACGGCCAGGGAACCGTCAACCTGTCGACCGGCGCAGCGATCATCGCGGCCGCCTGCGAGATCCCCGTCGCCAAGCACGGCAACCGCGCCGTCTCCAGTCGCAGCGGGAGCGCCGACGTTCTGCAGGCGCTCGGTGTCCCCACCGATCTCCCCGCCGAGCGCGCCGCCACGGTGCTGCAACGGGCAGGCATCGCCTTTCTGATGGCCCCCACGCACCACCCGGCGATGAAGCACGCGGCGCCCGTCCGCAAGGAGCTGGGCGTGCGCACCATCTTCAATATCCTCGGTCCCCTCTCCAACCCGGCCCGCGCCACTCACCAGCTGCTGGGCGCCTTCGACGACGCCCTGCGACCGGTGCTGGCCCAGACTCTGAAGGAGCTCGGCATCGAGCGCGCCTGGGTGGTCCGCGGCGCCGATGGACTCGACGAGATGAGCCCCTACGGGCCCACGCTGGTGACCGAGCTGGCCGCCGGCCAGCTGCGCGAGATGACCCTCTCACCCCAAGATTTCGGCCTCGAGACGAGCCCGGCGGAAGCCGCCCGCGGCGGCGACGCCGAGGCCAATGCCCAGATCTTGCAGCGGATCCTGGACGGCGAGGATCATCCCGCGCGCCCGGCTTTCATCCTCAACGCCGCCGCGGCCATCGTGGTGGCTGACGGCGACAGCCCGACCGACGCGGCCCAGCGCGCGGACGCCGCCGTGCGTTCGGGCGCCGCGCGTGCCCGACTCGAAAAGTGGCGGCAAGCTGCCCAGGGAGCACGCGGGGTCTAGTGGGCGTCCTGGAGCGGATTCTGGTCGCCAAGCGCGCCGCAGTCGCTCGCCTCGAGGTCCCCGACCGCCCGCCTCCACCGCGGCGGTCGATCGCCCTCCGGCACCTGGACCGACTGACGCTGATTGCGGAAATCAAGCGACGCTCGCCGTCCGCGGGGCAGCTGTCGACGCGCCTTGGCGTGGGTGAACGCGCGCACGCCTACGAGCAGGCCGGGGCCGCCATGATCAGCGTGCTCTGCGACCAGGAGTTCTTCGACGGCGCCCACTCACATCTCCAAGAGGCGCGGGAGAGCTGCGGACTGCCCCTGCTCTGTAAGGACTTCATTATCCACGAAGCACAGCTCGCGGCCGCCCGGGTGTGGGGCGCCGACGCCGCGCTGCTCATCGTGCGGTGCCTGTCGGGAACCCAGACGCGGGATCTGGTCGCCGCAGCGCGCCACCACGACCTGGTCCCCCTCGTCGAGGTGACCACCGAACAGGAGGCCCAGACTGCGCTGGACGCGGGCGCGGATCTCGTCGGGGTGAACGCGCGGGATCTGGACACCCTGGAGATGAACCTCGATCGCGCCCGCCGGGTGCTCGATTCCTTGCCTCCGCACGTGATCCGCGTGCACCTCTCGGGGCTGGCAGCCCCCGACGACGTCGCGACGACTGCCCGGACATCCGCGGACGCGGCCCTGATCGGCGAGGCCCTGATGCGCCGCGACGACCCCAGGCCCCTGCTCCGGGAGATGGTCGCGGCGAGCCGAAAACCTCCCCTCCCAGACCAGGCGCGTTAGACTGAAGACGTGCAGCTCGATGCGGCCGTGGATCTGTATCTCGATCATCTCCGGGTCGAGCGCGCACTGGCACGCAACACGGTGACCGCCTACGCGACCGACCTGCACAAGTTCGCCCAGTACGCCGAGTCAGCGGGTGTCACCGCGCCTCGCGACATCACTCACGCCCTCGTGACAGGATGGCTGGCCGAGCTGACCGACGCGCGCCTCAGTCCGCGGAGCACCTCCCGACACATGTCCTCGCTCCGAGGGCTGTTCCGCTTCCTGGGCCGGGAGGGGCTGCTCGACTCCGACCCGAGCCGCTTGCTGGTCCGCCCCCGGACCGGGCGTCGTCTGCCCCAGGCTCTGCTCGAGCACGAGCTGCTGCGGCTCCTCGAGACCCCGGATCCCGGGACCCCGCGCGGCTTGCGCGACCGCGCCATGCTGAGCCTGACCTACGCCGCAGGTCTCCGGGCCAGCGAGGTCGTCGGGTTGACCCTGGGTGATCTCGATCTGGAGCGGGGGGTGGTGGCGGCTTTCGGCAAGGGTGACAAGAGGCGGCTCGTTCCCGTCGGCGAGGTCGCCCTCGAACACCTCGAGGCGTACCTCGGTGTGCGGGAGCTCCACGCTCGCCGCGACCAGCGTGGAGGCAGTGATGCCGCCGCGCTCTTCCAGTCGCCGCGGGGAGGGCCGCTCACCCGGCAGGCCTTCTGGAAGATCGTCCGTCGCCACGCCCGCAGCGCAGGCCTGCCGCGGGACGTGCACCCCCACCAGCTCCGCCACTCCTTCGCCACTCACCTGCTGCGCGGGGGCGCCGATCTCCGCAGCGTGCAGACGATGCTCGGCCACGCCGACGTCTCGACCACCAAGATCTACACTCCTGTCTCCCACGACCACGTGCGCGAGGCCTACGACCGGGCCCACCCCCGGGCGTGAGACGACGCGATGGAGCTTCCCGTGGCCCAGGCACCGTTTTCCGTGCACTCCCCGGAGGCGCCGGAGACCCCGGTCGTGGTGGAGGTACCCCACGCCGGGCTCGGAGTTCCCCCCACCGGGCTCGCGACGCTCGTCGCGCCAGCCCGCTCGCTGGCAGTGGACGCCGACCTGTACGTGGACGAGCTGTACGCGGACGCCCCCCGCTTCGGGGCCAGTCTGATCGTGTCCCACGTGAGCCGCTACATCTGCGACCTGAACCGAGCCGAGCAGGACCTCGACCCGCGGGCCGTCGCAGGCGTCCCCAGCCGAGGCTCGACCCACGGTCTCGTCTGGGTGGCCACCACCGACGGGCTCCCGGCGCTGAGCCGGCCCCTGCACCAGAGCGAACTGGACGAGCGCCTCGAGCAGATCTATCGCCCCTACCACGCAGCCCTGGCGCGGCTCCTGGACCGCAAGCGGGAGCGTTTCGGCTTTGCCATCCTGCTCTGTGGTCATTCGATGCCGAGCCGGGGACGGGGGCGGGGCCAGCGCGAACGCGCCGACATCGTCCCCGGCAGCCGGGGCCGGACGAGCGCTGCCGCTGCGGTCATCGACTGCCCCGATGCCGTCGCTCGCGAGCGCGGCTGGACGGTCGCCCACGACGACCCCTATCGCGGCGGCTACACGACCGTCCGCTACGGCAATCCGCTCGGCGCGGTGCACGCGGTGCAGGTCGAGATCGCCCGTAGACGCTACATGGACGAGCGAACGCTGGCTAAGTTACCCAATGAATTCAATGATGTACGGCGCTACTGTGGGACTGTTGTGGCAAGGTTGGGAAAGCTCGAGCTAGCATCGAGCCGCGATTGCCCGCCACCGCCGAAAACACGCTGACCACCGAGCCTGAACGGCTCGATGCGCCGCCGCCCTCCAGCGGCACCAAGCCGCTGCTGGCCTCCGAGGTGCTCGCCAGCGAGCGCGCGCCCATCGAGCCAGACGGGGTCGCTGTCCGATCCCTGCTCGGGTCGATCGCCGTGGGACTGCTATTGGTGGGCGGAGCGCTGCAAGCGGGGCTGGGTCCCTCGACGCCCGACGCGAGCCCGATCGCCTTCGGGGCTGCGGGCATGGTCGCCACTCTGGCGCTCCTCCCGTTTCCTTATGCCGTCCGCGCAGCGCTTTCCCTGCTGGTGGGCGGGGTGCTGATGGCACTGGGCCTCCGCGCCAGCGGACCCCTGGCGGGGCTGGTGGTGGACGGCGGACAGGGGCGCGACCTGGTCCGGATGCTCACCCTGACCCTTCTGCCCGGTGCCTTGATGGTGAGGGCACGCTACGCGAGCTACGGGGCCACCCGCTGGATCCTGGCCGGTGCCCTGGTGGCGTCGGCCCCATTCCTGGTGCTGGAGGCGACGCTGGCCACGGCCACCGACGTGGCTCTGGTGACGCGGGTGGCGGCCTTCTGCGCGACCGCAGCCGTGGCCACCAGTGTCTTCGCCCTGTTCGGAGACGGCTCGCTGGGTAGTCGGTCGCCGGTCGCCTGGCTCGTCCTGCTGGCCCTTCCCGCCGAAATCGGCCTTCGGGAGCTGACTCCCCTGGCCGACCCAGAGCTCTCAGGGTGGCTGACCTATCCCACCACCGCGGCTGCTCTGTTCTTCGTCGCGCTGCTGACCGGCACCGGGACCTACCAGCTGGGCGCGTGGGTGGTGGGGCCCCGGGCCCAGGTCGCGCTGAAAAAAAAGCTAAGACGCAGCACCGAGTCGCAAAATCCTCCCTTGAACCTCATCAAACGATGAGCTAGGTTGCCGCGCCCTATGGCTAGGAGCGAGATTACCGGCAAGCGGCGGATGCGAGCGTGCAACGTGTCGCACTCGAACAGCCACACCCTGCGCTGGCAGAAGGTCAACGTGCAGCGACGGCGGCTCTGGGTTCCAGAGCTGAAGCGTCACGTCTCGCTGAAGCTGACCACCAGCGACCTGAAGACGATCGACAAGATCGGGCTCTTGGCCTTCGCCAAGCGCCACGGTTACGCCGTCTGACCGCCGCGCCGCCGAGCCTTCCCGGAACCGATCGGGGAACCTGCGTCCGGAGTCGACGGCTGGGGTGATCCGGCGTCGAACCCGCGGTGCCACGCGCGCGACGTGCCGGATGTCGCTCAGCCCCGGCTGCTGCCGATGCTGCGGGTCACCGCGTCTCGGTGCAGCCGAAGCCCTGAATTGGCGAGCTCGTCGTCCCCGAGCCGGTCCGCACCCGGAGCCGCGAGCACCTCGACGACGGCGCCGTCAGCATCTCGTCGGAGCGCCATGGGAGCGGGTGCCGGCAGAGGTCCACCCGGACTCCGACGGGGGATCCCTCGCTGGACCGGGAAGGCACCGAGAGGGGCCTCGAGCTCGACTTCCTCGAAGACGAACCCATCGGTCAGCCGTCGGTAGCAGAGGGCCGCAAACAGCCCACGAACGTCCACGGACACGACGCTGCACCCGATGCCAATGTCGCTCCCCTCCGGCAGCGACAGATCCTCGCCGGCCCACGGTACCTCGATCACGGCCCCCCCTTCCACCGGACGTTCGGCAGCCGGCTGATCCACATCCGTCGGCGGGACGAAATCGGAAGGGGTGAGCAACCCACCCTGGCTCGGCCCAGCGTCGCGCAACAATGCCCGGACGAAGGACGGCTCCTGCAGCGCCGTGGCCCCCACGGCACGCACCCGTCGCAGCAGGCTCGCTCGTTCTGGAGCGTTGCCGCGCTGTGCCCGCTGCACGCCGGGCTTGATCACGCTACCGAGCTTCTGGGTGCCGTCGTAGGCCAGAGCGACCAGGGCCGCAGAAACACCCGCGGGGACCGCGATGCGGGCCGCGTCGGGGATCGTTTCCCCATCCTGGAACCCGCGAGGCCGCTTGGTCCCGAGCCCCGGCTGGCGCAGACGCCCGTCGAACGCGCGCGCGCCCACGCCAGCGCCGGCGACCAGAATGCTCACGGGTCCCAGCAGCACACCGGCGTGTCCTCCCGCAGCGGCAAAGAAGCCGCAGAGAACAGCGCCCAGCGCCGATCCTCCAGCCAGGAGGTAGTCGGTGGCGGCCTCTTCCACGATGGGGTCATTGGCCAGCGCAACGGATCGATTCGTCATAGCACCCGTCTGAAATTCGTCTCGGATTGCATCACTCGGTGGGTTCCGACTCGAATGGGTCATCCACCAGGAGTTGGCGCAGCCTCTGCGCCCCTTGCCACGCCCCTTGTCCCTCGACAACCACATACAGGGCCTCGAGGCCCGTCGCCCGCTCCGCCAGCACGTCCACCGCCTCGCTACTGACGCGAGCGCCGGTCCCCAGCGCGAGCAATCGCGTATAGGCCACGGGCCCCGGTGGCAGCTCCCGGCGTCTCAGGTCCCGGACGACCACCATGTCGAGCTCGACGCCGATCCGCTCCTCGTCCTCCGGCTCCCACAGACCGCGGGGCTCCCAGGCCACGCGGCACGGGTCGCGGGGAAGCCTTCGCGCCAGTTCCTCGAGCCATCGGCGGTGACGCTGGCTCGGAGTGACCGCGGGACCCGTCTGCAGCAGGACCCAATCCGCCTGCAGCGCGGCCACGGCTCGGGTCGCTGCCTCCAGCGCGGTATCGAGCTCCTCTCCCGGCTGCAGCCGCCCCACCGCGTCGCCCAGTACGACGCTGAACGAGAAGCCCTCTGGCGCCTCCTCGCGCCACTCGTGCAGCCGCCCCGTGCGCGGCAAGACGCCGGGCTGGGCCGATACTTCGAGGAGATCGAACCGCCCAATGTAGCGACTGAACGCGCCGTGTAGCGAGTCCTGGCCAACCCGGAGCAACATGGGGCCATTTACAGTCGAGGGAACCAGCACAAGTCAACCTTCCTCAAAATGAAACCAGTCGTTGGGGTGTGCACGCACGAACCGGGCCAACTCATCGACGATCGCTTGGGCGGCTCCCCGCAGCTCGCCCGACGAGGGTCGACGGGAGAGGCTCTGGGCGGGTCCCATCGCGATTTCATAGTCGAAGTACCCACACCGCCGAGCAAAGACCGGCACCACGGGAGCCTGCGCGGTGGCCGCGAGCTGGAACGGCCCCTCGGGGACTCGGAACGGCACGCCAAACAGATCCACGGTGAGCGCCCGCATGGACGGCGGCACGCGGTCCAGTTGGAGTGCGACGGCGGATCCGGCTCGGAGGCGGCGGAGCAGCGTCATGCCATCCAGCGGGTGCGCGACGTGCACGATCGAGACCCCCCGACGGGCTCGCAGGGCGTCCTGCAAAGCGCGCGCGCGCGGATCCGCCTCCGGTTGCATGACCACCGCCACGTCGCCCTGCAACCGCTCGACCAGCGCTCGCGCCGCCAGATCCCAGATCCCGGTGTGGGCCGTCACGAGCACCACGCCCCGTCCGCCCTCCAGGGCGGCAACCAGGTGCTCCTCCCCGACCAGACGCGGGGTCGTCACTCGCTCGGGAGCGCGGTCCGCACCGAGGGACTCCGCGAGGCAGTGCGCGTAGCGAACGAAGGTGCGCAGGGCGTCCACCTCTTCCGCAAGTCGCCGGCGGGCACCACGAACCCGTCGCAGGTTCTCCCGAACTCGTCGGCGGCGCTCCGGTAGGGCTAGCCCAAAGAGCAATCCCCAGAAGGCAGGGCTGTAACGAATCAGTGGTTCGGGTCCATAGCGCGACCCCAGGTAGGCCAGGCGTCGCAGCACGTATCCGTCGACCAGCGGGCCCGACATGGCCTCTGAGCGAGCCAGACCGCGCCAGCGGCGGGTCAGCCATCCGCTATCCACAGAGGCCCTCGTCCCGCGTGCCCAGCAAGCGATCGAAGGTGATCGCCGCAGCCGCCCGGACGCTCAAATGATTGAAGCCGTCGGATCGTGGAGAAGCGATCGGCTCCAGCTGGACGTGAGCCCGCTGGTGCACTTCGGGGGCCAGCCCCCACCCGGTACCGAACAGGAAGAGCACTGGCTGGCCCTCCTCTCGGAGTCGAGCTCGAGCAGCCTCGAAGCCCAGCACCGAGCTGTCTCCCGCCGCCGCGCTGGTCGTCCAGAGCTCGACGCCGCCGTCACCCCCGAGCGCTGCGACAGCAGCGTCGAGGTCTTCCACGATCCTGAGCTTCTCCATCGGGGGGCGACGATCTGGAATGCGCCGCGCGCCGCTTCCGTCAACCCAGTGCTCCCGCACCCGGCGGGCGAGCTCGCGCTGGGCAGCCACCGGGTGCGCGATGAACAGATCGGTCAGCCCGAAGCAGTGAGCGCTCCGGGCAATGTCGTGCAGGTCGAGGTTGGTGATGGCGGTCGTCACCACGGACTGAGAGCGATCCAGCACCGGGTGATGAATCAGGGCGGCGGCCACGCGCCTCACGAGGACTCTCCCCGGTCCGGGACCAGATCCGGACGCCGACGCCGGGTCCGCTCGGTCGCCTGCGTGCGGCGCCAGGTTTCGATGCGCTGGTGGTCCCCGCTCTTGAGCACCTCCGGAACGTCGCGCCCTCGAAAGCTCGCCGGGCGAGTGTACTGGGGATACTCCAGCAGGCCGCCGCAACTGGGACTGAAGGACTCCTCCGCCGACGACTGCGCGTTGCCCAGAACGCCGGGGAGCAGTCGCACGCACGCTTCGATGATCGCCATCGCCGCCACCTCGCCACCGGTGAGCACGAAATCGCCCAGGGACAGCTCGGCATCGACGAAGTCGCGAACCCGTTCGTCGAACCCTTCGTAGCGACCACAGACCAGCACGAGCCGCTCCTGCTGCACCAGTCGCTGGGCCACAGGCTGCCGAAAGGGTTCGCCCTGAGGCGTCAGAAGTACCCGGTGACACCTCCCGCCCAGCACCGACTCGGCCGCTTCGATGGCATCCAGCAGGCAGTCCACCCGAATCACCATTCCGGAGCCCCCCCCGTAGGGGGTGTCGTCGACGCTGCGGTGCCGCCCGATCCCGTGCTCCCGCAGTGGTTCGAGATGCACCTCGAGCTGCGCTCCCGCCCGCGCCCGCTTGACGAAGCTCACCTCCAGGAAGTCCTGGAACAGCTCGGGGAACAAGGTGACGATACCAACCTGCACGTCCGCGCCTATTCGATCAGTCCGTCGGTCGAGGCAAGCACAACGACCCCCGCACCGGGATCCACGCTCTGGATCCAGTGATCCACCACGGGTTGTTCGAGACGCCGCCCGTCCTTCGTCTCGACTACGAGCACGTCCACCGTGGCGTAGGAGCGGACCTCGACCACGACCCCCAGCTCCGCTTCGTGGCAGCGAACCCGGCACCCGACGACGTCGGCCAGGTAGTACTCGTCCTCTGCGAGAGCTGGCAGCGCCTCCCGCGCGACGAGGAGCCGAGCACCTCGCAGCTCCGCGGCCGCGTCCATCGTCTCGATCCCTTCGAGACGCAGCAGCACGAAGCGATTCGCAGGTCGCGCACCCACCACGGCGAGCCACCGATCGGGCCGCTCCTCGTGGCGAACCAGCACCTGGTCCACCTGGGACAGAGCCTCACTCTGCTGCCAGTGGAGCTGGACCTTGAGTTCTCCCCGGACTCCGTGGGGCCGGGTGATTCGGCCGATCTCGAGGAGTCGCTCCTCCGTCGCCGCCAAGGTCACGTCAATCGACGATGTCGAGGTGCGCGCGACGGCCCACCTTCGTCGAGGCAGCCGTGAGGATGGTGCGCATCGACTGCGCGGTCCTGCCGTCTTTACCGATCACCTTGCCAATGTCGCTCTTCGCGACCTTGAGCTCGATGAGAGAGTTGTGATCACCCTCGATCTCCGTCACCGAAACGCTTTCGGGCTCGTCGACGAGGGCCTCCGCGATGATCGCGATCAGTTCTTTGAGAGCCATGTGCAGTGGTATCCGGAGCTGCTAGAGGTCGAATGCAGCTCTCGGACTCAGCTTCCGGCCGCTTCCGCTGCTGGGGACTGTCGCTTCAGCAAGCGCTCCAGCGTGTGCGAGGGCTTGGCCCCCTGCTTGGTCCAGTACTCGAGCCGGGTCTGGTCGACCCGAAGCGTGCCAGGGTCCTGGGCGGGGTCGTAGGTGCCGATGTTCTCGATGAAGCGACCGTCACGCGGATTGCGCTGGTCGGTGACCACGATGCGGTAGAAGGCGTTCTTCTTCGCACCATGTCGGGCAAGACGAATGTGGACAGCCATCTGATTCCTTGGTTGGGAGGGGGGCGAAGGTAGCACCGGCCGGAGTGGGCGCCAGGTCAGGCGCTCGGGCCGGAACGACCGAAAATCGGTAGGGGGCCGGGAACGTAGAGGAAGGGTCGCGGTGCGGTCAAGCGGCGTGGTAGTTTTTAGCCACCCATGCCAACCCCTCGGGAAAGAATCCTCGGCGTCGTCGCCGACGTGCTCGGCCCACTGATCCAGGCCGACGGCGGCGAAGTGTACGTGGTCTCGGCCGGCGACGAAGCGGTCGAACTGCACTTGGCGGGACGGTTCGCCGGGTGCCCAGGCAACGCGCTCGCATCCCGACACGTCATCGAACCCGCCATCCGTGCCGTTGTCCCTCAGGCCCGGGTCACGGTGACCTGGGGCCACATCATCCCCCGAGGTGCCAAGGCCCCCACTGATGCGCGCGGCGGGTAGCCCCCGCGAACGAGGACTCCGCCAGCGCCACCATCGGCGGTCTCGAGCCCCAGGCTCAGTCCTCGCGGGACGATGGCCAGAGGCTCGAGTTGCGCCGATGCGCCTACTTCTTGCCGCGCGTGACGTCCCGCACGGCGGGATCAACGGCGGTGGGATCCTGGGGGCGGTTCTTGCGCAGCGTCGGTAGCTTCGACTCCACGCTCTCGTCGATGAAGACCACCGACACGATCTTCTGGTACTCGCGGTTGTACAGCCTCAGGATGATCGAACCGTCCCGCCACTCGGCGATCTGGTAGTTGATGCCGCGATCGTAGTCGGGCTCGATCATCTTCGGGTCGACCCCGATCTTGCCCTTCGCGAACTCGACCGCGGAGGCGAAGCTGGTGCCGAGTGCGCTTCCTTCCTTGAGCGTCACCTCGTCGTAGATCTTCCACATTCGGTCGCCGAAGAAGAAGAAGTGCCGGGTGATCCCGTTGCCAAGGTCCAGCTTGGCCATGCTCTCGTCGTTGTTGTACGAGTACTCTCCCTTGAGGGGACCGTTGTCGAGCCCGGTTGGGAGGGTGCCAAACTCGAGCCGACTACGGCGCAGCTGAGCCTTCTTCTCGGACAGCTCGTGGTCGAGCGCCTTCGTCTGGGGACCGACGGGAGTGGTCTTGTAGATTTCGACGTACACCTTGTCGAAGAGCCGATCGTAGAGCTTGGCGACCTGCTCGCTGCTCATGCCAAATTGCATCCCGTTCGGATGCAGCTTGACCTTGCCGACCTTGTCGTCCTTGCCCTTGGCGACCACCAGGGCGGTGTCGAAGATGGTCAGGTCGATCTTCTGCTGCTGAGCGCCGCCGAAGATCCCGCCTCCTTCGCCGCTCCCGCTCCCGGCGCTGGAGTCGCTGCCCCCATCATCGGAACCGGAATCGTCGGCCCCACCGGCATCTTCGTCACAGAAGGGGTCCTCGTCTGGACAGCCGCCCTTGGCATCGTCCGCCGAGTCCGCCCCTCCGGAGGTCGACGCCTGGCACCCAGCCAGAGACATCCCACCCGCGGCAACCATGGCCCCCATCAGAAGCGCTGTGAATCCACGTCGCAGAATCTTCATCCCGTTCCTCCAGAGACCTTTCATCTCCTTGAAATCGTTGCCTCGCTCGACTCGCCACAAACAGTGAGCTATCACCTCGGCCAAGCCGTCGGCGAGAGCCGCCGAACCCTGCAGTCATGGCGCATCCCGCCCGAGCCCAATCTCCGACGTGGCGCGCAAACCCGTGTTCGCCCGGCTGCGTCGATTCGTCAACTGTTCGCACTCACAAAAGGATCTGGGTCGCAGGGGGGATTCTCGTGGCTCTGGGCCTGGCGGCCGGCACCTGGTCCTGCGCCGCTCCCCAGGTGGAAAGTGCACCAGCATTTCCCCCGTACTCGCCAGCCGAGGCGGCATTGTTCGATGACACCATCTCGGTGGACATCTTCGAGTCAGCGGCAGTGGAACCGCCCGCCTCCGAAACCAAGCTCACCGAACGCGTGGTGCTGGCCGACACGGTCATACCGGCGCGGATCACCACGGTAACCCGCGATGCCATGGACACGGTCCGAAGCTATACCCTGGTCCTGAAACCCACCGGTCCCCCCTTGGTGGGAGCCACCGCGCCGGACCGCATTCCGCTGACCATCACCACGCAGAGTCCCGCGTTCGTGCGAGTTCGCGGGGCGGAGGCGACATTGGTCAACAAGCACCTTATATTGTTCCTTCGACACTACGAAGTGGACGGAATCGAGATGCTCCATTGGCGAGCCGAATCAGATACAGAAGCAACCCGAACCGCCATCAGTCGGGCCACGGCCGTCCGCGCCGGCCGCGCGGAGGACTGAAGAACATGCAGCTACGAGTACCTTCCGTGGACATCAAGACCCCCCGTGAAATCGAGCTCATGCGGGAAGCCGGACGCCTGGCGGCGGACACGCTGAGCCGCGTCGGCGAGATGATCGAACCGGGAATCACCACCGAAGACATCAACCGCTTCGTGCACGAAGACACGCTCGCCAAGGGGTGCACCCCTGCACCACTGAACTACCGAGGCTTCCCGAAGAGCGTGTGCACGTCGCGGAACCACGTCGTTTGCCACGGCATTCCGAGCCCGAAGGAGCGACTGCTGGACGGTGACATCATCAACGTCGATGTCACCCACATCTACCAAGGTTATCACGGCGACACCTCGGCTACCTTCTACGTGGGAAAGGTCAGCGATTCGGCAAAGCTCGTGACGGAGGTCTCGCGACGCTGCCTGGAGCTGGGCATCGAAGCGATCAGGCCAGGAGGCCGGCTCCAGGACATTGGCGCCGCCATTCAGGAATTCGCCGAAGCGCGGGGGTGCTCGGTGGTGACTCTATTCGTGGGACACGGCATTGGGCGTGAATTCCACTCCGAGCCCAAGGTCAGCCACGTCGGCACTCGCGGGAAGGGCCCGCGACTGCGCCCGGGAATGACCTTCACCATCGAGCCGATGATCAACCTAGGCGACCACCGGGTGGAGATCCTGGATGACGACTGGACCGCGGTGACCGCAGATGGATCGCTTTCCGCCCAGTTCGAGCACACGGTGCTCGTCACCCAGAGCGGGGTCGAGATCCTGACGCCACGTGCGCGGCCCCTGGCAAACAGCGAGATTTTTCCCGATTACTTCGCGTAGACCGAAGTCCTTGGGCGCCGACAGGCCAAACATTCAATCTCCCGGGCAAACAGTTGCTTGACTCATTGAGTCCGGCCCGATTAGCTTGGGCCGCCGAAAACTCGATGGATCACCGCCCGAGGGGTGCGGGTGGTCTCGAGGCGCTCGATTATGGCGGCGCGACGTAAGAGTAGTTCGAAACAGGCCTCGAATCAGGGCCGATCCAGGAGCAGCGTGAAGCAGGCTGCAGGCAAGAAAGCATCCGCCGCGAAGGCAGGGGCGAAGAAACCGTCGGCGAACAAGGCGCCCGCCAAGAAGGCCAAGGCGCCCGCCAAGAAGGCCAAGGCGCCCGCCAAGAAGGCACAGGTCCCCGCCAAGAAGGCACAGGCGCCCGCCAACGCCAAGAAGGCGGCGGATCAGAAGTTGCGGGCGCGGGCCCTGGAAAAGGCCCGCAAAGAAAAAGAGCGCGAAAAGGCCCAGAAGGAAGAGGAACGGGCACGCGAGAATGCGCGCCGCGAGCAGGAAAAGGAGCGGGAGCGCGCACTGAAGGAGAAGGAGCGCGAAAAGGCCCGCAAAGAAAAAGAGCGCGAAAAGGCCCAGAAAGAAAAAGAGCGCGAAAAGGCCCGCAAAGAAAAAGAGCGCGAAAAGGCCCAGAAAGAAAAAGAGCGCGAAAAGGCCCGCAAAGAAAAAGAGCGCGAAAAGGAACGAGCGCGGGTGATGGCGGAGCGCGAAGCGGCAAAGGAAAAGGCGCGCCTCGAGAAGGAGGCGGAGCGCGAGCGCCAGAAGGCCGAGCGGGAGCGCCAGCGCGAAGAGGCTCGCCAGGCCAAGGAAGAGGAGCGCCGCCGCAAGCAGGACGAGCGCGAGCGCCAGCGCGAAGAGGCTCGTCGGGCGAAGGAAGAGGAGCGCAGCAAGCGTGAGGCCGAGCGCGAAGCCTATCGCAAGGCGAAGGAAGCGGAGCGCGAGCGCCTGCGGGCCGAGCGCGAGGCAGCCCGACGCGCCCTCGAAGGCAAGGTGGCACGTGCCACTCGCCAGGCGCAGCGCGCCGGGGGCTTTGGTGCTCGGGGCGCGACCTCCCGCATGTATCGGCCGAGCGCCATTCCGAATCAGTCCGGAACCACGCGACGGGTCGAATCCGAGCTCGACGAGCAATTGGCCCAGGCGCGGCTCGCTGATCGCGGGGGGATCCCGACGGATCTGTTGGCGGCCGTTCCCGCCATGGAAGAAATGCCACCCGAGCCTCAGCCCGAGGAGGCAAGCGTCACCCTGGATTCCGAGTCCGCGAATCCTGTGCCCGAACAGGCTGAGATGCCCCCCACGGGCAGCGACTCACCGACATCTGCCAGCCAGCAGTCACCCTCGAACCAGCCGGGGGAAAGTCAGCAACCAGTCACCGTCTCCGTCGAGGCACGCTACGCGTCCATCGTCGAGCGCCTGGAGCAAGCGGACGAGAAGTTCCGCCGCGACTACCGCGAAAGCTTCGACATGTCGTGGATCTACCACGACAGCGCGCTGGAGGGCGTGGTGTACACCTTCCCCGAGCTGCAGACGGCGATCGATCCGAACATCACGGTCGTGCCGGATTCGAGCCTGCAGCCGGTCTGCGAAGAGATTCGGCGGCACAAGCTCGCGATCGACATGATTCGTGATCTGGCGGAGAAGAAACGAACCCCGGTCACCGTCGACGTCGTCAAGAAGATCTACCTCACGCTCCACCCCGAAGAAGGGGACATCAAGAGTGTGAAGTACCGCAAGGACATCCCACAGCACCGCCTGTACTTCCATGAGTACGCGCCGCCCGACAAGATCGCCCACAAGGCGCGCCAGGTCATCGACTGGCTGAACGGGCCAGAGCCACGCAAGATCCGTCACCCGGTGCGGATCGCTGCCCGGGTACACTTCGATCTCCTCCGAGTGTTCCCCTTCCCGAGCGACAGCGGCAAGGTCGCCCGCCTGCTCATGAACCTGCTCTTGCTGAGGTCCGACTATCCGCCGGCCATCATTCACTCCACCGAGCGCCAGCGCTACTACGAGGCGCTCAAGGGGTCGCTTCCGACGGTGGTGCAGATGGTCAACGAGTCGATTCAGAACGGGCTCCAGTCCGTCGAGAAGAAGCTCGATGAGCAGGAGACCCGCAAGCGCACGTTTGGCAGCTGAGCGGCGCTCGGGGCTGAGCGCACTCCCCTGCCCCGACCGAACCCGCACGAGGCGGACAACCCAACGGCGCCCCGGACGTCACGTCAGTCGATGGGGCGGGCGCAGCACTCAAGGTGGCGCCAGCTCGTCCCATCCCGTCGCGAGCGACAGGCGCGCCAGCGCCACGTTGTAGTCGAAGGTCGCGCTCATCACGCTGAAACGCTTGAGGGCGTATTCCTTCGCCGGATCCACGATATCCTCGTCGTCGAGGGTGCCGATGTCGATCCCCTGCTGCACCTTGACGAGCCACTGTCTGGCGTACTTGGCCGCACGCTCGTAGGCATCGAGCCGAGTCGACGCGTCGACGGCCTCCGCGTAGGCCTTCTCCACCTCAGCGCCCACCCCGCCGAGAGCGTACCGCTCCGTGGCCCGCATCTTCTCTAGTTCGGCTTTTGCCCCCGCCAAACGCGCGGCAACCGGCTGGAGCTTCCACTCGAAGACGAGCCCCGCACCATAGAAGTGGTAGTTGGTAGAGTCCCTGACGAACGGGTTGCGCTGGTCGGCAATCTCCGGCGCTCTGGCGTACTTCCATCTGAACCCCATCCCGACGTCGGGATATGCCTTCGCTCGCTCGAGCCTCACCTGGGCCTGCCGCGCCAGCACGCCAGCCCGGGCCATGTTGATCTCTGGTCGATGCAGCCGAGCTGCGGTGAGGTAGTGCGGTAGCGGACCAAGACGGTGCTTCACGCGCTGCAGGGGCTCGTCGGGGATGTCGAAGTCCCCGCGGATCCCGGTCAAAAACTTCAGTCCACTGAGCGCCACCGTCGCCTGCCGCTCAGCCTCGCTGTGGCGCGCGTCCAGCTCCGCGCGATACATCTTCAGCTTGAGCAACTCGATGTCGTCGCCATCCCCCTCGGCCACCGCTCGCTCGAGACGTCCGAGGTGCTTGTCGATGCGCTTCTCCGCATCGCGGAGCAGGACGAGCGCGTCCCGCGCCAGCTGCGCGCCATAGTACGCGCGACGCACCTCCACCATGACCTCGTTCTTGGCCTTCTGTAGCTCGTGCTCGCCCACCTTGACGTTGGCATCCGCGGCCGCCCACACGCTGTCGATCTTGCCGAAGGTCCACAGTGGGAACACCCACTCGATGCCAGCCTGCCAGGCGAGGGACATGTTCGACGAGAACGACACGTCGGTGTCGGGACTGTAGACGTTGGTTCCGGTCAGGGAGGGAACCAGCGCAGCACCGCCGCTAGCCTTGGCCTCGCTGAAGGGAGTCCGCCGCGCGACCTTCTGGTCAGCCTGCTTCTTGTGCAGACTGGCGCGAGCCTGCTGGATCTTCGGATAGTTGTGGCGAGCCAGCTGCAGGCAGCGCTCGAGATCGTAGACGCGCTGGATGCGGTGGGGCTGCGTCAGGGCCGCAGCACGCGGAGGTTCCGGCCGCGGCTCGTCCGCCGAGGCAGGCACCACGGCCAGCCCGGCGAGCGTCGCCATCAACAGGGCGTGACCGAGAACCCGCATGGCGCGCAAGCGTAGGAAATTGCCGCAAAGAGGCAAGCCTGCAGCGCGAGTCGAAGGCGAAGCATGAAATCGCGGACTTTGTGCCCTCTCCCGAACCCGAGGCAGACCCCTTCCCCACCGGCGGACTCCGCCATGCCACACTTCGAGCCTCGCGGCCCAAGCCCCGGACGGTCCCGGTCGGGGCAGCACACACCGCGCAAGCGTCGTCAGCGCGAGCGAGTATCGAGGCCCGCGCGCTTGGCTGCGCGGCGGAAGTTGGAACGATCGAGGCCCGCCTGGCGAGCCGCTTGCGAGATGTTGCCCCCACTCCGCTCGAGGACCGCACGGAAGTACGCCGTATCGAAGGTCGCGAGCGCCCGCGCCTTGGCTTCGCGATATGGCATCTCGACCAGGATCTCGGGCAGAGGGATCCCCGTCGAGGCCCGGGTGGTCGTCCCGCTGGGGACGGCGGTCGCGTCGAAGGGCAAGTCTGCGAGGTGGACGGTGTCCTCCTTGGCGAAGACCACGGCGTACTCGATCGCGTTCTCCAGCTCGCGCACGTTCCCCGGCCAGGACTGCTGCTGCAAGCACTTGACCGCGTCGGGCGAGAGGCGGCGCACGTCCTTGGTCGAGCGCAGCGCGTACTTGCCGAGGAAGTGGTAGGCGAGTAGCGGGATGTCGGCCTGGCGCTCGCGCAGCGGAGGCAAGGTGATGGCGACGACATTGAGCCGGTAGTAAAGGTCCTCGCGGAACTTGCCCTGTTCTACCTGACGCTTGAGCTCCACATTGGTAGCCGCCACGACTCGCACATCAACTTGGCGCGTCTCGTCGGACCCGACCCGCTTGATCTCGCCTTCCTGCAGCGCCCGGAGCAGCTTGACCTGGGCCATCGGCGGCAGGTCCCCCACCTCATCGAGAAACAGGGTCCCGTGATTGGCGGCTTCGAAGAGTCCCTCACGGGTTCCGGTTGCGCCCGTGAACGCGCCACGGACGTGTCCGAACAGCTCGCTCTCGATCAGCTCGACCGGAATCGCCGAGCAGTTCACAGCCACGAAGGGCCCACTGGCGCGCGACGAGTGCTGGTGAATGGCGCGAGCGGTCAGCTCCTTGCCGGTACCACTTTCGCCAAGGATCAGCACCGTGGTCGAGGTCGGAGCCACCCCCATCGCCAACCGATAGACGCGCTGCATGGGTGGGGAGTTGCCAATCAGCTCCCCGAACTTCTCCATCTGTTCCAGGCGCCGCTCGAGCAATGCCGCGCGCTGGACCAGGCGGCGATGCTCCGCCGCCTTCAAGACCGTGTGCGCGACCTCATCGTTGCTGCGGAAGGGTTTGGTCAGAAAATGGAATGCCCCCGCTCGCACTGACCGGACCGCGGTCTCGACGTCCCCGAAGGCGGTCATCAGGACCACCTCGACGTCGGACAGCTTCCGCTTCACGTGTTCGAGCAGCTCCATGCCACCCAGGTTGGGCATCATGAGGTCGATGAGCGCCACGTCGACTGGCTCCGCCTCCAGGATCTCGAGGCCCACGGCCCCGTCCTCGGCAGTCAGAACGTGCATCCCCCGACTGAGCAGCAGCCGGGCAATGCTCCGGCGCAGCGTGGGCTCGTCATCCACGACGAGCACGCGGACCGGAGCCTCTCGCGGTGCCGTCACTCGGTCGGTAGCAGGACTCGTCATGAGGCCCGCTCACCACCCCCGCGCGGCGGCGGGGGCTCACTGGCAGCAGTCACCCCCTCGATGGGTGTGTACACGGATCCGTGTTGGCGGAAGACGCAGATTCGATTGCCACCGTCCCGCTTCGCCTGCAGCAGCGCGGAGTCGGCGGCGCGCAGCAGAGCGTCCTTCGTCTTCACGTCGCTGGACGGGAACAGCGCGACCCCGAGCGACAGCGTCACGTGGATCCGACTACCGAGATCGCTCAGGAACGGACGCTCGGCCACGCCCCTCCAGAGGCGCTCGGCAGCGGTAACCGAACCTGCAAAATGGGTACTCGGCAGCATGACCAGAAACTCGTCGCCTCCAAAGCGCGCCACCACATCGACTTCCCGCACGGTCTTGCGCAGTACGTCCGCCACGCCACGCAGAACACTGTCACCCAGGCCGCGTGACCCACGCTCGTTGACCCCCGCCAAGTGGTCGACGTCCGCCACCACGCAGGCCAGCGGATCGCGATAGCGCTCGGCCCGCTTGAACTCCTCGTTGAGGCGTGAGTTGAGATAGCGGTAGTTGTAGAGACCGGTCAGTTCGTCGTGCACGCTCAGTCGCTCGAGCCTTGCTCGCGCTTCCGCCACGTGGTCGTGCAGGCGCTTGATCCGCAGCATCGCGGCGACTCGCGCCAGCAGCTCTTCCTCGTCGAACGGCTTGCAGACGTAGTCGTCTGCACCGATCTTCAGACCCTCGACGCGGCTGGCGGTGTCGGTCTTCACCGTGACCAGAACGACCGGAAGAAAGGTCTCCGTGGACATGCCCTTGAGCAGTCGGCAGGCCTCGAGTCCCGTCAGGCGGGGCATCATGATGTCGAGCAGAACGAGGTCCACCCCACCCTGACCGACGCGTTCAACGGCAGCCTGACCGTCGTCCACGGTTTCAACGGAGAAGCCATGCCGGGTGAGGATCTCCGCCAGCATGCGTCGCGTGATGCCATCGTCGTCGGCGACCACGATGGTGGCGCCTTCGGCACTTCCAAGAAATTCCTCATTCGATGGCATTCTACCAGGGTACACCGACACCCACCGGGTCGTGAAGGCTATGGTAGCAGGTCTAGCATCACCCATACGTCAACGCCGTCACGACCCACCCTTTCGCTGGCCACTGCAGAGAGGTCCAGGCATCGACATGGGTGGGCGTAGCGGAGTGCGGCTCGTACCCCCAACCACCGCTCTGCACTGAGGTCATAGCTCACCGCAGTGGAGGCCTCCAGCCCGACGAGAAGAGGCAAGCCGAGCCCACCTCCGGCCGACCACCCTCCTTGGTCGAACCAGGCACCGAGAGGTGGCTCGTCGGGGGCGGCGCTGATCCAGCGCGCCAGCAGAGGTTCCTCCCCCTGACGGCCATCGATCCACCCGCCCAGGTGCAACCCGTGCCAAACGCCGACTCTGCCCCGACCCCGGACGATCCCGTCCCGAATCGAGGCGGCCGTAGCGCTCGCGCCCAGCGCAGCGTACCGCGCCTCCCACGTCGCCCGGACCTGACCCACCTGACGAGAGGCGGTCCCGTCCGAGGCGCCGCCCGCTTCGACGTCCACCGCAGCAGCCGCCCGTCGGTGACGGTGACCCAACGCGTTGTGGAGGCCCACCGAGGCTCCCGCCAGCGTGCCAAAACCAGGATGGAGCTGGGTGGCGAACGGCCCTGACGCCGCGTCGGTGCCGGCCTGCAACGCCACGGCCGGTTCGAGCCAGTGCACGACTGGATCGCGTGACCGCCCAAACTCACGAACCAGTGGCAACCCCACGGCCGCGCGGCTGCGCGCCATGGCAACGCCCGTCTCATCGAGCTCCGTGACCACGCCCACCACCTCTTCCCCGACATCGAGCACCAACGACAGCGGACCGGGTCGGGCGGCGAGACGCAGGCCCAGGCTCTCGCTGACGAGGCTTGCGCTCCCCAGCTCGGGATGTGAAGCCGAGCGAATCCCGGCTGCGGCACGCATGGCACCGACCCCCGCCCAGCTGTGACCGAGCGCCACGCTGGCAACAGGACCGGCAGCCCCCCAGTCACCAAACGCGCCGCCGCGTCGCAGATCGGACGTCACACCGACACCGCCCACCCAGCGCGCAGTTGCCTGGTGCACCCCGAGGCGCACGCGGTCGTGGCGCCGGGCCGCGCGCTCGAGTTCGGGCGTGCCGCGATCCGCGCGCGGGCCACGAAGCAGGTCGACCCGCCACCCCCAGCCTCCGTCGTCTCCGTTCTGCGTCCCGTGGCCTTCCAGGTCGACCAAACTTTCTCCAACGTGGTCGAAGCGGGAGCGCAGAACGTGCTGGCGACGGAGCAGGTCAACGCGAGCCTCGAGCCCCGGACGCCAGTACCCACCCAGCCGAAGATCCAGGAAGTCCCGTCCGGTACGGTCCTCCGGTTCGAGTGGCACGTGAAGACCCGTCCCCGCAAACAGGCCGTCCTCGGCCCGCCAGGAAGCCTGGGGCGGCAGCATGCCCAGCCGTCGCGGCGACCGCAGCCACAGCCATGGCACCCAGGCAACGGGAACCGGACCGACCCGCAGCGTCGCCCGCTCCAGGACGAGGTCCGTCGGCGGCGCCATGGTGGCCGATTGGAACCCCACGGACACGGGAGCGTCATCACAGGGACAGAGCGACAGCGCTCCCCGCCCGTCCACCTCCAGGCCCCGCGGGCCGCGACTCAGGACCAGATGCTCCCCGCTGAGGCGAAAACGTCCCGCGGTGACCGCGACGTCCTCCGTCAGCTCGACCCGGTCCAGCTCTCCGTCGACCTCGACGTTTCCCGCCTCGAACTCGACCCAGTGGGTGGTCGTGCTGGCCCCGGGCTCGGCGCTCGCCGCGCTCGGCAGGAGCGTCGCCAGGATGAGCAGAGGAAGGCCCCCATCGCATGCCCCACGACGCCACAGCACGGGTTGACCCTACACCAGGTTCCCCTCGCCCGACCTGTCCTCGATCGCGCCAGTCTCGTCAGTCCGGTCCTGGCGTCACGGCCCCAGATCGCTGGTCCCCGACGCGCTACTTGCGGCGGCGGCGCCGACGCTCGGCCTTCTTCTGCTTTCGATCCTTCTTCTTGCTGGAAAGGCCGAAGCTGACACCCGCCTCCACCTGGGCGCTCCCACTGACAGAGGCATCCGCGTCGGTCGCTGCCCGGGCGGCAAAAGCGGGTTCTGGATCCGGCGCGGTCGCCGCCATGTTCTCCCGCGGTCGCTCCTCGCTGGGCGTGGACGCGGGCGTGGGCGCCGACTTACCTGGGGGAACCAGGATTCGAAGCAGCATCGTCCCCCGCGGCCCCTCGATGACCTCGTGGGTGGGCTCGACGTCCTCCCGGAGGTCGATGACCAGGCGCGCCCCCGTCTCTCCGGGCCGCAGTCGAGTCCGGGTGACCGGCGTCGGGAAGTGGCTCGACAGGAGAGGATTCGTGTTGTTCCAGACCTGCACGTGAGCCCCCTCGAGGAAGTAGCTCGCCTGGCCCCGCGCCCGCTCGGCGCGCACGGGAACCGACCGACTCACCGTCACCCACACCACCGACGTGCCGTCCCCCAGCACGCGAAAACCAGGATACGTGACGATCGGAGTGTTGTGGTCGTACTGCTTCTGGATGCGACGTACGGGCTTGCTCGCGCGTGGTTTCGTCCCCGTGGGCTTGCTTCCCCAGGAGTACCCGCCCACGACGCCGGGAGGCGCATCCTCCTCTCCCTCGGCGGTCTCGGCAGTCTCGGCGGACGGCGGGGCAGGCTGAGGCGTGACCTTGACAGTGTAGTCCTGCGCGCTCGCCGCGGCGCTCCAGGCGAGCACGCTCGCTCCCACCCCTGCCGCAGCGACCTGACGAAAGATTCCCATGCTCCGGATTTCAGCACGCCCTGTGACGAAGGCAAAGCGTCCGGCCCTGTTGCCGAGTGGTTCGATAAGGACACCGCCCGAGCGTCATCCAATTCGGCCCACCACCCAGCCGGGGTTGGCGGAGCAGGAAGCGAACGTTTCGGCTACGATGCGCGCGATGGACCCGCTGCTCCCCGCCACCGAGATTACCGCCCTGCTGGGCCGTGGAACCCACTTCGAAGGCAAGCTCCACTTCGATGGCCGAGTCCGCATCGATGGAACCTTCCGCGGCGAGGTCCGCAGCGACGGGGTCCTGATCATCGGCGAGGGCGCCGAGGTGGAGGCGGACATCGAGGTCGCAACCGTGATCATCAAGGGGGGCGTGGTATCTGGCAGTATCCGTGCGGCCGCGGCCATCGAGCTCTACGTTCCGGCCCGAGTCGACGGGACGTTGCACTCTCCCGAGGTCTTCATGGACAAGGGGGTGCAGTTCTCGGGCGAGTGCAAGATGGCCCCGCTCGACTAACCCACTCGTCATCAGCCGGAGCGAGGGCTCCCGAACCACTGGAGAATCGCGCCCACCGCAACCGCCCCCCCCACGGCCAACCCGGCTGGGGCTACCACACTCCACCCGACCCCGAGGACGGGACTCGATGGCGCTGGGAGCGCCACCCCCAGTGCCCAGCGCACCAACTCCGGCGTGGAGCGGCTCCACAGGGCGGGATTCAAGGCCCACCCCACCGGGACGGCGACGGTACCCCCGACCACGACGTCCAGGGGCAGCGACGTCTGTCCCCAGTCGCCCCTGCGACCACGTCGGCGCCACCAGTGAACGGCGACGAGCCACCCCAAGGCCAGCAGCACGGCCACGTGGACCTGCACCCAGAACCCCAGCACCCCGCCGATCAGCAGGCCGCGGCAGCTGGGAGCCAGCCGCAGTCCCGCCAGACCGACCACCAGCAGCCACCCGGAGACGACGACTGGCCACCACGCCGCGCCGACTGCCCCCGAGAACCAGCCGGGGACGAGGACCAGGAACAGCGCGCCACCCAGCGCAGCGGAGGGTCCGCAGGTGCGACGCAGAACCCACCACATCAGGGAGGGCCCGAGGCTCGCGAGCAGCAACCAGGGTAGACGCGTCGCCGTGCTGGGCTCGAGGTACCCGAGCCGACCGAGACTCAACCGGGACCAGGCCGACCCCAGCACGAGCAGCGTGCCGCGACCGTCGAAGGTCGCGAACGCTGCCTGACTGCGCCGACCCCGCAGTTGCCCGGGACCGTACCAGGCGATCCCCTTGACCACGTCTTCGACGGTGGCGGCCGCGTCGCGTCGCACCATTTCCCCTGGTCGCGGCGCTACCCGTGGGGATGCCAGCAGCAGCGCCGCGACCACCCCCACCAGCAAGGCCGCAAAGACGACCGCACCGCTGTTGCGGCGGCTCGCCAGTCTGGAAACGAGCTTGCGAGTCATCGGCGACAGCGGTCGGCCCTCAGTCGGCGGCCGCGCGAGCTTCGGCGACGATCCGGGAGTAGCGAGGATCCTGACGCAGCGGTTCGAACTCGGTCTGGGTCGTGGAACGTCGGATCCATTCGTCCATCGATCGATGGGTGCGGAGGAAGAGCGGTCGCCGCAACTCCCGCGCGATGGTCAGTGTTTCCGCCAGGTATTGCGCGCAGTCGTCAACGCTATCCAACAGGCAACTGGCCCGGGCCAGCGCGTAGGTGGCCTCGGCGCTGTCGGGAAAGCGTTTTTTTGCGATCCTGAGCTGCACGGCAGCAAGCTTCGCGTCACGCTTGCGCAAATGCGCGTAGGCGGAACCCATCCGCAGGTAGTACTCCGCCTCGTCGGGTAGTCGGCAGCCACGCTCGTGGAGCGCCTCGGCTGCCTGGTAGAACGGCAACGCGTCGCTCGCTGCCTGCTCGAATCGCTTGTCCCCGTCGGAACGCTTGTACTGATAGAGCGTCGCCTCCGCCCGCCACACCCGAACCGTAGCGCTGAACGGATACTTCTCGGCCATGCCATCGAAACCCTGGATCGCCTCACCATATCGGCGCGACTCGAATGCCACTCGGGCAGGCTCCAGCTCGGCGCGAGGTGGATCCACGCTCTCGCCAGAGGAGCAGGGATCCGCCACCACCGATGGCGCGGCCAGGCTGCCTTCCCCCTCGTCCCGATGGCCCGAGCGACGACAAGCCGTGGCGGCCATCAGCAACCCAAACAGGGCCACGACCCACACTCGCAAAACGCGGATCGGCATCCCTTCCTGCGTACCAGGGCGGGATCCGCGTCACAACTCGAGACGGCCTCCGTCACTCGATCCAGGAACCGCATAACGCAATGCATTAAGCGCCATGGACCCGGTTGACAAACGGCCCAACATCTGACCCTGTACTGCGCCCCCCACGAGCCCCTGGGCGCGTCGAAAACACTCAGGAAACCAATATGCCGCGAACGCTTCGACCCGGAAAGATTGGCCTCTACGACCCCGCCTACGAGCACGATGCCTGTGGCGTGGGCTTCGTCGCTCACATCAAGGGCCAGCGCAGCCACCAGATCATCGTGGATGCCAACCGAGTCTTGCTCAACATGGACCATCGGGGGGCTCGAGGCTGCGAGGCGAACACGGGCGACGGCGCCGGCATGCTGACCGCCCTGCCCCACGAGTTTCTGCGCAAGGTCGCCCAGGCCGACCTGGGCCAAGAGCTGCCAGAACCCGGTCGCTTCGCCGCTGGGCTCGTCTTCCTCCCCCGTATCGAGTCGGAGCGAACGCGCTGCAAGGCGCGCGTCGAGGAACTGATCGCGCAGCGTGGGCAGCAGCTGGTGGGCTGGCGCTCGGTGCCCACCAACGCCGACGCGGCCAATCTCGGACCCACCGCCCGCGCCAGCGAACCGGTCGTCGAACAGCTCTTCATCGCCGCCGCCGACGGCATCGAGGGCGACGCCTTCGAGCGCGAGCTGTACCTGATTCGCAAGCGTGCCAGCCACGACCTGCGTGGCGACGATTCCCTCGAGCAGGCCAAGATGTTCTACGTCTGCAGCCTCTCCACCAAGGTCATCATCTACAAGGGAATGCTCGCTCCCGAGCAAGTGCTCCCCTACTTCCCGGACCTGGAGGACCCCGAGTACACATCGCACCTGGCGATGGTGCACTCGCGGTTCAGCACCAACACGTTCCCCTCCTGGGACCGCGCGCAGCCGAACCGGTTCATGAGCCACAACGGCGAGATCAACACGCTGCGCGGCAACATGAACTGGATGTTCGCCCGCCAGGGTGTCCTCGAGAGCAACCTGTTCGGTGAGAGCCTGTCGGACGTCTACCCCGTCGTCGAGCCCGACTGCTCGGACTCGGGGACGTTCGACAATACCCTCGAGTTCCTGCTGATGACGGGCCGCACGCTCCAGGAGTCCGTCATGATGATGATTCCCGAAGCGTGGCAGAACCACGACGGGATGTCGGCAACCAAGCGGGCGTTCTACGAGTACCACTCGTGCTTGATGGAACCGTGGGACGGTCCGGCGTCGATCGCCTTCACCGACGGCAAGTACATCGGCGCCGTGCTCGACCGCAATGGTCTGCGCCCCAGCCGTTACTACGTCACGGAAGATGACCGCGTGATCATGGCCTCCGAGGTCGGCGTGCTGCCCGTCGATCCCAAGCTGGTCAAGGAGAAGGGTCGCCTGCAGCCCGGCCGCATGTTCCTCGTCGACTTCGAGCAGGGGCGGATGATCCCCGATGCCGAGCTGAAGGAGAGCCTGGCGTCCCGGCGACCCTACGCGGAGTGGCTGGCAGACCACCGCCTCCAGCTCTCGGATCTGAAGACCAACATCGAGCCTCACGGGTTCGATCCGGAGACCCTCCTCGCGCGCTCCCAGGCGTTTGGCTACACGGAGGAGACGCTGCAGTTCATGTTGCTGCAGCTCGTGAAGCAGAAGCGCGATCCGGTGGGCTCGATGGGCAACGACGCTGCGCTCGCCGTGCTCAGCGAGCGGCCCCGGCTGATCTACGACTACTTCAAGCAGCTCTTCGCCCAGGTGACGAACCCCGCGATCGACTCGATCCGCGAGGAAGTCATCATGAGTCTCGAGTGCTACATCGGCCCGGAACGCAACCTCCTCGCAACGGAGCCGGAGCACGCGCATCGGTTGCTCGTGCCCCACCCCATCCTGACCAACGAGCAGCTGGCAGCACTCAAGCACATCGACACCCGCGGCTGGAAGGCGCGCTGCGTGGACATTACCTGGCAGCGCTCCGACGAGGAGCACGGTCTCTCGCGCGCACTGGACCGGATCTGTCGCGAGGCCGAGGAGGCCGTCGACCAGGGGTACTATCTCGTCGTGCTCACCGATCGGAACGCCGGTCCCGATCGCGTCCCGGTCAGCGCCCTGCTCGCCAGCGGGGCCGTCCATCACCACCTGCTCCGCCGCGTCAAGCGAACCCGGATCGGCATCATCGTCGAGACCGGCGAGGCGCGCGAGGTGCATCACCACTGCCTGCTGGTGGGGTACGGCGCGGACGCCATCAATCCCTATCTGGCCTTCGAGAACCTCTGGCAGGCACGCCGCGAGGGGCGGCTGGACGGCACGCTCGACTCCGACGACGCGGTGGTTCAGGCATACTGCAAGGGGGTCGGCAAGGGCATGCTCAAGGTGATGGCCAAGATGGGCATCAGCACCCTGCAATCCTACAAGGGCGCGCAGATCTTCGAGGCGGTGGGTCTGGGTCCGAAGGTCGTCGACCGCTGCTTCACCGGCACCGCCAGCCGACTCAAGGGAATCGAGATAGACGTGCTGGCGCGCGAGCTCCTGCTGCGCCACCGCGAGGCTTATCCCGAGCGCGAAGGACGGCGTCTCGGCGTCCTGCCCAACGACGGGCAGTTCCACTGGCGCGCCAACGGCGAGCGGCACACGTTCAACCCACAGACCATCCAGCAGCTCCAGCTAGCAGCGCGCACCAACAGCAAGGACGCCTATCGCCAGTTCGCCAAGCTGATCAACGACGACGCGCGAACCCGGTGCACCTTGCGTGGTCTGCTGAAGTTCAAGCCTGCCGCGAGCGGCCCGATCCCCCTGGAGGAGGTCGAGTCCACGAAGGAGATCGTGCGCCGGTTCCGCACCGGAGCCATGAGCTACGGCTCCATCTCCGCCGAGGCTCACGAGTCGTTGGCCATCGCCATGAATCGGCTCGGCGGCAAGAGCAACACGGGCGAGGGTGGCGAGGACCCCACGCGCTTCAAGCCCATGGAGAACGGCGACAGCAAGCGGAGCGCGATCAAGCAGGTCGCGTCGGGTCGGTTCGGTGTCACCAGCTGGTATCTGACCAATGCTGACGAGCTCCAGATCAAGATCTCGCAGGGTGCCAAGCCTGGCGAGGGAGGCGAACTTCCAGGGCACAAGGTCAACAAGATCATCGCCAAGACCCGGTACTCGACGCCCGGCGTCGGCTTGATCAGCCCCCCGCCGCACCACGACATCTACTCCATCGAGGACCTCTCCCAGCTGATCCACGATCTCAAGAACAGCAATCCTGCTGCAGGAGTCAGCGTCAAGCTGGTCAGCGAGGTGGGAGTCGGGACGGTCGCGGCTGGAGTCGCCAAAGCGCACGCAGACCACATCCTGATCAGCGGCCACGACGGCGGCACCGGAGCATCCCCTCTGACGTCCATCAAGCACGCGGGGCTTCCCTGGGAGCTGGGCGTGGCAGAAACGCACCAGACGCTGGTCATGAACGACCTCCGATCGCGGGTGCGCCTCGAGACCGACGGTGCCCTGAAGACGGGGCGCGACATCATCGTCGCGGCCTGCCTGGGCGCCGAGGAGTTCGGGTTCTCGACGACGCCTCTCATCACGTTGGGCTGCGTCCTGATGCGCAAGTGCCACTTGAACACTTGCCCGGTCGGCGTGGCGACCCAGGACCCGCGCCTGCGAGCCAAGTTCGCGGGCTCGCCGGACCACGTCGTCAACTACCTGTTCATGGTCGCCGAGGAAGCCCGGGAGCTGATGGCCGAGATCGGCGTGCGCACAATCGACGAGCTGATTGGCCGCGTCGATCTGCTCGACACCGCTGACCTGTCGGGTCACTGGAAGGCCCGGAGCCTCGATCTGACCCCGCTCCTGACACCCGCCCAGAGGGCCAGTGAGGCCGTCGGCGTCAGCTGCCAGATGCGCCAGGATCACGGACTCGACAAGGCCCTCGACAACGAGCTCATCGAAGAGGCGCGGTCCGCCATCGAGACCGGTAGCAAGGTCACGATTCGATCCCCGGTGGTCAACACCAATCGCGTGGTGGGGACGACGTTGAGCCACGAGGTATCGAAGAAGTGGGGTGAGCTCGGGCTCCCCGACGACACGATCCACATTCGCCTCGACGGCTCGGCGGGGCAGTCGCTCGGTGCGTGGCTAGCTCGTGGCGTCACCATCGAGCTCGAAGGCGACGCCAACGACTACGTGGGCAAGGGGCTCTCCGGCGGCAAGGTCATCATCTATCCTCCCGCGGACTCCTCGTTCAAACCCGAGGAGAACATGATCGTGGGCAACGTGGCGCTGTACGGCGCGACGGGTGGCTACGCCTTCCTCCGCGGACGCGCCGCCGAACGCTTCTGTGTGCGCAACTCCGGCGCGCGAGCCGTCGTCGAGGGCGTCGGCGACCACGCCTGCGAGTACATGACGGGCGGCCGCGCTGTCGTCCTGGGCCCGACGGGCCGCAACTTCGCGGCCGGCATGTCCGGCGGCATCGCGTTCGTCTGGGACCCCCAGGGCCAGTTCAGAGGCAACTGCAACACCGGAATGGTGCTCCTCGAGGAAGTCGAGACCAGCGACGACATCGTCGAACTCCGCGACCTGATCAGCATGCACTTCGGGCTCACCGGCTCGACCGTCGCCAAGTCGATCCTCGAGAACTGGGACGCCTGCCTGCAGCAGTTCGTGAAGGTGTTCCCCATCGACTACAAGCGCGTCCTCGCGGAGCGCATGCAGCACGACGAAGAAGAGGCAGGGAGCATCCATCCGGGCTACGCCGCACAGCCCTGAGGCCCTCCACACCGCGACCTTTGAAGAGAAAAAATGGGAAAAGCAACCGGCTTCCTCGAGTTCACGCGTGAAACGATTCCGTACTCGGACCCGAGCGCGCGCATTCAGCACTTCAACGAGTTCGCCATCGACGTCCCCGAGGACCACCTGACTCGGCAAGGCGCGCGATGCATGGACTGTGGCGTCCCGTTCTGCCAATCAACGACAGGCTGTCCGATCGACAATCTGATCCCGGAGTGGAACGACCTCGTGTACCGCGGTCATTGGCGAGAAGCGCTGGACCGCCTGCACCGCACGAACAACTTCCCCGAGTTCACGGGCCGTGTGTGTCCGGCCCCCTGCGAGGGCGCCTGCACCCTCGGCATCAACGAGCCCCCCGTGACGATCAAGAACCTCGAGTGTGCGATCGTCGATCGGGGCTTCGCGGAAGGGTGGATCGTGCCACGCCCACCCGAGCGTCGGTCCGGTCGCAAGGTGGCCGTCGTCGGCTCCGGTCCGGCGGGTCTGGCCGCCGCTGACCAGCTCAACAAGGTCGGGCACCAGGTGACGGTGTACGAGCGCGACGACCGGATCGGGGGTCTGTTGATGTACGGCATCCCGAACATGAAGCTCGACAAAGACATCGTGGAGCGGCGTCTCAACCTGATGCGCGCCGAGGGCGTCGATTTCGTGACCAATGCCCACGTCGGAGTCAACGTCGACATCGCCCGCCTTCGCGAGGACTACGACGCAGTACTGCTGGCGACCGGGGCCACGAAGCCCCGCGACCTCCCCATCCCTGGGAGGGAGCTGCGCGGAGTCCACTTCGCCATGGACTTCCTGCTGAAGAACACGAAGAGCCTGCTCGACTCGAAACTGGGCGACGGCAAGTACATCTCGGCCAAGGGCAAGCGGGTGGTCGTGATCGGCGGTGGCGACACGGGCACGGACTGCATCGGCACTTCGATCCGGCACGGCTGCTCGAGCGTGGTCAACTTCGAGCTACTGCCGAAGCCGCCAGCCACGCGCCCCCCCGACAACCCCTGGCCCACCTGGCCGCGGATCTTCCGCGTCGACTACGGCCACGCCGAGGCTGCCGCCAAGTTTGGCAGCGATCCGCGCGAGTTCTGCATCCTCAGCAAGGAGTTCGTCGACGACGGTCACGGCAACGTGGCCGGCATCAAGACGGTCAGGGTCGACTGGCAGAAGGACGAGCAGGGCCGCTACCAGCTTCGCGAGCTACCCGGCACGGAGCAGACGATCGCGTGCGATCTGGTGTTCTTGGCCATGGGATTCTTGGGGCCAGAGGGCAACCTCGCCGACGCGATCGGACTGGAGCGCGACGCCCGGAGCAACTTCCAGGCCGAGTATGGGTCCTTCAGCACCAGCGCGCCGGGCGTGTTCACCGCGGGAGACTGCCGTCGCGCACAGAGCCTGGTCGTCTGGGCGATTGCCGAGGGAAGGGGCGCGGCGCACGCCATCGACACCTACTTGATGGGGTCGAGCACACTTCCCTACCCCGAAGACTTCTGAATCGACGCGCGCTACTCGAGAGCCGCGTTCGTTCCGAATCGAGGCGGAATGCTCGAGAATCGCGCGCGTTCGTCCGGACCAATGCTCTGGAACGGCCGGAAGCCTGCTTCTTGTTCTATGCGGTCTCCCGGCGCGCGTGCGATGATCAGCAAGATCCAGTGAATACGCGCAATCCGAGCAAGAAGCGTTCGAGTCGACGGCCCCCACGACGTGGGACGGGCCCGCGGCACACGGGCGCGCGCAGCCCGGAGCCGTCCATGCCGGAGATCTCCACCACCCTGGGTCCCGCCGGTCGCGACACGATGGCCGCCATCGCCGCCGAGCTGCTACCCGACATCGGGCTGGTGGACGATGGCGCTGGAGAGACCAATCGCGAGAGCGGAACACCGGAGATCGAGGTCGAGCCGGGGTACGCCGGCCGAGAAACGATGGCCGCCATCGCTTCCGAGATGCTGGTCGATGTGGCCCCCAGCGTGGAGAGCCCCGATCCCCGACCCCGCGAGCCCCGCCACACGGTCAGCTACGAAGACCGGCCGCCGACTCCGGCGGTGGCCCTCCCGCGACGGGCACGAAGAGCCACGCTCGACTACGTCGAACGGCCCGCCGCCACGAAGCGGTCCCCGCATGGCGCCACGCTGGATGATGGCCAGACGTCTCGCACCGGCGAGTCGAGCGAGCCGCTCACCGATTTCGAGATCCACGAGATGGTCACCTTCGTGGTCCGAGGGGAGCTCGCGCAGCTGGCCAGCGTCTCGGCACGACGGGACTTCGTCCGCGAGCGACTCCTGCACCGCCTGCCGGTCCAGACGATCGACGAGGTGGACCGGATCGACGTGACTCCGTGGACCGTACGCGGCACGGTGATCGTCCGCGTCTGGTGCCGCATCTGACCGACACCCGCCCCCGGCGGGTCCTCTGCTCAGTCCGGTAGGGGCGCGGCAATGGCGTCGCGCACCGCAGCCATCAGCTCGTCTCGGCGTTCGACGCCATAGGCTCGCGCGTCCACGGGCTCACCGATCGTGACGTGCACGCGAGCACCGTTGCGCACGCGCCAACCATCCGCTGGCAGCGCGTCCCGCGTGCCCTGGATGGTCACCGGAAGGATCTTGGCGCCAGCGTTGATCGCCAGGTAGAAGCCACCCTTCTTGAAGGGGCCGAGACGACCGGTCTTGCTGCGCGTCCCTTCGGGCGCGATCCAGATGTTGCGACCTTCGCGCAGCGCTTTCCCTGCCTGGTTCAAGCTCTCGATGGCGCGCTCACGGCGCTGGCGATCGACCTCGACGAACCCCGCCCGCCGCATCGCCTGGGCCCAAATGGGGACGTAGAACAGCTCCTTCTTCGCCACCATCCGGATGCGACGCTGAAGAGAGCGAAAGAGTACCGGGATGTCATAGAGCGACTGATGATTGCTCATGATGACGTAGGTCTCGTCGGGGAGAGCATTCTCTCGTCCCTCGACCTCGACCTCGACCTGGGCATCACGCAGCACTCGCTCTGCCCACCAATCGAGCCAGCGATCCGCGTCTTCATCCTTGAGGTTGCCGAAGTTCCCCTGCCAGATCACCCAAGCGCTGACGCGCAAGGTGTCGCGGGCGGCCAGGGTAAGATGGTAGAGAGACATTGGCTTGGACAGAGCCATAGACGGCCTCCCCTGCCAACTGGAAACGCAGACCTGCTTTCCGCTTCTCTCCGGCCGCAAGTCCGGTCCAGATTCCCAGTTCACGTGCGGTCGAGTTGACTATAGTTGCGGTCCGCGAAGACCCCGCTCTCGAGTCTCCGCCCCCGCATCGCCCGACCTTCGCGAGCCCGCATCATGAACGTCTCGTGCAGCCACTGTCCCGCGAAATTCGCGATCCCGGACGCTAGGGTACGCGGCCGGAAGGTGCGCATGCAGTGCAAGCGCTGCGGGAAGCCGATCGTGATCGACGGCACCGAGCTCGGACCCGACACATCGGTGGCTCCCCCCGCGCCGGTAGCCGCGCCCACCCGATCTCCAGCTCCAGCCGCTGCAGTCCCAGCGCCCGCTCCCGCGCCCCCCACACCGCGCCCGGCGAACGCCGTTGCCACCCCAGCAACGCCAACACCGCTGGCCGGGCCCACCCATGCCCCGCCCGGGCCCTCGCCGCGAAGACTGTCCAACAAGCAGACGATCCTCGGCGGGCTGCAGGCTCCCATCATCCAGCCCCCACCGGAGCCCCCGGCTCCCCCCCCCAAGCAGATCACCCAGACCCTGGACTGGTTCGTCGCCGTCAACCATCGCGATCCGACGCAGATGGCGTTGACCCAACTCGTCGAGCTGTACGTCCTCGGCGCCGTCGATGCCAACACCGCCGTGTGGCGCGTCGATGACCCGACACGCCGTCGCCCATTCGACTTCCAAGAGATTGCCGAGGCGCTCGAGGCGCGTGGCATCACCCCGCCCGAGCCAGAGCCGCGCGAGGAGCTTCCCAGCTTCACGGAGGAGACCGGCGAAGAGACCGTGATCGCGTCGCCCTCCCTGCGCGAGCGGTTCCCAGAGCTGCGCGGGTACCCGGAACCGGGAGCCGCGGCGTCCGCGCACGATGCGGACGACGAGGTGCTCAGCTTCGATGAGAGGACCGTCGCGGTGGACTCTGCGGAGCTACTCAGCTCGTTCAACCGCCAGACGGACCATGGGGGGCACGCCGACCACGACGCGGGCCTGGGAGTGGCCCGCCTACCCGATGATCCCGAGTTCACCGGGGTCCCTACCCCCCCTGCTCCCCCTCGCCAGCACGAGCTCGCGGCGGCGCCCCCGGCGCCCGAACCGGAACCGCTGCCCCCACCGCCCTCTCACCCCGATAACGCAGCGGCGACGAACACGGCAGACGGACAGGAGTCCCCCCCACCGCCACCGCCCCAGCCCGAGGCCCCACCGCGGCCGCCAGCGCCTCAGGAGGTGGACTCGCCCCCCCTTTCCGCGTCCACCGAAGCGGACAGCGACGAGTGGCTCCAGCCGCAGCGCAAGCGGGGATGTGCGGGACGCCTGTTTCGGATCGGGCTGATCACCCTGCTGCTCCTGGCGGCAGCCACCGTCGCTCTCTACTTCTACGACCGCGATCTGATGGTCCAGTACGTGCCGGCACTGCGAGAGATGGTGCCCGATCTCTTTCCCGCACCCCCAGCCCCCGCAGCCAATCCCGTCCCGGCTCCGCCATCCGCAGCTCCCAGCCCCGAGCCCAGCGGCAGCGGGACATCACCCGCCGATGCGGGAGCCGGCGGTGCCCCACCCGGCGACGACGCTGCAGCAGCCAAGGAAGCCGCCCCCCCCCGGGAAGCAGGCCCCTTCGATCAACAGGCGGCCCTCGCCGCCCTCGCCAAGGCCACCGAGGCGGCTCGCAAGTGCTACGATCCGGAGCTCGACATCCAGACCGGGCGCGTCATCGTTTCCTTCGAGCCATCGGGGCGAGTCTCCAACGTCGTCCCGCAGGCGGCGCTGGCGGGCAACAAGGTCGGACTGTGCGTGGCGGGGTACTACCGCGATATTCGCATTCCCCCGTTCATCGGAGAGCGAGTTCCCATCGCTCATCCGGTTCAGCTACGCTGAGCGCAGCTGAACCACGGCCACCGTCCGGTCGGAGCTTCGCCTGTCCCGGGAGGCGGCCGGGGTCGCGGGCCTACTTGTGGATGTGCACGATCGTGCCCTGACCCAAGACGTCGCCACCGTAGGAAGCATGCCAGTGCTCGGGCGTGTCGGGAGCCGCGAAGTGGAATGCGACCCGAGCGTCGATGGGCGCCAGGTTGATGCATCCGTGGGAGCGCACCCGCCCAAAGTCATCGTGCCAGTAGGCACCATGGAGCGCGTACCCGCCCTTGAAGTACATCACCCAAGGGACGTCGCGCAGCTCGAACTCGCTGTCCGCGGCATCGGAGTCCATCGTCGTCGTCACGTGCTTCTGATAGATGCGGAAGGTGCCGCGGGGCGTGCTCAGCGTCGGGCCGGGTTCGCCGAGACCGCCCCGCCCCGTCGAGACCAGAGTGGCGTAGATGGGGCGGTCACCTTCCCAGAGGACCATCGTCTGACTCACGATGGAAACGTCGATCCACCGGACCCCCTTCTTCGCCCAAGACGGGAGCGTGCTGGGCTTGGCAGCAGTCTTGAGATCCGAGCTGCGGAGCCACTTGCCGTTGCGCGCCTGCACCATGCGCACGCCATGGATCTCCTTGACCTCACCGTTGAGCGCGATGAACTCGCGCCACCCGAGCCGCTTGCCCTTCTCCAACTTGCCGTCCTCGTAGGTCCACCAGGTAGCGCCGGCCTTGCGGGCGAAGGCAACGGGCAGGCCCACCTCGTCGATCGGATACCCATGGAACGGCGAGCCCGAGTCCGCCTTGAGCTTGTCCGCCGGCAACAGGCGACCGTCCGTCGCCACCGCGAAGCGACGGTTCTGAGCCTCCTCCCCCGCCACGAACGTACCGATCAGCGCCACGCCGGCGTGACGCTTGATCCGATTGGCGATCACCGCATAGGGCGGCGCCTTGAAGGTGGACAGGTTCGGGATCAGCCGCTCCCCCCCCTTCAGCCACCAGGGAACCTCGTCGTTGCCGTCGCCGCCATAACGCTGGCTCATGTCGAGCGGCTTGGCGTGATCCGGAATCGCGCCCAGCGCGTAGCCGCGTTCGTCGAGCGGGACGTCGTTGGCTCCAACATCCAGTTCATCCCACTTCTTCTTCAGCTTCTCGTAGTTTCGCAGGTGGCGCTCGAGGCGCATCTCGTACTGGAACTGCTGCTCCTTGGTGGGGATCCGCAGGTAGTTCGGCGCGATCGACCTGACGAAGGCGTACTTGTACGGCATCGGCTCGGACCGGTCGGGTTCGCCCTCGATGGCACGAGCGATCGGGTGGTCGAGCTTCAGCGTCGCGTCGTCGCCCACACAGACGAAACCAACGGGGCGCACCGCGTACCAGCCCTGAGGACAATCGCGCCGACTGACCGCCTCCTTCGAGCGCGGCACGCGAGCACCAACCCGGAGGTAGCCGATCGTGTCTGCCTTCTTGTCGGGCTTGGCCTGAACCGGCACCTTCATGGCAATGGGTACAAGCTTGGGGCCGTCTGCCGGAGGAACGGGAACCATGGCCCACTCATCGACCTTGGGGTCGGCGCCCCCGTTTGCGGGCTTGGTCTTGGCCGCCCCTGGAGCCTCTTCGCTGAGGATCTGGGCACTTTCGTCACAGCCCCAGCCGCCCACCAGTACCAGCGCCAGGACCGCACTCATCCACCGTGCTGTCGACATGCTCCGTGCATGCCAACCCCGGCCGAATTGGCCCAGAAATCTGCCTACCCTGTGCCGACCCTGCTACCGCGATGCCACCACCACCATCTCCGCGCCGTCCCGGAACAGGTGGATCTCGGGGCGAAAGCCGACCCTCTTCAGTTCGCTTTCGACCTCGGCGGGCCGGAGGAACCGATTGCCCTGAACGTGTTCGGAGAGGTTCTGCGCAGCCATCCCCGCCCGTCCTGGCTGGCGAAGCTCGGACCGCACATCGGGCCATCGTGGTTCCCAGATGACGAGCGCCCCTCCCGGCGCCAGGCGGTCCCGAAGCCGCACGAAGAGCGACTGGCGCTGGTCCCAGACGTGGTGCAAGGCACGATTCAGCGCGAAGATCTGCACCGGATGGCCGATCTCGAAATCGCCAATGTCCGCCTTCCGGAACGTGACCCGATGTGTGAGCCCCTCGCGTTCCGCCGCACGCACCGCCTGGTCGATATTGGCGGACATCCCATCGATACCCACTCCGGTGAGATTCGGGTAGCGGCGCAGTACGCGCCGCAAGTACCAGCCGTTGCCACATCCCAAGTCGACCACCACCCCTCCCGCATCACTGGCGCGCTCGAAGACCGGAAGCCGTGGCAGCAGCTGATCTTCGAACAGTTCGCCGAACATCGCCTCCAGCATGGAACCGAACCATGGGGCGATCGTGGCGCGCTCACCCAGTACCGACTCTCCTGGTTGCTCGCCCCCGGGAAGCAGGCCGGCCGCGCGCTCGGCAAGGTGACCAAAGAGCACGCTGTTCACGGCGAATGGCATCAGCGTGGATTCCGCCTCCGGGCGAAAAGCCGATCCGAGCTCGGTCAGACGAAAACCGTCGGGGTCTTCGTCCAGGTAACCAAACGCGAAGGCTGCATCGCACCACCGTTCCACGTATCCAGCGTCGCACGCGGCCGCCGTGGCCAGTGTTTCCGCCGTGGCCACGCCCCGCTCCGCGAGCCGAGTGAAGAGGGCATTGGCCACCCCAACAAAGGCAATCTGCAGGCTCATGGCCCCGGCCGCCTGCTGCATCACGCGGTTCCTGAGCTCGTCCGGTGGGCGGTTCATGGGTGGGGAACCTGCATCCGATCCCCGCACCCGACAACCGGAGCCCCGATCATTTCATCGAGCTCGGATCCCCACCCGGGCCGGCAAGCTCCTCCTCCTCCACCCACCGACCGTCGGGGATCTCCGCGTCGCCTTCGACGGCGCTGACCGACATCGTATACGCGAAGGCCTTCTCTCCACTGGCGAGTCGCACCACTTCACGCTGATACAGCTCCGGACAGTCCTCGAAGCGATCCAGGCGCTCCAGCAGCCAGTCGTCCACTTCGTAGAGCTCCCCCGCCACCTGACCGGCTCCCTGCACCAGCGCCGGGTATTCTCCATGGCGGACGAGTCGATACCCCGGGCAGGTCGCCGCTCGGAGCAGCCGCGCCCCGCCGAGGTGAGCGTGATGGCGACATCCCCGCTTCAGCGATCCATAGACGAACACGAGTGACATCACGTGCCAGCACGACAACCCGGAGGTTCAGTTCGGGTGGTCCCCAAGGTGAGAGGTGAGAGGTGAAAGGCGTCAGACGGAGAACACCGAAGTGATCTGCGAACCGTGTTCGCTAGCCCAGCAGAAGCCTTAGCCATTTTGTTCCACCGGATCGACTCCCAGCCGAAAGCCCGCGAGTCGTTCGAAGTAACGTCCACCGCGAATGCACTGGATTCCTCGGGCTCGGAGAGCCCTCGCCGGCAGTGAAGCGCCAACCCGTAGAACCTAAATCAATAGCTCACGAACGCTCCATAACTCACCGATTCGACACACTTTTATTTCCGACGCACCGATCCGGTTCTCGCTCCAGCATCGAGAACCGAGACCACACCCGTGGCGCCTTCCCACCGATCCTCCCGGACACCCACCCAGCGGCAGCCTCGGCCAGCAGCGCAGACCTCCAGCCGCCACCTCCGTACGGCACGTCTGGAACAAGCCTTTTCCATGTCGGGCAGGTGGGTCGGTGTTCTAGAGTGGACGCTGGGAGGGATGGATGAGGGAAGCTGCCTGGCTGTTGTCGTGTGCCATTCCGGCCACCATCGGGATCGGGTGCGTTGTCATCACCGAGAAGCCGGCCGATAGTTCTCCCCCGGCGGCAACCGCCACCGGTGCCGCAGCTGCAACCGCCACGGCACCCGGTCTTGCGGGTGATGGCCCAGCTCTCCCATCGCCTGGAGCGCCGGAGCACCAGCACCGCGGTCCCGGCGTCGAGCCGACAGCCAAGCGAGCGATGAGCCCGTTCCCCCCGTCCGAAACGCATTCGGCGGATGCGGGCGTCGCAGCCCCCGCACTCCCAACGAGCATCGCTCCCGGGCTTCCCCCCACCATTCCCCCGCCGTGAGGCCCAGCAACGGTGGGACCGGCGCTTGATTCCGGGACAACGCCCGCGATATGAAGCCTCAGCAAATCGTGGGTATTGCTACCCGCTGCTGGGAAGTCGACAGGAGAACCGATGGCGACGGCAAGAGAGCTAGTGGAAGAGGCACGGAAGAAGATCGAAGCCAACCAAGAGGCCGCTGCCACGGTGGGCGCCATCTACAAGTTCGTCCTCGAGGGGGAGGGCGGTGGGACCTGGATCTGGCGCCTGACCGAGAATCCGACCATTGTCGAGGGTGACGGCGAGGCTCCGTGCACGATCCGAATGTCCACCGACGACTACGTCGCCATGCGCGAAGGGCGCGCCGACGCCCAGCAGCTGTTTTTCGCCCAGCAACTCAGGGTCGAGGGCGACATGAGTCTCGCCATGAAGCTCCAGTCGCTCAACGAGCTGATTGGTTGACCGCGGGCCCAAGACAATGAGCCTCGATGACGTGCGCAAGCGCATCGATGCGCTCGACGACGCGCTGATCGAGCTGCTCGATCAGCGCGCCCGCGCCGTGTCCGATGCATTCGAGCTCAAGCGCCAGGCGGGCCTGCCGCTGCACGATCCCCAGCGCGAGAAGCACGTGCTGGACCGGGTCGAGCAGAAGCTGAGGGCACGCCTCCGCGCTTCGTTTCCGGTCGCCGGCGTCAGGTCCGTGTTTCGCGAGATCCTCAGCGCGTGCCTCTCCGTGACCGAGGAATTGAAGGTGGCCTACCTGGGTCCCCCGGGCACGTTCACCCACATGGCAGCCCAATCCGCCTTCGGTCTTGGCGCGCAGTACGTGCACTCCGCGACCATCCCTGGCGTCTTCGACGCAGTGAACGGCCGGGCCACCGATTGCGGGGTGGTTCCCATCGAGAACTCCACCGAGGGGGGCGTCAGCTTCACCCTCGACAGTCTGATCGATTCCGACGTACTGATCCGTCAGGAGCTCGTCCTCGATATCACGCATTGCCTGCTGGGACACCACGACGATCTAGGGCGCATCGACCGGGTCTACTCCCATCCACAAGCGATCGCGCAGTGTCGAGGATGGCTGGCGCGCAACCTCCCGTCGGCCCAGCTGGTCGTCTCCAACTCGACCACCACCGCAGCGCGCGAGGCCAGCTCCGACCCCTCGGCGGCAGCCATCGCCAGCCACCTGGCCGCCGAGATCCACGGTCTGCGGGTGATTCGCCAGAGCATCCAGGACCGCTCCGACAACTCCACTCGCTTCGTCGTCATCGCCCTGGACGACGCGCCCCCCACCGGGGATGACAAGACGAGCCTGCTGTTTAGCACTCCCCACGAGGAGGGGGCTCTGAAGCGCGTCCTGGAGATCCTCTACGAGGAGGGTCTGAACATGACACGAATCGAGTCACGGCCGCGTCCTGGAGCGCAGCGCTGGCAGTACGTCTTCTTCACCGACGTCGAGGGCCATCGAGCGCAGCCAGCGGTGGCGCGCGCCCTTTCCCGCCTCGACGAGACCTGCGGCTTCGTGAAGGTGCTGGGTAGCTATCCGCGCGCTCGGACTGAATGATATTGTGGAAATATCCAATTCACCCGTAATCATGGAAGTCATTTACGGCTCAATTCGTGACAGCCGGCAGAGATGCCGATAATCTGAGTCGAGGATCAGTTCTGACCTCCCGCGAAGCTCTCTCCCCTTGCCCGACCCCGCCAGAAACAGCCCCCATGGCAGCAGCGATTCGAGTGAACGGCCAGTGAGCGCTCAGCGGGGGTTCTCTGGATTCGTGTTGCGCCAGGGGCAACACGAAATTGCGCTCCATGTGGGGGACACGCTGATCGGACGTAGCTCCGAGTGCGCCATCGTCCTGGATGGGGCTCTCGTGTCCCGGCGTCACGCAGTGGTTCACGTGACGACCGACAAGGTCATCTTGCATGACCTCGACAGCCGCAACGGAACGGCGGTGAACGGCAAGCGGATCCAGGGCCAGCGCGAGCTGAAGCCCTCGGACCAGCTGTTGATCGGCAACGTCGAACTGCAGCTCCTCACCCGCACCGGCCCTCGCCAGCGCGCGACCCGCGAGATGCGCAAGGTGCAGACGATGACGGTCGAGCCCGTGCAGGACCTGGAAGACTCGCTGGAGATGCCAGAGGAGGGGTTCAGCACACTGGTCGACGAACCCGAGGAGCGGACGAAGGCGGGGCACGCCCTCGAGCTGCTCGGCACGGTGATCGACAAGTTCTTCGCGCTCGGCAAGGGCGCCGACGCGAAGCGCCTGATCGAGGGTCCGTTGAACGGGATCTGGTCCGAGGCCAAGGCGGGCCAGCAGATTGCCCCCGCACTCGCGGATCGGGCCGCTGACTACGGCGTGCAGCTCGCCGCGGCCATGGGCGACGAGACCTGGCTCATCAAGGTGATCGACATCTTCGAGGCATTGAACCGCCCGCTGCCGCTGCCCACCATCGACCGCCTCTACACCATGCTCCGCGGACGGCCGGGAAACGGTCAGCGGAGGCTGGCGACCTACGTTCGGCACCTGCAGAGCCGTCGGCATCTCCTGTCCGCCGCCGAGACGTTTGCCTTGAAGCGGCTCGAGGGGGTGGTGCGAGTCGCGTCGCTCTGAGACGAGCCCCGCCAGATGTTGAGCGCAAACAGGTGAGCCCTGGGATTGGGCTGGTCACCGGCGCCCCGCCGACGCACGATGTGCTCGCATGACCATCACCGCAGCCTTCCAGGGTATTCCCGGCGCGCACTCCGACGTGGCGCTCGCCCGCTACTTCGAACGGTGCCAGGTCCCCCACGAGCGAGTCGGAGTCGAGACCTTTCGCGACGTGGCGACCACGGTGCTTGGCGGTCGGGCCGAGGTGGGTCTGCTCCCGGTCGACAACGTGATCGCCGGCACGGTGCGCGAGGGCTACGACCTGCTCGCCCAGTACGACCTGTGCCCCATCATCGAGCTGCGCTGGAAGATGGACCACCGCTTGCTGGGCCACCCGGAGACCCAGCTCTCGAGCGTCCGCGAGGTGCACGCGCATCCCCTCGTGATCGAGGAATGTGGACGCTTCCTCGGCACACTCGCCGGCGCACGCGTGGTGCCGTCCGTGGACACCGGCGTCGCCGCACGGGACGTCGCGGCGAGCGGAGATCCGTCGCTGGCCGCCATCGCACCTCCCGAGGCCGCCGAACGCTACGGCTTGACGGAGCTCGCCAACACGATCGCCAACCATCCGGACAACTACACGCGCTTCGTACTGTTCGCCGCCCATGGCGCACGCCCGGAGGTCGAGCGCCTCCGAACGACGATGGGCCCGCGCGCGCGCACCTCGCTCCTGCTCTCTACCCGCCACGAGCATGGCGCCCTGGCCGCCTGTCTCGGCGTGCTAGCCAAGGCCAACATCAATCTTGCGAAGCTGGAATCGCGACCCAAGCCCGGCCGCCCCTTCGAGTACGCCTTCTATATCGATCTCGAGGGTGATCGCGCCGACCCGCAAGTTGCGACAGCGCTGGAACAGCTGCAGCAGCACACGGTCAGCCTGCAGGTGATTGGCAGCTACGGCGTGGGTGACGCGCCCACTCCACCGGCCGCGGCCTCAGCTCCTCCCCCGCCGATCGAGGAGCCCGCGCCCGCGCTCCCCGCCGCGGCGAGCAACTACCCCAAGGCCGCCCGCCCGAGTCGTCCGGGCGGCACCCGCGTTCCCCTGGGCGACGCGGCATCGATCGGCGGCGAGGAGTTCCTGATCATTGCCGGCCCGTGCTCGGTGGAATCACGCGAGCAGATCACCACCACGGCCGCGGCCGTCCGCGACCAGGGCGCCAAGGCCTTGCGCGGAGGCGCCTTCAAGCCGCGCACGAACCCCTACGCCTTTCAGGGACTCGGCTGGGAAGGCGTGGCCCTGCTCGCCGAGGCGGGGCGAGCCACCGGACTCCCCGTCGTCACCGAGGTGATGAGCGTCGACCAGGTCGAGCGCGCCAGCCGGGAGGTCGACGTGCTGCAGATCGGCGCGCGCAACATGCAGAATTTCGACCTACTGCGAGCCATCGGTCGGCAGACGAAGCCGGTCATCCTCAAGCGGGGGATGTCGGCGAGCCTCGACGAGTTGCTCGCCGCAGCGGAGTACATCCTCGCTGAAGGCAATCCCCACGTGGTGCTCTGTGAGCGCGGGATCCGCACCTTCGAGACGGCCACGCGCAACACTCTGGACCTCTCCGCGGTGCCGGTGCTGCGCGAACGGAGTCACCTCCCGGTGCTCGTGGACCCCAGTCACGGCGTCGGTGTGCGCCGCTGGATCCGCCCCCTGTGCCGTGCCGCCAAGGCCGCCGGAGCCCACGGGATCATGGTCGAGGTGCATCCCCACCCGCCAGAGGCGAAGAGCGACGCTCAACAGGCGCTCACCTTCGACGACTTCGCCACCATCATGGCGGATCTGGAGAAGATCGAGTTCGGCGGCTGAAACGGATAGCGCCTACTCGGAGGCGTCTCCGCCTTCCTTGCCCACGACCTCGAGGAGCTCGATCTCGAACTCGAGCGGCGAGTCGGGCTTGATCTTGGGCGGACTCCCGCGCTTGCCATAGGCGAGCTTGGCGGGGATCGTCAGCTTGCGCTTGCCGCCCACCTTCATCCCCACCACGCCCTGGTCCCATCCCTTGATGACCTGGCCCTGGCCCAGCGTGAACTCGAAGGGCTCCCCCCGGTCGAGGGAACTGTCGAACTTCGTCCCGTTCAGCAAGCGACCTGTATAGTGAACCTTGACGGTGTCCCCTGTGGCTGCCTCGGGTCCGGAGCCGACCTTCAGGTCGTCCTTGACCAGTTCGGTCACCTTCGGGGTTTCGTCCTCCTGCACTGGCGGACTCCTGCGCAACTCCGGTTCCGGCTCGGGGATCCGGCGAGGACAGCCCGCGAGCCCGGCGGCCAGCACCGCGGAGGTGGCCAACATCAGCAACGGCGACAGGGATCGAGAACGCATGAGCGGCTCATTTACCGATCTCCGGCCAACCTGACCAGACCTACCTTGCACTTCTCGCCGGTCGCGCCCTTCGAACACCGATCTGGCCCCTCGCCGACAACTACGGCCTCCAAGCAGGCCGACTCAGTCTTCCGTGAGCAGGTCGGACGAGAGTTGCAGCGCCCCGTCGTCGGCGCTGGCGATGATCTCCCGCGCCTGCTCAGGCGTGAATCCCAGTAGCTCCACCAGCTTGTCGAGCACTTGCTTCTCACTCTCGCTCTGCTCTCCGTCGGCGTGGGTGAGCAGCGCTGCATTCCCCAGAAGCAGCTCCCTGTCCTGTTGCCCGAGATTGTCCAGCGGCAGGTCCTCGACGAGCGTGCGGCGCTGCTTGGCGAAGTCCAGCACCTCACGCTCCTCTTCTTCCGACGCATCGAAAGCACACAGGAGCCCTTCGATCACGCTGGTCTCGGGCTGCTCGACCGTCCCATCCGCCCAGGCCACAACGACCAGTGACTTGAGGATGCTCAATTCGTTGGGAGTCATGACCGCAGCTTACCTCAGCTGCCGGGCACCGGGTCCGTCGGCAGCGGAAAATCCCCGTGCGAGGTCTGCCGGCCGCCCCGCGCCTCCGGAAGCAACCGCGCAACCCGAGGTAATTGCACGAATTTCCCCTTCCGAAGGGGACTGATGCCGGTTCCGTTCACGAGGGGTTCCAGAGCTCGGGGTGCTTGTTGCTAGACTCACGTCATGGACCGTTTCGCGCGCTTCGACGATGCGTACTACGAGCGCTTTTACGAGGATCCGAAGACACGAGTCTACTCGGACCAGGACCACGACGCCCTGGCCCGCTTCATCTTCGGCTTCGCGCAGTGGAACCACCTGTCGATCAAGAGTGTGCTCGACATTGGTGCCGGGGTTGGCCACTGGAAGCGCTGGCTCGAGGCCAACACCCAAGGAGTCCGGTACACCGGGACCGAGGTCAGCCAGGCGATGTGCCAGCGCTTCGGCCATCAGAATCGCGATATCGCACGCTGGCGAGATCGCAAGAAGCACGACCTCATCCTCTGCCAGGGAGTTCTGCAGTACTTGCCGGACCCCGATATCGCCCCCGCCGTCGCCAACATCTCCGCGATGTCCAAGGGTCTCGTCTATCTCGAGATCACCACGCGGGGGGATCTGCGGGAGAACTGCGACCTGACCCGCACCGATCAGGATATCCACGTGCGCAACGGTTCCTACTATCGCGGCATACTCGCCAAGCACTTCCTCATGGTGGGCTGCGGGTTGTGGTGGCCGAAGGATGTCCCGGCGCCGTTCTACGAGCTCGAGATCCCTCCGGCGGGCAAGTAGCGGAGCGACCATGGAAGCGAAACAGCTGGTCCGACCGGTCCTGTCGCTGCTCGTCCTCTCCTCCTCTGCCTGCTTCATCTACAACGCGATGGGCGACGACACGGAGCTGCGCCGAGAAGCATCGCGAGTGGCGTGCGGTGCAGACGGCGAGGAGGTCAGCCCGTGGCGCGTGGGTCGCTATCCGATCTGGCAGAGCTACGGGTTCCGCTGTTCCTCGGGAAGCGTCGACGTGACCTGCACCCGAGCTTTCTACCTCGTTGGCGACTACACCTGCCGCTGGGACTCCGGAAACGCCCCCCCCAGCCAGCCGCGGGACACCCGCGGTCCGGCGCCCACGAGCTCCAGAGCCCCGGCATCGCCGTCAGCGCGCTAGCGCACCGATCAGTTTGCCCTTTATCGAGCCCGAGCCCGAGCCCGAGCCCGAGCCCGAGCCCTGTGGTGCCTCAATCGATCTTGGCGAACACCCAGGCCCCACCTCCCGTGGCGCGCTGTCCGCGACCCCACGTACCGGACAGGTGCCCCTCGGCGCTCTGAACGAGGGTGGCCCGACCATGCTCCGGACCTTCGCGCCAGCTGCAGACCAGGGTCTGCCGATTGGCCACGCAGCTCAGCTTGCCGCCGCCGTATTCGTACCGGCACTCGACCCGGCTCTTCCCCGGCTGACGACACCGCACCAGCCCCCAGTTGGAAGCGTAGCGCCCAGCAAACGGGCCATCGCCCAGTGCCTGCCCTCCGGCAGGTCGTCGCACTGGACTCGCCACCAGCTGCTGACACTCAGGCGGCAGCCGCCGCTGCTGGGGTTGCAGGCAGGGGAAAGAGTGACCATACGCGGCATCGCCGCCACAGTGCTCGGCGATCGGTTGGGTGCAGCCCTGCTGATAGCGTGCGTCGAACCACTGGAAGACATCGGCGCAGGGCGCGGTCAGCTGCGCTCGCTGGTCGGCCAGGCACGCCAGGTAACGCCCCTCCCCGACCACGGTTCGGGGGCAAAGCACCGAGGCCTGTGCGCCACAGGCAAGAGCCAGATACTCAGTGGCAGCTCCCAGCTTGACGCGACAGGCTGGTGCTAGATCCTTCTCGTGCCGCTGCAGGCAACGACCCAGCGCGACGCCCAGCTCGTCGGTTGCGCACCGCGCATCGATGTCAGCGCCGCAGGCAGATCGCCAGTCGAGGATGGCTTCCGCGACCGGTTCGACCTTCCCCTTGCAGGCAGCATCCAGCTGGTCGAGCTGCCGAGCCAGACACTCGAGAATGCGTCCCCCGCCAGCCTGGACAGTGGAGCAAAACCGCTTGGAGTCAGCGAGACAGGCGGCGGCGCTCGGCGGAGTGTCCGTCGCGGATTGGGCGCTGCCGGTCGCGGCGGCGAGCAGCAGCGCCAGACCGGCCCAGACAGAAGATCGTGCAAGCCCCATGAGTGGAGATTAGACGCAAAGCGGTCGGGCGCCATTTAATCAACCAGCGCCCGGCACATTTCTCCTGTCACTTCAGACACTTACAAAATCCAAGACGCAGCGTCGGTGCCTCCGCGCCCCGGGGAACGGAAACGCGCTCGCGACGTTGAACAGTCCGCATCGGTGTGGGCACCCATCGATGTATCGCGAGGCTGAACCATGACGAAACGTACTTCCACCATCTCTCCCCTCATTCTCGTCACCGCCATCAGCGCGTTCGCGCTCTCCGGCTGCGGAGGCGCCGGCTGGGAGCCGCAGTCGCCCGATACCGCGGCCGCCCCCTCCGCCCCGGATTCCGCCGTCGATACGTCATCGAGCACAGTCGCTCGCTTCCGCGCCGAGGACCCCGCCCTCGAGCCATTCTTCGAGAACTGCCACGGCTACGCCGTCTTCCCGTCCGTCGGCAAGGGCGGGTTCTGGATCGGAGGCGCGCACGGCAAGGGTGAGGTCTTCGCCAGCGGCCGCCTCGTCGGCACGGCTGCGTTGACCCAGCTGACCGCCGGGCCCCAGGTGGGCGGACAGGAGTACAGCGAGATCATTTTCTTCCGCGACGCCGCTTCTCTGCGCGACTTCACCAACGGAAACTTCGAGCTCGGTGCACAGGTCTCGGCGGTCGCCCTCGACGGGGGCAACGCCCGCCACGCAGCATACGACGAAGGCGTGGCCGTCTTCACCCTCGCCAAGCGGGGGCTGATGGCCGAGGCTACGGTCGCCGGGCAGAAGTTCGACTTCTCACCGGCTGACGGCTGAGCCGGACGCCAGGCGTCACGCGCCGGGCCGGGAGGCACGGACAAGCTCTGGCACCATGAGCTCGAGTAGCCCCGCGGGGTTGTCCACGTGCACCCAGTGCCCGGCGTCTGCCAGCAGATGGTACGCCGCCCCGGGTCCCGCCGTGAGCTGCTCGGCTCGGGCTCGAACTCCGGGAGTCCACTGCTCGCTCCGCTCGGCGACCACGAGGTGGACCACCGGGCGCTCCCGTGGCGCGGCAACGAAATCCCATAGATCGCGCCCGAAGTAGTCGGCGAGCAGACGCTCGATACAGTCGAAGTCGTACGTCCAGCGGTAGTGACCGACGTCGGAGCGTAGGCTGGTCCCGAGCCAGCGTGCCAGGGCTGGAGGCAAGCCGCGACGTTCCAGTGCAGCGATCGCATCGGCACGACTCGCCGGGCGCGGGTCCACGGCGCGCACGTGGGCCAGCACCTCGAACACCTGATGCTGGTCCTCCGCGGACTCTTGAGCAGCCGGGTTCGAGTCGAGGCACCACACCTGATCGAGCCCCTCGGGTGCCAGACGCGCGTACTCCAGCGCCACTTTGCCCCCCAGCGAGTGCCCGATCACCGCCCGCGGCGCCCGCCCGAGATCCTGGGCGAGCGCGACGAGATCCCCGGCTGCCTCGGTCAAGCCGTGCGGGCCCGGCGCCCCCAGCGAGGCACCGTGCCCCCGGAGGTCGACAAGCGCGTACCGGACTTCGGGGGTCCGCTGCGCCAGAGCTTTCGCGAAGGAGACCCAGTTCTGGCTCGAGCCGAGCGCGCCGTGGAGCACGAACGCCAGTTCGGGCGAGTCGAGCGAGCCGATGAAGCGATGGGCTGGGACGAAGGACATCGGTATTGGTCCGCAGGCGACCGAGCCGCGCGCGCGCCCAGGCGACTCAGTACGTGAGCCCGTAGCCGTAGGGGAACAGCACCTCGGCGGGGGGCGCGGTCAGATCCGTGTAGTGCTCGCCCGCGTCACCGCACATGACCATCGTTTCCGCCGTATCGAGCGGCGATGCGGTGCAGTAGTTGACGGGATCGTCGTGGTCGTCGACGTTCCAGGTGAGGGGCAGCTGGCCCACGAAGTCGGCACCATCCACGGCGTAGAGAACGTCGACCACTCCCCCGCCCTCCGTGCCCGGGTACCACGCCATGACGACCGCCTTCGTCTGCGGGTCCTCCAGCAGGGCCTCGACGTTGACGGGACGTCCCGCGATGACGACCACCACGCAGCCATCGGCCGCATCGCAGCTGCCGCTGTCGTCGTGGGAAGGATCGGCAATGTCGCCCTGCCACTCGGCATAGGTGCCCAGCGTCTCGGTGACGACGCGGATGCCCACGTCGCACCCCTCCTCGACAACCTGGTCCCCGACGAGGTCGGCCAGCGCCGCGGCGATGGACGTGCCCTCCGGCTCCACCGTCGCGTACTGCCAACCCAGTGTCCAGCCACCGGACTGGAGCGCCACGTCGTCAGCCCCACTACCGGAAATGCAGACCGTACTGTCTGCCGAAAGAGGGAGCAGGGAATCCTCGTTCTTGAGCAGCACGAGCGACTCCCGCACGGCTTGCCGGGCGACCCTCCGATGCGCTCTCGACCCGACCGTCTGGATCAGCGTCCGGTCCGCATACGGGTCCTCGAAGAGCCCCAGCTCGAACTTCTTCTGCAGGATACGGCGCACGCTGTCGTCAATCCGCGACTCCGCGATCCTTCCCTCGTCCACGAGCACCATGGTGTCGTCAATGAACGTGCCGTAGTCGTCGGGGAGCATGAACATGTCCACGCCCGCTTCGATCGACGCACGGACCTGCTCGGCGAAGCTTCCCCGCAGCTGCTTGATGGCATCCCAGTCAGAGATCAGGATACCGTCGAAGCCCAGCTCCTGCCGGAGCACCTGTTCGAGCAGATAGCGGTTGCCGTGCAGCTTGCCGCCGTTCCAGCTGCTCAGAGAGGGCATGACCGAGCCAACACCGGCGGCGATCGCGTCCTCGTAGGGAGCCAGGTGGATCGACCGGAGGCTGGCCTCGCTGAGGATCACGTCACCGCGATCGCTGGGCGTTCCATCCTGGTTGTCCCCGGTCCCCCAGAGGGTGCCCCCGTCGGCGACGTAGTGCTTGGCGGCGGCCAGCACGGGATGCTCCGCCCCTTCTTGCATGGCGGTGATGAACCCAGCCATCATCCGCGCCAGCTCGGGGTGCTCGCCGGAGCTCTCGTAGGTGCGCCCCCAGCGGTCATCGCGCGCGACAGACAGCGCCGGCCCGAAGTTCCAGCGCACGCCGGTGGCCGCGAGCTCGCGCGCGGTGATGACCCCGATCGAATCGATCAGATCCTGGTCCCGGCTCGCGGCGAGCCCGATGTTGTGCGGGAACACGGTCGCGCCGAGCACCTTGGCGTGACCGTGCACCGCGTCCAGTCCGTAGAGCAGCGGAATGCCGAGCCGCGTGCCGAGTGCCCCCTCCTGCAGCGCGTCGATCAGATCGGCCCAGCTCTCGGCCCCCAGATCGTCCGGGCCAGAGCTGCCGCCGCTGATCACCGACCCGATCCGCCGCGCCCGGACGCTGGTCGGGGTCATCCGCAGCTGCTCCCCTTGCGCCATCTGCCCGATCTTCTCGCACAGCGACATGCGAGCCAGAAGATCCTCCACGCGCGTCTCGATGTCGTTGTCCGGATCGAGATACGGAGCATGGTCACCTACCTCGGGGAGGTCGGCGTCGTCCGCACAGGGGTCGAGCTCACCCACCACGAACGCCAGGTCGTCGATGCTCAGATCGATAGCCGCCGGCGAGCTGACCTCGAACTGCATGCGGAGCAGCTGGGTCAGATCGAGGTCCACCGGAGAGCCGAAGCCACGCTGCTCCAGGGTACGGAATGGAACGACGACCTCCTGCCAGTCGTCGGTGGCCTCGATCTGCTTCGTGTGAGCGTCGTAGCAGGTCGCTTCGCAGGTGCCGCCCGCGCTGGGGGGGACCACCGCCATCGACTGGACGGTGACGCGGAAGGTCCCCGCGCCGCGGGCCATGAAGCGGATCCCCGTGTAGGCAGAAGCGTCGTAGGCACAGGAGGGGCCGGTTCCCAGCTCTCCGTCGGCGTCCGGCTGGTTCAGCGTCACGCCGAAGCCGGCGCCCCAGCTCTCGAAGGGGCCTCCCTCGATGTGCAGCGCGTAGTCCTCTCCGTCCGCACCGCGCACATGCGAGACCGCCACCTCCGCCGTCCCGTCGGCGAACCGGTACCACTCACCGACCCGCGCCCCCTGCTGGGCGATCAGGAAGTCGTCGGTGGAAAGGTCGTCGATGAGCAACTGATCCGCGGTGCCCACGGCAGCCTGGGAGCAATCGAGATCGCTCCCCCCAGTGCTCGTCACCGCATTGCCCGCCCCCGCGGAGCCCCCCGTCCCCGTCCCGGCGCCGCCTTCGGCTCCGGCCCCACCCGCCGCCACCTCGATGCTGGGCACGGGATCGTCGTCCTGACACGCCGTCAGCAAGCCAGTACCGGCGATCAGCAGCACGGCCGCCGCCCCCCGCAGCAGGGTCGCGGAAAGCTCAGTCGAGGTCTCGGTGTGCAGGGCCATGAATCGTTCTCCTCGCCAAGGGCGTGCCCGGGATGATCAGCAGCGCTCCCGCGGCGCGTCAACGCAGTGTCGGTCCGTGCGAAGCATTCGCCGCGACCTCGCCGTCGAGAATCAACGCCCGCACGAGTACTACATCCGGCGCGGCCTGTGGGCCCCGGGTGAGCTTTCGCGCACTTTTTCGGATCGAAGTATCGATGCTCTGCTCAACGCGGCGCTGCGCGGCTCGGGGAAGGGGCACCGGCGCGCCATGGCCGCGCCCACTGCACGCCGCTCGGAGCTCCTCGGTCGCCTTCGTCGCGCTGAACCGCGACGAGATACTGAGACACCAGACCACGCTGTCCGTCCCGGGGATGCGCGGCAAGCAGCCGGCGTCGTCCGGACGGGTGACGCGGGGCCGACGGGTGACTCGAACGAGACGCGGCAGCCAGCGTCCTTCGGGCGACCCGGCGGCGATGGTGCTGCGCATGGGGACTCCCACCCGCTGCCAGGGGGTGGCCGAGATGCCGCGGAGCATCGGCTCACCGTGCGTCGGCGCAGCAGCGCTCGTGACAGGGACGAGCGCAGGCCTGCGCGCCCGGCAGGGCGCTCGGGCCGAGCACTCGATGCTCGAGAGAAAAAAACCGGTCGGGGCGGCCAGATTCGAACTGGCGACCCCTTGACCCCCAGTCAAGTGCGCTAACCAGGCTGCGCTACGCCCCGAACCGTCCCGGTCGCTGCCGGGGACGGGGAAACTAGCTATTCCGCTGAGGATTGCAAGCTCCTTGCGACGAATCAGTCGTCCCAGGGGCCGGTAGCGGGGGGCGCCAGAGACGGAATCGCCTGGGTGGAGAGCCCGCGGGCGGCGAGGCGGGCGACGTGTTGGGCGACCCGGCGGTAGAGGCGGATCCCGAGCCCCGGTTCGCTCGCGCAGACCTCCTCGAAGTCGTCGGCGCGGATCCGGAGCAATCGGGCCCGCTGCTCGACGATGGGCAAGTCGTCAGAGCTGCCCACACCCACCAGAGACTCGGGGAAAAGCAGCGCCCCCTGCCCCATCCGGCGCTCTCCGGAACATTGAACGACGCCCTCGAGCACGATGTAGGCGACCAGATCGCTGGTCACGGCCCTTCCCACCCGCTCCCCGGGCCCGATCTCGACCTGCACCCCCGCCGCCAGGGTGGACATCACCTCGGGCAGGGTGAATTCGCTGAGCAATGCGCTGGAGCGAACTAGCTCCAGATCTGCAGAGCCGAGCCCGCGATCGCTGGAGGGACGGGAAACAAAACGATCCCCCACCTCGATCACGATGGCAGTGGCGTTGTCGGTGCCGCGTTCGACCCCACGGGCAACCAGCGTCCGGGCCGCGGTCTCGGCAGTGCCGGCTCGCAAGATCTCGCCGAGCACCGCCTCCGGGCCGACCGCCCCATACACCCCATCCGAGCAGAGCAGCAGTCGGTCGCCACGCCGCAAGTCAACGAAGAGGGTGTCCACGGTCATCGCCGGAGCCAGGCCCACCGCGTTGGTGAGGCAATCGTAGGCGCGCCGTCGCCGCCGGGGCCGACGTTCCCCGAGCACCGCGGCGTCGGCACTCTGCGCGTGGTCCTGGGTCAGCTGCAGAACGGCGGAGGAGCGAGCCAGGTAAACCCGCGAATCGCCGGCGTGGGCGACCAGGGCGTGGTCGCGAGCGAGCCACACCACGTCGAGCGTGGTGCCCATTCCGCGCCGCCTGGCATCCCGCTCCGCCGCCGCGAGGACGCGGTCGTTGGCATCGAGCACCGCAGCTCTCAGGATCCCGAGCAGCTTCCGGCGTGAGTCCAGGTCCGGCCGACTCACGTAGGCGTCGACAGCCCGCTGGGATGACCGCTCCTGTACTACCCGACGCACCGCGTCGACAGCCAGGTTGGCGGCCACGTCTCCAGCGGGATGCCCTCCCATGCCGTCGGCGATGACGAAGAGCGCCACCTCGGGAACTGCCAGTGCCACGTCCTGTTGAGAACGTCGCTTTCCTGGGTCGGTGCTCAGCGCGATCCGTACACGGAAATCGCAGCGGGGAATGACCCGGAACTCGGACTCGCTGGGGATCACATCCCAATTCCACCATATCGGGGGCGAAGTGGCTCATTTCATGATAGAGGCCCGCGGTAATGCGCGTGCTGGGCATCGAAACCTCGTCACGAAGGGGCACGGTGGCCGTGCTCGAGGGGACGCGGCTGCTCGCTTGCCGGCAACACGAGGAGCGAAACGCCCACGCCGAGCGGATGCTGCCTCTCATGGAAGAGGCGCTGGCCGAGGCCGGCTGGTCGAAGAGCCAGATCCAACGAATCGGGGTTGGGATTGGTCCTGGCTCGTTCACCGGAGTGCGGGTCGGGATCGCCCTCGCCCAGGGACTGGCCCTGGGGCTGGGCATTCCCTTGGTCGGAGTGACCTCTCTGGCCGCCATGGCTGCGGCGGTCCCCAGCCACGTGCGGGGGCTGCGGCAGCCGCTACTCGACGCGCGTCGGGATGAGCTGTTTTCCGCCCAGTTCAGCGAGGACGGCGGCCTCCTGGTGGCACCCAGCGCGCGAAGCCGGGCGGAGCTCGTGGCACAGCTGGCGGCTGCCGAGGGACGGGCGCTGGTCGGTGAGGTGTGCAGCGAGCTGGGGCTCGCTCCCGCTTGGACGTCGCCAGAAACCGCCCTTCCCCATGCGCACTACGTGGCGCAACTCGCGTCCCAGCTGGTACCCGATGGACTTCCGGTGGAACCGCTTTACGTCCGGGAAGCAGACGCCGTAAAACCAAGAGAGCCACCCGACGCTTTGGTGCGGGACCTCGAGTCCGGGCGGCCCGACCCAAGCTGAGATACGCGCATGACCCAGGGGCAATCGGTGGACAGCAGTTCGCAGCGTCTGGCCGCTCAACTTGCCCGCCCATTCACCGCCGGGGAAGTGCTCTTCGCTGCTGGGGACCTAGCAACGGACGCCTACTTGCTGCAGTCCGGCCGGATCCGCCTGATCAAGCGAGTGAGCGGCGTCGACCGCAGCCTGCGTCTGCTGGCGTCCGGAGATTTCTTCGGGGAATCGGCCCTGATTCCCGGGGCGACCCGCACGTCCACAGCGGTGGCCGTGGAGGCCGGCGTGACGCTCGCTCTGCCCCCGAGCGCCGTGCAACGGGTCCTCGCTCAGGATCCGGCCACTGGGTCGCTCATCCTGGAGCAGCTCTCGCGGCGGTTGCGCGAGGTGGAGGACCAGGTCGAGGTGCTCATGGTTCGCGACGGCCAGGCAAAGGTCGTGATGACACTGCTCATGCTCGCCCGCCAGGTGATCGGCGAAGCGGGACTGCCAGACGGGCCTGTGCCCCTCACCGTCTCCCCCGTCGATCTGGCGACCCGGGTGGGACTGGACGTGGACACCGTGAAGCGGAACGTGCAGCAGCTCCGAGAGTCCCGCTACGTGAGCATCGTCGATGAGCGCATCGAGGTACCCGATGTCACCGCACTCCAGGAGCTGCTCGACCTGCTGGGCATCAAGCAGCACCTTGCCGGGGACGATACCTCACGTTGACTGAGGGGAATGGCTGCGCTAATCGCGGCCTCGGTGGTGGGTCCCTGGTTAGTCTCTCGTGGGCGCGTCCTGGCGCTGGCCTCCCTGGTGGGAGTCACTGCCTGCCTTGGCTCCGGGGCCAAGACACCGCGGCCGGACCGTGTGCGCATGGCCGAGACCGAGTACGATCTCGCGCGCGACCTGTGGCTCAGCAAGAATCAGCCCCGCGAGGCGCTCGACCACGCTCTGAAGGCGGCCGAGCTGGACGACCACAACGCGGACGTCGCCCACCTGCTGGCCCTGCTCTACCTCGACTTCTGCAGCCGAGGAAACGACGAGTGTCGCCTGGAAGCTGCCGAGAAGGAGGCCCGCCGGGCCGTCAAGCTGGACGAGGAGTACCGCGACGCCCAGAACACCCTTGGCGTCGTCCTCATCCACTCCGGTAAGCATGCCGAGGCGGTAGCCGTCCTGGAGCCACTGACGGCGGACATCCTCTACTCAACCCCTGAAAAAGCTTGGGGAAATCTCGGCTGGGCGTACCTCGAGCTGGGACGGAGCGAGCAGGCCGTCGATGCCCTGGAGCGCAGCGTCGCCGCCCAGCCCCTGTTCTGCGTTGGATACTATCGCCTGGGCCTCGCCTACGAAAAGAGCCGCCAGGTGGCCAAGGCGGCAGAAGCATATTCCCGTGCCGTCGAAACGGACGACCCCGGATGCCAGAACCTGCAGGCCGCGTTCGCTGGGCGGGCACGGGTTCTGCAGAAGGTCGGCGACACTCGCGGCGCGCGGGCCGACCTTGAGCGCTGCGTCGAGCTGGAGCACCGAAACGCGACAGGCAAAGAATGCAGTTCCATGCTGCAGAAGCTCAAGTAGGCTGGAGCCCTCGGATGGAGACTGTCGGACAGTTTTTGCGTCGGCATCGCCAGGCGCAGCAGATGAGCGTCGAGGAGGTTGCGCGTTCCACGCGTGTCCCGACCTCGAGCATCGAGCGGATCGAAGCCGACCGCTTCGACGAGCTGCCCGGTGAGGTCTTCGTGCGTGGATTCCTCACCGCCTACGCGCGCGCCGTCAACGTCTCCCCCGAGGAAGCGCTCGCTCGATACACCGCTAGTCGTCGCGTTGCCTGGGTCACTCCGCTCCCGCTCACGAGCCCGACGAAGACCCGCCACCGACCCTACGGTGTCGCGATCGCTCTGGTGCTGCTGCTCATCCTCTTCACGCTGGCGCTCAGCATCGTTCTGCGCCCCCGCGGCAACGACATGCCGCAGGAGCTGTCGCACACGAGCCCGCCCTTCTCGCTCCACCTTTCGTGACGTCGGTGCGTCGCGCCGCGCGCACCATCCAGACCCGCGCCCTGCTGCTGCGCCGCGTCCCGTTCGGCGATGCGGATCTCGTGCTCCAGCTGCTGACCGAGGATACCGGAAAGGTGAGCGCGCTGGCCCGCGCCGCGCGCAAGAGCCAGAAGCGTTTCGGAGGCGCCCTCGAGCCGTTCCACACCTTGCAGGTCCGCCTGGACGAGCGCGCCGGTCAGGAGCTGATGAACCTCCGCGAAGCCTCGCTGGACAGACCCCGGCGCCGGATCCTGTCAACCCTCGAGCGCCTGGATGCAGCCGGACGCGTGCTCGGCTGGGTGCGGCGAGCCGCCCCCCCCCTGGTCCGTGAGGACGGCATCTGGACGACCGCGACAGAATTGCTCGACTCCCTCGAGTTGCCTTCCGTATCGGTCGACCGCGAGGTGGCCACGGCGGGTCTCCGCTTGCTCGCCGCCTGCGGCTGGGGCCTCGAGTTCGACGCCTGCGTTGTGTGCGGACGAGCTTGCCGTGCTGGACGCGCGGCGTTCATCGACGCCGCCCGCGGAGGACTGGTGTGCCAGTCGTGCGGGAGTGCCCGCATCCACGTCGACGGCTCCCAACGCGAGCGCCTCCGCTCCGCTGCCCTCGGCTTGCCCGCCGCACTCGACACCGCCGACGCAGCACTCGCGCTGGATCTCGTCGAGGCAGCACTGCGCGCTCATCTCGGCTTCGAGTGAGCACGCGGCGCCCGACGCGACAAATTCGCGACCTGCCCCCTCCCGCGCTACTTAGGCACAGCTGATGGATCCCGACGACGAGACGCCCCCCCCAGAGGCGGCCCCCCCCCTTCCCCCGCCGGACGAACCCCGCTCGGAGAATGCCGGCGAGACGGAACGGCGCCAGATCACGGGACGCGCCGGCATCGTCGCCGTCGGCACGCTCGCCAGCCGTCTACTCGGTTTGGTTCGCGAGCAGGTGCTGGCCGCCATGTTCTCTCGCGCCGCTACCGACGCTTTCTTCGTCGCGTTCACCATCCCCAACGTGCTGCGCCAGCTACTCGCCGAAGGTGCGGTGCAGACGGCCATCCTTCCGGTCCTGTCGCAGACCCGGGAGCGCGAAGGCGAAGAGGAGGCGCGGCGCTTCTTTCGCGCGATCCGCGGGCTGTCGCTGATCATTCTGATCGGCTTCAGCGTGGCGGGCGTGCTGGCCGCGCCGTGGCTCGTCGACCTGTTCGCGGGTGGCTATCGGCAGCACCCTGGCCAGTACGAGCGTACCGTCACCCTGACGCGCTGGGTGTTCCCCTACATCTTCTTCATGGGCTCGGCCGCCCTGGGGATTGCCGCGCTCAATACCTACAAGCGCTTCGTCGTCACCTCCTTTGCGCCCGCCCTGCTCAACGTCGCGTTCATCGCCTGTGCGCTCTGGCTGCCGGGATGGCTCGGGGCCCGTGGTCACGAGCGGATTCTTGCGATGGCTGCAGGCGCGCTCGTCGGAGGGGCACTTCAGGTCGTCGCTCAGTGGCCGAGCCTGAAGGCGATCGGGTACCTCGAGCGCCCCTCCTTCGACTTCCGGCACCCCGGCGTGCGAGAAGCCCTCCGTCGTATGGGGCCCGTGCTCTTCGGGATCGGCGTCTACTACATCGATGTGATCCTCGCTCGCCGCTTCCTCTCCGAGCTGGACGTCGGAGCGCAGAGCTACTTCAACTTCGCGCTGAGACTTTGCGATTTCCCGCAGGGGATCTTCGTCATGGCGCTGCAGACCGCGACGTTGCCGAGCCTCGCACTGCTCGCCGCCCGCGGAGATCGCGTCGAGTTCGGCAAGACGTTCTCCTTCGGCATGCGTCTCGCGCTATTCGTCGCCCTCCCCGCCACCGCCCTCTTCGTCGTGCTCGCCGAACCGCTGGTGGTCTTGATCTTCCAGCGGGGTGAGTTCGATCAACTCGCCGCTCGCGAAACCGCCAGAGCGCTCATGGCGCAGGGCCTGGGGATCTGGATGGTAGCGGGCGTTCGGCAGCTCGTCGCGGTCTACTACGCGATCGGTGACACTCGCTCTCCAGTCATCGTCTCAGCGGTGGATCTCGTGGTCTTCATTTCGCTCGCGCTGACACTGCGCGGTCCTCTCGGACACGTGGGGATCAGTCTTGCCGTGACCGGCGCGAGCGCGGTCCAGATGATCCTGCTCTGGGTCTTGATGCGCCGCCACCTGCCCGATCTGCACCTCGCAGAGATCGCGGGTGCAGCGGGGCGCACGCTGGCGGCCGTCACGGTGGCCAGTGTGGTCGGCTACACGTGCGCCCGTCTCCTGGCACCGTCTCTCGATGGGAACTGGCTCGTGCGCCTGCTCCCTGGTCTGGGGGCGACAACGGCCTTCGGCGTCACGTTTCTGGCAGCCGCGTGGGCCCTGCGAAGCCAGGAGCTGGCCATCATCGTGACGCCCGTGGCCCAGCGCATTTCTCGGCTGCGCCGCCGATGAGCCTGGCCCTCGAGAGCCCCCTGCGCTAAGCGCTCGCCCCATGGCGAGTCCCCCCGCAACCAGTCGCATCGTGGACGCGCGCTACCTGGCCAGCGCGTCCGCCGCTTCGCAGATGCCCCCGCCCGTCGGCGTGGAAATCGCGTTCGCGGGGCGCTCCAACGTGGGCAAGAGCAGCCTGCTGAACGCGATCACGGGCCGCCGCTCCCTGGTGCGCACGAGCCGCACCCCGGGCTGCACACGCCAGATCTCGTTCTTCGAGGCGCGACTCGACGACGGGGCGCTGATCACCCTCGTGGACCTTCCGGGCTACGGCTACGCGAAGCGATCGAAGCGGGAGCGCCTGGAGTGGGCGGGGCTGATCGAGGAGTTTCTCCTGGGGCGACCTACCCTCAAGGCGGTCGCGGTGCTGGTGGACGTGCGCCGGGGGCCCGAGGCGGAGGAACGCGAGCTGCTGGAGCTGCTCCAGCAGCCCCCCAGTGTCTCCCGCAACCCGCTCGAGACGCTGGTTGTCGCCACCAAGCTCGACAAGCTGTCGAACTCAGAACGCAAACTGGCACTGCAGAAGATCGGGCAGGCGATGAGCCGACGCGTCATCGGCTTCTCCGTCCAGCAACCCGAGCTGGTTCCGACCCTGGTAACGCAAATCCGACGGGCCGTTGGGCTGCTCCCCGACCCGACCGGCTGACGGACGAAGCGCTACTCAACGCGATCGGGTGCCCGGTTCGGACGGGTGCGTCTCCGAACTTGCGAACTGGTGCTAGCGCACCGTGCCGGTCGACTCGTTCGGCGCGAGCTCGCGACCGCAATCGCCGTAGAGGCTGAAACGATAGCGCGTCCCGGGGATGGCAAAACGCCACGCGGGGCCGACGCGAGCGCGGTAGTACTCGACGCGAGCCAGTCGGTCCGCCGGCGCTCCGAGGTCGAGCGCGTGTTTCCACACGGCGTCGCTACCGCAGCGCGGATCGGGTAACGGCTCCGCTGGCGTCACCGGGCACTTCACCGCCGCCACGTCCTGGTCAACGACCACTCCGGGGCGCCGCACGTGCACGGTCTGCTTGCCACAGTAGTGGTGGCGGGGCGGACCCGACTCCGTTCGCGGCGGCTGCGGCCCCTCCCCGGGAGGGCTCTGGAACACGTAGCGGATGCTCCCGCCCTTGTGGACGTCGAGCGTGCCGTCGGCGGCCACACCTTCGGCCACGAACCCCCGCAACTGGTCGCGGGGAGTCCGGGTACGTGCGATCTCGAGCGCCTGCTCCGGTTTGATCTTGTCGGGATACCCGACCAGCCCCTCGGGGCTGGGTGGGGGCGGTGGCTGGGCGGCCTCGGGCGTCGCCTCGAGCTTCGCCCACCACGAAATCGACAGCGTTGCGCAGAAAGCGACGGAAAGGATGAGGAGACCAGAAATCCGGTCCCGACGCCGTCGCACGACGATCTCACTTTCGGTCTGCGAAGCGGACTGCTCGTTCATTGGGTCGCGCTGTATAGCACCAATCGCGCCCCGCAAAACCCCGGCCCATCAGGTCCGCGCCACGGCGGGGTTGCTAAACGCCAGCTGGCAGGGTATTTACCCCGCCCTCGCTTCGGTGGCTCCGCGCCACCGGCCGGGCGCATAACTCAGCGGTAGAGTGCATCCTTCACACGGATGAAGTCGCAAGTTCGATCCTTGCTGCGCCCACCCTCCCTCGGTATTCGTACGCCAATGCGTGGTGCGGTTCTGGTCTGCGCGCTGGCGATGACGGGTTGCTACCGGACCACTGCCAGCAACCCGGGCCAAAGCCCGGCCGACGTGCACACAGCTACGGGGCACCTGTTCGTGTACGGAATCGTCGGCGAGGTGGAGATCGACGTGCGCGACTACTGTGGAGACCGGCCGGTAGCCGAGCTCCGAACCTCGGGGAACGCGCTGACGCTCCTCGCCACGATTGCCACCTTCGGCGTCTACTCACCGCGCCGCGTCCGCGTTGTTTGTGCGGCCGGGGAGGAGCCGTGAAGCGCTGTGCGATCCTGGTCTCCTCGCTGGCGATGCTCGCTGGCTGCTATCGCACCACCATTCGCTCCGGACTTCCTCCGGGCACCGCAGCGGATGGCTACGAGAACCGCTGGCACAGCGGCTGGGTACTCGGTGCAGCCGAGGGGAGCGGCCCTCACGAGCTGAACCGACTGTGCCCCGACGGGTGGGCCGAGGTGCACACCCGTGGCAACTTCGTCACTGCGCTGGCCACGCTGGCCAGCAGCGGCATCTATGCCCCCCACCAGATCACCATCGTTTGTGCGGCAGTGCCGGGTCCCCCACCGGTCGAAGGCTATGCTCCGTTGCCGCGCCCAGCCGCAGATGGCCCCAACCCCCCCCCGAACTATCCCCCGGGCCCCCCACCGATCGAGTCCCCGTAACGCGCCCCGTCGCAAGATCGGCCTTGCTGCCTGCCGCCCTGACCTTCTACGATGCCGGCCAGTGGGCCGTTACTGGATCTCGGCACGCGCGGTGCTGCCCGCGCTGCTCGCGCTGCTCGCGGTCACCAACCGTGCGGGAGGCACCGAACCGCAGCATGGTGATCTGGATCCTCGCTGGCTGATCGATCCTGGACGAGTATCGATGCCCGCCCCGGAACCAGACCTGATCCGTCTCCAGGCCCACGGTGAGTACCAGGTGCGCCTCCGGGGACAGCGTCGAGTCTCCCTGCCGCCCTACCGGGGCGATCCGGGCACGACCGAGCTGTCGCAGACGACCCGACTGACCCACTGGCTGCGATTCACCCCGGAGCTGCAGCTCGGTGACCGCCTGCGGCTAGTAGGCCAGGCGGACATCGCGCGAGGCTTCATCGGCGGACAGCCGACCCAGCACGTGTCTGCGAGCCGCGAACCGTACGACGTTCAGCAACCACTGCGGTCCGATCCCCGCTGGCTGTTCGCCGAGTACTCCCACGGACTCTTGGGCGTTGCCGTCGGACAGCAACCGTCACACTGGGGCCTGGGGCTGGTGGAAAACGACGGGAATCACCCAACTCGCTGGGGCGACTACGAAGGTGGTACCCGCGTCGAGCGCATCGAGGTGCGGCTCCACCCCGCCGCGGCAGATCCACCCTTCGAGCTCCGCCTCGCGGGAGACCTGGTGTTCGCCGATCGGCTCGCTGATCTGAGACGGGACCAGCAGGCAGTGCGGGCAGTCGCCAGCCTCCGCGCCGGGCGGGCTGGCGGAGACAGCCTGGGCCTGCTGGCCGTGTATCGCCACCAGTCCGAACCCCTTCCCGTCAACGAGAGTGCCCCCCACGCGACGACTCGACGCTGGACTCTGGACCTGACGGGGCGGTTCGCCGAACCGATCCCCGGGCTGCCCGCCTGGGTGTACGGCGCCTTCGAAGCGGCCCTCCAGATAGGCGACTCGACGCTGGCGCCGACGCTCGAACAGGCGATCGAGAACGAGCGAGAATCCATCGCGGCCACCGCGGCGGTGGCCCGCGCGGGCGCCATCTTCACCCGGCAACGAGAATCCATGACCCACGGGCGACTGGGCATCGAGCTGGAGTGGGGGTGGACCACGGGCGACGCCGATCCCTACGACGGCACCCAGCATCGCTTCGCGCTCGACCCGAGCTACAACGTCGGGCTGATTCTGTTCGACGAGGTGCTCGCGTGGAAGAGCGCCCGCGCTGCCACGATTGGCGAGGATCCGACGCTCGGCCCCCGACCACGACCGGAAGTGCTGGGGCTGCCCACCGACGGCGCGGTCTTCGGCGCCACCTACGTGCACCCGCAGGTGCTGTTCCGACCCGTCGCTGACCTCGACCTCCGGGCGGGAGCAGTCGTCGCCCAGACCACGGCCGACTTCGTCAACCCGGTCGCGGTCTACACGCAGGGCCGGTACGAGAACTTCGACGGGGGGTCGCCCACAGCCCACGATCTGGGTGTGGAGGTCATGCTCGGAGTGGACTGGCGGATTCCATTCGAGACGGGAGCGAAGGTGCAGATCGGCGCGCAGGCGGCGACGTTCTTCCCCGGCCACGCTTTCGACGACGCCGAAGGGGCGCGCATGAAGACTCAGCACGCGGGCATCGCTCGGATCGGGGTGCAGTACTGATGGCTCCGCACCTCCCGCCGTGTTCGTCGCCCTGGCTCCTTGCCTGCGCCGCCGCGCTCACCGCCTGCACCGTTGACGAAATCCCGGAGACCATTGGGACTACCCCGGAAGGCTCGGGACCGCGCGTCCGCCACGAGCTGTACCCCGAAGACCTCACCAGCTTGCCGCTTCCCAACGATCTGCTCGCCGTACCCGATCCCACGAGTGACTCCGGCCTTCGCCTGAACGTCGCGACCGAGGCGGCGAGCCCGATCGAGGAAAGCCTTCGGCAGGCGGTCAATCAGCTGGACGGATGGGGGCTGCTCGCGCCCATCACCGTCGCCTTCGAGCAACGCGAAGACGGGACACCAGCGGTCGACCTGATCGAGCTCCGGGCGCGTCACGCCCCCGACCGTCGGGACCCCCGCGACGACGCGCTCTACGTCATCAACCTCCGCACCGGCACGCCCGTCCCCCTCGAACTCGGTCCCGGCAGCTACCAGTTCCTCGCCCGCGACAAGTCGCTGTTCCCAGCATACGCCCCGCGCGCACTCGAGCCTGCGGTCGAGATCGAGACGGCGGACGAGCGTGCCGACCCCACCTCCGGACAGGTGGACCCGACGCTGGTCGAGTACTCGACCGCAAGCGACTCCGACTTCGACGGCTGGTTCGATCGCCCGAACGTCCTCCGCCCCACTCCCTGCGCCACGCCAGAGCGCGTCCGAAACGGTGAGATCACGGAGCTCGTGCGCGACACCTGTCTCGCGGACAGTCTCGCTCCCTGGTACGAGCGGGAAACCGACACGCTGGTGGTTCGTCCTCTGATCCCGCTCGAGGCGCAGACCCGATACGCGGTCGTTCTGACGGATCGCCTGGTGGACCCCAGCGGCGAACCGATCCGGTCGCCGTTTGCCAGCGTCTACCACCCCGCCGACATCACCGTCGCCCCCCGGGTCGAAGCGATCTTGCGGCAGGCCGAGGGTCACGCCTGGTTCGGAGATCTGGCCGGCACCGGCCTCGAGCACGTGGCGTTTCTCTGGGCGTTCACCACGGGCTCACCGGCCGATGAGTTGGTGGCCGTCCGCGATGGCCTGAGCGGGGTCGGTGATTTTGGGCAACTGGCAACCGACTACCCTGCCGAGCTGCGTGCGGCCCGAACGGTGGGGTTGGTCAGTGAGAGCGACCGCGAGGCGGGCGATGCGCCTCCCGCGGGATGGAAGCGGTCCGCCAGCTGCGCCCCACTCGTGAATCGCCCGTTTCTGGTCGATGGAGCGGTCGCCGCCCAGGCCGTCAGCTCGGCCACCCTGGAGGAGCTTGGTCTGCTTTCGGACCGCGACCGCGCCCAGGTCGTGTCGTCCCTCGAGACCCTCGACTACCTGGTGCTCGCCGAGTACTCGAGCCCCTTCCTGATCGCTGGCGGTGCGGCCAGCCCGGACGTCAGCAGCGCATTCCAGCTGGCACGAAGCGACGGCGACCCACACGCCACGACCGATCGCGTCCAGGCATGGATCTTCGTGCCCAGAACATCGCCAGATTCCCCGGGCCCCCCTTTCGACGTCGCGATCTACGCCCACTCAACCGGGGGGAGCGTCGTCGAGGCCCTCCCCCTGGCAGGCGCCCTGGCACGACAAGGACTCGCAACGGTGGCGTACCAGGCCCCGTGGCATGGCCCCGACCGCTCGGCACGAGCCCTCACCTCGGCGATCATGAGCGACTGCTACCGCCGCGGCTGGGACGCCGCGCAGGCGACCCGCGCCGTAGATCTCGATGGCGACGGCGCGCTGGACGACGAGCTGGGCGCGCGGGTCGCCACCGCTCATGTGCAACACGGCAGGGACGTCGTGCGCCAGACCGTCATCGACGGGATGCAGCTGCTGCGAGCCCTGTCGCGCTTCGATGGGACCCGCACGGGCGACGACTACAACGACGACGGGCTCCCCGACCTGGCCGGGGACTTCAACGCCGACGGCCGCGTCGACCTCGGCGGGCCGGACGCGACATACACGGCCTGGGGTCAATCGTTGGGGGGCCACGTCGCCACCCTGCTCGGCCCCCTCGAGCCGCAAATCCAGGCGGTAGCCGCCATCGGCAACTGGAGCAGCCTCGTCGACGGCTGGACTCGTACCGGAACTCCCCGCAGCCACGCGACCTTCTTCGGGGCCTGGCTGGGCCCGTGGTTCGTCGGGGTCCCCGAAAGCGACCTGGACGGGCGTCCCACGCGTTGCTTGCCCAGCGAGATCTCCCTCCGCGTGGGCGGACTAGTCGGAGGTCAGCTCGTCGAGGCGGAATTCCACTGCCTTGCGTTGCGAGAGCTCACGGACAGCGCGGGTCTCCCGAACGGTGGCACGGTGGTGGTTTCGAACGTCACGAGGCGCGAGCGCCGGTGCGCTCGCCTGGGTCCCGCGGGTCGCTTCTGGATCCCCTTCCCAGCCGCAGTCGACGACGTGCTCCAGCTGACGGTCCTGGACAAGCCGGACGCCGCGGCGACCTACGCCCCGGGGGACGGCTGTGCACTGGTCGCGGACGCGAAGCCGATCGCCAAGATCTTCACCTGGGGAGACGGCACTGTACCTCCCGGCTCCGAAGACGAATCCGGACTCGTCGTTTGCGACGCGGAGCGCGGCTGCTCGCGCTTCGGCGATCGGTACTACCCGGCGGGCGCCCCACTGCTCGCGCCCGCCGCGGGAGCGGGGCTGCGACGGGGAACCCCCGAGCTGCGAAGACTGCTGGAGCTGGCGCGCCACGTGACCGCCTCGGCAGACGCCGTGACCTACGCCCCACACTACGCTGTCAACCCGTTCAGCTCACCGGTTGGCGCGCCCGGTTCCCCCACCGCGGCACTCCTGGTGGTACCCCTCGCCGCCCGTGAGATCCCGGTCGATGTCCAGGTCAGTACGGCGCGAGCCATGGGGCTGGTGCCATTCGTCACCGAGCAGTCCATCACAGGCCGCCCGGAGTGGGCCGAATACGCCGTTCCGCAACGACTGTTCGAGGAGCTATCGGGTGTCACACCAAACCGACTCCTGGTCAGCAGCAGCGTGCTCGAAGCCCTCCCCTATCTCGAACGGGCCATCCCACCGGGCGACTGCGAAGCCAACGAACTCTCGGTCGCCGAGGCCCCCTCCTGCCACGCGGACTGTGTCGAGGATTCCGATTGTCCCATCGGTCAAAAGTGCGATCTGGAGCTTGGCCGGTGTCGCACCCCGGCTCCCGATCCCGCAGTGTGCCGCCGGGCACAGTTCGACGTCGACGCGCTGGACGAAGGGCAGACACGCTTCGGAGAACGGGAAGCCCCCGTCCCTCTCCGCCTGACCCGGGTGGCCGCCCCAGTCGCTGACCTCGGTCTCGACGAGGTCTGGGCGCCGCGACTGCTGGGGCCCCCACACGGCACCGATCTCGGCGCATGGGCGGCCGACAAGCCGACCCTGGCCCTGGTCATGCCCTACCTCGACGTCGCCGGACGCGATCGACTCGCTGCACCGCAGAGCTGCGCGTCCTTTGACACGGATCGCTACCTCGCCAATCTCATCGGACGCTTCTTGGCAACGGGCGGGTGGGACCCGTATTACGTCAGTCATCCTTCTACCCATCGCTGCCTGGAGAATGGGACCTGCCAGTTTTTCCAGTAGCCCACTGCAACTGAAAGCCCCTCCGTCCCCATGCTGCCGCGCCTCGCACTCGCCCACCTCCCCACCCCCTTGTGGCGCCACGACGCGCTCGATGAACTCTGCGGAACTCAGGTCTGGGTCAAGCGGGACGACATGACCGAGGGGGCCGGAGCGGGCAACAAGATCCGAAAGCTCGAGTGGTTGGTGGGCGACGCGCTCGAGCAGCGCGCCACCGCGCTACTCACCTGTGGGGGTGTGCAGTCGAACCACGCGCGCGCCACCGCGCTGGTCGGCGCGCAGCACGGCTTGCGCGTGATGCTCTTTCTCCGAACCGAACGCCCAGAAGCCCTGCAGGAAGCAACAGGCAACCTGTTCCTCGATCGGTTGGCGGGGGCGGAAGTCTACTTCATCACGCCCGCCCAGTATCGCGAGCGGCACGAGGTGATGCAGACGGCCGCCGACGAACTGCGTCGCCGCGGCGAGCTTCCCTACGTCATTCCCGAGGGCGGCTCCAACGGACGCGGCGCGCTGGGCTACGTCGAAGCGATGCGCGAGATCCGCGCCCAGCTCGACCTGGGACTGGGGGGGGGCCCGACTCCCTTTGGCGCGGTCGTCCACGCTTGTGGGTCCGGAGGAACCGCTGCCGGCGTCGCGCTGGGAGCGCGAGCCCACGACGTCGCCGGACGCACCCTCGCCGTCGCCGTCTGTGACGACCGCGCAACCTTCGACCGCATCATCGCCGGGGTGACCAGCGAGGCAATCGCGCTCCGCCCCGACCTTCAGGGGCCGGGTCCAGTCGAGGTCATCGACGCCTACCGCGGCCCCGGCTACGGCGTGGCCAGCGACGAGCAGCGCGAGTTCATCGTCGCCGTGGCTCGACGCACCGGGCTCGTGCTGGACCCCGTCTATTCGGGCAAGGCGCTCTTCGGGCTCGCCCAAATGCCCGCCAAGCCGGGTCGCGTTCTGTTCATCCACACGGGAGGGCTACCTGGACTACTGGCACAGGCAGCCAGCTTCTCGGAGCTGTAGTCAGCCACCCCAGGTCACGATCCGAGACGAGCGCGCACGGTTCGCTTCCAGCTGTCGAGCTCCCCGTCCGCAAACCACGAGCCCACCCGCTCGACGAGATCGAGGAGCCGCTGCCGGTCGGCAGCAGGAAGGGACGCATTCCTGCGCTCGAGGTTGGCCAGCAGGCGATCCACGGAGCTTTGCACCATGCTGGCCAGCGCTCGGGGCTCGTCAGCTGCGTGGGGACTGGCCAGCAGCGACTCGATGATCTCGATCGTGCCCACGTGAGGTTGTGTCGCATCCTGAGACGGGGCGCGGTTCCCCCCACGCTCGACGAGAGCCAGTCCGTCGGCCACCGCGTGTGGCACGCTGAGTCGGTCGTTGCCCGCCAGACTGCTCTCGGATGCCACCCCCACCGTGAACAGGCTCTCACCGACCAACAGACGATCGCCCTTGGTCAGCGGTGACACACCGCCGATCCGGTCGCCATTGAGAAAGGTGCCATTGCGACTTCCCAGGTCCCGCACCGTCAGCTGTCCGCCGTGCAGTTCTACCGCTGCGTGGCGTCGCGAGGAGGTGGGGTCGTCGATGTGCAACTCGCACCCGACACCACGACCAATGACGGTCTCTCCTTCTCGGATCCTCAGTCGGACACCACGCCAGTCGAGGTAGTAGACGTCCACGAAGAATCCACTCTATCCGACGCCCCATCGCGAACCAACCCGGGCCCATTTTTCGGCCCGCGAGCCAACCGTCACACTACTTGCGGATGGGCTGGACGTAGACGGTTCGCAGTTTCTGACGAAAGGCCTGGTACCTGGCCACGATCGTCTCACGTCGGGTCGCGTCGGCGTCCAGCAGGTCCCGCTCCTCCCCGGGGTCCCGGTCCAGGTCGTAGAGCCCGTTGGGTCTCCCGTTGGTCGTGATCAGCTTCAGGCCATCCTCGATGAACGCCTGCTTCTCGTCATTGTTCGGGCCAGCCTGCATATCGACGAACACGATCCTGTCCGACGGGCGATGTCCAGGCGGCATGAAGATGTCGTCCGTGAGCGACTGGCCGCTCACGAAGTCGTCCCCTTCCCCGGACGGGGGCCGCAGACCGTACAGTTCCATCAGCGTTGGCACCAGATCGATGAGGCCACGTCGCGGCCGAACCCGATGCGGTTCGACTCCCGGCACGTAGATCAGCAGAGGAACCCGAACGAGCGGCTCCCAGATCTCGAACCCGTGGCGAATCATCCCGTGCTCCCCGAAAGCCTCGCCATGGTCCGAAGTGATCACGATGGCCGTGCGATCCGCCAGATCCCCGTCGAGGATGAAGTCGATGACCCGCCCGACATGGTGATCGGTGAAGGCGAGCTCCCCATCGTAGCGGTCGCGCCCGCTGCGGCCGAAGTCGAACCCCTCGTGCGCAACGTAGTCAGCATGCGGGTCGACGTAGTGGGTCCAGAAGAAGAACCGCTTGCTGGTGTTCTCTGGCTGACGAAGGATCTCGATGGTGCGGTCGGCGATCTTGTCGCTGGTCACGCTCTCGTCCTTCTCGGTGTAGCCCAGTCCCGGTGCGGGGGAACCGTCGAGCACGTCCCAGCCGCGCTCGAACCCGATCCCCTTGCGGAAGAAGTACCAGTACCCCTGAACGCTCAGCGTGCGGACCCCATCCGCCTGGAGGCGCTCCCATATCAGACGGTCGCGTTCGTCGATCCGATTGAAGTGAGCCCACCCTCGATGCAGCTCGGAGCCGTACTTGCCCACCATCATCGGAGGGAGGCTCTTGCCGGTATAGGACGCCGGCGCGTAGGCCGATTCGAACACCACTCCCCGTGCTGCGAGCGCATCGAGATGGGGCGTGGTCTTGCGCGAATATCCCATGAACCCCACCGCATCCCAGCGCAGTGCGTCGATCGACAGCACCACGACACTGAGGTTGTCCGGGATGTGTTTGCGGATGAACTCCTTGGCATCCACCGGCGCAGGGGGCTCTGACGGCTCGAGCACCACCCGGGGAGCGTCGGCCCCCGAGCAGTCCTCATCGACACCGTTTTCGGGCACGTCAGTCGCGCCGGGAAACACCCGAGCGTCGTGATCGTCGCAGTCCCCTCCACCGAACCGCGCGCTGGCTCCGTCGCCGTCTGCATCGCTCAGCCGACGCAGCGACCCGAGGACCAGCCTTCCCGCAGGCGCCGCCCGCTCGATGGCCAGACTGGTCCTCCGATCAGCGAGCCCCGCGCCGGCCGCGTGCCAGGTCATGACCAGAGGCAGAAGACCCAGAGCAGTAGATCCCCAGGCTGGCACCCGTGACAGGGCCGCCGGGGCGAGATACGCCGCCCCGCCAATCAGCGCCAGCAGAGAAGGGGCCCGCAGGTCGAGCTCCTCGCGCCGCAGCACGCCAAACACCAGCAACGGCCCATCAGCCCCACCGACGTCCCCAACCAAAACCCCCACCCCGAGCACAGCAACGGCGATCGCCAGTCCCGCAGCACCAGTGACGAGTGGACCAGGCAGTCGTCGCCCCAGCGACGGCCCCAGCAGCTCGCCAAGCCCCAGCACGGAGAACCCAAGCATGAGCGCCCAGCCCACCGCTGCAACTCCGACGGCGACCCCCGAAGCGCGCGCCCCCATCGGCCCGATCAGACCCGACAGCGCGACATCCGCAACCAGGACGAGCCACGCCAGTCCCGCCAGCATGGCAGTCGGCGCCATCACCGACCACCGCGCCCGGCGCGCCTCGTCCTCCATGACCATGGCGTCGCGCAGTGCGGCAGGCGACGGAGGCCGCGTCGGGTGCAGGAGCAGAGCGGTCAGCCCCACCACGCCCCCAACGAGCACCGCGATGGGGGCGAGGAGGCCCAGCGCCGCCATCCAGGCCGCTCCCACACTGGGAGGTTCCGCCGATCCCTGACGCGCCCAGTGAGCGTCCATCGCGGCCACCACCGTCCAAGCGAGAGCGGCGCCAAGCAGGCTGGCGCCGACCCGCCGCGCCGACCCGGGGCCGACAGGGGACGATTCACGTCCGATGGTTCTGGGCTTGGGGTCTGACGTCTCGGTCACGGGGCTGCTCCCATCGAGTCTCGCTCCAGCGATAGACGCCGAGCGCCCTCAGGGCAACCACGCTGGCAATCGTGCGACGACGCTGGTGGCGGGAGAGGGCTACTTTTTCTTCGCCAGAGGGTGCGCGGCATCGTAGGTGCGCAGGAGCTGGTCGAGCGAGAGGTGGGTGTACCGCTGGGTGGTGGACAGGCTCTGGTGCCCCAGTAGCTCCTGGATCACCCGCAGGTCGGCCCCCCCATCCAGGAGATGGGTGGCGCAAGAGTGGCGCAGCGCGTGGGGGTGCAGGTCTGGACGCTGTGCGCCCGCAGCACCGTGGGACCGGACCAGGTCCTGGACGCGACGTACCCCAAGGCGCCGGCCCAGCCTGCCCAGCAGGAGGGCTCGCTGGTCGAGAAATCCCGTTCGGGGATGAGCGAGATCGCACCGCAGGACAAGGTAACGTGCCAGCGCCTCGCGGGCATGGCGCCCCATGGGGACCAGACGCTCCTTGTTCCCCTTGCCCAGCACGCGGAGCTCGCCCCCCTCCACGCTGGTGAGGTCGAGGTGAACCAGCTCGGCCACGCGCAGCCCGCTGCCGTAGAGGAGTTCGAGGATCAGCGTGTCCCGGGCGAGCGCTGCCTCGCTCGCTCGGGGAGACACGACGGACCCATTGCGGTCCGGGGAACGCATGATCTCCTGGGCCGCGTCGCCTCCCACGAAGCGAGGGAGCTTGCGCCTCACCTTCGGCGAGTCGAGCAGTGTGGCAGGGTTCTCACGCGTCTCTCCGTGCCGCTCGAGATAGCGGAAGAAGGTCCTGACCGCCGCCAGCTTGCGCGCGATGGTGTTGGGACTGGCGCCGCGGGCGAGGACACCGAGCCACCCGCGGAGCAGGTACTTGTCGACATCGGCCAGGCGCGGTTCCCGCTCCCGCTTACTGACCACGAAGCTCAGGAGCTGCTCGAGATCGCGCCGATAGGCCGCGCGAGTGTGGTCCGCCGCTCGACGTTCCACGCGCAGGTGCTCCAGAAACCGCTCGACGAGTGGGGCCAGGGGTCGTTCAGCGCGTACCTCCACGCTCCCAGGCTAGCTGCCCACTTCGGGGATACCAACAAACGAGCAGGTCGGGAAAGTGCCGAGCTGGGACCGCTCAAGCTCCCAGCACGGCAGTCGTCCAGCACCCGACGCCAACGAGCACCAGGACCAGGCAGATCCGCACTGCCCCCGGGACGAAATCACCGTCCGGAGTCACCCCGCGCCAGGCCAGCCCCGCAAGCCCCCCGAGCGAGAGGAGAAATCCGGCGCTCAGCAAGGCTATCCACGGCGCACGGGGGGCGTCGTCCCGCCGCAGCTGTCCAACCGCGACGGTCACCACCTCCCGCTGCACCTCGGGCGATGCATCGGGGGGTGCCTGCAGTCGGGCGAGATTCTGATCTGCACGCTCCAGATCGAGCCTCCGCGGCACCCAGGCATGCCGTGTTTCGAGGGCAGCTCCGCGGACGGCGCGCCATGCTTGCACCGCCAACTCCCGCTCGCCGGCGGCCTCCGCGCCCGTCGCGATCGCTTCCAGTCGTTCGTAGGCAGGGTCCAGGTGGGGAGCGCCGGGAGCGTAGAGGACGGCGGCCCGTCGCGCGTGCCACGTGGCCGTGCGAACGTCCCCCTCGTCGAACGCCGCATCGCTGAGCGCCAGCGCCCGCTCGCCGTCGATCACGACTCGCGCCGTCAGCGTCGCGAGAGCGAGTACCAGCAGCACCAACGCCAACGCGATGCGGCGCAGCCACGTGCCAGTCATAGGAAATCACGCCGCCGGAAGATCAAGCATGCCGCAGCGAGCACCCCCACCGTCCAGAACAGCGAATGCAAAGCAGCCTGGATGAGATACTGCGAGAGCGGGGTGTCCGGCACATGGCCCAGCAGGAGCGGACGCGGGGGCACGTAGATCATCAGGTTCGGCACGACCTTGCTCAACACCACGCCGCCCTGATGGAAGGCGTCGCCGAAGACCTTCGGGGGCAATCGCGCCAGCGTCTCCGCCGAACGGCCGATGATGAACACCCCCAGCGTCAAGACGGCTACCAAGAAGGGCGAAGAGAACGACGCAAAGAGCATCGCCAGTGCGGCAACGATCGACACTTCGAGCAGGGTCAGCAGAGCCAGCCCCCCCAGGACGCGCCGATCATCGGGCGCTCCAGCCGCCAGGTACCACCCGACGACCAACAGAAAGAACGCCCAGGCGATCGGCAACACGGTGCGCTGGCGCGGCAACTTGAGCGCCAGGAGCGCGAACCCGGCCGTGCCCCCCAACCCGATCCCCAGTACGAGCGCCAGCGATTGCCCCACGAGACTCGCGAGGGCGAGCATCAGCGCGCCGGCATTGGCCGCGATGAACACCGCGAGGGTCAGCACGGTCCCCAGGAACTTGCCCACCAGGTACTCCGAGCGACGAATCGGGCGGGCCAAGATCGGGAATAGGGTCTTCAGCTCGAGCTCGCGATACAGCGAACTCGAGGCAAGCACGACGGCGGTCACGATACCGAACAGCGAGATGAACAGGGCCCCCAGGTCGCTGACCACCCGCAGGTGGTTCTTGAGAGCATAGGCACCGACCACCAACGAATACGCCCCAGTCGCTAGCGCCGCCGCGAACAGCCCGTGCAGAATGCGCGCGCGCACCGCTTCGCGGTAGGTATTGAAGGCGACCACCCCGACTCGGGTGAACATACTCCGCACTTTTACTCCACCCGAGCCTACCGGCACAACCCGCGGCCCCCCAATTCACCGGGGGCACCGCCATGCGGTCAACGCAGTGCCAGGTAGCGCGGCTCGACGAATTCTCGAATGTGGTGCGGCGCTGCCAGAGCGACGGTCTGAACGGCGTCCTCGAACAGGATTCGCGCCAGACCAGGACCGAGATCGAGCGCCGTCGCGACGGTGACCAGGCTGCGCCCCGACCCAAAAGGCTGAGCACGGAAATACCCCCAGGCGTCAGCGATGTCGTGGGGATACTGCGGATCGAGCCAGAAGCGCAGTATGCCTACAACCGGCTCCGCAACGAGGCAGACCGTGTAGGTGGCGCGGACGACGCTGTTGCCCTGTGTCAGCTCGACCCGAACGAGATTGTCAGCACCGGCAACCCGTCGCGCCCGACGCGTGTTGGGGAGAATTTCCGGGAGCCGGTGGATGCTGGCGAGAGACGCCAGCACCACTGACGGCGGCGCTTGAACCACTTGATAGGAAACCCCGCCAACGTATTGCCCCCCTCCACGCTCGAAGCGCATGGGACGGGGCACGATTCCCCCGCCCCGGAGAGTCTCCCGCTCGGCCTCAGTGAAGTCGGGAGCTCCCCCGTCGGCCGGAACCACGACCGGCGGTGGTTCTGCGTGAGCCTGCCGCCCCACCACGAGCAGCAGCACCAGCAGAGCCGCGCCGCAGGCGCTCCCCAGACCACGCATGGCGCAACGGTACCAGCGCTCGATGCGTGGAACCACCCCCGCGTGAGACCGTCCCCCGCGCGGTCCCCTCCGTGCAGCAAGCCACCACGCGACCTGGCGAAGGCCCACACCACGGTGAGTTCACGGGTCCACAACGTAGACATCCAGCGTCCAGTTGCCCGCGTCCCCGTCGTAGCCATCGACCTGGACCCAGTATTCACCTGGCTGGAGAGTCAGGTCGAGGAAGCTGCGACCAGCGACGTAGCCCGCGGAACACCCGTTGACCACTTCCTCACCGGGGCACGAGGGTCCCCGACGCACATCGAGCAGGGTCTCGAATCCGCTACCTTCCATGTCGAACACGACCCGCTTCCACGCGTCGAGCACGAGTCGAAGTACCTGGTCTGGAGCGCCTCCCCCAGCAACTCCACCACGGTCGCAACCCGCGGCGTAGTCAGCGACTGCCGTGGCCGTGTTGCCGGTCAGCAGGGCCCCCGCCGGAGGGATCTCGACAGCGTCATCGCAAGTATCCGCGTTGGCGACCAGCGTCGGGGGACTGGACTCGCGCACCAGTGCGGTGATTTCCGCAGGCGTACCATCCTGAGACGCCGCCACCACGCGGTACTCTCCCGGCGCTACATCCCGCAGTGCGGCGCGCACGGGGGATCGGGTGCCGTCCACGCAGACCAGCGCGCGATCCGGATCGCAGTCGTCCGCAAGGAGGGCCAGCGCTCCCCGATCGTCATCGGATAGGCGCTGGAGCAGGCGCACGTCCGCTGGCCGATCGATCGACAAGGCGTAGACCGAATCGACGGTGCCGGGTAGGCAGCCAAGCGCAACGTCGTCAGCGTGATCGACGAACGACAGGCTCACCGCCTCGCCGGCGACGAGAAGCGGCGGTGCGACGCAGTCGTCATCGTCCGGCGCTACCGTCGCCGGTCGCACCTCGGCCTGAACCTGGATGTCGCTCGGCCCGGTAGCGGACACGCCCAGGTAGTGCGAGCCTGCGGGGAGTCGCCGGGCAAAAAGGACGGCCGGATCGTCCTCTCGACAGGTGACCTCTTGCCCCGCTGACCGGCACGAATCCGAGAACAGGCTGAGCACGGGTCTGCCGTATCCGTCGAGTGACGCAGCGAACACCTCGAGGTCCACCGGCGTGCTCGTCACTAGCTCGTACACCGCCTCCCCCTGAGCCGTGGCACAGGCGCTGGGTAAATCCGCGGCGCGGCCGACGATGCTGGTGACAAAGGGAACCCCCAACGGCAACTCGTCCGCGGTGGAGCAGGTCTCGTTGAGCGGGGTGTCCGCGGGGGACGAGTATTCCACATCGACCCAGACCGGACCGTCGCGGTCGCTGAACACCTTCAGCACGAACGTCTGCGCGTCAGCGGCATCGAGGCGAAGGCGCGCGACCGTGCCCCCACGCGGAACCGACGTGGCACCACGCGCGCAGTTCGTCTCCCCCGCCGCGTCCCCGCACTGGTCGAAGCTGGCCACGGCCAGGTTGCCAGCGTCGGCGCTCGCCACTACGTCGATCGTCGCCGCCTCCTCGGCGATGACGGCAACGACCACGTCGCGCCAGCCATCCGCCGCGCAGCTCGCCGCGTAGTTTGCCACTGCCCCTGCTAGCGGCAACTCGTAGTGGCCGCTGCCCTCCACCTCGAGCGCGTCGGCGCACACGTCGAACTGCGAAGTCGTACAGACGGGCTCGTCGACCACGCCATCACAGTTGTCGTCCACCGAGTTGCCACAGATCTCCTCCACCTGGCTCGAGACGAATGGATCGCCGTCGTCACAGTCGCCTCCGCCAGTACAGTTTCCGTCCGGATCCCCGTCCGCGTCCGCGTCTCGCGGCTCGTGCCGACACGACTGACTGGACTCGACACACGAGTCGATGGTGCAGGTGTCATCGTCGGAACAGGAGACCGCAGCCCCCGCCACACACCCGAACTGGAGATCACAGATCTCCTCGCCGTTGCAGAACTGGTCGTCGGCACACGCGCCGTGATCCGGCTCGTGGCGACACCGGCCCAGTGCCGCCACACACTCGTCGTCGGTACAGTCAATACCGTCGTCGCACTGGCCGTCGTCCTCGCAGGAGTGGCCAATCGTGGGGTCGGGGCTCCCCGCGTCCACCTGCCGGCCACCCGTCTGTCCGACCGCGGGGGTTCCGGCCGCACCGCCGTCCGCAGGCCCTGGAAAGGAGTTGGGTGCCGTGGCCTGCCCACAGGAAGCGAAGACCGTGAGTGCGGCGACGACCATTGGGGTGCGAAAGCTTCGAAGCACCCCCGAATCCTAGTACGAACCGGCGGAAGTTCCTGTCGGGTCGACAAGAACATGGCATCATAGGCGTCCGTGGCAGACCAACGGCTGACTCGTGAAGAGCTAAGCTGGCTGCTCGCCCAGGAGGCTCGGGGCGCGGCGCGAGCGCTGCGTGATGGTGTATCCCAGCTCGCACCGCCAGATCCGAAGGCCGTGCCCGCGGCCTCGGTACCCGCGGTCCAGCTGTCGCTCGACGCCCTCGACGGTGCCATCGACGCGCTCAATCAACTACAGGCCCACCCGACGGGATCCGGACGCCGCGGTCGGCTCGACGTGGCGTCTCTGCTGCTGCAACTCACCCCCAATGCTCGCATCGCGATCGAGCCGGGAGGCGGAACCGAAGTCTACGGTGACGAGGGCCAGCTGCGCCGAATGCTGTACGTCATGCTCAGCCAGTCCAGCAATCCCACGGACGGCCTGGAGGCGACCGCACCAGAGATCCAGGTCCGGCGCGAGGGCCCGCTGGTCCGCCTGAGCGTGGCCCTCGGCCCCGACCAGTCCGCCACCGCGGAGCTCGAGCGACGCTGGCTGAACCGCATGGCCGTTCGCATGGGCGGACGGCTAGAGCTCGAGGGTGGAGACCAGGCACTCCTTCTTCCTGCAGATGGCGCCAGTGTCCAGCACGAGGTCGATGAACTGCGACGCGAGCTCGAACAGGCCCGACAGCTAGGCGAAGCCTATGCGAGGGAGCTCGCCGAGGTCTTCACCGCCGGCGTCGCGTCGAGCAGCTCACCAGAAGCGCCTTCCGCCGCCGTGCCGACGGTCGTCGGGGAAGCGCGCTTCGAGCTCTTGCAGAGCCTGAGCGCCGCGCTCGCCCGACGGCTACGCCCGGTTCTGGACGGAATGGGACCGGAGCTCGACAAGCTCCGACAGAAACTCGGCGAGGGCTCCCAGCCCGTCCAGCTCCTCCAGCAGCGGCACACCTCCTTGCGAGAAGTGGTGGGCGAGCTCAACCGCGTAGCGAAGGCGTCGCCCACGTCCGCGACGGGCACCGTTTCGCCTCAGGAGCTGGTGCAAGAGGTGATGCGCGGTGCCGAGCGACGCGCCGCTCGTCATGGAGTCCGACTCAACCTCGATACCAAGCCATGCCAGGGTGAGGTGGCGGTGTCGCCGGTGCTGTCGCTGCTGCTACGGTGCCTGCTCGACCATGCCATAGCGGCAACGCCTCAGGCTGGAGAAGTGACCCTCTCGCTCGAAGAGTCGCCTAGCGGAACCATCGGCATTTCCGTTCGCGATGGCGGCCCGAGCGTCCTCGCGCGGGCCCGCGATGACCTCCTTCTGCATCGCGTCGACCCGACATCGATGGGGCGGCCCGCCGGCGTAACCCTGCTGGTCGCGCACGCCGCCGCCCAGATCCTCGACGCCGCCCTGGTCCTGCGTGAGGGCCCCCAGCGGGAGTTCGAGGTGTTTGTGGCGCTCCCCACCGCGGCGCGCTGACCTGCACGCGGAGTTGGGGCTTCCTGGCAACTAGGTTAAGATGGCGGACGTGCGGATTCTCGTCGTGGAAGACCAGGATTCGATCCGGAGGATGATCGAAGCGCTGGTGCAAGCTCGTGGGTACGAGGTAGTCGCCGTGTCGTCCGGCGCCAAGGCCATCGATCTTGCGATGACCAGCGCCCCGGACCTCGTGTTGCTCGACTTGATGCTTCCGGGCCAGTACGACGGTTTCGAGGTTTGCCGCCGGCTGCGAACCGATCCCAGCACCAGGAAAGTCCCGGTGCTGATCATCTCGGCACTTGATGACGAGGAGTCACGGGCTCGGGCAGCTGCGGCTGGCGCAACCGCGTACTACACCAAGCCCTTCAGCCCGATCGCGCTCCTGCGCGAGATCGACGTGCTGCGGTCCAAGCGCTCCTGATCTCAGGCCGTCGGCTGCTCGTCGGTAGTCGACTCGAGCACGTGCAAGAGCTCCATCGCTCGCGTCTCCGCAGCGGTCATCAGAGCCTTGGCTTCGGCGTCGGGAATGTTCAGCTTGGAGCACAGCTGGTCCAGCAGTTCCTTCTCCTTGATGTGCTGCTCTCCGTCGATGTAGCTGAGCAGAACAGCGTGCTGAAGCAGGACGCGACGGTCGTCGAAGCTCAGGTCGGTCAGCGGAATGTCGTTCAAGCTGCGCGGTTCTTCGGCGTAGCGTCGCACTTCCGTCCGTTCGCTGGGGGTGGCCTCGAAAGCGTCCAGCAAGGCCTCGATGACCTCGACCTCCTCCTCGGCAACGCGCCCGTCCGCCCAAGCCACGGACACGAGTCCCTTCAGAATCGCCATGTTCTGATCGTGCATGCCAGGAGAATCGCACACCGCGGGCGCGCGTCAACGAGCGCTCGCGCCCATTTCCAGGGCGTCGGCCGCCCGTTCCCCGCAGGGCCCCCCTACTGGGACTTGGCCGCGCCCATCGCGCGGAGGCGCAAGGGCGGCGACTTGCAACGCCCACCGCCTGGGGCAAGGGGGTGCACGACGGGCGCCGCCGGTGAGAACTCGTCGGCAAGGTGCGAGAGGCACGAACAGATCTCGTCGTCCGACTGTTCGGAGGCGAAACGGTTCAGCAACTCGTCTACGTCGCTACGCCTCGGCGCGAAGACCGCCGGTGCCGAGACGTGGCGCTCGGACTCCAATCCTGGCAGCTTGAGCGGGGTCGCACGCAGCTCAGGTAGGGCGGACGACTCCCCGTCCCAAGCTTCGGCCACCGGGGCTGGGGTGCAGGTCTCGACCGGCGGGCTCACCGGCACCCAAGTCACTGCCTCGAGTGGGGGAGCGCCCTCGGCCTGTTCCCGCGCAAGCTCCGCCTGATCAGACTCCGCCGCGGCGATTTCGGCGTCCACGATCTCGCGGCCAAGTGCTCCGCTCCGATCCGGTGACAGGGGAGCAGGAGTGGCACTGTTGCCCGCCGCAGACTGCTCCACCAGCTCTTCCTGCAACGCCGACTCGTCCCCGCCGCTGGGCCCACCGGCAAGACCAAGTTCCTCCCCTTCTCCTCGCCCCTCAGCCAGCCCATCGACAGCGCCGGAGCCGGCGGCCTCGTCATCAGATCCGTCGCTAGTCTCCATCGCAGGGAAGCTAGCGGCAGGCTCAGGAGCAACGGGGTCAGCCTGGCCGTCGACTTCGGGCGCGCCAGCACACGCAGAGCCGATGTCGACCTCCCGCCCTCCTTCTGGGGCCCCAACGGCCGGGCAGTTCTCGCCTGGGTCACCTTTGCGCCCGGCGCAATGGGTGTCGCCGATGGCGGCACCGGCTGCTTCCGGCCCGGGGCCCTCCGGCCCGGGGCCCTCCAGCCCGGGGCCCTCCGGCCCTGGTTCCACTCCGACAACCGGCGGAGGCACCGCGAGCCCTTCCGTGACCGCCGGGGGAATGGGCTCAACGGGTGCGCGATGCGAAAGTGCACACTCCGCCTGTTCCGGTCCGAGCGACGCGACCGGAGGCATGATTGGTGTATGGACCACGGGAACTGAGGGTTGGGCGACGGGAAGAATGGGAGTCTCGCCTCCTCGCCGCTCTGCCTCAAAGGCCGCTTCGTCAACGACCACCTCAATGTCCAACTCCTCCAGCTCGTCATCGCCAAGCGGCAGGGGGAGCGTGTGCTCCTGTGGCGCCGGCTCCATCCAGAAGGCATCGGACACCCAGGCGGAAGGAACGCGATCCGTGGCCTCGTCTCGCTCCAGAACGAGCATCTCCGTCGCGGGGACGTCCGGAGAGCCCGCTTCGCCCGCCCCCTCCTTCCGGGGGCGATGCATCGCGAGCGCCTGAGTGAATTCTTGCTGGGAAGCAGCGTTCTCGAGGTCGCCGTCGACCGCTGGCGGCTCCCCGCCAGAATCGCACGAGGAGCACGCAAAATCGCCGAGGACAACCGACCCATTGGTCGCAACCGGCGCGATCTCGCGGGGCATGGGGTCGCTCTCCATCGCCGCCGACGGGGGAGACTCGTCGACGACACCAACCGGTTCGCACCCCGCCCCAGAAGGATCGTCATCGGACTCCACCGCTTGCACCTTGGGCGCGGCACCGGCCGGCAGTTCGTTCGCGATCACACCCTCGTCGGCTTCCTGGTGGAGCGGAACGGGGTCTTCATCTGTGGTGGACAGACCGAGGCTGATCGCCCTTCGGGTTTCGCGGTGGAGTCGAGCGAGCGCACGGCGACCGGCAGCGCGGTTCACCGGGATGAGCGCAGCTTCCAGCTCACGGACGAGAAGGCCGACGTCTCCGCGCGCCGGTCGTTCGCTGGAACGCCGGAGCGGAGGCGGTGCGGTCCGCGAAAAGCGCAGGAGATCACTCAGCAATTCGCGAAGATCGTGTTCGCATGCCAGAGCGTCCGACGGCTCGGTCGCCAACACGCTCAAGGTTCCCCCGTCCTCGAGTAGCACACGAGGCGCGGTCAGTCGCCGTGGCCCTCCAGCGACCAGATCTGCTGCGCCAAGTACCAGGTATCCGGCCATCTCGCCCGCCAGTGACGCATGACGCCTCTGGGCAGCAGCGATGACCTGCAGCAACGTGACGCTCATCGCGCCTCCTCCGGCCTGCTAGGGCTCAAGATCGCACTCCTCACTGGTCCCATATCGGAGTCCCCTGCGACGGGCCAAACACCCTGCACCTCCGGGCTGTCCTCGGCAGCCCCTCGGCGATCGCCACTCGCCAGCCCGCTCGCCGGAGGTATAGTGCCTCGCGATGATCACCTGTCCGACCTGCGGGACCCGGAACCCGGTGGGACAGCCCGGCTGCGGCGCGTGTGGAGCACCGCTGCAGCAGGACGGGCGCTCCGGGACTCTGTTCGCCGGCACAACGCCGTCCGCACCTCCGCAGGCCGGGCCGTCGCCCCCCGCAGTCGGGAAGCAAACCATCGTGGGGGTCGCTCCTCCGGCCGCCGGCGCCGCCCCTCAGCCGGAGCTACCCAGGGCAGCACCGATCGGCGCGAAGCAAACGATGATCGGGGTTGCACCGCTCGCCGTCGGCGCGGCACCGGCTGGTCCCTCCCCGACGGCGAGGCGGCAACAAACGATGCTCGGTATGGCGCCCAGCGCCGACCTGCCGAAACACGCGCCTGCGGCGAGCGTCGAAGAGCCCCCACACGCGCCACCCGTGACAATCGGCACCGCCTCCTCGCATTTGCCCAGCGTGTCCTCGGCCGCCGTCCCCGAAACCCGGTCAATGCCGTCCCGGCACCAGACGCAGCTGGGCATTGCGCACCCAGGCATCGCCCCGCTGCGGCTCGACCCCCCAACAGTGCCCGCAGGCGGCATTCCAGTCGCGGCGGTGCAGTTGCCGGCTCCCCCGGTCGCCCCCGCAGTGAAGACGGGACCACTACTTGCCTCACCGCAGATTTCGAAGACGCCGAGTCAGGCCCCGACGCTGGTCAGTGCCGAGTCGGATCTACAGGAAAAAGCCCGTACTCGGAGTCTCCGGGTGGCAGCCATTACCGTCGTCTCACTGGCGGCCGTGCTGGCGATCGCCATTGTTGTCCTGGCACTTGCCATCCGCGCGCGAGGCCCCGTGCAGGCCGAGGTGGGTCTGGACGGTCAGGGAAGCGAGGTCCTGACATTGACCTGTGGGGGATGTGACGACGGCACGGCTGTGACCCTCGGCGCAGAGGAAGCCACATTTCGCAGCCACTCGGCCGAAATTCCTCTCCGCGGCAAGCTCCAGGTGGGAGACAACGAGCTGACCCTCACCCTCCGCTACCCGGACGGACGCTCCGAGGACGTCGACCTCACGGTACCAGTGGACTATCGGTTGAGCACCAGTCTCGAGGGACTCGCCGGAACGCCACCCAGTGTTCAGGTACGGATCGCGGCAAACCGGGAGACCGCGGTCGTCGTTGATGGCCACCCGGTTGCGCTCGACGATGACGGGCATGGCGTCACCGAGGTGGACGTCTCCCAAAGCCTGACGGGACCAGCAACGGCCGTCACGCGACTGGACCGCACCATCCCCTACACGATCACGCCCCCCAACGAGGAGCCAGAGCACGGCGAGCTCACCGTGCGCATCGGTGTCGTCCCGCTGGTCGTCGACGCACCCGGAGACTCGATCACCATCGATACGGCAAACTTCTGGCTCGCGGGACGGACGCTCAAAGGGGGGACCATCACCGTGGGTGGTCGCCCCATCACCGTCGACCCGGAGGGGCGCTTTGCGCAACTGATGAATGTCTCCTCCGCGGGCGAGACCACCATCTTCATCCGCGCCGAAGCCAAGGACCACGCGCCCCGACTGGTGCCCCTGCGCGTGCGACGAGTCACTGACCTGAGGGCAGAAGCCAAGCGAATGAGTGCACAAGCCACGCGCTCCTACGCAACGCTCGCCGAGGGCCTGAGCGCGAAGCAAGACTGGCAGGTGATGCTCGAGGGGAAGATTGCCGAACTCAGAACGTCCAATCACACGACGGTGCTGCTGCTCGATGTCAAGCAGGGTTGCGCGAAAGCCCCCTGTTTGATCCGAGCCCGGCTCGGCGCCAAGCTCGCGGCTACCAGCGGTGACACTGCAACCATTGTCGGACGGGTGTCCGGAGCCGTCGACTTCGAGGGACGTCAGATCCCCGAGGTCCGCGCCGAGTTCGTTCTGACCGGACCGGCACCATGAGAGACCACCGACGAGCGCTTCCCTTCGTTGCAGCCTTCGCGAGCGCCGCCGTATTTCAGGCAACTGCTGCCCCCGCAGCTCCGCTCGATGGTGCCGTCGCCCACCATGTTCCTGCCGGGAATTCCCCCGGCGAAGCGCGCTTTCGTCTGCCCAGCAGACCACAGCTTGCTTGGCAGGTCCGCCTGCAGGGAGCCATTCACCATCAGCCGGCCGTCGCCGCGCGAGGCGCGCTCGTCGTTGCTTCTTCGGGGCGACTCTCACAGCTCGAGATCGACGGCAAGGTGTCCTGGACGCACCGCGTTCGCGGCGCCTCCCCGGCCGCCCCACCTGTGGTGACACCGTCCGAGCATCGTGTTCTCGTCACCTCGCAGAGCCAGCTGCTGGTGTTGAATGCGGACGGGAAGCTGGTGACCTCCGCCACCCTGCCCCTCCCCACCGGCAGTCAGCTGGTCGGTCCCGTTGCCACGCAAGAGGGCACACTGGTGCTCGCGCACGGCAGGTCCCTCATCATCTGTGACCTGTTCGGACAGGTGATCGCAGAGACGGCGTCATCGGGAGTGGTTGCCAAGCTCGCCGTCGAGCAGGGCCGCGTGTGGATTGCCACCCGAGAGGGGCGGCTGGAGCGATGGGTTCCGGGGGTCGACCTGCGCCAGATCGCCGATTTTGGCGCTCCGCCTTCGGCCGTCGAGCTTCTCCCCCCGGCCCGCGGTCTCGCAATCGTCGACGGGCACCACCTCGTCGAGGTCGACTTGACTCGAGGCAAGCGTCGAGTCCTCGCCAGCGACGACACCGTGACATTTGCCGGCGACGCACTCGTGGAGCATTCGTCCGGCACCGTGCACCTGGTCACCGAGGACGGACTGCTGCTCAGCTACAATCCCAGCGGTTCGGAGGCGAGGCGCGTCTTGCTGCCCCCAAGCGTCAGCTCGCGGATTGCAGTGAGCGGGGTACCTCGACTCTTGCTAGGTTCCACCGGCCGGATTGGGTTCGTGCTCCCTTCCGGAGATCTGGGAGTCGTGCGGGCTGACGGCGGCACGACTCGCGCGGCCGCAGCATCCTGCCGTGACCCGGTGGCGATCGTTTCCTCGGGCCGAGATCGACTAACCGTGGCGTGCAACTCCGGACTCATCGTGGGATTTCTGTCGGGCAGCGAGTAGCGACCGCCGGACCACTGGCGTCTCCGCGTACCGGCCCCTATATTGCGGAGGCCTGGATGCAACGCCCCCCTTCACCTACCGACCAGACGTCATGATCTCCCTGACTACGCTTGCCGCCGAGAAGGTTAAAGAAATCGCATCTTCCGAGGGTCTGGAGGGCCAAGGGCTCCGCCTCCGCGTCATTGGCGGTGGCTGCGCGGGGTTCCAGTACGATCTCTATTTCGAAGACGAGACCACCCCGATGGACGAGTCGTTCGATTCCCACGGGATCAAGCTCTTCATCGACCCGCTCAGCTACCAGTACCTTGACGGCACCGAGATTGACTACGTGGAGAGCGCGCACGGAGCTGGGTTCAAGTTCAACAACCCCAATGTGACGGGGACCTGCGGCTGCGGCTCTTCGTTCCAGGCCTAGAACACCGATCAGCTTGCCCGACGCGGAAAACACATGTCTCAGGGCGTCCAGCACGGGCGAGGCACCCGGAGACAGGTGCTTCCCGCCGGCGTTGCTGCCCTGTCGGTGTTCTAGGTTGTTGATTCGGAACAACAACAACCTGCTTGTTGTTCTAGCCGCGCGGCGAACGCAGCGACACGCCCACCGGAACCTCGCGTAGGCGTCAACCACAGGACAGCGGCCCCACCGCTTCAGCCGCCTGCGTCAGAAGTGGGTGAGCATCAGGGGCTGGCTCGCCTGCAGCATCCTGCGAACATACGCATCGCGGGGCTGGCTGGACGGGCCGAACTTCGTTCGGCTGGCCGAACCTCATCCTGACATCGAACCATGGGTTGTTAGGTGACGTAACGTTTGGTAATGTTCTTCTGCAACCTCGACAGAGCCGATGAAACCCTGGACACCGCTTCCCTGAGCCAGACCAAACCAGATCGTCCAGGTTCCAGCTAGGGCAGAACTAGAAAAAGCCTGGCTGAAGCGCGCAGAAAAACACAACCGACGCTGAGTTTCTAGCTGCACGAGGGGACACCCGTAGTTAGTCTGACAGCAAACCTGACGTTACGTAAGGGGCATATCATGGCACGAGAGATCGATCCGGCGCTCTCCAGATACATCACGATGGCGCAGCAGGTTCCGCAGCTCACGCGCGAGGAGGAACTCGAGCTCGCCCGCCGCTGGGCCGCGGCTGAGGACCAGAAAGCAGCGGATCGCCTGGTGCGAGCCCACTTGCGGTACGTGGTCGCGATCGCTCTCAAGTACCGACGCTACGGACTACCGCTCACCGAGCTCATCGCCGAGGGAAACTTCGGGGTGGTACATGCCCTCAAGAAGTTCGAGCCGGAGCGAGGCAACCGGTTCGTCACCTACGCCGCGTACTGGATCAGGGCGTACATCCTAAACTACATCATCCGCTCCTGGTCACTAGTGGGGGTCGGATCGGGCGCGTTGCGCTCCAAGATGTTCTTCAAGCTGCGCCGCGAGCGGGTTCGCATCACGAACCTGGTGGGCGAAGGGGATCACGCCGACGAGCTGCTTGCACAGAAGTTCAACATGACCCGTCCTCAGGTCGTGAAGATGGTTCGTCGCCTCGAGGCTCGCGATGTCTCGCTGGACAGCAAGGTATTCGACGACTCGATGACCTCGCTGGTCGACACGCTCGTCTCTCCCGATCGTGATCAGGAAGAGGTCTTTGCTACCGATGAGATGCGAGAGCACCTGTCGGACGCAGTGCGGTGCGCAATCGAGGGGCTCGACCCGCGCGAGCGCTATATTGTCGAAAACCGCCTGATGGCGGATGGAGATGATGAGCTCTCGCTGGCCGAAATCGGACGTCGGCTGGGCGTTTCCCGTGAACGCGCGCGCCAGCTCGAGGCGCGCGCCAAGCGGAAGCTGCGGACGCGGATCACCGAGATCTCGAAGGCGTCCGGCACCGACTGGCTCGAGGACGAAACCGCCGCTGCGTGACATCAGCGACATGGCGATGGCTTTCGAGCCAGCCAGGCAATGCTACTGCTTCGAGACGACGGCCGTGCCGCCCGAAGTAGGTCAAATCGCCGCGCGTGGTTGAACGGCTGTGCTACGCTGGCAAGCGTCGTGGGCGCTTCAGGTGATCGCTCGTCGCCTAGGCGGCGGGAGGAAAGTCCGGGCTCCGCAGGGCAGAGCGCCGGGTAACGCCCGGTGAGGGTAACCTCGAGGAAAGTGCAACAGAAAAGAAACCACCCGACTTCGCTCGGGCAAGGGTGAAAAGGTGGAGTAAGAGCCCACCGCGCGTACCGGTAACGGTCGCGGCATGGCAAACCCCGCTTGGAGCAAGGCCGCGTAGAGGAACGTCTGAGGGTTGCCCGCCCAAGGTTCCTGGGTAGGCCGCAAGAGCCGAACGGTGACGTTCGGCCCAGATGAATGATCGCCACCCGCCTCCAGGTGACTGGGGCGGTTCACAGAACCCGGCTTACGAAGCCCCCGACCACGCCGGCCCCGCGCCGGCGTGCTCTTTTTGTCCGAGCTCACTGCGCCGCAAAGACGAAGGGAACATTGACGGTCGTGGTGCCACTGGAGGCAGGGAACTGCCAACCGCGCACGCGGGCAGCGATGCAGCGGGACAGTCCTTGGTAGCCCGCCGGATCTCCGCTCGTCGAGACGCCCTGAACCGATCCGCTAGGCGCCACCTTGATCGTGACTGACACACGGGCCGAGGACGGCGCGTTCTTGTCGCGTGTATCGAGCGCCGGCTGCCAACAACTCCGCTTCACGCTCGCGGTATAGCGACTCACCGTCCGTTGAACTTGGGCTGAATCGAGCGGCTGTCCACCCTGCCGGGGTGCGGTATCGCCGCTGGGTCCAGAGGGACCAGCAACGCCTTTCAGGCCCTCCAACCCCTTCAATCCGCCCGACTTCTTCTCTTCCGGTCCGCCCCCCTTGACCGGAATGGTGGTACCGGAGTTCCGTCGTCCCCCTGCCTTCGGGGCAGCGGTCTCGGACGCTGGCTCTTCACCGGGTTCGGGAGCCGTCGAGGCCGGCTGCTGGACGGTGGGCGCCGCCGCCTGTCCCGGACGTTCTACCTCTACGTAGATCGTCTCCTTCTCCGGGGGGCTACTGAAGACGACGTAGCTCACGGTGAATCCCAGTCCCATGGCGGCCACGATCGCCAGCCAGGCCGCTGGGGACGGCCCGGCCCGCCGAGGAATGCCTGCGGCTTCGAGATCCAACGCCGAAGACCGGGAGGACTCGCTTGGAGCAAACGGGTCCCCCACCTGCCCCACGGGGGCCACGCCCGAAGGCGTCGCGTTGACCTCGGAGGGACGCGGGACAACGTCTTCGATGATGGCGAAGAGCTCCGGGAACGAACGCAGCGGCTTCCAATCCTCGAACCCCTCCCGCCAGACCAGCGACTCGGCGTCCACGGCACCCGATGCCGCCTTGGACCGCAACTCGTTGAGGCGCATGGGACCGGCAGGCACACCGTTGATGCCGACGTACCAGTCGTCCGCCGGCATATTGAGTGCTTCCAGTGCGCTCGCCGCTGGCGAGGCGACCACCTGCTGGAAGGCGCCTGCGAGGCCCCCGAGGGCGCTGAGCTCTTCCAGTCCGGGCGCCACCCTCGTCTGCTCTTCGTCGTCGTCGAACTCGTCGTCCTCGTCGAAGAATCCCGCAGCCGAGCCGGGATCGCCGGGGCGCTCAAAAGACGCAGCCTGAAGAACCGGATTGGGATGGGTGGGCACACCTGCACTGGGCACGCCACCGTCCAGTTCGGCTGCGTCCGACGAAGCGACAAGCTCCGGGCGCTCGGGAAGCGGGGCTCCCACGGGAGCTGAGCCGACCTGCGCCGAAGTCGTCGCGGGTGAAGACGAGGTGGCCACGGGTGACGAGCCGCGGGGCGGCGGTGCCGCAGCTGGCGACGAGCCGGGCCGCAACGCGGCCTTCGGCGATGACCGACCAGGCGGCGGCGCCGCGACTGGTGACGAGCCGGGCCGCGGCGCGGCTTTCGGCGATGACCCGCGCGGTAGCGGGGCAGCCGCAAGTGGGGACGACCCGCGCGGCGGTGGCGCCGCTCTCGGCGACGACCCGCGCGGTGGCGGCGGCGCCGCGATCGGCGATGACCCGCGCGGTGGCGGTGGCGCCGCGATCGGCGATGACCCGCGCGGTGGCGGGGCGGCTTGCGGAGTTGACCGACCAGGTGGCGTTGCCGTCACTGGAGACGAACCGGGCGGCGCGGCTCGGGGAGACGACGGACCGGGCGGTAGCGGCGCAGACGACTCGACGAACGACGGAGCCGCAGGCGGTGGGGGCAGCGGGGGCGACGCCTGAGCGTCCGCCCCTTCCGCAGCAGGAGGCGCCAAGCTCTTGTTCGCGAGTTCGACGCCTTGCGAAGAGATACGGATGACCGTCCCGCACTTGCGGCACTTCATCTTCGCCGAGCGGCCAGATACTCGCTCGTCGGCGATCTGATACTTCGCCTTGCAGCTGGGACAGACGAACTTCATTCAGCTGGACGAGCGTTCCGTGGTTGACCTCAGCAGCCGCTGAGCATAGCGCGAGGTTGGCAGCATCGCGAAAGCTCTTTCAGAGAAGTTGGAGCAGGTGTTGCTTGATCGACTGCCTGGTTGGCTCGTCCGGTGCAAGATTCAGCGCCCGCTGCCACATCTCGGCAGCCTTGTTGCGAAAACCGGCCTTCTGGTACAGTACGGCCAGATTCTTGACGGCAGGAAAGTGTCTCGAATTGATATCTAGTGCGGTTTCCAGCTCACTGATTGCCTCATAGATCTTGCCCTGCTTTCCGTACAGAAGGCCAAGATGAAAGTGAAGTCGGTAGGCCAGCGGGTCAATCGCCACCCCCCGCTGGAGGTGGTCGACAGCCTCATCCACCCGGCCAGCCTTGTAGGCAGCCACCCCAGCGTTGAGCGCCTCCTCGGCGTCCGCGGAAATGTCGCCCGGTTCGACAGCTAGAGGTGGGTGCTCCTCCTGATGCCTCAGCGCCTGCTCGACGGCCCGCGTCACGTCGGCGATTCGAAACGGCTTCTCGATGAACTGTTCAACGCCGTAGCTCGCCTTGAGGTCCTCGGCATAGCGCCAGCCACGGTAGACCGCGCTCACCATGATGATGGGAATCGCCCCGTAGCGCTTGCTGCCCTTGATCCGCCGCGCGATGTCGAATCCATGGACCTCCGGAAGCATGGCGTCCAACACCAAGAGGTCTGGCGCGTGTTCCTTCACCATCCGCAGCGCCTGCATGCCACGATCAGCTTCGATGACCCGGTATCCCCGCGAGGTCAAAAGTCGTACGAGCATGCTGCGGATGTCCGCTTCGTCGTCGACCACGAGGATCGTCTTCTGGCCCGGCTGTCCTGGTGGCTGCTCCATCAGGTCGGAGACGACGCTGAGCTCGGGAGAGGTGTCGCCAAACTCGTCATCCTCGACCTCGTCGCGGTGCGAAGCACGGTCCGTGACGTCGTCCACTACCATCGCCGGAGAGCCCAGATTCACGCTCGGAGGCGTCGTCATCGCCCCCGGGAACTCGGAGTTCGTGGCGGCGACGGGATTCCCCTCAGCGTCAATCCCGACCTTGCGCAGTACCTCCTCCGGACAGTTGGGCCCCACGTAGTAGGACTCCCCGCGCATCTTCTTGTTGTACGCGGAATCGATAACCTGAGCGAGAACAGTCTCGAGCGCGACGTACGGATAGACCTTCTTCCCGGTGACGAACTCCAGTTCGTCGATGACCTTCTTCTCACGAGGATCCGCCATCGCGACGAACAGCCGATCGTCGCGAACGAGGACGGGCAAAATCAGATGCTTCTCCGCGATTTCGCGAGGAAGAAGCTCCAGATCGTCTAGTCGCACGCACACCTGTGACAGCTCGATGCCAGGAGTACCGTGCTGCTCACTCAGCGCCTTGAGAGCCTCGACGTCACTGATCGTCCCCTGCTGCCGCAGACGCGAGGCAAGTCGACCGTGCCCCTCCGCCAGAGCGCTCTCCAGCTGATCGGGCCGGATTGCCTTCTGCTGGAGCAGGATGCGCCCGATCTGCTTCTTGTCGCCGTCGCTCATTTGGATCCGATTATTCCACGGTTCACCGGCGGGAACGAGGATTTCACCTCACCGCCGCGGTAGCGACCCGCTGGCCGCGCAGCAGGTCGAGTCGATCATTGGCCCACGTTCGGTAGTCGCCCGCCAGGACGGCCTGGCGCGCTTCGCCCACTAGGCGCTGATAATGGTGAAGGTTGTGCAAGCTCAGGAGTCGATGGACGAGGATCTCACCAGCAAGGTAGAGGTGCCGAAGATACGATCGAGAGTAGCCCGCAGCACAGCTCGGACAACCACATCCGGGCTCGAGGGGGCGGCTGTCCTGCCGATGGATGGCGTTGCGAATCGATAGACGCCCGGTTCGCGTGAAGACCTGTCCGTTGCGGGCATTCCGGGTCGGCAGAACGCAGTCGAACACATCGATGCCGAACCCAATCGCCTCGATCAGGTCTTCGGGAGTGCCGACACCCATGAGATACCGAGGGCGTCTTGCGTCCAGCCGCGGCCCAACGGCCGAGAGAGTACGAAACATCTCCTCGCGAGGCTCGCCCACGCTGAATCCCCCAAGCGCGAGCCCATCGAAGGGAAGCGCGCCAAGTTCCTCCGCGTGACGCAGTCGGAGCTCGACGTTGGTTCCCCCCTGCACGATGCCGAAGAGCGCCTGGGCCGGGTCCTTGACCGTCAGACAGCGGTGCGCCCACCGGGTGGTCCGCTCGACAGCACTGACCAGCACTTCCGTGGTCGCTCCACCCGGCGGGCAGACGTCGAGCTGAAGCGCAATGTCGGCCCCCAGAGCACTCTGGATGCGCATCGACTCCTCGGGCGACAGCAACAAGCGCTTGCCGTCAAGATGCGAGCTGAACTCGAACCCGCCTTCCCCCAGCTTCGTCCTTTCGGCAAGCGAGAATGCCTGAAAGCCGCCAGAGTCGGTTGCGATAGCGTGGGGCCATCGGGCAAACTCGTGCAGTCCCCCCTGCTCGCGCACCACCTCGGGGCCGGGTCGCAGCCAGAGGTGATAGGTGTTCATGATGACCATCCGCGCCCCCAGCGCGGCCACGTCTTCCGCGCTCAACGCCTTCACCGTGGCCTGGGTGGCGACCGGCATGAAGGCGGGCGTGAGCACCTCCCCGTGGCGCGTCCGGAGGCGACCAGCCCGTGCATGGGCGCTCGTCGCCTCGACCTGGAATCTGGTCACGCTCTCTTCGGAATCCACATCGCGTCTCCGTAGGAAAGAAAGCGGTACCGTTGCTCGACCGCGACTCGGTAGGCTTCGCGAATCCGATCCATACCAGCGAAAGCGCCCACGAGGGCCAGCAACGTGCTACGCGGCTGATGGAAGTTGGTCAACAGTCCGTCCACGATGCGGAACTGGTAGCCGGGCTGAATCAGCAGCCGCGTCTCGGCGGCCCCTGCCCGAACAAGGCCCGACCCATCCATCAGAGCCGCGCTTTCCAGTGCCCGAACGACGGTGGTCCCGACGGCGACCACCTGAGCGCCGGTACGCCGGGCCTCAACGATGGCGTCCACCAACGCCTCGCCGATCGAGAACCCTTCGATGTGCATGGGATGGTCTTCCACCTGCTCGGTCGCGACGGGCCGAAACGTTCCCATTCCAACATGCAGCGTCAGCCTTCCAATCACGATGTTCCGCGCACCCAGGCGCGACAGGAGTGCCTCGGTCAGATGGAGCCCGGCCGTCGGCGCCGCCACCGACCCTGGCTCCCGCGCGAAGACCGTCTGGTAGCGAAGCTCGTCCTCTGGCTCCTCGTCACGTCCCAAGTAGGGTGGGATGGGCACCTGCCCAACGGCGTGCAGAGCCGAAGCGATCGACGTGCTCGCCACCAACTCGACGAGGAGCGTCCCGTCGTCGCGTCGCTCCACGACACGAACCTCGAGCTCCCCCACCTGAACCACGGTCCCTTCGCGAAGTGGCCGGTTCGCCCGGCCAAGCGCCTCCCACTGGGTCGACTCTATCCCGCTAGAACCGCCAGCAGGACGGAGCAGGAAGATCTCGACGCGCCCCCCCGTCTCTCGACGCGCCCCCAGCAGCCGCGCCTTGATCACGCGCGAGTCGTTCAGCACGACGACCGATCCTGGCTCGAGCAACTCCGGCCAGTCCTCGACAGTCGCATGGTGCAGTTCGTCCCCCACCACGAGTAGGCGGGAAGCGTCACGCCGCTCTAGCGGGTACCTGGCGATCAGCTCGTCGGGGAGCGCGTACTCGAGCTCTGCAGTTCGCACTCGATCCGACCGCGAGCTCCAGCTCCGCCGACTAGCGAGCCTCGTAGGTGATCCCCAGGCGGGTCATCTTCCGCCAGAGGGTGGTCGGACTGATGTCGAGCGCCTCCGCGGCCTTTTCTCGGCTGCCATCCGCAGCCCGCAACGCAGAGTGGACCGCCTCTCGCTCAGCCTCGTCCACGATGTCCGCTAGGGTCCGCCCCGTCGTCGCCGACGCCCGACGGGGTGCCTGCGGCAGAATGTCGTCCATCGTGATGATGCCACCCGAGGAAAGCGCCACGGCCTGCTCAACCATGTTCTCGACTTCCCGCACGTTGCCCGGAAAGTCGTACAGCACGAGCCGCTCCATGACATTGTCGGCAAGTCGCGAACGAGCTCCCATCTTCCGGTTGTACTTCTCCAGGAAGAACTCCACCAACTGGGGAATGTCTTCGCGTCGGTCCCGGAGCGGAGGCAGATGGAATCGAGCAACGTTGAGGCGGTAGTACAGGTCCTGGCGGAAACGCCGTTCCGACACCGCCTGACCGAGGTCAACGTTCGTCGCAGCAATGACACGAATGTCGACCTTGATCCCGCGATTCTCCCCCACCCTCCGGATCTCGCCGTCCTGGATCGCGCGCAACAGTTTGGCCTGGAACGAAGGGGTGGTCTCCGCGATCTCGTCGAAGAAGAACGTTCCCCCGTCCGCCTCTTCGAACAGCCCCTTGCGAGCTGAGACGGCACCCGTGAAAGCGCCCCGTGCGTGCCCGAACAGCTCGCTCTCGAGCAAGGTTTCGGTGATCGCGGCACAGTTCACGGTGACGAAAGGTCGGTCCGCTCGCTTGCTGTTTGCGTGGACGGCCCGTGCGATGAGCTCCTTACCCGTGCCGCTATCACCCGTGATCAGCACGATGGCGTCGGTGGGCGCGATCTTGACCACCTTGGCGAGAACATCGCGCACCGCCTGTGAACGACCCACGATGTTCTCGAAGTGATAACGCTCCTTGAACTCCTGCGCGAACAGGCGCACCTGTCCGTGCAGTCGACGACTTTCGATCGCCTTCGTCACCTTGACCAGCAACTCTTGCTCGCTGAATGGCTTCTGGATGTAGTCGAAGGCGCCCAGTCGCATTGCCTCGACCGCACTCTCGATTGTTCCGTAGGCAGTCATGACGATGACTTCCGTCATCGGCTGGGCTTCTTTGATGGCTCGCAACACGTCGATGCCGTCGTACTCCCCCATCCGCAGATCGGTGATCACCAGATCGTAGGCACCAGTCGCCCCCTTGTCGCGCCCCTCGGAGCCGTCACCAGCCTCGTCCACGTCATAGTCCGCCCCACGCAGCATCATCGCCAGCGTCGTCCGCATGTTGCGCTGGTCGTCGACCACCAAGATCTTCTCGCCGCTGGCAACGGTCATGGGAATACGCTGTTCACTCCTCTGGGCACTAGGAAGGCGCTGTCCCACGCTGGGGGGCAGCGTCCGCCCTCTTAGCCGAGATCGGCTATCTACGCCACAAACCTAAACCTCCGTGACCACCCATGCCATGGCTAAATGGGGCGAGCACCATCGGAAAGCGTTGGCCCCCGTCGATCTGAGAATGCTTACCGCCCGAGGCTCTGAGATGGGCGACCCGGTACGACGCGACAGTCCGAGGAGCAATGCACGTCACCGACGGAGTGTTCAGACAATCCGTCGCCGCCGCGCCTGCTGGATCGCACGGGTCAATTCCTTGAAGTCGAAGGGCTTCGCCAGCGCCTGGACCGAGGGCAATCCCTCAGCGAAACCGCGAGTCCCGCTGGCGGACACAAGCACGATTCCCAGGTCGGGACGGGCCTCGAGGAATTCCGCCGCAAGGTGTCTTCCATCCCCGTCGCCCAAACGTACGTCAATCACTGCAACATCGAGCAACTCCGCGTGGGAGCTGAACATCTTGCGACACTCCGCCGCGCTCATCGCCGCGTAGACTGAATGGCCCGCCCGCCGCAGTTGCCTCGCCACTGCTCCCACCAGCGCGGACTCGTCGTCGGCTAGAAGGACCGCCGCCGGCGTGAGCGCGGGCTCGCGCCGCACGTCTTCCACGGGATCGGCGCGAAGGACGGCGGTCACCGGCCAGTCCACACTGAAGAGCGCCCCGCCAGTGCGGCTGGTCCCGACCGCGATCGTGGCACCAGTGGAGCGAACCACTGCGTCCACGATCGCCAGTCCAAGTCCCGTACCCAGTCCATCGGAGTCGTCGGTGGGCTCCTCGTGCTTGGTCGAAAAATAGGGTTCGAAGATCTGCGCCCTCAGCTCTGGCGCGATCCCCGGTCCCGAGTCCGCCACGGTGAAACGCACCCCGCCCGCCAGGGTTCGTTTCAGCTCCACCTCGATCCCTCCGCCATGAGTGCGGGTCGCGTCGCGGGCGTTCACCATCAGATTGAGGACGAGCTGATGCAGGCGAGCTCGGTCTCCCACGACCTCCGCCACCCCATCGTCCAGATCGAGCACGATGGGCACACCACTCGACCCCCGTCCCAACACCGCCGCAATGGCGCGAATCTCCTCCGCCAAGTCGACGGGTCGCCAGCTGCCGGTCTCGTCGAACGCAATGGACCGCAGCGAGCGTGCCAGCGCCGCTCCGCGCTCAGCGAAATCGATGATGGAACGAAAGTCCTTCGCCGGATCCCCTACGCTCTCGACCGCGTCCTGCGCCCCGGCCTGGGCCGTCGAGACAATCGTCGAGAGCATGTTGTTCATGTCATGGCTGAGACCTCCAGCAAAGCGCGCAATCGTCTCGCTGCGCTCGCGCTGGGCCCTTGCCGTAGCCGCGGTCACCCGCTCCGTCTGGTCGACCAGCGCCAGCAAGAACTGCGCAGCCGTGTTCGAGGTCAGCAGCACGTCGCCGTGGGCCTCTACCCGCAGGTCTTCTCCACTGGCCGTGCGGATCAGCAGGTCCTCGACTCGAAATGCCGCGCGCTTGGCGACCAACCGGCGCAGGAAGCTGGCCAAGCCAGCGCTCGCGGACTCCACCAGGTCGGCGCCGGACGCGCCCTGGCATCCTTCGCCAAACGCCGCGCGAAACCGGCTATTCGCGCGCAGCACTGTGCCCACTTCGTCCAGCAGCGCCATGTGCACCGGGGCCCGCTCGAAGACCGCTTCGAGAACCTGTGTCACGGCGCCCTCGTCATGTAGAGTATGAACATCACCGCGGCCAACACGAGGCCGACGATCCCCACCACGTACCCGGCCACGTTGCCCCAACCGCCCCGCGGCGTCCCCGGCAGTCCCCCTCCGCCCGCCCCCAGTCCCACGAACGAACCGGTCAGCTCCGTGACCTTGCTGATCTGACTCGGCGAGAGCCCCAGCTCCTCGAGCTGACTCAGATCGGTCAGACCGCTCTTGATCGACTCTGTCTCGGCGTCCGCCGCCACGAACGCGGTCTCTGCCGACACGAGCTCGTGCTGTCCCGCCAGCTCGTGCAGTGCAACGCGCACTGCCTCCCGCCGCTGCTCGATCCGGTCGCCCACGACCTTCTTGAGGAGCGCGGCAAGTCCCGCTCGGGGCACGACGATGCGCTCGTCCTTGAGGTAGCGCTCGAGCGCACGCTGGAAGTCACGCGCCGTCTGGTACCGCTCGCGGCGACTTCGCGACAGCGCTTTCATCACGATCGCCTCCAGCGCTTCGGGATACGCCGGGTCTATCATCCGTGGCCGCGGGATCTCTCCCTGGACGACCAGCTGCAGCGTCTCGGCGTCGTTGTCTCCGCGAAAGAGCCGCTTGCCGGTGGTCAGCTCGTAGAGGACGATGCCGAGCGAGAACACGTCGCTGCGCCGGTCGACGGGCCGCGCCAACGCCTGCTCGGGCGACATGTACCCGAACTTGCCCTTCACGTGGCCGACGCTCGTGGCCTCGGTCATGCGCTCCCTGGCCTTGGCCACCCCGAAATCAACCAGCTTCACTTTGCCGTTGGTTCCGATCAGGATGTTGTGTGGGGACACGTCGCGGTGCACCACCATCAGGGGCGCTCCCCTGTCGTCGCGCGTCTCGTGGGCGGCGTGCAGGCCAGATGCTGCATCGGCGATGATCCGGACGGCCATCTCGGGGGGAATCGGTCGTCGCTTGCCGGCTTCGGCAATCAGCGTGTGGAGGGACTCCCCTTCCACCCACTCCATCGCCATGAACATGAACCCGGCAGCCTCCCCCACCTCGTAGAGCTCGACGACGTGGGCGTGCCGAATGCGCTGCACCAGTCGCCCTTCGTCGAGAAACATCGCAACGAACCCGGCGTCGTCAGCCAGCTTCGGGAGCATCGCCTTGATGGCCACGATCCGCTCGTCGTCCTTTGAGTCCGCGTGCTCGTGAGCTACCCAGACCGACGCCATCCCGCCTCTGCCGATCTGCAGAAGCAACTCGTAGCGACCAAGGCGCGTTCCCCGTTCCAGGTTCTCCTTCATGGTCGTCGCGGTGCGCCAATTGGCGCGTCCGGCACCATCAGACTAGCGCGCCTCGGGACGGGTCGAAACACTCGGAACGCGGACAGGTCCAACCCGTCAGGGGGGTTTCCCATGGCGCCCAAAGGTGTTAAGCGCCGGCTCGCGACCCAAGACTGCGCCCAGACGACGATTTCGGGCACCAGAGAAGAGGACAACATGCCGAGCCTGCGCGAACAGCTGAGCGAAGATCCCACGAAGCGCGACGCCGTCATCAATGACGCCCTGAACGTTCTCGACCAGGAGGTCGCGGACAAATCTGGGCTGACCGGGATGGCGATCAAAGCAGCCTACAAGATGGTCAAGGGCGTCAAGCCGGGGTTCATCCGCGAAGTCGTCGACAATCTGCTCGAGGACTTCGTCGACGCGCTGGATCCCCTGTACCAGGAAGCCGTGGAGAAGGGCGAGAAGCCAGGCAGCTATCTGGAACGAGAACGAAGCCGCGTGGCCGACGATCTGCTGTCCATCACGGACCGGCGGGCGGATCGCGCCAAGAATCGGGCCATCAGGAGCGCCTACTCGAAACTCCGGGGCACCGCCAAGAAGCACGTCGAAGCGGCCGCGCCTCGGCTCGGCATGATGCTCGAGCGGCACACCAGCTGATCGTCCGGACGGTTCCCGAAGAAGCTAAACTACCAGTTCTTTACCGGGTAGCTTGACAATTGTCGCTGAAGGGACCAGGTCAGGGCCAACGAGCCTTTGACTTCGACGGTCCCATCATGAATCCGAGTAGCGCGCAGCAGGCAGCGACGAGCCAGACAGTACCGGATCGGCCTCCCCCCACCCGACGGCAAGTGCGAGGGGCCATCGTTCGTTTCGCGGGTGACTCGGGAGACGGCATGCAGGTGGCGGGAATGCAGTTCACCACCGCGGCAGCCTTGGCTGGCAACGACCTGGCCACCTTTCCTGACTACCCGGCCGAGATCCGCGCCCCCGCCGGAACTCCCTTCGGAGTCTCGGCGTTCCAGGTCAATTTTGCATCCGAGGACGTGTTCACGCCGGGCGACGCACCAGACGTTCTGGTGGCCATGAACCCGGCCGCGCTCAAGGCGAACCTGCGCGACGTGCGTGCCGGCGGGCTGCTCGTGATCAACACCGGCAGCTTCACCACCGCCAACCTGAAGAAAGCCCAATACGAGACCAGTCCGCTGGAGGATGGCTCACTCGACGGGTATGGCGTACTTGGAGTCGACATCTCGAAGCTGGCGCTGGCGGCAGTGCGTGAGGTGGGACTGGGTGCCAAGGAGGCAGCACGTTGCAAGAACTTCTGGGCCTTGGGTCTCACGTTCTGGCTCTACGACCGCGGTGTGGATTCCACGCTCCGTTGGATCGAAGAGAAGTTCGCTCGGCGACCGGAGCTCGCTCGAGCCAACTCGCTCGCCCTGCGCGCAGGACACGCCTACGGCGAAACCGTCGAGGCCGCGCATTTCAGATACGAGGTGCCCGCGGCTGAGGTTTCACCCGGGACGTATCGCAACATCGGCGGCAACACCGCGCTGGCGCTCGGGTTGATCACCGCAGCCCAGCTGGCGGAGACGGAGATGGTGCTGGGCGCCTACCCCATCACCCCGGCCAGCGACGTGCTCCACGAGCTCAGCGCACACCGCGCACATGGCATCACGACCATCCAGGCAGAGGACGAGATCGCCGCCATGTGCTTGACGATCGGCGCGGCATACGCTGGACGACTGGGAGTGACGACCACCAGCGGTCCGGGCATGGCTCTGAAGAGCGAGGCCATGGGGCTGGCCGTCGCCGCCGAACTACCCCTCGTCGTGGTCAACATCCAGCGAGGGGGACCCTCCACGGGCCTGCCCACGAAGACCGAGCAGTCGGACCTGAACCAGGCGCTCTTCGGGCGCAACGGGGAAGCTCCAGTCTGCGTGTTGGCCGCCGCCACTCCGGGCGACTGCTTCTACACGGCGATCGACGCAGTTCGCATCGCGACCCGCTTCATGACGCCAGTCGTGATTCTCTCGGACGGATACTTAGCGAACGGCGCCGAACCGTGGCGAGTGCCGGACCTGAGCCAGCTCGAGCCGATCGCCATCGAGCAGCGACAGTCCCCCGAGGGCTTCCACCCATTTCTCCGCAACCCGGAGACCCTCGCGCGCCCCTGGGCCATCCCAGGAACCGAGGGGCTGATGCATCGCATCGGCGGGCTGGAGAAGGACCAGCACTCGGGTCACATCTCTTACGATCCGGTCAACCACGATCAGATGAGCCACCTCCGGGCCGAGAAGATCGCGCGCATCGCCGACCTGTTCCCGCCGGCCGCGGTGTGCGCCGGCGACGACCGCGGGGACCTCCTCGTCGTAGGATGGGGCTCCACCTTTGGCGCCATCCACGAGGCAGTGCGGCGCTGCGTCGGCCGCGGGCAGCGAGTCGCGCACCTGCATCTCCGGCAACTCAGTCCCCTGCCACGTGGACTGGGCGCGGTTCTGGCACAGTTTCGCCGCGTCCTGGTGCCCGAACTCAACCTAGGCCAGCTGGCGAGGGTCCTCCAGGCCGAAACCCAGCACCCGGTCGTCAGCTACCCGAAGATGGAGGGTCAGCCGTTCAAGATCGACGAGGTCGAGGCCCGCATCCAAGAGCTTCTGGGAGATTTCTCGTGAGCGCCCCCATCCAGCTGACAAGAAAAGACTTCGCCACCAACCAGGAGGTGCGGTGGTGCCCTGGCTGCGGGGACTACTCGATCCTCGCCAACGTCCAGCGCTTGATGCCCGAGCTCGGCATCCCGCGTGAACGGATCGTGTGGGTGAGCGGCATCGGCTGCAGCAGCCGGTTCCCCTACTACATGAACACCTACGGGTTCCACACGATTCACGGTCGCGCACCGGCCATCGCAATGGGCATCAAGGCAGCCAACCCGGACCTCAGCGTCTGGATCGCCACGGGCGATGGCGACGCGCTCTCGATCGGCGGCAACCACCTGCTGCACTGTCTGCGCCGCAACCTCGACGTCAACATCCTCCTCTTCAACAACCGGATCTACGGTCTGACGAAGGGCCAATACTCGCCCACCAGCGAGCTGGGAAAAGTCACCAAGAGCACCCCCAATGGGTCCGCTGACGACCCGATCGATCCGGCCACCTTCGCCTTCGGCTCGAACGCCAGTTTCGTCGCCCGCACCGTCGACGTCGAAGCCGCACACCTGTCCGACGTACTCCGCCGCGCCGCAGCGCACCGCGGCACCAGCCTCGTCGAGGTGTACCAGAACTGCAACGTCTTCAACGACCGAGCCTTCGCCGCCTTCACCGACAAGGAGGTCAAGGCCGATCGGCAGCTACGGGTGGAACATGGTCGGCCTCTGCTCTTCGGCGCCAACCGACAGCGTGGCCTGCGCCTCGACCCGCGGAGCCTGAGCCTGGAGGTGGTCACGCTGGGAGCCGGCGGTGTCGAGCTGGGCGACATTCTGGTCCACGACGAGACGAACCCCACGCTCGGCTACTTGCTGGCACGGATGCCGTTCCCCAAGTTCCCGGTCGCTCTGGGTGTCCTCCACGCCACGCAACGCGAGACCTACGAGGAGCGGCTGCAGGCGCAGCGCAGGGTGGCTGAGGCGAAGGCCGGCCACCAAGATCTCCAGCAACTCCTGCGTGGGGGCAACACCTGGACCGTCCCGGCCCAGTAGCGGTCGAGGCACGCCAATCCCCGTCGGCGCAGCCCCTCTACCCAGCTAGGATCGGTTGTCGCACGCCCGAAATTGAGGTTTGCCAGGTCGCCGTTCGGCGGTACACCAGGACCGAAGTCATGGTGCGAGTGTTTCGCCTATTCGTGGTGGGTCTCGCTCTGGCGACCTTGGCACCCACTGGCACTGCTCAGGCCGCCGGCCCGGACCAGCCACGCACACACACAGTCTACAAGGGCCAGCGTCTGGGCTCCATCGCGAAGCGCTACAACGTCACGGTGGACGCGCTCTGCAACGCGAACGGAATCAGCGTCAACGATCCCATCCGTCCGGGACAGAAGTTGGTGATCCCCGGCCCCGACGACAAGGACGGGAGCGACGCGCGCCGACACGCCACATCATCGCGCTCCAGCGCTGCGTCGCCTCCCCCAACCCCAACCCGCACCGCCAACGGGCCGCGGCAGCACAAGGTCTACCCAGGACACACGCTCGGCAAGATTGCCCAGCGCTACCACGTCTCGGTCGACGCGCTGTGTCGCGCCAACGGCATCGATCGCAACGATCCCATCCGCCCCGGCCAGATGCTGGTCATTCCCGGATCGGACGACCCAGACGGCTCGAAAGCGCGTAAGTCGACGGCTGGTTCGAGCGGCACAAGCCACTCCCCGACGCCACGGAAGGCGAGCAACGAGCCCAAGACGCACAAGGTGTATCGCGGCCACACACTGGGAAAGATCGCCGACCGCTACAACATTTCCATCGACGCGCTGTGTCGGGCCAACCACATCCAGCGCACTGATCCGATCAAGCCAGGCCAGCTCCTCATCATTCCCGCTGCGGACGATCCGGACGGAAAATACGCCAGTCAGCTGAAGGCATCCGGATACCTCGAGAAGGGGGAGACGGAAGGCGAGGACGCCCCGGCCAAGAGCCCCCCGGCGGCCACCCAGCCCGCAAAGAGCGACTCGTGGCGAAGCTACCAGAAGGCACCCTGGCGGAAGGGCTACATCACCCTTGTCGGGTACCACGAGACCTGGAAAGGCTACGTCATCGGTCCGGGCAACAAGGTGCTCCCCGGCGCGCGCCAGGCGGTCTCGCAAGTCATGGGGGCCAGTGGCGACCGCCCCCGCGCCGATTGGCGCCTGGTGCGGCTGCTCGCCCAGGTCAGCGACACTTTCGGCGGCCGCCCGATTCGAGTGGTGAGCGGATACCGTACCGAGTCGTACTCCTTGAACTCTCGGCACAAGAAGAGTCAGGCGATCGACTTCTCGATCCCCGGAGTCCCGAACAAGGCGCTACGCGACTACCTGCTAACATTCAGGAACGTCGGCGTGGGCTACTATCCCAACTCGAGCTTCGTTCACTTCGACGTCCGTGAAACCAAGACGTACTGGATCGACGTCTCTGGTCCAGGCGAGGCCCCACAGTACGTCCGCTAGACAGCACCCCACCAAGGGTGGGACCCAGTCCACGATTCTCGTCGCATGCGAGGACTGGATGGCAGAACTGGGGCCAGGGGGCCGATCGAGTCCCGCGTCTCGGATCTCCCCGCCGTCGGCCAAAAAAGCGCAGGACAGCCAGCACAACCTGCGCTAATAGGCGCCCCACTATGGGTACGCCACAGGACCCCCGCACGCGCCGCAAGCAGCGTCAGCGTCGGGCCATCAAGAACGAGAAGTGGGAGCAGAACCGCGCCAAAGAGGACGCGGAGGCGGCGAAGCCAAAAGAACCGCCGAAGACCGCGACTTGACCCCCGCCTGGTTGGGGCGGCTCGGAATTCGAGCCCGTGGTGAGCGAGACCACTACACGGCGATCCCGTCTCGAAGGACGCGGTCAACTTGGTGCAGTTGGCCTGGTCTCGATGCATCGAGGTGACTGCGACCACCGGTGTCTGGCTGCTCGAGGCAGGCTGCATGGCGAGCGTTGCCAAAGAGTGAGTGGACCCCACGCAGCGCAGAATGGCGAGACTGCGAGCTGGCGGTGAGCACTTCCCGGAGCGGCTGGCGCAGGTGGGAAGTCAGGGAGAAGCGGTGGTCGGTGAATGACTCTGCCGCCCCATTCGCAGGAGCGCCACGTCCATGACCGTGGTGCGGGCGCGTGGCACAAGGTCCGGGTGACCCGAGGCCTGTCCGCGGTGGAGATCCCCAATTCAATACGCGCCGTCACCGCGGCCCCGTCACCACATTGAATCGCGACGCGCGAGACCTCGATGGGGGTCTACGTGAAGCGTGCGACCGACATCGACATCGACGTGCCCCATCGTCTGGTGGCCTCCCAAACGACAAGCTTCGCGACGAACCTCCAGCGTCGGTCGCCACCAGAACGCTGGTGCTGCACGCGGGAGTCGCCATGCCTACTCGAAGGCTGATCTGCGCAGAGCCCGGCGGCAGCGGGGCGCGGGGTTGGTCGGGGGTAGCGGCCGTAGGTCCGACTCCGCGGCGGTTGGTCCCGCGCGCGACCGAACGCCCGATCCCACCGGGATCCGTGTTCTCCGCAGCGCGAGGGCGATCGTCGGTCTCATTCGGGCCTCGGGGCTCGACACGGGCGATCGGGAGGCGCAAATTCCCCCACGGGCCATGAGCAGCCCGCCAGGACTCGTTCCGATGCCCACGAAAGGTCCTCCCGAGAAGCACGACAGAGAAGGCGGTCTGGGACTTGCCGAGCGACCCACGACGAGATCCCCTCGCCGCTTCAACGTGGTTCTCCACAACGACGACTACACGACCATGGAGTTCGTCGTGCACGTCCTGACCAAGTTCTTCCGCGTCAGCGAGACCGAAGCAACCCAGATCATGCTGCAAGTCCACCACAGGGGCTACGGAATCGTTGGAACGTTCACCCGTGACGTCGCCGAAACCAAGGCGGAGCAAGTCTGCGTATACGCTAAGGAGAATGGTCATCCCCTGAGATGCACGGCCGAACCCGATGGGTTCGGCGGGAGCAAGGAACGATGAAGGTCAGCGCAGAAGTCGAGATCGCGTGCTCGTTGGCCGCTCGGGAAGCACAACGGCGTGGGCACGACGTATTGGCAGTGGAGCACCTGTTGTTCGCTCTGCTCCACGATGATGAGACGGTGCGCGTCGTCGAGCGCTCCGGTGGGGACGCGAAACGCCTCAGGACGCGGCTGGACAGCATCCTCTCCAAGGAGTTCGTGGAGGCCGCCGACCCGATGACCGGTGTGCCGGCTCCCTCGCGCGGCTTCCAGCGGGTGCTGCAACGAGCAGCAATCCATGTCGAGTCGAGCGGACGCGAGGAACTCAAGGGCTACAACGTGTTGGTGGCGATCTTCGCAGAGGCCGACTCCCACGCCGTACAGGCGCTCGAGGAGGCCGGCGTCACTCGCTACGACGTGGTCAGCTACATCAGCCATGGCGTCGCCAAGAACGACGAGGACGATTTCGAGCGGGCGACGGAGGGGGTCGACGAGGAGAGCGATGCCGAGGGCGACGGCGGGCAAGATTCGGACCCGCTCGCCAGGTTCGCGGTCAACCTCAGCGACCGGGCAGCCGCCGGCGAGATCGAGCCGCTGGTCGGCCGTGAGAAGGAACTCCGCAGAGCCATCCAGGTGTTGGCTCGCCGACGCAAGAACAACCCGCTGTTCGTGGGCGATGCAGGAGTGGGAAAGACGGCGATCGTCGAGGGACTGGCAGCTCGAATCTACGAAGGACAGGTCCCAGGCCCCCTGAGGGGAACCTCGATCTACGCCCTCGACATGGGAGCTCTGCTGGCGGGCACGAAATTTCGGGGGGACTTCGAGAACCGGATCAAGTCAGTACTCAAGGCCCTCCAGAGTCTCGATGGGGCAATTCTCTTCGTCGACGAGATGCACACCGTAGTGGGTGCGGGCTCCGCAAGCGGGAGCACTATGGATGCAGCCAACTTGCTCAAGCCCGCGCTCTCCTCCGGCAAGATGAGATGCATCGGAGCCACCACGTTCGAGGAGTACCGCAGCCACCTCGAAAGAGACCGAGCTCTGGCGCGCCGCTTCCAGAAGATCGAGGTACTGGAACCCAGCGAAGAGGAGACCGTACTCATCCTCGAGGGACTCCAGCCACACTACGAGGAGTTCCACGGCGTCAGCTACACAGCGGAGGCCATCCGGGCCTGCGCGCGACTCGCACAACGGCACCTGCACGACCGCAAGCTACCCGACAAGGCGATCGATCTGATGGACGAGGCCGGGGCGGACGCGAAGCTGGAGGCAGCTGACGAGCCCAGCGCTTCCTCGGTGACTCCCGAAGGCGAGACGCAGCCGAAAGAGCGTCCGGTCGTCGAGGTAGACCGGATCGAGGTCGTCGTGGCACGAATGGCGCAGATCCCGCCGCGGCAGGTCAGCTCCGACGACAAGTCCGCCCTCCGCAGTCTCGAGACCGATCTCGAGAAGGTGGTCTTCGGTCAGAGCCGCGCCATCCGCGAACTCGCCACCGCAATCAAACTCTCGCGCGCCGGCCTCCGCCCCCCCGAGAAGCCCATCGGGTCCTATCTGTTCACGGGTCCAACCGGCGTGGGCAAGACCGAAGTCGCCCGTCAGCTGGCGAAGACGATGGGGATCGAGCTGATCCGCTTCGACATGAGCGAGTACATGGAGCGACACACGGTCTCCCGCCTGATCGGCGCTCCCCCAGGCTATGTCGGCTACGATCGCGGGGGACTCCTCACCGAGGCGATCGCGAAGACACCGCACGCTGTACTGCTGTTGGACGAGATCGAGAAGGCCCATCCAGATGTCTTCAACGTGCTGCTGCAGATCATGGATCACGGCACCCTGACCGACAACAATGGCAAGAAGTCGGACTTCAGCAACGTGGTCCTGATCATGACGAGCAACGTCGGAGCCGCAGATCTGGCCCGGAATCTCGTCGGCTTCGGGCTGCGCGACAACACCGGCGGAGAGGACGCGGCGTTCAAGAACACCTTCAGTCCCGAGTTCCGCAATCGCCTCGACGCGCGGATCCGCTTTGACGCGCTCACGCCAGAGGTGATGCTCCATGTCGTTGACAAGTTCATCAAGGAGTTGGGCGAGCTGTTGGGCGAGCGCGGGGTCACCGTTTCGCTATCAGCGGCGGCACGCGACTACCTGGCCGACAAGGGCTACGAGCGGGACTATGGCGCCCGCCCCTTGGCGCGGATCATTCAGGACGAACTCAAACGCCGGCTGGGCGACGAGGTGCTCTTCGGGAAGCTCGAGAAAGGCGGCCACGTCGAGGTGGATTGCCAGGACGGAGAGCTCCGCTTCGCTTTCGACACCGACCGCCGCCAGGCCGAAGGATAGGTCTATCGAGTTCTCGCGGCACTGTGCCAGCAACAAGAGGCATGCTGTTTGCATGCCTCCATTTCAATGGGGCTTTGCCCAAGAAGCCCGAATTGCCCAAAAAGGATGCCGCGCTGCACGAAAAGGGGCGAGGCGCTACAGACTTCAGCACCCCGGTTTGAGTGTGGCGGGCTGCCCGTCCTCCCACGGCTCATCTTGGTCGAGGTACTTGAAATCCCACGAGGCGGTTGTTGTCTCCAGACGTCGGAGCAGATCGCTATCGTAGACGCTCCCGGTCTTCTCCAAGAGGCGGTAGTCGTCGCTACGGAGCCACGTCCCGAACTTGGGGTGGAAGTGCGTTGCTTTGCTCAATGCAGGCCAGTGATTGCCGAACTCCTGAGCGAAGTCGTCCTCCTTCAGGATCACCTCCGCATTCGGGAGTGCCTCACCCGTTCCGCGAATAACGAGAAGCCAGTCGCCATCGACAAGAACAACAATGCCAGGACGGCCATCCTTGTCCCAGCGCATTCGTAGGCAATCACCGACTCGGTAGCTATCCGCGTCGGGCAATCGCATCGTTCAAGCTCCCCTCGACTTTGGCTCGAACGCTTTGATGCGCTTGCTCGACCTCATCCAAGTTCATGGCGTACTCAGGCGGAAGCACGTCGCGAGACACGTCCTTCGCCGCCACGGCTGCGGCATAGCCGAGAGCCCGCCATGCGTCCTCCAGGAACATCCGCACAACCAGTTCTCGCGTTTCATCGGCGACAGGCATCTTTCCGACGCTGGCCGCAGCTACGGTGCCGGCAAGAATCAGCAATCGACGGAACGAGCGCTTTGCGTGAATGACCGGAAGTGGCTGCCTCCAGTTCTGCTCGCCCTCGAACTCGTAGAATCGTCTGTACCCGATCTCCTTCACGAGTCCTCCCAGCTCAGTCATGGCAGGGAGCAGGCGTTCCAGCAGGTCCTTCTCGTAGCTTGGTCCGAAGAATGTTCGCACCCCTATACGCAGTTCCGAGAGCATTCCCGAGGCGTGATCGGCGAATTCGCCAAGGATCTCCGCGGTGCGGTCGGAGCGAATCACCCTTGCAACCGCACTGTCGAAGTTGTTCGCTGACCTTGCGCGCAAAATCGGCTTGAAGTGCGGAAGAAACGTTTGGTCAACGAACTCTCGAAGAGCCCGACGACCTTCGTCGGGAGCGGGGCTAGACTTCGGAGACCCGAATAGTTGATCGCCCATTACGAAGAGCCAGGGAGCGGCTTCGGGCTTGCGGGCGGGCTGAGTGTCCATATCTCGTCCAATCTGAGCGTAGCGCGCATGAAATCTGCTCACCAGGGGTTCACTCAGAATGCGAGAGGATTGATAGCCGACTACTGGTTCCAAACGCGGCGGGCCCTCGCCTCCATCGCGCTGTATTTCGCCAGTAGATTCATTCCAGTGCCGCCGTAGCCGTTGGCGTGGAGGAAGGCGGCGACCGGCTCATTCGGTCCGTGCTTAATCTTGAGAAGCATCGCTTCGGCGCGCTTGTCATGGCCACGGGCGAAGTAGCCCTCCGTAGCGGTACCGCAGCCGCACCAGCATTTGCCGTTGGGAGGGGGGAGGATGCCGTTCATGTGCTAACCAAGATAACCAAGAATCCTTGGTTGTCAAGAAAGCTTGGTCCACGGTTCGGTTCCACTATGTGTCCAGCGACTCCTCCCACTCCGCGCCCATGACCCACGCGAGTGCCGACATCCGACCGCTGAGTAGGCCCCACTCGAAGTCGTCCCAACCGAGATTCTCGGAACCATACTTCTCCTCGATTCGGCGCGCGGCTCGCTCCGCTTGTTCGAAGATCTCGCGTTGCGTCTCGGGCAGGGTTTCTTCGCTGGCGTCCAGTCGCGCCACCCAGTTCATGTGGCGGTTCCACCACACCTTGTCCCAGAACTCCTGGTACGCATCGAGAATCGCCCTGTCGTTTCGACGAAGGAGCATCGGCCACTCGCCACCGGGCACTTCCTCGTCGGGAATCCACTCCACCTTGTCACCATCCTCGGTGTAGCCGATCCGGCAGCCGTTCGGACCGACTGCCCCCGGAGAAACTGGGTCGCCCGTCTGTGCGGGAGCACGCTCGCGAAGTCCCACACGGAACTGGCGAGCAAATTCTCGGTTCAACTCCTCGATGACGCCCATCAGGTCGGGATCGAAACGCCTAACCTCGATCCCAGCGTCGCGAAGGCGCAGTTCGCCTTGTCCACGAATCACCGGATTCGGATCGAGCGTTCCGATGCTGACGGTCCGAATGCGTCGCTCGATGATTCGGTCGGCGCACGGGATCTTTGGATGGTTCCGCGCGGTGCATGGCTCCAACGTCGCGTACAGCGTCGAGCCTGCCAGCACTTCGTCTCGGAGTTTTCTTTCCAGCAGCGTGAACTCAGCGTGCTCCCCAGGTTCCTGCTCTCCGCGGAACGCTGCGCCCAGGAGAACCCCGTCACGAGCAACGACGGCCCCCACCTTCGGGGAGTTCCGGCCCTCCTCGCCAGCGCACTTCCGTGCCTGCTCGATGGCGAGTTGCATGAAGTCACGATCGTCCATGGCCCTGAATGGTCCGTGGATCGAAGGGCGAACGCAATACCGGCATTCGCCATTCAGTCTGGCGTAACGAGTGCGCAGATACCGGGAAGTGCAGCGTTCCAGTTCGCGTGAGTCAAGAAGCCGAAGCCGTGTTCCGCGCCGAGCCTGGCGAAGACGCCTCGACCTCCCTTGCAGCGGATGTCCGCCTTCACAATGTCATCCGGGTGGGTCTCGAAGAAGCGCGCAACGAGAATAGCGGCCGCAATAGTTCCGACGTGTTCTCCACGGTGCTCTTCAACCACGAACACGAGGTTTAGGTTCTGGTCGTGCATTGCCGCAAGGCCGATCGGAATGGCAACACCGGACGCATCGAAATGCTCGGCAACGAACACGCTATCCGTGAGCCCCGATGCGGCCGGGATGGAAACGCCAGCCATGGTTTCCTCGGGCGTGAGCTGATCGCGAAAATGGCCGAGATGGCTGACGACGGGATCGGCTGTACCGCGGTTGGGGCGGACCGAGTAGCCGCCGTTCCACCGATCCCCGAGTTTCGGAAGGCTCACGTTCCGGGACCTTTCTTCACCCAGAGGTTTCCGTGCTGTGGCTTGTATGGGTGGGCACCGCGGACGTACTGCTCCCGACATGCTGAGCAGTTCATCGTCACGCGCTCATCGGTCCTATTCCAGTCGCCATCGCCGAACTGGATGGTGTAGGTGCCCTCGCCGCATGGGCAGGGGCGCTCCTCTGGTTCGCTCCATTCCCAACCCACTTCTACCTCTTCTTCGTCAGCAGTCGGTTTAGTTGGGCGAAGGCCTTCTCGAATCGTTCGAGAGTAGCCTCGGGGATCGCGGAGCCCAAGTTCGCCAGAGCGCGAGCGGGAGCGTAGTGGCTGAAGCTCCGGTTGCCCTTCAGCGGGTTCGTCTCGAAGTACTTCTCCAACCGCGCAACGATTCGCGGGGAGCCTGGGGGCAGCGCGGCTTCAGTAATGGGAAATTGAAGGTTCTGCGCATAGGCCGCATTCACCAGATCCAAGTAGAACGCGCGGTCGAACATGTCTTCCACGTCAGCCTCGCCGGCGGCAACGAAGTTGGCGTAGGTCAGGACATGGCTCTTCTTCAGCAGTTTCCGCTTGTAGAGGTTCTCTACCGTCTGTCGGTCCTTCTTCTGTTGGTCAACGAGAGTAGCAACCCGAAGGCCCTTCTGTGCACCGACGAGCGCCGCGAACGTTGACACCTTGTCGAGCCCGCCCGCTGGAACGATCGTCCAACGCATATCGAGTCCTTCGCGACCGTTCTCCGATAACTGCCCACTCGCGACCTGCAGGTAAATCAGGTCCGACACGCCCTCCACCACCAGGCACGAAGGCCCAACGAAGAGGGTCTGGTGCACCTCGTACCCGAGCGCACCCTGCAGCGGAAAGAGGCTGTCATCCGAGGCGTCCAACACCTCCGTGAAAACCCTTGCCCCCGTCTGATCTGGAGGCAGCTCCTCGTCTGCGTCGATGCTGAGATCCTGAACAATGCGAACACGATCGAAGTGCTCGGGGTCCACCATGAACGGCGAGTGCGTCGTATAGATTAGTTGGTGGTCCTCGTTGCTCGCGATTTCTGCGTCGAAGTACCTCAACAGGTCAGCCTGGGCGCGACCGTGGAGCGACAGTCCGGGCTCATCGAGAAGAAGCACGATCCGCTCGCCGCGCTTCTTCACGGACGAGTACCAAGCGAGGAAGGAGAAGAACCAGACGAAACCTCGGGACCGAGAAGCCAGTCCCGTTGAAACAAGGTGCTTGGAGTCGAAGACCTCACCCCAGATGTTGACGCCAGTACGCATATCAACCGGGTCTCCGGGTAGCGCAGGGCGGACGTCGAACTCCATCCGAAGGTGCTTGTTCTGCGACCAGTACTTCAGAATCTGCTTGCTCAGGTGGTTGCTGGCACCTTGGAGCTTGTTCTTGAGTTCCTGTGTTCTCTGTGGCGCGAGTAGCTTGTCGAGATCCAGTCGGGCAAGCTCGATCAAGCCCAATAGAGGATGGTCCGAGGGGTTCAGCGTGTTCTTCGTCTTTCGTTCCTTCAACTGCTGAACGTTGTCGTGGCCGCGCAACTGGTAGTACTCGTCGAAATACAGGAACCTGGGCACGCGCTCACTGAGTTGCTCCCAAATGTGTTCTCGCAGCCCGCCTGCTTTCACGATCGGCGCGAGGAAGTCGCGTAGGCCCTTGGTCTTGGGAGACTCATCCAATGCCTCAGCTTTGGCGAGAGCCTCTGCCTTCTCATCAGCGTCTTCTATCTGCTGAGCGGACTTTCTCGCCGCTTGCGCAGCTTGGGTGGATGCCGCTGCGCGATTCTGGAGAGCCATCTGCAGTTCGGAAACCGTGGCGCACTCGCTGCGTAGTGCTTCAGCCAGGTCACCTGGGATGGCGAACCTTTCCAAGAGATGCGTGAAGGCCTTTGCTTCCTCAACAGGAAGATCGAAGATGAGCGGGGACTTCTTCTGCGGTTCGGCGGGGTATCCGCGTGAGAGGATGATCTCGCGCTTCGAGAGGCTGTCGGGCCCGAACTCCGCGCATACTTGTTCGACTTCTTCGTCGTCCAGTTCTAGCTTGGCTTGAACGACTGTCGCCGGTTCCTTGGTGCAGTTTTCGATCCCCTGCAGGTAGTCCTCGACGTCGGTACGTGGATAGTCGTCCGTTACGTCGAAGCAAGCGTCCTTCTCGACGATTGGGTTGAGGCGGTACAGAGCTTGTAGGACAGCAGTCTTTCCTGCCTCGTTCTTGCCTACGAGGCATGTGACGTGACCGATGTCGAACCAGTCAGTATCGCGAATCGAGCGAAAATCGGAGATGCGAACCGCGGTTAGTTTCACGAGAGTCCTCCCCGGTGCGCAACGACATGGGCGAGTAGAAGCGAGCCAGCGCTAGCGGCAGAATCGACGATGTTGGGAGCGATGCGCCGAGCCAGACGAACGGACTCGCTGCAGTCATCGCAGTGGGTGATGGGCATTTTCGACCTCCTCGCAAACCGTGGCTACGGCCCAATGGGCGACACGCCGTGGTGGCGATGATGGAGCGCGGGGGCAAAACCCGCCGCGCGGGAAGCTAAGCACCGTTTCGAACTGTGTCAACGCCGCCGCACGGCAGCGTGAAGCTGGGACACGGAGACCACCACGAAAAGAAGGAAGCGGCCATGATCACGGCCACGACCCACGACCATCGGAACTGGACAGGCTCGTTGTCCGTTCGACGACAAGCGGAACATCCCCGGGCAGCGCGTGCTGTCTGCTTCTCCTCGTAGTGTAGGACGGATTCTGGTCCAGCCACTCGCTGATGTCCGAAGGACCGAAGCCCAGGAATGGGTTGTGGTTGCGACGACCGGTTCGGGAAGCCATGCGCGCCCGCCCTTGTGGACCTCGTGCCTTGAGATGGGTGTTGACGCAGCAGCTAGCCATTCACCTCTCCTTGGTTCTCCGTTCTCCGGTCGCCGGTCGAAGTCGCGTGGCCATCTCAAGTGAATGCGCGCCGCGTACAGAAATTATCCATTCCGCAACGTCACCTATTGAACCCTGGAGCCGTGATCCCGCTTGGACTCCCCGCCACAACCGATGCAATTTCAGAAAGTTATGAACGTATACGCACGTTCAGAGTGAACATCTTGACAGCTGCTTCGGAAGAGCTGAAACTACGAGTAGGCCCGAGGCCGGCGAGTCACGTTCGTCATCTCGTCGCGGGCGACAATCTAGCGAACCTCCGACCTTCGACGTCACGGCAGAGGGGGGCCTCCGCCGGGGCAGAAAGGGGGCCACGTATGGCCAAGACGAATATCACCTGTTCAACGTGTGCAGCACTGCGCGCGGAGGAACCTGAGCGCACTCCGACGATCCAAGTTCCGACGTTCGCGCCGCACATCATCAACCGAGACGATTTGATGCGACGGTTCAAGATCGTTGCCACGTCTGACACCCACGCCTTCGTGGGAGACCATGGGGGAATCCTAGCCTTCTATGTCGTTCCTCCCGACCAGCGTATTCGCTGCAGTCTCAGCGACCGCCAACGGCACGGTGATGGCGTGGTCGTCGAAACGGCGTGCGGGCTCATCCTCGCCGTCGGGCATTGCTGCGCCGAGCAGTGGATCGCGGACTACGGAATCCGCCTGAAGCATCACAGGATGGAAGTCGAGCGAAGAGGAAACCTCAACTACGTGCGGGAGTGGGCTCCCCGTTGCGTCACCTTGGCCGAGGTGCTGCTCAAGGAGATTCGTGAGCAGAAGAAGTGGTTCTACCAGCACCCCGAAGATGTTCGCGAGATCCTTCGCCGCCTCCCACACGGCGAGGCGGCGTTCACGGTTCATGAGGAGTTCCGGCGAAACGATCCCATTGGGAAGAAGCACTGGTCGGTTACGGAAATCGTGAGGGAGCCCGGGTTCATTGAAGAGGACATCGACGGAGAACGGGTTCGCAGGCTCAAGTTCGATGCGCTCGAACTCGTTGATGCCCTGCAGGATGCTCGCAAGCACTCGGACCCGTCACATGTTGGAGCACTTTTCGATCGCTGTTCCGCTGTTGTTGCTGAACTCGAAAGCGTCGCCGAGGCTGTTTGGCGTGGTCGAAAGTTCCTGGAGCCGGCGAACCAGACGGTGCTGACTAAGGTGCTCGCACAGCCCTTCAGGCCGAAGGCAGGTTAGGATGCAGACCTTTGAGCGCCGTTTCCTGGCTGTACTTGCCGAGCGCGGAGTCACGATCGATGACGAAGGCCAGTTCGTGAGAATCCCCAGGAGCGGCAGCTCCGTCACCGACGCCCAGTTGCGGTACATGAACGCCCGACAACCCGACCACGAAGTCGAAGCGGTGTTGAAGCACAATTGGGTGCTTGACCTGGCCGAAACGGCGGAGGTTCTTCAGCGCGAAGGCACTTCGGCGCAGTGGCCCTATAGGACGGCCTTCTGGTTGCGTCTTCACGGGGTTCTCTCGGATCTCCGCAAGGAGACTCTCGACTTCTTTCGACTGGCCGAAATCGATCCTGCAACGTACGTTCCCTCGCCTCGAAGTGACCTGGCACTGCTGCTCGACAAGCATCGTTGCATCGAACGCATTCACAAGCAGTTCAACGACGACGAGCTGATCTATGCCGACTACCTTCGCCAGACGAACAGTCATCCGGTTCAGCGAGGTTACGGTGTTCGTTGGTCGGATGGGAACGGTGGTCAGGTCAACGACCGCAGGCGAATTTCAACGCTTGGCCGCGAGTTCACCGTCGAGGAGCTAGATGCCGCGATCCAGCGCGTGCTTCACGCGAACCTTGTCGATGGTCGTGTCAACGAGAATGCGATTGCGGTCAGATTTGCGGGTCGCGTGCTTTCGGTGATCGGGCCCCTTGTAGAGGTCATGCATCGCCTGGGTATACCAGACTCGCGCTGATTGTTCGTATGCCGGACCAGCACCTACAGGCCGTGAAGTCGCGCCACTTGGCCCGTCAGCTTGCAGCCCTCCAACAGATTGTCAGTCAGATCACTGCGGCCCGCGGCAATCGCTGCAGTCGCCACGCCACGCCGGCCGACCACTGACAGTTTGCATCCACCATTGCGCGACCCGAGTTCGCGTTGACGATCGCGCAGTGGTTTTCCCGCATCATCGCTCCGAAGCTGTTCTGCGAATCGACCTTGTACGAGACGACGACATTGCCCTCCGGACATATGCCCACAACATCTCCGCTTACGAAGCGAGTTGTTGATGGAGCCTTCATGGCGTTGCGAACAACGGACTGCCCACCCTGAACGAACTTCTGCTTGTTTGCCATCACGCTCTTCATGAAGTTCAGGTAGTTCTGCGCTGCCTTCTGCTGTTCGGCCTCTCGTCGGGCCTGGTCTTGCTCACCTTCGATCTGCTGTTCTTGTGCACGTTGCTCGGCTGCAGCTCGCTGTTCGTCACGCTTGACCAGCCATGCGGATTCCGCGTCAGTTCCTTCGAGGCTCACTCGGGATTCGATCCCTGGAGCCACTCGAATCAGAGCTTCCCGAGACGCGATCCCCGAGAGGTCAACCTGAGCGATTCCGGAGTTGTCCGTGGTCGCGGTCGTGCTCGATCCACCCTCAAATTGCACAACGAACTCCTGGGATGCTGCTGGACCGATATCGCACGGAGTCCACTCACCGACGTCTTCCTCCTGCGCCAGTTCTTCTCGGCGCACATCCGTCCCCCGAACAGCATTTGCGATGAGCGCAGGAGTCGAGACGCCAACCACGATCAGAGAACCAACTCCGATAGCCGTCATCTGCCCTTGCTCCTCGGAGGTGCAGTCGCGATCGAACTCCTGGCCGGCTTCGTCGGTTTCCGTCCGTTGGCACGGGGCGAATCCAACCACGGCCCCGATAGCCCCCACCACCGCGGCGGTTCCGAGAAGGTATTGCGTGGAGCGGCCGCTGGCGCTCAGCTTCCTTTCTTCGGTGACTTCGCGGGACCCCTTGATCTGTGCAACCGTCCGGCAAAGCTGAGTCTGCGCTAGACGGACCGTGAGCGTGGAGCCCGATGCTTCCGCCTTGATCGTCAGCGGGCCGGACTTCGATTCCTTCGTTTCGTAAGGACTACTGGCTGAATCCGGCTCGAACGGGCCCTTGACCACCTGCGTGTCGAATGTCGCGCATCCGACGGTCATGGCCGCAACGAGCGCCCCTACCACCACTCGCGTACCTCTCCTCATCCTTCGGATCTCCAGACAGCCGAAGCCCGCTGTCAAGAAAGACAGACTATCATCTGTTATTTTGGAGGACGGGCCGGACTACTTGAACGGGGGTGGATGAGGCCCGGATCCAGCAAGCGCTCCAGAGCATCGCGGCGAACGTCCGCGCGCTGCGCGACGAGCGCCGGCTGACGCAAGAGCAGCTTGCCGAGTTGGCCGAGGTCCACCTGACGTACTTGCAGAGCATCGAGCGCGGGAAACGGAACCTGTCGGTGGGCGTGCTCCTGGCCTTGGCGGAGGGTCTTCGAGTCGAGGTTTCAGATCTGCTGCAGCCGAGAAAGCTGGAGTCAGCGGGTCGGGGGCGACCCCGACGGCGGCGAACCTAGGCGGGAAAGACCTTTCGAAACGCCTTCACGCCAGCCACTTCCAGAAAGGCGTCCATCGCTTTCTTTGAACTGTCCGCACCCGACAGGTTTCTCGTCAGGTCGCTTTTCGTGGGACCACTCAGCCCCCTCGGAGTCGAGCTGTTGATCTTCTCCTTCACGGACTCAACGTCCGGATACCTCGCAGCTGTGTCGTCAAGGAGTTTCTCTCTTGCCAGATGGGTAGAGAACATTAGGTCGTTGAGCCACCTTGGCTCGATCAAGTTCAGGACAAGTTCAGGACCGATTGAGAGCTTCCGGTCCTGAACTCGGAACTCGAAGAAGCTCAGCCTGAAGAACCCCCGCGCTCCGAATCCTACTGCCGCTGCGAGTACCCAGTCATTGGCGGGGATGTTTCCACTCAAGCTATCGGGCACCCCGACAACCTTCAGAAAGGCAAAAGCAGCGCCTGCGAGTACTCCGTGCAACGCGCAGATGGCATACAGCCCGGGCTGCTTGGCCACGAGCGGAAGCAGCCCGGGGTACTGGTTGTTCCAGAGCTCCAGAAACGCAATCGCAGCCGCAACACCCGCGGCCAGTGCCATCGCCCCAACCATCGTTCGCCCCCCGACCCGTCGCCCTACGGAACTCGCAATATCACGTAACCGTCCGGCTGCTCCTCAACGATTTCCTCTTTCGCCAGGTCGGAGACGGCTGAAGCGACGACGTCCTCGGGCAGGTCTGCCACCTTCGTGATGAAGGAATGCGGAAGAGGCCGGTCGAAACGCCGAAGTACTCTGACCACCCTCATTTCAGGGGAGTCTGAACCGGTCACGGCTGTACTGGCGTCGTAGAGGATCCTCATCGGTTTCTTCTAGAAATATTGGCACTATCCCGCGCCGAGTCAAGCCCGGCCATTCGGCCGCGACTTGGCTCGCAAGGGGATCGCCCCGCTCGCGGATTCTCGATCGTTTCGTCAAGTCGGTGCCACGCCTTCCCAGCCAGAATCGCCGCCAGGTCTTCGAGGATGCACGTCTTGCCCAGCAAGTGGAAGTACTGGGCATCCCCGTTCGGGTGGTCCGGATGGCTCGGACTCCGCCGCTTGCGAAGTGGCTCGGCCTCGGCCAAGTAGTCTTCCAACCACCGCAGAATCTGTTCGCTATTTCTTTCCATGTCGTGATGCCCGGGTATTGATAGAGGCACCTTGCCAGGATTCACCGTCTTCTACTGCTGGCAGAACGCTTCTCCTGGTGTGAACCGCCACTTCATTCGCGAGTGCCTTGATGCCGCTGCGAAGGCCGTTTCGACCGCCAGCATCCAAGTCGAGATCGACCAGGACACGCAGGATGTCGCCGGGAGCCCGCTCATCGCCGAAACCATCCTGGAGAAGATTCGCAACGCAGACGCGGTGATCGGCGATTTCTCAATCGTGTCAAAGACCAGCGGAGGTCAGGCGGTGCTGAACTCGAACGTGATGCTGGAGATCGGGTACGCGATCCGCTGCCACTCGTGGGACCGAGTGACCGGTGTCTTCAACCTCGCCTCCGGAAAGGTCGAAGATCTGCCATTCGACCTGAAGCATCGTCGGTCGGTTGTGCCGTACCGACTCCGCGGCGATGCCCCGGGCGGAAGCAAAGAATCCGCTCGGTGCGACCTTGCAACAGCTCTGGAGACTGTCTTGCGCGGCTGGCTCGCTGATGGAACCTCGAAGCGTCGAGGCGATCTCGAAGGACATCAGGTAGCAATGCAGCGCGAGCTTCACCGGTTGGTGGAGCATGCAGATGAGCTGATAGCGGCACGACAAGCCCGCATGGAAGGCCTCCCCTTCGATCTTGACTACTTCGACAAGCTTCGACTCGAACTGATCGACCTGGCTGCGACACATAGGTTCCTCGATGAGCATCTCGCAGAATTCAGAAAAGCTGCGGTCGCCGCCAACCAGACCCTTGCTTCCGCACCGATCAGCTACCCTGCAAAGGTCGTACACTTCTGCCAGCGTGCGCGCTCGATGGCAGTTGCTGCGCAAGCGAATCTGCAGGCCATTTCCGACCAGTAATCGGTGCTCATGACATGGCCAGCTGCCGAAGTCGCGTGACCAACTCCACCAACGCCAGCGTGTCGAGCTTGCAGTACTTGAGCAGCGACACCTTGACCGGCGCGCGCTCGACCTCCGTCATCTCCTTGTCAAACATCAGCCGCTCCAGCTCGACGGCAGCCGTCATGCCGTCCGCCACGTCCATCTCGGAATAGCCCGTTCCTGGAACGACGGCGGGGTACACCTTCTTCAAGGAAAAGCTCCCGTGGAATTCCGGATGGTAAACGTGATTGCGGACGGTCGGCAGCAGGTCCACGAGCCGCTTCAGGATGCTCCGCAGCTCAGTCCGCAGCTCGGGCACGGCGTCGGCAAGATGCTCGATGCACCGCTTTTCGAACGAACTGCAGTACGCCGCGACCGTCTTCGCGCCGCGCACCGCATCGACGAGAGCGTGCGCCAGCGCCTCCCGCGGATCCACCGGGCCGTCGGCAATCCATTCGTGGTGTGTGACCTTTCGTCCGTGCACAACGTGGCAGGAGAACTGAACCGGCACCGCGTCATAGGGCCGGCAGCCCGGCCAGGCCGGGATCGGCAGCATGACCGCCTCGAAGTCGAGGTACGCCACCGGCTCCCGTAGAACTCGAAGCTCTCGCGCGAGCCCGGGCTCGATCACCATTCGACCCGACCGAAGCGACTGCCGTTGTCGCTCAGCGATCGGACCGAACGTGTCGGTTTCGGGCAGTTGGTCGATCGTCTCGTACCCGTCCCGGAACAGTCTGACCATCTTTGACCGACGAATCCGGTACAGCGTGCTGATGTGGTTCTTGAGCGCTGGCCAACACCGCGACATGAACGGGCATTCGTAGGGAGCGAAACACTGCTCTCCGACGCTCGCGTTTGGCAGCGGCCCACCCAACATGTCCAGCTGTCGCTTCGCTTGCTCGCGAATCAGTGGCAGCGCCAAGGTGACCTGGTGGGTGACGTCTTCGTGCCGGAAGAGATCGTCGCCACCGAAAACGTGCTCGCGATTGAGGTGCATGATCTCCACGCGGTCGAGATCGACGCCAGCGTCACGCAGTACTGCAGCCTGGATCGCTGCGTCCGGGATGTACTCGGGCTTGAGCTTCGTGGCGGACTTGACCTCGGTTAGCGCCCAGCTCGTGCCCGAACGCTGAAGCACGTCGGTCGCCACGAAGACGCAGTCTTGCTCGAAGCAGGCCTCGTAGACGACCGCCGCGCCGCGACGCATGGCATCCCGCGTTTCCTTGATCCGCTTGTGGCGTGGCCCCGGACGGATCAGCACACCGCCCGGCACATGGCTCCGCGCCACTTCGCCAACCCGGATGCCCCACGCCATCCGCGCCCGCTCCGTCTGGGACAGCACAAGCTCGGGGGCGTCAGGTTCTTGGACCTGCCACCAGAGTCGTCGATGGCACTGGTGCCCTGCCATGAACTTCGACTTCGACAGGCGCAGCCGACAGCTCGACCGTCCGCACATTGTTGCGACGGCGGTCACTCCGCAGCCTCCGTTTCCTCGCTGAACGCCAATTGGATCCCCCGTTCGTGGGCCTCGTGGATCAGGACGACGAGGTTGTGGCACAACAGCTTGCACAGCACTTCGTTGACCTGACTGACGAAACACTTCCCCCGCACGCTCGGGCCGAACTTCCGCTTGGCGGCGCTGAATACCGTCTCCGCATTTGAACGAAGATGGTACGCAGCAAGGTACTCGTCCGGGGTCTTGTGGAACCTGCTCCACATCGCTTTCCAACTTGCACTGGCGGTCGGTCGGCTCAACTGCCCCTTCTTGAACGGAATCAAGGGCTCTGCTCCGTAAGATGCAATCGTCATCACGTTCTGGTCGGACAGGTACCCCTTGTCGGCCGAAACGCGCTCCATCTCGAAGTGGCGATTCGTGCGGCCGAGGAGGTATGGTAGCTGCGTGGTGTCCGCCACGTTGCCCTTCGTGACCTTCACCGACGTGATGATGTTCGTTGTCGTGCCGACCAAAGCGTGCACCTTGACGTAGTTCTTCGCTGGCTTCTTCCCGCGTTGCCCGGGCTTGTCATCCTGCCAGCGGTCGTAGACCGAGGTTCCGAACCCGGTCGCGTCCGCCGCGAAGTCCGTCTCGATGTCGGCAAGAGGTTCCGCGCTCAACTCGATCAGTCGCGTCAGTTCGTGAGTCAGAACTGGCTCGGAAAGATGCTTCAAGATCGTGTTGAAATGAGGGGCCCTGACGATGTACTTGCCCTCACAGTCACGGATGGCCGTTGAAGAGCGCCGGCTAGACTTTCCGTGGTAGCTGCGAATGCAGGCGGCGAACACAATCACTTTCCGCGACACCCGAGGGCGACCTTTCTTCGGTGGAGGCTCCTCGATCGTCTCGCAGATCTTGGCGAGCAACTCCTTGAGCTCCTTCTCTTCGCTGGTCTGGGCCGCGTTGTAGGCAGGCCAGTTCTGGGGGTAGGTGGGTTTCTTCACGGGCTTGTTTTCTGGGGGTGCAGCCGCATGGATCAACGACTGATGGAATCGAACCGCGTACACGTGCTTGCACGGCGTCTCCCACAGTTCGTAGTCCGGGCACGTGCAAGTGCCCTCCCGGGGATCAACCTTGTACGACTTGTTGCGGTTCTCGGAATCAACACGCCAAGTGCCGTCCGCGAGTTCACGAACTGCATGGCGTCGTGCGATCTGCTCGCCTCGCTCGATCCGGAGGTCCGTCATGACGCACCTCCGCCCTGACCCTCGATGAGGCGCAGCACGCGCTCCTCGGGATCTGGTTCGCAGAACACTTCGTCTGCGCGGAAACAGAGTGGTTCCCGCTTCAGCAGATTCAGTACGCTGGCCGAATAGCGAACGATTTGAGCTTGAGCTTGCGTCAGCTCATCGAGACGCTCGGCGATGCTCCACATCTCGACCTGGATGGTCGACAGCCGAAGAGCAATGCCGAACGGTGTGTTCGGTACTGGGTTGCCGCTGGGCGAACTTGCTTTATGCGTCATGTCAGTAGCATGACGCATAAAGCAATCCGCGCAAGTTGCGGAAGCTCGCTACTCCTTGCTGATCAGGTCGAGCAGCTGACGAAGCCCCCGCACCAACTTGTCGAGTTGGTGCGCATCGAGGCTCTGAACGAGGTTGAGCAGCCTCTGTTCGCCAGGGCGAAGCGAAGACTCACGCCGATCGGAGACTGCGCCCTTGAACAGTGCGCCTGGTGCGACGTCCAGCGCCGTCGCGAGCCGCATGATGGTCGAGGCCGTGACGTTTAGCTTGCCACCCTCGATCCTGGAGAGGGTTTCGGCCGTCAGTCCCGCCGCGTCCGCGAGCTGAGCCTGCGTTAGCTCACGTGCCTTCCGCAAGCTGCGCACGGTCGCTCCCAACTCGACCAGACCTGCATCCCGCGACATGCTCCATCCGTACCGCCGTGATGGAGCGTGGGTCAAGTTACTGTATTGACGCAGAGGTCAAGCCGCGTGCGACACGCCACGCACGGAGGCGCAGAGCCAACGGCACAGCTAGTGCCACTCGCGTTCCGTGGATCGCGGCCGTACGGCCGTACTTCTCCCGCAACCGCCTGAAATTCATGCAGCTCTCTTCTCCCTCGTCGAAAAGAGCTTGCACGCGCTTCCACGCGCTTCCATGATGGAAGCGTCACAGTGCGCGTTGGTCTAACGACGCGGATTTGGACGTGAAATCGCCTCCAAGAACTTCTCGGCAAAGATGGATCTTGGAGGCGATTGATTTATGTGAATTTGCTAGGGATCAGGAATCTCCTCTTTGCTCTTCGACAACAACAGTGGTCCGGCCATCCATAGCCGACCGGTCTTCTTTGGCTTGTAGGCAATGTCACCAGCGACGAATCCTGCCTTCTTCGCGTTTCTGGTGATTCCGGCAAGTGTGCCGGAAGTGCGATTTGGGTCGTCGTCTCCAATCAGCTGCTGCAACTTATCGAGAGTGATGCCATCTTCCTTGGCGCTCCAAATAAAGTTGAGCAACTGTCGTTGCCGCTGATGTTTTATCGCTTTGCCCTTGATCAGGAAGAGCAGGTTTTGCCAGGGATCGGAATAAGGCAGTTCGGCACCACTCGTCGATCGAGTTGAAACTGCTTTGGGCTTCTTTCGTTCTGGCGTGTTTGTTGCCCGATCGAAGAAGAACTCCTGGTACTCCTCGCGCGTCAGAAACGACGTCCAGCCGTCCGGACTAACAACTTTGATGAGGCGCTCGTCTGCCATGTCTGTGGCATGGACTAGCTCCATTGGAGGACCGGTCAAGAGATGAGTTACAGATTCGTTTTATGTGCAGGCGGATGAGCCATCACAGAAAGGCACGACTTTTGCTGCAAAGCCTTTCAATGGCACCGATCACCCCCCGCCTGATACTCCGCAACGCACTCGTTGGTTTTGGACTCGGCATCGTCGTGGTGGTTTCTGCAGGCGTTCTCGTCCCATCCGTTGCGGGACGAACGACTCACCCGACAGCGCCCTGACCTGTGGAGGGCACAACGAAGGTTTGACACCGACTGTGCCATTCGGGATTTTCCGGCACCCGAATGCACCAGGTTACACCCCGCGTCCAGGCCCTTCGGCCTACCCAACTGACAGGAGCCAGCGCGGGAAACAGCTACCCGCGCCATACGGTATGCTGCCGGTCGGGGTTGTCGCCCCAACGGAGCCAGCATGTCGGGACTCAGAACGCCGCGCTACGGAAGAAGGCTCGAGAACATCGAGGCGGGACGTACTTACTCGCACCCCTGGGAGCTCACGGTCGACTCCGGCCTGCTGGGCCTCTTCTCGGCAGCGATGCTCGACGCCTGCCCGCTGCACTCGAGTCTCCCGTGGGCCAAGCAGTTCGGGTTTCGTGACCGGCCGGTGGCGCCGATCGTGCTGCTCAACCTCGCGCTCGGCATGAGCGCGCACGATCTCTTCGAGCAAGCCGTGGGTCACCTCGTCTACCTCGACGTTCGTTTTCCCGATGCATGCCACGTCGGCGACACGCTTCACGCCCTGACGCACGTCGAATCCGTGAAGGCTGGCGCTAGCCCCGAACACGGTACCCTCTCCACTCAGACGCAGCTCCAGACAGATTCGGGAACCGTGGTGTGCGCCTTCCGACGCAAGGTCCTGATTCGAGCGGGTAGCCTGGCAGGTGGTCCGGAGATACCAGACGAGCCTGCTGAGCCCATCTCCGCACGCGACCTTCCGCCACTACCCACCCCGCTTCGACAGGGGGTCATCGCCCCGAAGCGGGTCAGTCGATTCGGGGGATTCTTCGAGGACTTCGATGTGGGCGACGTGATTGTCCATGGCCGGGGACGCACGATCGGAGAGACCGAGCACATGCTGTTGGCCCAGGCCGCGCGCAACACGCATGCGCTCCACGTTGACGAAGTGCTGTGTCGCTCCAAGTCCACCGCTGGCACGCGAATCGTCGATGGCGGCCTCGTGCTCGGGTGGACACTGAGCCTCACGTCGCGCGATTTCGGCGGTAACGCTCTCTGGGAGCTCGGACTGGATCAGGGAAGCCACCCCAACGATGTCGTCGCCGGCGACACCCTCTATGCGACGACGAAGGTGGTCGGCAAGGACGAAGCGGGGCCTCACGCGGGGGTGCTGACACTGCGAGTTGTGGGGACCAAGAATCGCACGGGAGAAGACCTATTCCTCAGCGGACTCTTCACGCCTGAGATGGCCAAGGCCGAGGGCAAGATCCCCGAGAAGGTGGTCGAAATCACGCGCAAGCTGCTCGTGCTCAAGCGGCGGCCCCTCACGAGCTAGACCTTGGCAGCAAGACGCTTCGAGTTCTGGATCGATCGGGGCGGCACCTTCACCGACTGCCTCCGCTACGACCACCAGAGCGGAGAGCTCCGTTCTACCAAGGTCCTCTCTTCGGACCGCGCACCACTGGAGGGGATTCGACAGCTCCTGGAGCTCGCTCCAGGGGATCCCATTCCTCCGTGCGATATCCGCATGGGCACCACGGTAGCCACGAACGCCTTGCTCGAGCGCAAGGGCTCTCCCTGCGCCTTGGTCACGACGACTGGCTTCGCCGACGTGCTCGAGATCGGCACCCAAACCCGACCAGATCTCTTCTCTCTCCAAATCGTGAAGCCACAAACCCTCTACGCCGCCGTGCGCGAGTTGGAGGCTCGTGCCGATCCGGAGGGTTGCATTGCCCGGCGCCCGACCCCGGAAGCGACACGGCAGGTACTCACCGAGCTGCTCGACCTCGGTTTCCGCAGTCTAGCGGTCGTGTTCCTGCACGCCTACCGCTGCCACGATCTGGAAGTCAGCGTGGGGGCAACCGCTCGAGAGCTGGGCTTCGAGCACATCGCGCTATCCCATGAGGTCGCCGACGAACTGGGCATGGTGTCCCGGGGAGACACGGCGACGCTCGACGCGTACCTCACACCGCTGATCCGAGCCTACGTGCGCACCCTCCTCGCCGAACTCCCGGGCAGCACCCTACGGATCATGCAGTCGAGCGGAGGACTGACCGGTGCTGACCGGTTCCGGGGACCGCATGCCATCCTCTCGGGCCCGGCGGGCGGAGTCATTGGATGTGGTCACGTGGCCCGACTGGTCCGCGAGCGTCGCGCGATTGGCTTCGACATGGGGGGAACATCGACCGACGTCTCGCGCTGGGATGAGGGGCCAGAGCGCACCTATGAGAGCGAGGTGGCGGGCGTTCGGGTCCGCGCACCGATGCTGTCGATCACCACGGTGGCGGCCGGCGGGGGATCGATCTGCAGGTTCGATGGGCGGCGCTTCACAGTGGGCCCCGATAGCGCCGGTGCCCACCCCGGCCCCCTCTGCTATGGACATCCCGAGGCGCAGGAGCTCACCGTCACAGACCTGAACCTCCTGCTGGGACGCCTCCAGGACGACCGCTTCCCATTTCCGCTCGACGTCTCGCGAGTCCGCTCAGCTGTGAACGAAGTGGCGGCGGCACTTGCGTCTGGAGACAGCGAGCCATCCATCGAAAGTATAGCCGAGGGGTTCCTCGAGGTCGCCAATAGCAACATGGCGGAGGCAATCCGGCGCGTCAGCGTGGCGCGTGGGTATGATGTTCGCGAGCACGCGTTGGTCGTCTTCGGCGGCGCCGGTGGACAGCACGGAGCAGCGATTGCCCGACGCCTGGGAATCCGACGACTCGTCTTCCATCCTCTGGCAGGTGTCCTGTCCGCGCTTGGAATGGGCCTCGCAGACGTGACCTGGCACGGCGAAACCGACGCCGGGCGAGTCCCCTTGACCGAGGATGCCCTCTCGGCGCTGAGTCCGCTACTCGACGACCTAGAGCGGCGAGGACGCCGAACTCTGACCGCGGAAGGACTTCCCGACGGAGCGATTCGCACCCTGCGACGGCTCGATCTTCGATACGCGGGAACCGAGACCGCGCTCACGCTCGATTACCGGTCCAGCGTGGAGGAGCTACGGGAAGACTTCACCCAACTCCACGCACGCCACTTCGGCTACGCGCGGCCCGGTCATACCGTCGAACTGGTGGCGGGACGGATCGAGGTCGCAGGAGAACGCGATCTTCGGCTCTCATCGGCACCGGATCCGGCAACCTCGGCAACGCTGACTTCCCAACGAACAGCCCGCGTTTGGCTGGGAGGTGGCTGGCAGGACAGTGTCCCCGTGTTCCGGCGCGAGGAGTTGCCACTCGGCTCCCAACTGTGCGGTCCCGCATTGGTCCTGGACGCCACCGGGACGGTTGTGGTCGAGCCCGGATTCGAACTCCAGGTCCACGACAGTGGCATCCTGGTGATGGACCGGGTGACCGATGCCTCCCCCGACCTGGCGGAAGCGGCACGACTCGCCCCGCGGCAGAGCGATCCCGATCCGGTACGCCTGGAGATCATGGCCCACCTGTTCATGTCCATCGCCGAGCAGATGGGTCACGTCCTGCGCCGCACCGCGCTGAGCACCAATATCCGCGAGCGGCTCGATTTCTCCTGCGCCGTGTTCGATGCCCGCGGCGATTTGGTCGCCAATGCTCCCCACATCCCCGTGCATCTGGGGGCGATGAGCGAAAGCGTGCGAGCGGTCATCGAGGCTCACCCCCATCTCGATCCGGGCGATGTCTTCGCCACGAACGATCCAGAGCAGGGCGGCTCCCATCTACCAGACGTCACCGTCGTGTCGCCCGTCCACGATGCGAAGGGAAAGTTGCTCTTCTTCGTTGCGAGCCGCGGTCACCACGCCGACATCGGGGGGATCACGCCCGGCTCGATGCCCGCGTTCTCCAGCACCCTGGCCGAGGAGGGTGTTGTACTGCGCGCGGAGCGCATCGTCGCGCGGGGTGCCATGAACCGCGATCTGCTCCTCGGGTTGCTCGCCAGCGGCCCCCACCCGGCACGCGATCCGGCCGCGAACATCGCGGACATCGAGGCCCAGGTCGCTGCAAACCGCACCGGGCACCGACTGCTGGACGAACTGGTCGCCAACCACGGACCGGACACCGTGCAGGCGTACATGAACCACGTGCAGAACGACGCGGCAGAACGGGTCGCAGATGCCATCTCGGCCCTGCCCGACGGGCACCACCAATTCCGGGACGCGATGGACGACGGCACTCCAGTCGCGGTCACACTGCGCGTGCGCCACGCGACACTGGACATCGACTTCACCGGCACCGGTCCCGAGGTCGTCGGCAATCTCAACGCCCCTCGCGCTGTCACCCTCGCCGCCGTCATCTACTTCCTCCGTGTGCTCGTCGGCAGCCCCATCCCACTCAACAGTGGCTGTCTGCGCCATGTCCGACTGCACATCCCAGAGCACTCCCTGCTCGCCCCCCGCCGCGGGCGAGCCGTCGCGGGTGGCAACGTCGAGACCTCACAGCGAGTCGTCGATGTGCTGCTGGCCGCAGTCGGGCTCGCCGCTGCCAGCCAAGGCACCATGAACAACCTGGCGTTTGGCAACGACTCCTTCGGCTACTACGAGACCATCGGCGGGGGAGCCGGCGCCGGTCCCCACTTCAACGGGGTCTCTGGAGTGCACACGCACATGACCAATACTCGCATCACCGATCCCGAGGTGCTCGAGTCCCGCTTCCCAGTGCTGCTTCGCCAGTTCGCGATCAGGACTGGCTCCGGTGGCCATGGCGCGTTCCGCGGGGGCGACGGCCTGGTCCGAGAGCTCGAGGCCACGGAGCCGCTGCGCGCTTCGCTCCTCACCGATCGTCGGGTGCGCCCTCCGTTCGGGCTGCACGGAGGCGAACCCGGTGCCCCGGGACGTAACTTCCTCAACGGCACACTGCTGCCGGGCAAGTGCGTCGTCGAACTGCTTCCCGGCGACACGCTCCGTATCGAGACACCCGGCGGAGGCGGATACGGCCGAACTCCCACCGGGGAGCCCATCTCTACGGGGGCCGCTACCTCTTCTTCTGACCTGCCAAGCGACGGTTGATCGACGCCTTTACTGCCAGCGCCAACGCGCAGCTGTTCGCCTGGCGTTGCTGGGCCGCGACGCTCCGCTGTTGCTCTTCGTCGCGCTCATCTTCCGCCACCTGCGCCGCGTGTTGCGCGCCGACCGGAACGAACTTGCCGTCTGCTCGCGCACGCAACCTGACCAGGACCTGGTCCGTCTTCAGATCCCACACCGCGATGCGCGCGAGGTGAGGACTACGCTGAATGCGCTGCTCGACGGTCTCGAACCCGTCGAGCTTCGCAGGGAGCTCTCCCTCCGGCGGTTCATCGACCACCAGCGTGAAGAGCTCCGCCTGCTTCATCATGCGAACGGCAATGGGCACATCGTTCTTGCTCACGCGGTCGAGCTCTCGCTCGAAGGCTCGCACCTTCAAGTCGTTCGTGGCCTCGTGCAACTCGTCGGTCCAGCTGGTCGAGAGCACTCGCAACGCGGAGTACGCCAACCGCATGTTGAATGGTCGCGGTGGCGTCGTGCAGACCTTGTACTCGTTGCAGAGCAGGCCCGCCTCGCAGTCCGCCGAAGCCTCACAGTGCGGTCCCACTCTCGGATCCGGCTCGCCCTCGCGAACGAACATGCACGCCACGAAGCCATCGAGGAGCGACTGAGCCCCTTCCTCCCGTAGCAGCTCGGCGTTGACGGCGGCTTCCTGACGAATCCGCAGATAGATCCCGGGAGCCCGCTGGATGCGCCCCAGGTCCGTCCGAGCGTCGACGTGGTCCCCCCGCCACTCCTGCCCCACCTCACGGACCCATCCTTCGATCTTCTCCGAGTAGGGGATCACCTCCGGCCTGAGCGCCGCGGCCACGGCACGCTGCTTCGCCATGATGCCGCTCTTCTCGCTCTCCAGCCTCCCCTGCGCGACCTTCCAGTAGATCACCATCGCCGCTGCCAGAATGACGCCAGCCCAGAGCCAGAAACGAGGCATCACCTCGCCGCGCAGGGCGTATTTGCCACGGCGCATGGCGCTACGGCGTTCCGCGCGCGCCTGATTCAATGAAGGGAGTCCTCGCTCCCGCTGAGTATCAGCCATTCAGCTCTCCAGCCTCATGCGACAACGAGCCCAGGGGAGAGGTTCGGAGCAAATCCCGCCTCGCTCGCGCGCCGGCGGTCACGGTCACGACAAAATGCGAAGGGCAGCGCCTCGCCAAGACTTGTCGAGCGCTGCCCTTGCGGACGGAATGCGTTCCGCGCCACTCGATCAGTGTTCGCCGCCTCCACCTTCGTCGCCGCCGCCGAGACGCCCCACCATGAAACTGATGTTGGGGTATCCAGCATACGCCGATGTCTGGAAGACGCTCTTAACAACCAGCGCGGGCACCTTCTGATCGACCTGGAGCACCGCCACGCCGGGGAACTCCTTGCCGGGGTTGATCTGCTTCCACAGCTCTCGCTTGTTCTTCAGCACGCTGAAGAGCTCGTCCACCCGGGAGAGACGATTCGCCTCGATGATCGAGTTGACGTTTCCGGCCGGAACCCCGTCGACGAGAATCTGGGTCCCGGTGATGGCCACCATCGGCGCTTCCACCATGTCCAGAACGTTGTTCGCGTTCGGCAGCTTGACGTTCTTGTCCACGGGCAGCTCGCCGGAAGCCGAGAAGCTCGAGAGCAGGAACAGCACGATGCAGAGGAGGAAGTCGATGAACGGGATGAGCGGCAACTCGAAGTTCACACCGCGTCCGCCTCCCCCGGCAACCTTGCTGCGAACGAACTTGAGTGCAATGTGGTGCTTCAGGACGGGACCGGGCACCGAGATCGGTTGGTGGAACCGCGAAAGGGGCTTGTCGGACATCTACGAAACCTCAGTTCACTGCGAAGGTGACGTTGAAGGCAGGAAGTTTCTCGGAAGTCCCGCCCACCGTGTAGTCCCGCTTGGGGGTGTAGATGGCGTCGATCACCGCAACGACATCTCTGAATTCCGTCGTGTTGTCGACATGAAGCACGGCGCGATCGAACTTCTTATCGGTTGGCGCCCGATGGGCCCCATTCGAGTTCCATTCCTTTTCGATCTTCTTCGCCAACTCGGGATACTGGATGTCTCCCTGATTGCCGATGGGAACCGGCTTTCGCTCCACGTCGATGGTGTTGACGACCGTGCTGCCTTCCTTCCAAACCAACTGGAACTTACGTTCCCCGCGCATCTCGACGTGAAGCGTCTTCGGCTTCTCGACCTTGTCGACCTCTTCCTCCGGTCGCGGCGGCCCGGGCACGCGAGCGTCAGCGTTGATACGTGCCATCTGCGACCACACCGCCGTGATCAGGAGGAACGACACCAAGCAGAGCAAAAAGTCGATGAATGGAATCAGCGGCAGCTCGAAGTTCATCGTGCGCTTGCCACCATGCCCACCACCAGTGTCAATACCAGCCATCTGCTACTCCTTGCTCGGCCGGGGGGGCGTCGTGAGCCAAGATCTCCAGCGACGCCCCGTACCCGAGACTGGGGCCAATCAGCCCGCCTGCTCCAAACCTTGGAGATTGATCTTCTGCCGGTTGGCAACGACCAAATTGAGAACCACCACCGAGGCTTCGTTGATGTCGTCTTCGAGAGACTGCGTCTTGCCCTGCATCACGGCGAAGCCGGACAGCGCGGTAATCGCGGAGATCAGGCCAAACGCCGTGCAGTTCATCGCCTCGGAGATACCCTCAGCGAGAATGCGCGCCTTTTGGCTCGGATCCACGGACTCACCGCCGACCGCGCCGAACGCCTTGATTAGACCAACGATGGTTCCGAACAGTCCCGAGAGCATGGCGAGGTTGGCGAACAGTGCGAGGAAGCCTGTCCGCTTGTTGATCTTCGGCATTTCCTTGAGTGCCGTCTCGTCCATCGCTGCCTGGACTTCCTCGTCGGGTCGGTTGACCTTCACGAGACCAGCCTGCACGATGCGCGCCAGGGGCGCGTTCGCGGCCGAGGCCATCTTGACCGCCTTGGCAACGTCACCAGCAAGAATGCACTTCTGCATCGTGGCCAGGAACACATCCTTGTTAATCGACGCGCCCCACAAATAAACGGCTCGCTCCGCGATGACTGCAATCGCGCAGACCAGGAAGAAGAGGATGATCCACATGGCCCATCCGCCTTCTTGAAAGTGTTGCCACAGTTTTGCCATTAGTACCTTCCGGCTTGGTTTGGGTGCTGTTGGACCGATACGCCCAGTGGCAGCAGCTCAGGCTGCATCACCTCGCGTAACCGGTGAGTCCGCAATAGGTTGAATCCACGAATACTGGAGTCTCGGGACCGCGTTATCTTGCTGAAGTAAACCCGGCACAGTCAAGAGAGTTTGGGTTGGACCTTGATGTTCGTTCGCTAGCGTAAAGTTCCATCAATGCTCGCAATTCGGTCCACTCCGGCGGCGCCCCTCACTTCGCGTCGAAACGCTTTCCCGACGACTTCAATCATCGTTCGCTACTGCATTAATGGGGGGCGGTAAACCACATTGTCTGTATTGGGGTCAGGTCGCGAATTCCAGACCGCCCCCCTGCCCCCCCAGCTCGCCCCGTCCGCGGATTGCGCGCCCGCCCTCGGTGCCCCACCCTTCGGCCCCACGGGTCTGCGCGACGGAATCTTGGCCGGTTGACTGCGGTCTGACGGAACGTCCGGATGGGTCCGGCACGCTCGGGCCCCCACGCCACCAGGACTGAGCCCAGAAAATCCCGTTTCCTCCGCCAGTTTCCTTCGGCAGGCGCGGGTTCCGCACGCCACTGCAGGAGCCCGCTTGCGCTGCGTCTCCCGCCGCGGCTATAGTCGCTTCGTTTCAGCGCGGGCGTCGCGCGGAGGGGACGCAGTATCGACGTCTAAACTCCTGGAAAGGGACAGGGAATGCAGCTGTTGCTCGCCTCAGAATCGGTCGGCTTTTTTGCTCAGTTGGTGAGTGCGTTCAAGCACAACCCGACGTTCATGGTCTTGAACCTCTGCACGTCGGCGATTGTTCTGACCGTGGTCATCGAGCGCTTTATCTTCCAGTTGACGCGCTACCGGGTCAATTCGAAGGAGTTCTTCGCCCAGATCAAGAAGCTGGTCACCGCCGGCAACATCGACCGCGCGATCAAGCTCTGCGAGGCCAGCGATTACCCAATCCTGCAACTCGTCAAGTCTGGGTTGACCCACTCGAACAAGGGCCCCGACGAGATCGACGCTGCGCTGAGCGAAAAGCTCTCGGAGCTCAAGCCAGAGGCGGAGAAGCGGGTGGGAGCTCTGTGGTCGCTCGCCAACATCGCAACGCTGATCGGGCTCCTCGGAACGGTGTCCGGCCTCATCTCCACGTTCGCTGCGATTGCAGCCCCGGGCCTGTCGCAGTCCGACAAGCAGCGGATGCTCTCCAACGGTATTGCGGAGGCCATGTACAACACCGCGCTAGGGCTCGGTATTGCGGTGTTCTGCATGATCACACACATCATTCTGCACACGCGAGCGAAGGCGATTCAGCACGACCTCGAGTCCACGATGGAGCGGACTTTCAACCTGCTGACTCTCCAGCAGCGCCCGCAGCATTGACCTCTCTCACGAGCGGAACGAGGTCGCCGGAGTCATGGCAGAGCTGAGCGCTGCGCAGCGTGGCAAGATTCGACGCCTGAGCCAGCCGAAAGAGCTGTCGCCAGACGAAGAGGGGGGCGAACTCAACATCGTTCCCTTCCTCGACATCATCGTCAACATCCTCATCTTCGTGCTGGCCACGGTTGCGGTCACTTTCACCGCGACGATCACGACGACCCCCCCTGCCAGTCGTGGATCAGGGGTGCGCAAGAACATCGAAAGCACGGCGCTCAACCTCACCGTGCTCATCGTCGAGGACGGGTTCAGCATCAAGGCCTCCGGAGGCAACGTCGCCCCCGGGTGCGAAACGGTAGGTGCAGGGCTCGCGGTTCCGAAGAAGGGTGGCAAGTACGACCTCGCCGAGCTCACCCGTTGCGTTGCCAAGCTGAAGAAGTCGAACAACGACTTTGCAGCCGAGAACCAGGCCTTCATTAGCGCCAACCCGGGCACCCCCTACCAGGACATCGTCGCAGTCACTGACGCCCTGCGACACACTCCACAGGGCGACGTTCTCTTCGATCAGATCAACTTCAAGGTGCCACGATGAGCCAACCAGGCGCACCCGGCGGGGGACCCAAGACCAAGGGCGGTGTTCCCGTTGCGAAGTACAAGGCGGAGCTGCGCAAGGCGATTCGTCGCAACGCCGAGGAACCAGAGGTCAACTTCCTGAACATCACCGCGATGCTCGACATCATGACGATCATCCTGGTGTTCCTTCTCAAGACCCTGGGAGAAACCACCGCGTCAGTACCGCAGAGCGACGACCTGAAGCTGCCGACCTCGATCATCCAGACCCAACCCCCGTCCGAGGGCGTCGTCGTCACGGTGTCGAAGACCCAAATCCTCGTTGGAGAGGACAAGGTGCTCACTCTGCCCTCACGTGACTCCATGGTTCAGACCGGTGTCGGGGCACAAAACAAGCGCAGCGGCCCCAGTGACCTCTACATCGTCCCGCTCGGCAACTCGCTCCAGGCCGCGCGCAAGGTCGACAAGGCGATTCGAACTGCGAAGGGCCTCGACCCATCGAACTCAGAGGCAATCATCATCGCTGACGCGACAACGCCGTACCGATTGGTAATCGAAGTTCTGTACACCTTGGGACAGAACGAATTCGGCAAGTATCACCTGATGGTGATGCAGGCGAAGACCTCTGACGGCTAGCACTAGTACGACAACCCGGGAGTTCCTTCCGGGTTGTCCTACCCAATGCGATCGGGTGCCCAGTTCGGACGGGTGCGTCTCCGGGTTTGCGCCGGCCCTCCACCACAGTGTCGGGCCGGCGGAAACCCGGTACGAACTTGCGAACTGCTGCACTAGGCAAGCGTCGGCCACTAGGCCTGCCGCAATTGTGCCACCTGACCTTGCCGCCCCCCGAGGCGGCGTGCTAGGTCCCGGGTGTCGTTGGCTCGTCGCTCCCGCGGGGGGAGCGTCCCGGCCAAACCGTTCCGGCCCAAATAGGGGCTGGTCGGCTCGAGCCAGAATCGCCTGGTTGGGGGTCTCGCGTTGGGCGAACCTCAGCCTCCCGCCACCTTGATCCTTTCCGGGACAGCTCCCCGCTGGTGCGGCGCTGACGGTCCTCAGACCGTAAGAGACCTGCCACCGTGACCGAAATCGGGCTCACTGTAGCGATCAGCCTCGCGGCGCTCGTGTTTGCCGCGCTACTCACCCGCTGGACGGTGTCGCTCAGCCTCGCGTCATCCGATGCGCGAAGACTGAGTGGCGCCATCCGGCGCGCCGCAGAAGTACTCCTGTGGGGCGGGTACCGCGCCATTCTCGCCGTCGTGGCGGTGGTGGTCGTCGCGCTGTTTGCTGCTCATGGGTACTTCTCGGGCGGAATCAACCAGTCAGCCGGCCTCCAAACTGCATTCTTTGCGACGCTGTTCCTCACCGCGGGAGCAACGGGCGCGTGCGCCACCGCCCACGTCGCCGCTCACCTAGCGCGTATCGGGAGCTTCGGGACGGTTGCCGCCGCGCGAGTCGACCTGGACACTGCCACCGGCACGGCCACACGGGCAGCCGCCGCCGCGACATTCGCTGCCGTGGGGACGAGCATTCTCTCCGCTGCCATCGTCAGTCTCCTGGTGTTCGCGCTGCTCGGGGGTTTCTCTGGATCCGCGGACGCCGCCACCATGGGCATCGCGATGCTTCTGCCCGCGCATGCGCTAGGCGCCGGGATCGCCGCCCTCGTCCTGCAGCGAGCCGGTGCTATCTATCAGGCTTCCAGCAGTGTGGGGGCTGCACTGGCGGGGGAAACCCACGCGGGGCTACGCCACGATGACGCGCGCAACCCGGCCATCGTCGCGAACCTCGTCGGAAACCATGTCGGGGTAGCCGCGACCCGAACGCTGGACTTCCACGTCGCCATCAGCAGCGCCTGCGCCATTGCGGGTTTGCTCGGAACCGCCACCTATTCCGCCTCCGGCTCCGCAGCATTGGCGCTCTTCCCGTTCGTCGTGCTCGCGTTCGGCATCGTTGCCAGTGGGTTCGGGGTGATGGTCGTGCGCCACGCTGAGAACGAGGCCCCGATGTGGGCTCTATGGCGGGGCCATGCGACCACATCCGTCGTGACGCTCGGGGGACTGGCGGGCGCGTCGATCTGGCTACTGGAGAATCACTGGGGGGTGTTCTTCACCGCCGGTGCGGTCGGGTTCGTGGCAGTCGGCGCGGCAACCCACCTCGGACGCCTTCGAGTGAGCCGCCAGCTTGGGCTGATGCGGGAACAGCACGACGCCGCTCGACTTGGAGCCGCACCCACCATCAGCAGCGGGCTCGGCATCGGGTTACAAACCGCCCTCGCGCCGGTCGTCGTCACCAGTCTCGTGCTGACGATCACTTGGCAGCTGGGCGAAACGTCCCGGGTTCCGATGGGGGGGCTGCTCGGGGTGTGGACCGCCATCATGTCGCTGCTGGCTGCAGGCCCCTACCTGCTCACCGTCGCCACCTTTGGCGCGTTGACCCACGACTCACTGGGAGTGGCGGCAATGATTCCCGCGCCCTCATCCGCAGGGGTGGACCGCCACACCACGCAGTTGGACGACGCCGGCTTCGCGGCGAGCCTGGTCGCGCAGCCATACCTGATCATCACCGGGAGCCTCGTCGCCCTGTCGGCCGCTGTCGTCCTCCCTGCCGCTGGCGGGGTGAGCGAAGCGTTGGGAGCATCGAGCATCGATCTGGCCAAACCCCTGGTGCTCTGGGGCGGGGTGGTGGGAGCCCTGGCCGTCTTGGGGTACTCCGGACAAGCAATCCGCGTAGTCACCCGAGCGGTTCGCGACATTGCTGGGGAAGTAGATCGCCAGCTGCGAAGATTTCCACGGGAACACGGCGCGCCAAGCATCCCGATTGATTTCGCTCCCAGCTATCGCGCCTGCATCGACCTGGCCAACCGCCACGCCCTCTCGGGCCTGGTCCTGCCAGTGACGGCACTGATGCTCATGCCAGTCGGGATCGCGTTGACCCCTTCCCTCCTCCAGGCAACCGATCCTGGCGTCGGCGCCGAAGCACTGACCGCGTTTCTCGCAGTTTCCGCCATCACCGGGCTTGGCACGGCCATGATCATCGACGCGGCCTCCGCGGTGCTAACGGCTGGCAGCCGCTTGGCGCGACAGCGCGGCCGCGACGAAGAGACCCACCAGGCAACCGCCGCTGGCGGTGCCCTCGCCAGCATTCTCCAGTCTGCTGGCGAAGCACCGTCGATGCTGAGCATCAAGGTCATGGCTCTCGTGACCCTGGTCGTCATCCCCTTCATGACGTGATCCCACACAAAGGAAGCGCCTTGTCATCGCTATCAGAAGCACTTTCCACTCTCTCCGACCGCGGACTGCGTCGGCTCCTCGGTGCCCGCACCTTCCTGCGCGGTCTGGACTACGAGAAGCGCAAGGTCGTGGAAGACGTGCAGGTCAATGACTTCAGCGCGACGGGCCGGGTGAAGGGGTCGGATCCCGAACCCTACGAGACGACGATTCGACTCGGAGGCGAAGGCATCACCTCGCACTGCACGTGTCCCGCCTTCGCCAAGACCGGACAGCACTGCAAGCACGTCGCAGCGCTGCTCATCACCGTGCGCAATCAGGCGCGGTCGCAGCTTCCGCGACAGCAGCCGGCGCCAGCTCCGCCCACCGCCCCGGCACAGCCAAGCGAGTCGTCCAAGGCCAGCCGTCGACGGGACCGTCGGCGCCGAGCGCAGACCCAGCAGCATGTCGTTCCACCGGGACTTCAACCGCCCCCAACACCAAATGCCAGCGCTCGGCCGACGGGCATTGGCGCGTGGCTCGCCCCCGAGGGCGCCGTCCGGCAACGTCCCCTGGAATTCCGCGTCCATGTCCGGCAGGGTGGCTTGACGGTCACAGTCCTCGACACTGATGCCCGGGTACCCCTGCTTCCCAGCGTCGCCCTGAGCTGGCAGGCCTATGCGCCGACCCCCGAACGCAGCGCGCTCCGCATCCTCGCCCGCTTCGAGAGTGGGAACCCGCGGCATCCGGCCGTGGACATTCGCGGCGAGGATGTCGCCGAGTTGCTGCCCCACCTCAAGGAGCTCCGCGTCCTGCTCGAGCCAGCGCTGATGCAACTGCGCTTCGCCGACGAAACGCTGAAGCCGCGCTTCGATCTTGAGATGGTGGGCTCCGATACGATCGTCTCGAAAGCCACCTTCGAGCGACCGGGCAACGGTCGCCGTTTCCAGCTGACCTCAGGTGGCTGGTTCGAGGGAGCGCCAGGCTGGCACATCGACACGAGCGAAGGGATCGCACGCCCCCTCGACCGCCGGGTGGCCCCCGCCGCACTCAGTCGTCTGCTGCGCAGTCCCACGATCGCGGAGCCCGCCTCCGAACTGATCGGCATGATCACCGATGGGCTTCCCAAGGTCGCCCTCGAGGTCGGCGCGGAATTGCCGGAGCTGTCGCAGGTGGCCGACGTACTCGACTCCGCTCCCACCTTCCGCCTCCAGGCCGGAGGGTCTCTCACCGAGGTACAAGCCAGCTTGAACGCCGCGTATGGTGACGAGGAGGTCGAGGTACGAGCCGACGGAATTTCGCCACCCGTGCGAATTCTGGCGCCCAAGGAGGGCCAGAAGCGGGCCACGTGCATCCGCTTCGACATCCCGGCACAGCAAGCGGCCGCCGAGGCCCTCAAGGCCGCCGGCCTGGAGCCCGACGAGAGCGGCCAGAACTTCGTCGCCCACGGAGAAGCGGCCATCGGCTTCTGGTCGGAAGGGATCGGCACGCTCCCAGAGGACTGGGATCTCTGGTTCCCCGACGAGCTAGTCGGTGCGCAGGTCCGCAAGAAGCCAGTGCGCATCAATGCCCGTGTATCCAGCGGCGTGGACTGGCTCAGCGTGAAGCTGACCTACGAGAGCGAAGGCGTCGGGGTCGATCGCAGCGAGCTGGAACGTTGCCTCCGCGACGGACAGAAGTTTGTGCGCCTCAGCGACAACTCTTACGCGCAGATCGACCCCGACAAGGTTCGCGCGATGATGGACCGCGAAGTCGAGCTACTCACGGGCGCCGGCAAGAGCGGCAAGCTCCCTCTCTCTCAAGCTGGGCGCGTCCAGGAACTCGTGCAACAGGCCGAGAACAGCACCATCGCCGCCAGCGCCCGCGCCCTATTCAAGAAGCTGAGCAATCTCGATGAGATCAAGGCAGTCAAGAAGCCCCGTAGCCTCAAGGCGGTCCTCCGCCCGTACCAGGAGCAGGGACTGGCGTGGCTCAAGTTCGTTCACGAGCTGAACTCGGGAGGAGTCCTGGCAGACGACATGGGGCTGGGCAAGACGATCCAGACCATCGCGCTCTTCCTGGCAATCAAGCAGGAGAAGAAGTCGGTGCGCGCGCTGATCGTCGCCCCGACGAGTGTCGTCACCAACTGGGTCCGAGAGATCGAGCGCTTTGCCCCCTCGCTGACAACATCTCTCTGGCATGGTGCTGGCCGCCGAGAGCAGAAGAGCGAATTGGCGAGCGCCAACGTGATCATCACCAGCTACGCACTGCTCCGCCGTGACATCGATCTGCTCAAGAAGTTGAAGCTCGACTACGCCATTCTCGACGAGGCCCAGAACATCAAGAATCCAGTCAGTGCCACCGCACAGGCCGCCCGCGAGCTGACTGCGGAACGTCGTCTCGCACTAACGGGTACGCCAATCGAGAACCGCCTGAGCGAGATCTGGTCGATCTTCGAATTCGTTAGCCCGGGACTACTTCCCCCGCTCCCGAAGTTCGAGGAGCGCTTTGGTCGACCGATCGACCAGGGTGACTCGAAACAGGCAGCTCGCCTACGGGCGATCATCCACCCGTTCATCTTGCGGCGAACAAAGACGGAGGTCGCAAAGGACCTGCCCCCCAAGCTCGAGGTGGACAAGATTGTCGACCTGGCTCCCGACCAGCGAGCCATCTACATGCAGGTTCTCCGCGAGGTTCGCGCCCAGGTAATGGGAGAGGTCGAGCGCGTCGGGCTCGCCAAGAGCCAGATTCACATCCTCGCAGGCCTGACCAAGCTCCGCCAGGCCGCCTGCGATCCTCGCCTCTTGGGGCTCCCCCGCGAGTTCAGCCACGACGACAGCGGCAAGCTGAGTGTACTCCGAGAGCTGGTCGACGAGGTCGAGTCGGGCGGGCACAAGGTACTGATCTTCAGTCAGTTCGTCTCGATGCTGAAGCTCGTCAAGAGCGCCCTCGAGGAAGACAAGATCAAGTACGAGTACCTGGATGGTAGCACCACCGACCGCCCACAGCGGATCGAGCGATTCCAGACGGACCCAACTATCCCGGTCTTTCTCATTAGCCTCAAGGCCGGCGGCTCAGGGTTGAATCTCACCGCAGCCGACACGGTGATCCACTTCGACCCGTGGTGGAACCCTGCGGTCGAGGACCAAGCGTCCGATCGAGCTCACCGCATCGGCCAGCACAAGGTCGTCACGGTGTACCGCCTGGTGGCGGCCGGCACCATCGAGGAGAAGATCCTCCAACTCAAGCAGAAGAAGAAGGAGCTCGTTGCGTCCGTGCTGAGCGAGGACTCGACGGCTGGGAAGAAGCTGACCAAGGACGAAATCGAAGAGCTCTTCCGACTCGAATAGCCACTACCGGCGCATGGACACGTTCATCAGCAACCCAAAGCCAATCATGATCGTGACCACGCTGGATCCCCCGTAGGAGAACAGCGGCAGAGTGATCCCAACGACGGGCAGCAGTCCGACGGCCATACCGAGGTTGGCCCAGGTATGCCAGAAGATGAGCGACCCCACCCCCACCGCAAGGGCCGCCCCGAAGCGGTCCTTCGAGTGAGAGGCGATATGGATCGCCTTGATGCACACAAAGGCGTAGACGCAGAACAGGACGAGCACACCCACCAATCCCCAGTCCTCGGCGAATACGGGAAAGGGGAAGTCGCTGTACTGATCGGGAAGGAGCCCGAACTGGTTCTGCGTGCCCTGCATGAACCCTTCCCCCCAGAGTCCACCGTTGCCAATGGCGATTCGCGACTGCAGCGCGTGCCACCCCGCGCCAGCCGAGTCACTCTCCGGATCGAGGAAACTGGTGATGCGGTCCTTCTGGTACTGGTGCATACCATAGTTCCAGACCACGACGGACGTGGCGACGAGCGTCGCCGCGATGGTAGCAATCGTGCGCCGGCGAACCTTCGTCATCGCCAGCATCGTTCCGGCAGTGAAGAAGTAGATCAGTGAGGTCCCCAGATCCGGCTGCAGCATGACCAGGACCACCGGGAGCGCCGTCATCAAGATGGGCGGCATCAGATCGAGTAGCGTTCGCGGCTCGGTCTTCGGATCATCGTGGAGATACTTGGCCACGACGAGGAGCACCAAGATCTTCATGAACTCGCTGGGCTGGAAGGTGAAACTCCCAATCTTGATCCAGCGCACAACGCCGCGGATGTCCTCGCCGAGCACAAAGACCAGGCACAAGCTGGCGATCCCGCCCGCGTAGAGCATGTAGCTGACGCGCTCGTAGTGGCGGTAGTCGATCGCAGCCACCAGGATCCCCGCCAACATGCCCACTACGATCCAGTAGATCTGAGTCACATACACGTCGGCGAGCGCGTGACGGGACCCCACGTAGGGACTGGTAGCGCTGTACAGATTGACGACCCCCAGCGTTGCGATCGCCACGATCCCAACCAATAGGTACATGTCGACCTGAACGCCGCTGCGGAAGGACGCAGGTTCCCGAATCAAGGCTGGTCCCCCTGGGGCTCGCGACGCGCAGAGAGGCGCTGCGCCTTGAGCTTCTGCCAATCGCGAACCACTCGCATCGCCACCGGCACCGCGTTCTTGCCGCCACCTCCTCCATGCTCGACCAGCACAACGATGGCGATCTCCGGAGACCCAGTGGGTGCGTATCCCGCAAACCAGGCGTGGTCGCGGTTGAAATACCAGACCTTGTCGGGGTCCACGCTGCGGGGCGTCGCTCGACTCACCTGGGCGGTACCCGTCTTGCCCGCCATGTCGACCCCCTCGAGCCGTTCCTTGTTGGCGGTTCCGTCACGCTCTTCGACGACCCCAACGAGAGCGCGCTTGATCAACGCCAATTGGTCGGTGTCGACCTCGACGATCCGTCGCACCCGTGGGGGAAAGTCCTGCACGATGGTGCCATCACTCGTCTCGATGCTACGCACCACCTGGGGCTGGTAGAGCGTCCCACCGTTCGCCAGCGCGGCGTAGGCCAGTCCCTGCTGCAACACGCTGACCGTGCTGGCACCCTGCCCAATCGACGCCAGCAAGGTGAAGCCTCCGCGGAACGCCCCCTTGTAGCGACGTGTGTACCAGCTGCGTGTGGGCATGCGCCCTCGCGCCTCTGGATTGACGCCGATCCCCGTCTTCTCTCCGAAACCGAAGTCGCGGCCGATCTTTGCCAGCCGGTCGATTCCAGTCTTGCCGGGCGCGTTCTGCAACGCCTCACCCAACGCGTAGAAGTACGTGTTGCACGACACGACGATGGCCTCATGTAGATTGACGTGGCCATGCACCCCCGTACACCGGAAGTACCGCTTGCCGTACCAATACCCGCCCCGGCACTGCACCTGCATCCTGGTGTCGATGAGTCGATCTGCCAGTCCTGCCAGCGCGCTGAACGGCTTGTAGGTTGAGCCGGGCGGGTACGCCGCCGAAATCGTCTTGTCGAGCGTCGGTTTCAGCGGATCGGTGAAGAGCCGATTGAACGCATCCCTGACCGCCTGTTTCCCGCTTCCGCCAGACACCACGTTGGGGTCGAAGCTGGGCTTGGAGTATGCGGCCAGGACCCTGCCCGTGCGCACATCGACAACGACGACGGCCCCTGCCAACTGGCCGCGCATGGCGCGGTCGATGGATCGCACGAGCTGAATGTCGATGGTCAGAGACACGTCGCGACCCGGGACCGGATCGAGCCGCCGGGGCTCGTCCAAGTACTTGGTCTCAATCTCCTCCGGGTTGAGGTTCGGTCGGGTCCTCCCGCGTACCCGCTTCCTCCACCCGCGGCGACCGCGGAGGTAGCTTTCCCAGCGTCGCTCGACCCCAACCGCACCAATCCGGTCACCAGAGCGGTATCCGCGGTCCTGGAGTCGCGCCAGCATCTCCGCGTCCACCTCGCGCATGTACCCCAACAGGTGAGCCGCCAGATCTCCCTGTGGGTAGTACCGAACCGGTATCGGAACCACCTCGACACCGTCCAGTCCGCCGCCATCGGTGCCCACCTTCTGGGTCTCGATCGCCGCCACCACGTCTCGCGACACATCCACCTTGAGGAGCGTCTGCTGCATCTTTCGCGATGACGCTCTCCGCTCGAGAATCATCTTCTCAAGTTCGCCCCGCTCATCCTCGGTGAGGGCCATCAGCTGGGCAACCCGTGGCCAAGTCTCGGCCATGTCGATGATTCCCGGCGTGACGTAGACGTTGTAGCTAGGTCGATTGGCGGCCAGCACTTGGCCCTGACTGTCGCGAATCACGCCCCTCGACGTTGCCAGCGTAATCCGACGGACGATGTTCTGGCGCGCCTCCAGACGGTGCATCTCCCCTTCCACCACTTGGAGCTGGACCATCCGCGCCGTCAACACGAGGAAGGTCGCGATCACCGCAAGGACCATCCAACGATAGCGACGGCGAAACTCGCTCACATCCGAGCGCTGAACGAGGAAGTCCATCGCTACCGCCCTCTGCCCCTCGCCTGGCACGAGCAGGTTGTGCCCCCGTGGCGCGCCGGGTTCACGGGACCACCTCGGTTGACGACGCCGAAGACCGAACCGAACTGGTGCCCTGGTGCAACCGCTGGGCGATCCGCAGCACGAGCGGAGCGAACAGCGCGGTCGACACAGAACGGGGAACGAGGATGGTCAAAATCTCGATGGGCCGCTTCGTGTCGGCACCGAACACCGCTAGCAGGACGATGACGAGAATCCCCTCAATCAAGGCGAAAGCAAACGCCAGGCTCATTCGCGGCAGCAGTGTCTGCGCCGTGAGACGTACCCCGGCGAGACGCGCTAGCCACCAGACCGCCACGTTGATGAACGAAAAGAGACCAATGGGCGCCGACGCCAGAATATCCGTCGCGTAGCCCAGGCCGAAGGCCAGCAGTGCTCCGCGTGCCATGCTCGACTCGTGAACGCCCAAGAAGATGATCAGCGGCAGTACCAGGTTCGGAGCGCCCCCGTGCAGGTAGACGACCGCCGAGGCGGGCAGGATGGCGCTCAAGACGACGAACAGCCGATATGCGTTCGACTGAACGAGAACGAGGATGATGCCGACGGCAAGAACGGCGAGGTTCCGCATGGGCGCCTCAACGTGCTCCCGACCGCCCCGGGGTGCAGTCGTGAGTGTCAGCCAGCACGATCAACACCTCCTCGATGCGAGAGAAGTCCACTGTGGGCTCCGCCTCGACCTCCTGATAGGTGGCGTACTCGGTTCGTTTCACCTGAGTGACCCGCGCGACCGGAATACCCTTCGGGAACCGACAACCGACACCACTCGTCAGCAGCAGGTCCCCGACCTCCACTTCGTCGGTCCGCTGGACGTACTCGACCTTCACCTCGTAGCGCTTGCGATTGCCAGTGCCGCGCACGAAACCACGCGCGCCCGTCCGCTCCACAACGACATCGACTCCGAATCCCGCGTCGACCGTCAGCTGGACGTCCACCTTCTCGCCCGCCACACGTCGCACGGTCCCGACCGTACCATCGAGCGAGATCACGGGCATGTTGTTGCGCACGACAATCCCGGGGCTGTCGAGAACGACGTGCGCCACCCGAAAGAACTCGGTCGTGTCCTTCCCAACCACCACGGCGCTGGTCGTCTCGTTGGGGATGGTCTCGCGGAGCCCCAGGAGTCGTCGCAAGCGGCGGTTCTCCGCCTCAGCCGCTTCCACCTCGCGCAATCGAGAACGGAGGCGTGCATTCTCGAAGGAGAGCCGGTCGTTGTCGCCCTTGACGTCCACCAGGTAGACGTAGTCGCTCACCAGGCTCGAGACGCCACGAGCCAAGGCGGCCGAGATGTACTGGAGCGGGGCGGCCACGCGCATGACGGCCTGGTCGAGCCAGCTCATGTTTTCGGGCTTGCGGATGCTGGCGCGAAGAAAGAAGAACGGGACCGCCAGCAGGAGGACGACGATGAAAATGTCGCGATAACGCTTGAACGACCCCACTTCGGCCTCTCCGGGCCGTCAGCCGATGGTGACTTCCTTCAGCAGCTCGATGTGGTCGAGAGTCTTGCCACTCCCAAGAACCACGGCGCTGATCGGATCGTCGCTCACCATGACCGGCAACCCCGTTTCTTCCCGCAGTAGCACGTCCATTTGCTTGAGCAACGCGCCACCTCCCGTCAGGACGACGCCCTTGTCGACGATGTCTGCCGCCAGCTCTGGCGGCGTTCGTTCGAGTGCCAGCAAGACGGCCTCGACGATCGCGTTGATCGGCTCCGAGAGTGCCTCGCGAACCTCATCCGAGTTGACGACAACGGTCTTTGGAATACCCGCCACCATGTCGCGCCCCTTGACCTCCATGGTGAGCTGCTGCTCGAGCGGATAGGCGTTGCCGATGGTCATCTTGATCCGCTCGGCTGTCTGTTCACCGATGGCCAGATTGTACTTGCGCTTCATGTACGCAACGATGGCCTCGTCCAGCTTGTCTCCACCAACTCTAACACTCTGCGAGTAGACGATCCCGGCGAGCGAAATGACAGCGACCTCGGTAGTGCCGCCGCCGATGTCGACAACCATGTTTCCGCTCGGCTCGGTGATGGGCAGTCCTGCCCCGATGGCAGCAGCCATCGGCTCCTCGATCAGGTAGACCTCACGCGCCCCGGCGCTCTCCGCGCTTTCCTTCACAGCCCGCTTCTCCACCTCGGTAATCCCGAAGGGAACGCAGATGATGATTCGCGGCTTGACGAGCGTGCGTCGATTGTGAGCCCGCGCGATGAAGTAGCGCAACATCGCCTCGGTGATCTCGAAGTCGGCGATGACGCCGTCCCGAAGCGGACGGATGGCCTGGATGTTGCCAGGCGTACGTCCCAGCATCTCCTTGGCTTCGCGGCCAACCGCCAGCACCTTCTTGTCGCCGCGCGAGTCACGCTGCACCGCCACCACAGAGGGCTCGCAGCTAACGATCCCCTTGCCCTTGACGTAGATCAGCGTCGTCGCCGTCCCGAGGTCGATGGCGAGATCGTTCGAAAACAGACCGTAAAGCCAGTCGAAAATCATCGATCTTTACTCGGCGGTCCTCAGGCCGGGCGTGCAACGCGCATGTCAGACGGGGAACATCACCCCAAAAAATCTGCCCAAGTCGTGGCTCGCGACAATGCGGCGCCTTCCTAGCACGCGGCGACTCAGGTGTGCAATCGGCGGCTTGAGGAGCCACTGTTCAAAGGTTCAGAAACAGACAGCCAAGCGGCTGAAATCAAAACTCCTTCTCAATCCTCGTCCCAGTCTTCCCAGTCCCGCACCCGGTCGCGTCCGCGCTTCGGCGCGGCAGCTGCACTCCGTTCACTGCCCACACCCTTCTTGCGCTTCTTGGGCTTCTTCTCTGGGCGCTCGCCCCGACGCCGCCCCTCGGCCTTGGGGGAGTCCATGAACGGGGGAGGCTCCATTGGCTCGGCAAAGGACGGGCGGGTTCCGGGCTCGCGGGGAGGTCGGGGCGCACGCTCGGGGCGGTCGCCTCCTCGCGCTTCACCGGTCCCACGCTCTTGGCTGGGACGCTCAGGGCGTTCGCCACGAGGATGCGCAACGTTGATCATGAGCCGCCGCCCGCGCAGCTCGACATCGCGCAGTGCCTCGATGGCCTGGTTCGCTGCTTCGGCCGAAGGCATGGTCACGAAACCGAATCCCCGTGGACGGCCATCGGGCCCCTGCGGAAGATGGACCCGAGCCACCTGCCCCGCGTTGCGCTCGCGGAAGAGCGTCTCGACGTCCTGGGGCGCGCAGTCGTAGGGAAGATTCCCCACGTAGAGCGTTCGGTCGCCGCGGTCCTCCCGCGGCCCCCGCTCTGGGCGCTCTCCACGGTCCCTTGCCGGCCCGTCACGGACCTCGCGACGGGGCGCTTCCGACTGAAACGGGCGAACGGAAATAGCCCGCCCCGCCTGGATCGAACCGTCGAGCGCTGCGCGCGCCGCGTCGGCCTCCTCAGAAGTCGATAGCGTCACGAAGCCGAATCCCCTGGGCCTTCCGGTCGCGCGATCGCGAGGAAGACTGACGTTCAGCACGGTGCCACCGGTCGCTTCGAAAAGCTGGCGGAGAACGTCTTCAGTGATGGAGTCCGGCAACCCAGCTACAAAGAGCTTCCGTTCGTCCTCTGCTGCCATCGCTGCGCGTTTTTCCTCTTGATGAGCTGACGCTGCTTCCCCGCGCCGCGGGAAGCCGTGGGGGAACCGCTGCCCACGATATCTGTCCGCGAACTGCCGTCAAGGCAAAGCGCGACTCGATCGATCCTGGAGCCCCCCAAATCCTTGTCGGCCGCCCCCGGCGCCGAGTCGATGGCCCCCACAAACTCCGACCGAGAGGACCTTTCGGCCACCCCCCGCTCGTGCAATATCGGCTTCTGGTTCCCGGACCTTCGCCCGGGCGCAAAAAAATGATGCGAGTCAGACTCATCGTCAATCCGCGGGCCGGAAGTGGGTCCGCCACGCAGCGGCAGCAACTCGCCGAGCGGTGTCTGCGCGACGGCGGGTGCAGCGTCGACGTGCAGTGCACCCGCGGTCCTGGCGACGCCGCGCGCCTGGTCCGCGAGGCGGCGGACCACTCCGTGGACTGCGCGGTGGTGGTCGGCGGAGATGGCACGCTGAACGAAGCTTGCCAGGCCTACATCAGCGAGCGCGGGGATCCACTGCCCGGCCCCGAGCTGGGACTGGTCAACGGCGGGACCGGCGGAGACTTTCGGAAGACGTTCGGCTTGGGCACCGAGGTGGCCCAGGCGGTGCGCCGAATCGTCGATGGTCCGCCTCGCCCCATCGACCTTGGGATCGCGGAACTCACTGGACCAGAAGGCGGAGTGGTCACCCGTGCCTTCGTGAACATCGCCAGCTTCGGCCTGAGCGGACTCACCGACCGGATCGTGAACAACAACCCCAAATGGCTGGGTGGCAAGGCCACCTTCTTCCTGGGTGCGCTGCGCGCGATGCTCGCGTACGCCAATCAGCCAGTCTCGATGCTGGTGGACGGCAAGCCTTGCCTCGAAGCCCCCGTGCTCAACGTCGCGATTGCCAACGGTCGCTACTTCGGAGGGGGCATGAAGATTGCGCCCGACGCCGATCCCAGTGACGGGCTGTTCGACGTCATCGCCCTCTACGATCTCACGCGCGCCCAGGGCGTGGGCCTGGCGTACAAGATCTACCAAGGGACGCACCCGGGCTCGCCGGGTGTGCGGGTCGCACGCGGAGCCGAGATTGAAGCCCGCCCGACCCGCCCCAGCGCCGAAGTACTCATCGACCTCGACGGCGAGATGCCGGGGCGGCTTCCACTGCGCATCCGCTGCTTGCCGGGCGCCGTCCGCTTCCGGATCTGAACGCCCGACACGCTGGCCTGCGGTGGTCGCTAGCGCGCGGATCGTGCCGCGCGGCGCGCGGACGAACCAACCTGGGGGGGACGCACACTTTCCAGATCACCCGCACGCCGCATGCAGCGGAAGAACATCCACACCCCGATCCCCAGGAGACCCACGCTCAGCCACTGAGCGGGGGTCAACGACCAGTAGCGGGCGTCGCGAATCCGAAGAAAGTCCAACGCGAACCGGAGTGGCGCGTAGTAGAGCGTCATCAACGCCAGATAGAACCCCCATGGACGGGCCTGCCGTCGCAGCAGCAGAAACGCAACAGCCAGGGGAATGGTCAGCGCCATCTCGTACAGTCCCAGGTCAAAACGTCCCAGCTCCCCGGCAGACCACGGCACAGCGCTGCCCGGAAAGTCGAGGGGATACCGCACAGCAAACCAGGCGTCGCTGGGGAGGCCGGGATGGTCGTGAGCCACAGAACAGCCGCTGCGGCCGAAGACCCACGCCACGGGGAAAGCACTCGCGACCACATCCGCGTAGGGCAGTACCGGTTCCCCCGCCCGGTAGCTCCAAACGATCGCTCCCACGAGGCCACCAACGAACCCACCAAAACTGCTGAGTCCCTCCCAGAGGCGAACCAGCACGAACGGCTCCTCCAGCACCGTTTCGGGACGGTACATGAGGACCTCGAGGACGTGGGCGAAGACGAACCCGAGGCCCACGACCCACATGATCATCGACGTCATCTTCCCCGCCTCGAGCCCCACCTTCCGCGCCTGGAGCATCGTCAGGTACGCACCCACGTAGACGCCCGTGGCGACGAGCATTCCGAACGGTTTGAGGGAAACTGGTACCGCGGGCCAGCCGTGAAAGGCACCCGACGGCACGAGCACCAACTCGGGAATGTGAACAAACGGAATCAACGGCTCGAGAGTCATGGTGCGGTCCTTTCTGGGCATCGATGGCTCGAGTTCGTCCACAGACCGACTCCGCGTCGCGCCCACACCTCGAACCCACACCGCGGTGAAGAGTTGTTACCGCCAGCGCCCAGCTCGCTGCATCGGCAGTTCCGCCGTACCGAACTCCCCGCCGCCGTGCTCCCGATCGGGTCCCCCCACCGAGTTCCAGGACTCGGGGGGCGGCTCACCCACCCCCGCTGTGCGTCGAACTCGCCCCCGACCCCCAAACACTGGGTCGCTGTCGATCGCCGAAGCATGTTGTGGGTGCTTCTAGCACGCCTCCCCTCCACGGCCAGAGGACAGCCGCTGGATCGCGCTCAGGGGGGAGTGATGGGCTCGACGACGATGCGATCCTCTTCGCTGGCGTCCCGACCGGCGATCATTGCCGCCCGCACGCCGCGGCATTCCCGGACGATGAGAGCAGGACTCACCGGCGGGCTCTCGCACTCCGCCGCCGGCAGGGCGTCCTCGAGCGCATTCTGGACGACGAAGAACGCCGTCGTCATCGCGTCGAGACGTGCGTTCGCATCGTCCGGGGTGACGATCTGCAAATCAATGGCCTCGGCGAGACGACTGAACAGCTCCGGTCCGGCGATGGTCGCGCGACGCACTCCCCCACGCTCGAGCTCGACGACCACATCGAAGATCGCGACACGCTCCGAGAGCTCGCGAGCCTCCGGGATCGCGTAGGGCATCATCACCGTCTTCACGCACCGTCCGCCCTGGCACCGGGCTCGCGGCGGGCGAATTCGCCATTCGTGGATGAACTCATGATCGAGGGATGAGGTCGGCTCACTCCAGGATCGGATTGCACTGATGTGACGCGCGAACATCATGATCCGCTCCACGACCGCCTGGCGTCGTTGCGCCGCCCGCGTCAGCTCGCAGTCGATCTCAGCAGCACGCAGATCGAACTCGAGCTCGGTTGCGCGACGATAGTCCTCCGCGACCTGCAACTCGGCGAGCCGCTTCTTCACCCGCTGCACCGCCAAACCGTCCGCGGGCAGCAGTGTCAGGTAGCCGCGTAGCGCGGCAGCGTCGTCTTCGATAGCCTCGTAGTACTCCTCCGCCGCCGACTTCAGCCACGCATCCACCTCGGGTCGCCAGGCACCGTCTGGATACTGGTCCCGGTATGCGTGTGCCGCGGCCAGCCGTTGCTCGAGCGTCCGAGCCACGCGCGAACGCCGGTAGAGGTCCTGTTCAGCAACGCTGGATCGGGCTTGGCGTCCCACCACGCACCCGGCCACCAGGAGGCTGCAGAGGATCACTGAGAACGACCTCATTCCCCCTCCTGGGCAGGACAGAAGTCACACTCTGTGGGAACCTGGCGGTTCGCATCGCGAACGTAGGACTCGAATGCCCGACACGACGCCGCCTTCAGGGCGTTCAGACACACCTCACCGTCGTGCACCAGCGGGACGCACCCCTCGGGAAACTCCGTCGGCGGCTGCCGCTCCTCGTCGCAAGCGTCCAGGCAAGCACGGGAGTAGAGCCCGCACCGCCGGCATTGATCACAGTCCACCCGCGCCTTGTTGAGGAAGAACCCCTCGGGATCCAGCTCCTCCGCCGGCTGGCCGCAGCCTCCGACATCACCCGGCACCGCCGCCATGCATCCCAGCGTCGCGACAAACCCCAGCAGCAGCCGGAGCAGAAGTGTCCCCGCGGGGGCATCGTCGAGCTTCACGGTATCACCTCGTAGTCCAAGAATACTCCAAGCTGGAGACTGACGAGAGGGATCGCGGTGGGGTCGCGCTCGCGCGTCGCCGCTCCGTAGAACAGGCTTCCCACGACTTCGGCCGTCACACCGGTCCCACCAGTGACTCGCCACAGCGCCCCCACCGCGCCCTCGAGTCCAGCGTTCACGTCGGGCCTTGTCACAACCGGTACGCCCAGTCTCCCCAGCAGCAGCCATCTGGGCGCCGCCCGCCAGAGCTGGAGGTAGCTGGGGGTGATGGTCTGCTGACTCACGCCCTGCGCAGCCACCGACAGATGGGTCACCACCCCATGCCATGGCGCCCCAACTCGCCCCACCGTTGCCCCGAGCGCAAGGTCAACGTACGTCGCCGTCAGCGAGAGCGACTCGGGCGTCCTACCGAGCGGAGTCGCCAGACGGTAAGGGTTGTTGAAGCGCAACCCGCGCCCTACCGCTATCGAGCCCAGGAAGTGGCCGATACGTGGAGGCGGAAGTGAGGTTTCCGTGACGACCACGGCCTCGGGTCGTCCGGGCTCCCGGGCGTGCATCACCCGCTGCTCGGCGATTGCGGAGCACGGACGCTCCTCCTCCTGGGCTGGCGCGACAGCGGGCACCATCATCAATCCAAGGACCACTCCGGTGGCGAGCCCACACTGGGGGCGAACACGCCCCCGGAATCGCCACGCACGACTCTCGATTGCTCCTGGCCCCACCCCTGACGGAGCGAGAGCGGTACGAAGAGCTCCTCGACATCGGAAGAAGTCTGCTCGAGCCATTCCTGCTGTTCCGAGGGTCCTGCCAGGTTGAGGACTAGCCAGAAGTCCTGGCGCTGCCGGTTGGAGCAGATGCGCCGCAGCCCCAAGTTCTCACGAACCCGGACAGTCGTCGAAGTACGAGACAATCGTGCTCGCTCATCTAGGCCTGGCAAGCGCGCTCGACGTCGTCGCGCAGCTTGGGTGCCGCTGCCGTAAGGACGATGGGACCATCCACCGAGATGGCCACATCGTCCTCGATGCGGACACCAATCCCCCGATACTCTTCCGGCACGTCGGCATTCGCAGGAATATAGAGGCCTGGTTCGACGGTGATCACGTTGCCTTCCTCGAGGGCCCGGGGCTTGCCCAGAATGCTGTTGCGGCCAACGTCGTGCACATCGAGCCCGAGATAGTGACCTGTGCGGTGCATGTAGAACGACCGGTACCGCTCCGTTTCGATCGCGTCACCGACGGGCCCCGCGATGAGTCCGAGCTCAACGAGGCCCTCGGTTAGCACACGTACCGCAACCTGGTGCACGTCATCCATCGTGCGTCCAACCCGAGCTCGGTCGATGGCAGCCAACTGCGCAGCGAGGACCAAATCGTAGATCCTCGCCTGCGATTCGCTGAACCTCCCGGTGACGGGGAAGGTGCGGGTGATGTCAGCCGCGTAGTGCTCGTATTCGCAACCCGCATCAACGAGGACGAGGTCGCCCGCCACTAGTGTCCGGTCATTGGCGACGTAGTGCAGAACGGTCGCGTTTGGCCCCGAGCCAACGATGGGTGGGTACGCCGGTCGCCGCGCCCCGGCCCCGCGAAACGTCGAGAGCAGCACGGCCTCGAGCTCGTGCTCTCCGACGTCGGGTGCGGCCGCCGCCATCACCGCCATGTGCCCGGCAGAGGAGATGTCGGCCGCGTGCTGCATCAGCCTGATCTCGGTCTCTGACTTGACCAGGCGCAGCGGGTCTACCACCTCGCCGGGATCGACGATGCTGGTCGGCCACCAGACGGCGCGCCGGGCCCGGGTCCGCACAGCTCGGATTGCGAGGAGTACTCGCGCGTCCAGATCGCGGTCCTCTCCCAGGCGGAAGAAGAGACGAGCCTGGTTCTCGAACAGCTCTGGCATGCGAGCGTCCAGCTCACCGATCGGATACGCTCGATCCACCCCCAAGCGCTCGACGGCGCGTTCCACACCGAGACGCTCCCCGTCCCACCGCTCCCGCTCTCGGTCCCGTTCCCGCAGAAAGAGGATCGCTTCGTGCGTTTCCCCCGTCGTCAGGACCAGAACCGCGTCCGGCTCCTCGAAGCCGGTCAAGTAGTAGAAGTCTGAACTCTGCCGAAATGGTCCTGCCGTCGTCCCATACCGAGCCTCCGTGCCCGCGGGGACGAGCAGTACCCCCGGGTGAATGGCCTCGAGCAGATGGCCGCGACGCACCGAATACTCGTCGTTCATCGCCAGATCCCTAGGTGAGCCGCGTGATTGTAGAGTACTTTGACAATCGCGCGAGCTCATTGGGTTTGTGGCCGGAAGCGCGCTCCGGTACCGCCCAGAACAATAGACAGGTTGATTGTTGTTCCAAATCGACGCCAGAACACCGACGGAGCCGCAGGGCTAACGGGAAGCACCTGCGTCCGGGCGCCTCGCCCCTGCTGGGCCCCCGGACACAGGGGTTTTCCGCTCCGGTCAGGCGGACCGGCGTTCTAGTCGAGCCGGGGCGTCGCGGCCTACCCCAGAACACGCGGGCAGAGCGGCCGGTGTCGGTTGACTGACGCAATGCGCCACGGTAGACGCAGGCCGTGGACAGCGAGCCGCCTTTTGGGGACGACCGCGACAGTCGTCGCCTCGAGCGCATCCTCCCGGAGTTGCTCAAGCGAGTCGTCGACGTCGGCCTCGGCAAGTTGAACGAAGGTCGCGGGGACGTGAAGGCGTTTGTCAACGACATGAAGCTGCCACGAGAAGTCAGCACGGTGATTGCCGCCCAGCTGAACGCTACCAAGGATGCCCTCGCCGCATCGGTGGCAAGTGAGGTACGCCGATTCCTGGAGCATACCGACTTCCGGGATATGCTCAGTGGCCTGACTCTGGAAGTGAAGACCCAGGTCCGGTTCGTCCCCACGGAATCCGACAACCCGCCCGAAGCGGCGTCCGCGCCCACCCCCTCCGAGCCGTCACCTCAATCCGAATCGGCTCATCGCGACGCATCCCCAGGAGAAGGAGACTAGCCAGGTGCCCAAGCCCCTCGGAGCAGGCAGTGAAATCGACGCCTACTGCACGAAGTGCAGAATGGACCTGGGACATCGAATCGTGGCGATGGTCGGGACGGTACCCAAGCGCGTGGAGTGCCAGACTTGTGGGTCCCACCACAACTACCGCGCTCCCAAGACGGCACGTGAGAAGCGCGAAGCGGCACGTACTCGCACCACTCGGCAAACCTCATCGCAGCGGATGACGCAGGCGGTCCGCGCGGAAGCGGAGCGCCGGGGCGAGTGGGAACGCCGCGTCCTGGGCCAGGCCGCGACGGCGTTCACGCGGTTCAAGATCACCGAAACGTTCGCACCGGACCAGCTCGTGATTCACAAGAAGTTCGGCGAGGGATACGTCGTCGAACTTCTGGAGGACGACAAGGTCTCGATCATGTTCGCCGACGGCGCGAAGACGCTCGTCCACGGACGCGCGAATTCCTGAGGCGAAGCGTCCCGCCGCGGTCGAAGAGCCAGCGTTTGCCGTCGTCGGACTCAGCGTCGGCGTCTCGTCCGGGCTCCGGTGGGTGGGGTTCGCGAACTGGGTGGGCGTCGTCGTGGTGTCTCTGGGAGCGCGGCCGGGCGCACGCGGGCCGGAACTCCGAAACGCCGCTTGAGGTCCTTCAGCTCGTCCACTGACAGATGCCGCCACTCGCCGGGTCTGAGCCCGTCGACGGCGACCCCAGCGTAGGCGACGCGCGCGAGCCGCATGACTTGGTATCCCGCCGCCTCGCCCAAGCGACGCACTTGCCGATTGCGCCCTTCGCGGAGCACGATCGACAGCCAGGTCTTGTCTCCCTCCTGACGCAGCCGTCGCACCTCGGCGGGACGGGTGGCCCGCCCATCGATGACGATACTCTGTTGCCACCGCGCGAGCGCATCGTCGTCGACCGCCCCCTTCACCTTCACAACGTACTCTTTGGGCACCCGCGAGCTCGGATGGGAGAGCTTGCTCGCTAGCTCCCCGTCATTCGTCAGCAGCATCAACCCACTCGTGTGGAAATCCAGCCGGCCCACGGGCACCACCCGAACGGGCGCCGACCGCACGTACTCAGCCACAGTGGCGCGCCCTTCCGGGTCACTCATCGTACTCATCACCTCGCGGGGCTTGTGCCACGCGAGGTAGACGAACGGTTCGATGGTGACTTGCTGGCCATCCACCTCGATGCGACTTCGCCGACCGTCGACTGACAAGCCGAGCTCCTTCACGACGCGGCCGTCGACGCGCACGCGACCGGCCCGGATCAGCTCCTCGGACTTGCGCCGGGAAGCGACCCCCGCACGCGCCAGGATCTTCTGCAAACGCTCGACTGCCATGCGCGAGCGCTACAATAGCGAGCGGCGTTGTCGAGGTCTTTCCGCGTTGGTGGGAGCTTCTTCACGGGAACACGCCCAAACGCGCCGACCGGGCGGTCGAAGGCGCTGGCCGAGGCGTCCGGTGAAAGCCAGCAGAAGGGCGCCCCATCTCCGTCCGCGGGGCCGAGACTACCGACTCCGGGCGCTGACCCGGGCATCCGTCACACCCGCGTCCGCCTCGGCCTCGCGTGCCTCGCGCTCGCGCTGTTCCTCCTCCTCCCGCTCCTTCTCTTCAGCGCGTCGATGGGCGATCTCGTCGCGATCCCAGCGGTCAACCTTTCCGTCGGCGTCCACGTCGACGCCTCGCCGCTGGAGGATTCCCTGCTCGTAGATCTCCCAAACGTCCGGTTTTCCATCGAAGTTCTCGTCCAACTCGGCGCGCAACTTCTCGCCTCGAACGTAGACTCGTTTCTCGTCGGGCCGCCCATCGCGATTGCGATCCACCTGGACTTCGGAGACTCGCCCCCCCGCAAACGTCGTCCACGTGTCGATCTTTCCGTCGAAGTCGCTGTCGGCCTGCTCGTGCAGAGACTCCCCGTCGTCGTTGTACGTACGGACGACGTCCTTGACCCCGTCGAGATTGGTATCGACCTCACGGCACTGCAGTACCCGGCGTGCCTCTTCTCCTTGACCAATGATCGCGTACACGCGTCGGATGTTGGGCTGGATCGCACGCGAGTTCGCGGTCTCCACCGCTTCCCGGTCCGCGCGTCCCTCGAACTCACAGCGGGACTGGTCATCCCCGTGCTGGATCTCGGAGACAGCCCGCTCCTGCGGAGGGGCGACTTCGGCCGGCTGCTGCTTGTTGCACGCGTACAGCGCGAGACTGGCCGCGACGGCGACGGCGACGGATGCGACCACGACTTCACTGCGCATCGTCGCTGCCTTTCTCCCCATCTGAGCCAGCATCGTCATCAGCAGCCCGGTTCTCGACTTCCGTCGGCATGGTTCCTGGGCGCTGGAAATCCGGCGACTTGTAGCGATAGTCGTCGCGCTCGGGAGGAACATAGCCCTGATCGCAGAGATCCACCTCGGACCCCGGATCGGGCTTCGCGTCGCCGTCTGCGTCAGAATACATCATCGGGCACCCAGGGCGATCTGCGTGCGGGTACTCCCACCATTCATCGACAATGCCGTCACCGTCCGAATCGCGCTCCGTCCGTACCCGCTTGGCGTTCTCGAAGTAGTGCCAGGTGTCGAGCCTCCCGCTCGCCACTGTCGACTGATGAATCTCGGCGAGCTGCCCAGCCCGATACAATCGCACCTCGTTGATCTGGGCATCGCGGCTGTAGGCGTACTCCCTCCGGCGAACCTTGCCGTTGCTCTCGAAGTAAGCATACACGTCGATGATCCCATCTTGGTTCAGGTCCGTCGCCTGGCAATACGGCTGGCTGCCTTTCATCACGACGCTGACGTCTGCCCGCCCGTCACCGTTGGCATCCAGCTTCTCCTGCGCACCTTCGACGTTGCACTCTTCGTGCACCACCTTGGTCGGGCGGCTGCCCTCGCGCTGCGCGGCCGTCTGGGCGTTGCGCCCCCCTTTGGCGGCGCAGCCGCTGCACGCGACCACCGCGATCACGGCCGCTGCCACGCGGCAACCGTGAGCGAAAGCCTGCTGTATTCTGGTCATCTATCCCTCAAGCGACGACGGGCGGTGCATCTCACCCCTGACGCTTCGGCATCGTAGGGCTCCCTCCGGCACCCGTGCAAGCGTGCGCATCCTCCCGACTGAAGCTCCACCAGCCAGCCACGGGGTCGCGCGCGGACGGCTTCCAGCCCCGAGAAAGCGACTAAGTTATTGAAACTACAAGACTTAATTACATTGTCCCATGACGGACATGATTGACAACACACGTATGGGAATCTATTGTAACGGCTGGCAACTCGCTCCGGACTCAACCCCCATGTCACGCAAGAAGATCTCGACCACGGTCTACATCACGCCGGAGCAGAACGAACGCCTGCACTTGCTCCACAATCGGACCAAGGTGCCCGTTGCCGTCTACATTCGCGAAGGCATCGACCTCGTCCTGAAGAGGTATGAGCATGCCCTGCCAGGGCAGATGAGCCTCGCCGAGGCGCCCAAGCGCGCGAAGAAGAAGGACGAGTCCGCCCAGGACGAGTCGCCGAAGTAGATTCCCGGTCCACTCGCTGGCTCGCGGCGCGCCGGCGAGGATGCCACCGGGCGGTGATCTCGAGACAGTCGAGAGTCGATCAGGAAGATGACGGTCCCCGCCAGTGCACACACCGGCACGGTCGTGACCCTCGACCTGCCCGACCGGCGGAGAGAGCGTTTCTCGCGGCCACGCGAGCATGGACTCCGAGCCCGTCGGCTACCGCACCGACGACCTGGACCAGTCGACCGGGCACTGCTCGACGCGTACGGCGTCATCGTGCACCGCAACGCGGCCTTCATTCGTGTACGTGCGCCGCTGTCGACGCCAGCATCACCACGAGCGAGTGCCAGTTGCTCGCCAGAAGCAGCAGGCCGCCCAGCGACGGATCAAGACAGCTGGCAACGTCGAGGTGCCGCAGGCTGTGCTCTCGGCCATCCCGCACGTCGGCAAGTGAGCCGGCACCGCCCCTGCTCGACGCAACGACCCAAAGCGACTATGCGGAGAGAGCCCATGCGCGCAAATCCTGATCGCAACGCCATGCTCCGCGAGCTGAATGCAGCAGCACCGAAGTTCGGACGGATCGAGCACCTCGACTCCACCCCGCTCGGGCCGATGCTGTGGGTCGAACGCTACCGCCTCGACAATGGGCTCCAAGTTCTGATCTGCGAAGACCCATCCGCCCCCGTGTTCGCCTACCACACCTGGTTCCGAGTCGGCTCGCGGCACGAGCAAGAAGGCAAGACTGGACTGGCCCACCTGTTCGAGCACCTGATTTTCAACGAAATGGACGGCTGCCCATACGGGGAGTTCGACCGGCGCCTGGAGGAGGCTGGGGCCGAGAACAACGCCGCCACCTGGCTCGACTGGACGCAGTACACGATCGCCGCGCCTCGCGACCAGCTCTCTCTCGTGGTGGACCTGGAGGCGCTCCGCATGACCCGCCTGATCCTGCAAGACCCCCAGGTCGAGAGCGAGAAGGAGGTCGTCGCCAACGAACGACGGTATCGCGTCGAGGACGATGTGGAAGGCGCCATCAGTGAGCTCCTGTGGGCCACCTCGTTCGATCGGCATTCCTATCGCTGGCCGACCATTGGGTGGATGCAGGATATCGAGGGGTTCACCACCGCCGACTGCCGCGCGTTCTACGAGACCTTCTACGCGCCGAACAACGCGACCATCGTCGTGGTCGGCGACGTGAGCGAGCGGGAGGTCCTGGAACGGATCGGGCAAGCCTATGGCACCCGCGGCCCATCCTCGCTGCCAGCAGAGAACATCTGGCCGGACCCCCCTTTGGGTGGAGAGCGCCGCGTCGAGGTGACCAAGCCCACCCCAACCGAAAAGGTGCTCATCGGCTATCGCTCGCCGGCGGTGGGTGACCGCGACCATGTCGACCTGGGCCTGCTAGGGGAGGTGCTGTTCGGAGGCAGAGCGAGCCGAATGCATCGGGTCCTCGTGCGAGAGCGCGAACTCGCCAGCGAAGTGCGCGTCTTTGTCGGCCCGTTCCGCGACCCGGGACTGTTCGAGATCTTCGCCAATGCCCGCACGGGGCACACCGCCGAGGAGCTCCTAGCGGCCATCGACGAGCTGCTCGCGGAGGTCGTCGACTCGCTGGTCGACCCGAGCGAGCTGGAACGAGCCCGCGCGCGCACCGAGCTCTCCTTGTTGGCCGGACTGGAAACCGTGGATGGGAAGGCGTCGATGATCGGCTTCTACGACACCCTGCTCGGGCGCCCCGCGGCTGCCTTCGAGCGACTCGCGGCAGCGCGGGCCTTGACGCCCAGCGATCTGCGGCGCTCCGCGCGACGCTATCTCGGCCAAGCGGGACGGAGCATCGTGGTCGTTCGCGCGAGCCAGCCCGCTGTCAGTAGCGACGTCGTCGAACCGCGAGGAGACTCCTGATGACAACGTCCCCGAGCGACCTGCCCGCAGGAGGCCCCCCGGTGCTCGTCGAGACGAGTCCCGAGCTGCCCCTGGTGACCGTCACGGTGGCACTCCGCACGGGAGCCGCCCAAGATCCCCCGAGACTGGCGGGACGCACACGGATGCTGGGCCGGCTCATGCGTCGAACGGGTGGCGGTCTGCCACCCCACGAGCTCGACGCGCGCATCGACTCACTCGGAGCGTCCGTTGGCGTCGATGTCGGCCACTCGTCGCTCAGCTTCCACGCCACGGTGATCACGCGGTCGCTCGATCCACTTCTCGACCTGATGGCGGACATGCTGTCCGCCCCCGAGCTCGCCGGTGAGGAACTCGAGCGACTGCGGCGGGAGACGCACAGCGAGCTGGTCGACACCCTGGACCACGACCGGGCGCTGGTCCAACGCTGGTTCCGCCGGGAAGTCTTCGGGGCCCATCCCTACGCGCTATCCACAGTGGGGACCGTCGCCACCATCAAACACCTCGCGACCGCCGATCTCCGAGCCGCGCACGAGGCAACCGTGGTCACGAACAACCTCGTCTTCGCATTCGCCGGGGACATCGACCACCGCCGGGCCGCCGCAGCGGCACGACGCCTCCAGCAAGACTTGCCCGCGCGCCCTGCGCCCCGCCCGGAACTCGGAGATCCCGAACCGCCACGAGGACGCCACTTGTTGCTCGTCGACAAGCCGGAGCGCACGCAAACGCAGATCCTCATTGGCACCCTGGGAACGCGAGCCGACGACGTCGACCACACTGCTCTGCAGGTTGCCAACACCGTGTTCGGTGGCACCTTCAGCGCGCGCCTGACGCGGGAAATCCGTGCCGAGCGCGGTTGGTCCTACGGGGCGTACTCCAGCCTGCCGGTCGATCGATTTCGCCAGGCCTTCAGCATGTGGACCTTCCCGAAGGCCACCGACGCTGCGCCCTGTGTCCGCCACCAGCTCCACATGCTCGAGCAATGGCATGCAGAAGGGATCTCCGCAGCAGAGCTCGAATGGGCGCAGAGCTACCTCGTCAAGTCTCACGCTTTCGCGGTCGACACGGCGTCGAAACGCGCATCGCTAGCGCTCGAAGAAGAGCTGTATCCGCTCCCTGCCGGCTACTACGAGGACTACATCGGCCGCGTCCAGAGCGTCACCCTGGAAGAGGCGAACGCCGCCATCCGGCAGCGCATCGATCCGAGCGCGCTCCGGGTCGTCGTGGTGGGCACCGCGAAGACCATCCAAGGTGACCTGGAGCGCGCCATCCCCCGGCTCGACGCCTGCAACACCGTGCCCTTCGACGCGGAGTGACCTGCCCACGCAAGCCGCTGCCACCAGCGTCGATCGCGTGCCGTGCCGCCCGTTTGTGATCAGGGTCTGCGGGGAGCCAGCGCCGCCCTGGACCGTCGCTACAGAGACGACGCCGGGTCGGTCCGCGACCGCCCCGGCGCTCCCTCAGAGGTTGAAGTACCCCATGATGCCCACGCTCAGGATCCCGAAGCTGTGGACGTGGACATCGAAGCTGTCTTCGTTGTCGGGACCAGGCGGGTCCCACTCGTACTCTCCCAGCATCCCAATGTCGAAGGCCGGTCCGACCGTGAACGCGAAGTTCTGCCACGGGGAGAGCACCACCGCCGCCTCGAGGTTCAGCGCAAGCTGCCAGAAGTGATCCCCTTCACCGTCGCCCACCGAATAGTAGTGAATACCACCGCGGGGCCAGATCCCCGCCCAGTCGTTGAACATGAAGGCGCCTCCGACCCGGGGCGCGAACAGGAAGTAGTTGTCCCACCCACCGGCATCGTCATCGTCGATGTTGTAGTAGGCGATCGAGCCACCGACGCTCAGGTGGTCGATGACGAAGTAATCGATGCTGAGTCGCGGAATCGTGTAGGGCGTCAGTCCAGTGCCGGACCAGAGCAACCCCACCTCGGTCGCGTCGTCGTCCTCCCAGTTGTCGGGTTCGTAGTTCCTCTGAGTCAGGTAGATGCCAGAGAGGCGATCGCCTGAGATGGCCAGAGTCCCCTTGTCGCCGAACTCCTGGGCCCAGGCCGAAGCGCTCGTGAGTGTCAGTGCCAGTGCCAAGCAACCCGTGATGGTCTTTCGCATGGTTCCTCTTTCCAGGCTGGGCCCCCGAAGGCTCGAGAGCCGCGATTCGCCGCCCGCCAGGACAGTTCAGATCAGTCCGACAAATTCCGCAACCTCTTGCGAGATCTGAGCAGCAACCTCCGTGGCGGCAGCCTCCTCGGCGCGGACCCCAGCGTCAGCCGAGAGATCGACGCGCAGCTCGGTGTAGATCTTCAGGCGGGGCTCGGTCCCGCTCGGCCGGACGAAAACACGGCTACCCCCGTCCAGCACGAGCTCGACCAGGTTCGCGGCGGGCAGCCACGGTGCGCGGTCCTCCGCCCCCTCCCGGTAGTCAACGGCACGCTCCAGTGAGTGAGCGCCCAGCCGGTCCGGAGGAGAGCGGCGGATTTGGTCCATCGCCGCCGCGATAGCAGCCGCGCCTTCGCGACCGGGTCGGGTGATGGTCCGCGGGTGGCTGACCCATAGCCCGTGGCGACGATAGAGACCATCGAGCCGCTCGCGCAGGCTCTGCCCCGCGGCGCGACAGCTCGCCGCCAGGTCTGCCAGGAGCAGCGCCGCGCTGATCCCGTCCTTGTCACGAACGACCGGGATGGCGTAGCCGAGCGCTTCCTCATAGCCAAAGACGAAGCGACACCCCCCGGCCGCCTCGAGAGCCATCCCAGCATTACAGATCCACTTGAATCCAGTCAGCGTGCGCTCGCAGCGCGCGCCATGACTCTCCGCGATGGCTTCCAGCATCGGCGAAGAGACGATCGAGGAAACGACGAGCGGCGTCGGCTGCTGCGGAGCTCTACTCAAGATGAAGTCGGCTAGGAGCAGGCCCACCTGGTTGCCCGTCAGCGGCGTCCAGCGACCACTGGGGGTGGGGACACAGACGCTCAAGCGGTCCGCGTCGGGATCGTTGGCGAGCAGCAGATCGGCGTCTGCCCGCTCCGCCAGGGCGATGCCCAGGTCCAGTGCCCCCGGCTCCTCTGGATTGGGGAATTGAACGGTCGGGAAAGCGCCGTCCGGCTCGGCCTGCTCCGGAACGATCTGCAGGGGCGGATAACCCGCTCGCTCGAAAGCGGCCGCCACGTACCGGCCCCCCACGCCATGCAGAGGCGTGTAGACGATCCGCAAGTCGCGCACGAGATCGGCTCCGGGACGGTATGCAGCGACCTCGGCGAGGTACCGCTCGAAGAGGCTGTCCGGGATGGGTTCGGCGCGTTCGTCCTCGCCACCCATCGCCGAGACAGCGTTCGGCACCGAGCGCGCCGGACCTACCTCGGTGATCCGCCGCGCGATTTCCCGATCCGCCGGGGATCCGAGCTGAGCGGCGTTGCCCGCGAAAACCTTGTACCCATTGTACTGGGGCGGATTGTGGCTAGCAGTCACCACGATCGCCAGGGCAGCCCCGAGCTGCCGCGCGGCGTATGCAACGAGCGGCGTGGGGACGGGAGCGGCGAAGTAGCGCACGTGAACCCCCGCCGCCACCAGCACCCCGACAACATCCTCCGCGAAGCGACGGCTCGAGGTGCGCCCGTCATAGCCGACGATGACCGGTAGGCTTCGCGCGTCGATGACCCGGTCCAGCAGGTAGTCGGCGATCCCCCGAGTGGTGCGAATGACCACAGCCCGGTTCATTCTCAGGGCGCCCGCCCCCACCAGGCCCCGCAGTCCAGCCGTCCCGAACTCGAGGCTTCCGCCCATCCGTTCCGCTAGCTGGTCCGTCGCACCCTGCGCCACCAGCTGCTCGAGCTCGGCCCGCGTGTCAGGATCTGGATCGCCGTCGATCCACTCCCGCACCGCCGCCACCAGCTCTCCTTGCGCGTCCTCTCTCATGGCGAGAGGATACGCGAGTTTCGTTCCTGGCGCCCGGCTTGGCGGACTCGAGCGAACCGCCCAGGCGGCACGACGACCAGAAAAGTCGCATGTCCCCGAGCGAACCCCTGGGCGGAGCGAACCCGACTGACGGAGCGAACCCCACCGGCCGACGGGATGCCGCTGCACCAGGGTCCTCAGGGGATCTCACTGACCCAGCTTCGAGGGACGCAACCGCACCGCGGGCTGCCCTTGGATCGCCAACTGACCGCAGGCCGCCGAGACATCGTCACCGCGTCGCGTACGGACGAAGCAACTCATCCCGGAGTCGCTCACGCGCGCCTGGAAGGCACGTAGCCGTGCCTGCGGGGACGCCGTGAACGGGCTCCCCTCCACCGGGTTCATCGGGATCAGGTTCACCTTCACCGGCACGCCGCGGAGCAACCGCACCAACGTCCGCGCGTGGGCGTCGGAGTCGTTGAGCCCATCGATCAGCGTGTACTCGATGGTGATTCGACGGCGACGCGGCAGCGGATAGTCGCGCAGCGCCTGCACTAGATCCGCGACCGGGTAACGGCGATTCAGCGGAATGAGCCTACTGCGAGTTTCGTCATCAGGCCCGTGGAGCGAAATGGCAAGCCCCACCTTACCCGCAAAGTCTTCGCCCAGACGGCGAATCCCCGGGATCAGCCCGACAGTGCTGACCGTGATCCGCCTGAGACTCATGTCGGCCCCAACTTCGTGCGTCAGCAGGCGCAGCGCGCGCGCCGTCTCATCGTAGTGATGCAGGGGCTCGCCCATGCCCATGAAGACGAGATTCTGCAAGACTTCCCCGGGCTCGAGCTGCTGGCGCGCCAGCAACACTTGGACCACGATCTCCTCCGCACCCAGTCCGCGTCCGAGTCCCGCCCGGCCGCTTGCACAGAACGTGCAACCCATGGCGCATCCGTACTGGGTGGAGACGCACAGCGTCACGCGTTGACGCGGGGTCGGCTCCTCGTCCTCGTCGTCGACCGCCCCCAGATCCGCGTCGCGCTCCGCGGTCATCGGGATGAGCACGCATTCTACCCGCGCCCCATCCACCAACTCGACCAGCAACTTCCGAGTCCGATCGGCGGCACGATGGGTGTGGATGACGCGCCCAGGGGGCGCCAGCCTCTGTTCAGCGAGCCATTCCCGCAGCGACGCGGGCAGGTTCGTCATCGCGCCGGGGTCGCAGACGCCATGTCCGTGGATCCACTTGAACACCTGCTCGGCGCGGAACCGGCGCTCGCCACGCGCGGCGAGCACCTCGACCCACTCGTCGGGAAGCAGGGCAACGAGATGCAGCGGGCCACTCATGATGACCGCTTCGCTTCCTCCCAGTACGCGTCGAGCTCATCCAGGGGTAGCCCCTGCGTTGGCTTGCCTCGGTCGTCCCGCGGCCAGTCGCCGTGCCGTTCGCGTACCCGCCGCTCAACGTGAGCGAACCGCTTTGCGAAGCGGTCTGCGGTGCGACGCAGTGCCACCTCCGGATCGATCCGCTGGTGACGCGCGAGGTTGACCAGAGCGAACAGTGCGTCCCCCAATTCGTGCTCGATCCGCGAGGAATCGCCGGACGCGATGGCCTCGTCGAGTTCTGCGATCTCCTCCTCCACCTTGCGCCTCGAACCGCTGGCATCAGGCCAGTCAAACCCGACTCTCGCCACTTTTTCGCTGGTGCGATGGGCGCGCAGCAGTGCCGGCAAGCTGTGAGGAATTCCATCGAGAAGCGCCCGCGGCCCTTTCTCTTGTTCCTTGATCGCATTCCAGTTGCGGACCACGTCCTCGGCGCCCGCCACCTCTACCTCCGCAAACACGTGCGGATGGCGACGCACGAGCTTCTCGCAGATCCCCAGCAGCACATCGTCGGGCCCGAATGCCGCCTCTCGCCGCGCGAGCTCCGCATGAAAAGCAATCTGCAGGGCGAGATCACCGAGCTCCTCGCACAGCTGGCGACGATCCCCGGAGTCGATGGCGTCCATCACCTCACAAGCCTCCTCGAGCACGTATGGGCGAAGCGACTCGATGGTCTGCTCACGATCCCATGGGCAGCCATCCTCGGCCAGTAGTCGCTGCATCACCTCGACCAGGCGGACGAAGGTCTCGCCACGTTGCTGCGCGAGCGGCAGTGGCTCCGGGACACGGAAGGAGTGGGACATTTGGCTCACCAATCAGCATCAGGGCTCGCACCACGCGACCCAGGTGACATCGCGCGCGCTTCTGCGGACAAGCGTCGCCCGCGCCTGCGCGGTTCTTGACAAAGAATCGGGGTGGTGTCGAGCCGGCACAGCCTGCCGGACCCACTTGGACCTTTTGAGAACCCGAGACGCTGGCGCTTTGCCGCCCGAGTCAGTCCGGGACGACGCGGTCGTCAGAAGAGGTACCGCTCACCCGAGTCGCAGAGAATCGTCGCCACCACGCCCTCCGGCAGACGCGCCGCCACCTCACAGGCAACGTGCACGTTGGCCCCGGCGCTGGGCCCCACCAGCAACCCTTCCTCTCGGGCGAGCCGCCGGGCCATGCGCTCCGCCGCCACATCACTCACCGTCGCGACTTCGTCGACCAGCGAGCGATCCAGGACTTCGGGGATGAATCCGGCGCCCAGCCCCTGAATTCCGTGCAGTCCCGGCTTTCCACCGCTCAGCACTGCAGCCCCCGCCGGCTCCACCGCCACGATCTGCACGCGCTCCTCATGACGGCGGCGAACAGCTCGCGCCACTCCGGTCAGCGTTCCTCCGGTGCCAACCCCGGCCACGAATGCGCGGAGTCGGTCTCCTACCTGTTCCATCAGCTCGAGCGCGGTCCCCGTCTCGTGGCTGTCCGGGTTGGCTGGGTTGACGAACTGGCTCGGCATGAACGCTCCCGCCGTGGTCTCGAGGATCTTGTGGGCCCTGTTGACCGCACCCGCCATGCCATCGACCGCCGGGGTCAAGACGATCTCAGCCCCGTAGGCGCGGAGCACGTACCGTCGCTCCATGCTCATGTCCTCGGGCATGACGAGCACGCAACGGTAGCCACGGACAGCGGCGATCATCGCCAGTGAAATCCCCGTATTTCCGCTCGTCGCCTCGACGATACAAGCACCCGACTCGAGGCGTCCCTCGCGCTCGGCCGCGAGGATCATGCCGAGCGCGGGGCGATCCTTGACGCTTCCGCCGGGGTTCATCAGCTCGACCTTGGCCCAAACCTCCGCCCCCCGCGCGGCCGCAACCCTTCCCAACCTCACCAGGGGCGTACCTCCGATCAAGGCCAGAGCGCCCTCCGCCACCAGCAGACCGTTCGCGGTGCGTGTCATCTCGCCTTGCGTGCCCCGGGATTCAGCCATCTTGCCGCGCAACCTAGCACAACCCAGGCAACTCGTCGGGCAGCGCGGACACGACACCGGGCACGCCCGCGACCATCACCCGGGTCCCAGGCTCGGAATGCGTCGTCAACAGGCGCGCCAGGGCGATCCCCTGGCGCAGGCGGCAGCTCACCGCGCTGCTCGTGACGACCCCGATCGATTCCTCGCGATCCGCGACAAAAACCCCGGTGCCCGGCGGCGGGGAGCATTCGGCTGTCAGCACGAGCGACGCGAGCCGGCGGCGCACCTTGCCCCGCATGTCGACCATGCACACCACCTCCTGGCCAAGGTAGCACCCCTTGTCCCAGGCAACGGCCCGTCGCTCGAGCCCGGCCTGATGCGGGTTGTCGTCGGTCCCGAAGTCTGTTCCCAGCTCGGGGAGGCCACACTCCAGCCGTAGCTCCAGCCACTCTGCCGCGCTCGCGATGCGCACGGTCTGGCTCTCGGCGAAGTACCCCCGCGCGCCATCCACCTGCGCACGGTCGACGACCAATGCTGCTCCCCCGATCCCCGTCCAGTTCACCTCGGCCGCGGTAGCACCGAGCAACTGCGCCGCACGGCGCGCCTCCAGCGGCGCGGCGGGGCCGTGGAGAGCGAACCAGGCGTACCGCGACGAAGCCGGCTCGAGCTCGGCATCCTCCATGATCAGCATTCGGTCCAGGGACCCGACGACAGCAACCCCGTGTTGCTCGGGAACGCTGAGCAGCAACTGCTGGTCACTCGCGACGACGGTCATCTCGGTCACGATCTTGCCTTGTCGAGTCAGCAGCAGTCCCCACACCCCCTCCCCCACCCGGAGTCGGCCAACATCGCAGGTAACGATCGCGTTCAGCCACGACTGGCGTTCGGTGCCCGTGACGACGATGCTATCCCGCGTGGTCCAATCGACGGCGAGCACCTGTCGGCTCGCCTCCGAATTCGGCTTCGGATCGTGGTCATCGGTCATCGCTCCTCCGACTCAATCGAGAGTGATACCACCACCCGCCACAGGGTAGATGGGGCCGTCCTTCACGGTCACGCTGAGTGTGGTGCCACCTCGTTCCAGAACGCTCAAGGTCACGCCGGTCCGAGTGTTGGCATTGATCAATGATCGCGCCTCCCCCTCGTCCATCTGGGACACTGCTCGGCCCTGAATGCTGACCACCTGGTGCCCTGGCTTCAGTTCCGCCCGCGAGGCCGGCGATTCTTCGAACACGCGCGTGATGATCACTTCACCCTTGCGCACTTCGTACTTGAATCCGATGCCCATCTTGGCCTTCGCCGGCGCAACGTCGAGCCGGATTCTCGCGCCACTGTTGCAGGTGATGTTGCGTCCACCCGCGAAGGCGTCGTCCTGAACGTCGCGGAACTTCGCCAGGCAGATGGGGTGATGCTGCATGGTGTTCTTGTCCCACATCTCGAGTCGCAACTGAGATCGTGGTGGGATGCGGTAGTTGACGCTGGGCTGCTTGCTCCACTGCGGATGCAGAGTATTGGCCTGCACTTCGGTGCGGAATAGCTCCTCATCCTCGAGAAACACGACCACGAACGGGTCCGGCGCTCCCCCACCCACGTCATCCCACTTCCGGCCATCACGGGTGCGCTGAGGTATCTCGGCGGCCGCGACGTGGAGGAAGAGGAGATCGTCGGGCGGTGGGGGGTCCAGCTGAATCCCGGACGGCACCTCCCGCACGGGAGTGGCCTGCTCCGGAAACACGGCAGCACACCCCGTCATGGTGGCGACCACACCCAGAGCAACGAGACACGCACATCTTCGCCAGGTCGGCAGCCCACCGGTTCGCTCTGCTAGGAGGTTCTTCATGCTGGGGGAACAATAGTCAACCGGCGGTCGCTCGTCAGCTTCGGCCTGAAGGCCAACCGTGACACACCCACTGCACGCACCGACCGGACGTGCTTGGGATGCGGGGGTCGCGTCGGAGCACTATGCTTAAGTGTACGAACCAAGAGTCGCGCCACTCTCCCGTGTCGGACTCCACCCAGTACTGAAATCAAGCTTATGGCACGAATGTTTGGCCTCATCGGCAACCGCTCCGACCTCGCCGGGCGTGTACTGCGCGCCTGCGCTCCAGCGCTCCGGGAACGCACGGAGCGCAGAAATCCCGTCGGTTGGGGAGTGGGGTTCTTCCAGGCCGGAGAGGTACTGCTGCAGAGGCGCCCCAGCGACGACCGCCCCATCGTTGACGTCACGGAAAGCCTCGCCGAAGTGCGGACCGACGCCCTGATCGCCCACGTTCGACAGCCAAACGTGGGCTCGCTCCGCACCGAGAATACGCAGCCGTTCCGCTATCGATCGTGGCTCTTCGCGCAAACCGGCACGGTGAACGGCTTCGCGCGACTCGGCGAGCGTCTGCTCGCCTCCCAGCCGGACTTTTTGCGACGTAGTGTGCGGGGCGAAACCGACGCGGAGCTGTGCTTCTACTCGTTCCTGGCATTCTTGCACGACGCCGGACACCTCCACGAACAGCGTGTCGACGGCGCCCAGGTGGCGGAAGCACTCAGGGCTTCCGTCGCCCTGGTCGATCGGTTATCCGCCGAGGAGGGCCACGGTCCCAATACCGGGGATATCCTCGTCTGCAACGGTGAGCACCTGCTCGCCGTCCATCGCAGCGGAGACCTCGCCTATCTGGAAGTGGTGGGCCGACGTGGCGTCGAGGACCTGCTCGGGGTGGACTCGCGGAACGCTCCCATCGGCAATGTCGAGCAGACTCGCTATACGTTGCTCGCAGCGGGGTTGGGATCCGCACCAAACGGGTGGACATCGGTGCAGGACCGAGCGATCGTCTCACTCACTCGTGACGCTGCTCCTCGCTGCGAAACGCTCTAGAACTCCGATCAGTTTGCCTGACGCGGAAAACCCCTGTCTCCGGTCCCACGGCGCAGGCGAGGCAACCAGAGACCACTGCTGGTGGCCGAACCAGCTGCTGCATGGTTGTTTTGGGTCGTTGACTGGGAACCGAGGACAAACTGTTGGCTGTTCCAAGGCGCCCCGGCCGCATGCTCTGGTGAGCATGGTGCTGGCATTGCTCGCAGGCGGCTGCCACGGCTCTCCGCCGCCACCCGTGGAGCCCCCTGGAAACGCCACGTCCACTGCCCCTCGCGCCCCAGGCGTCGCTGTCGATCCCCCGCCGCGCCTCCCCGAGGCCACCAGCGAGGCGGCCACCGGAGTCAACGTCGCCGTCCTTCAGGCACCCAGCGACGTGGCGTTGGCCCTGGGGGTGATCCGCCAGTTTTTCCGAGCTGTGGTCGAGGAGTCGCCACAGGCGCTGGACGCGCTGATCAGCGAGGACGCCAGGGCCACCATCGGCGGGAGTGGTCACGTGCCGGTCCGGAGCTTCTGGCGCGCGCGCCTGGTTCGACTCGACTACCGACTCCTCCAGAACTCCGTCGTTTTCCGGGAAAGTCAGGTGGAAACCTACCAGGTGGTGGGAGGGATGCCGCCCCGTCGCCGCGCGGGTCCGCTGCCCGTAACGGTGGAAGGAGATGACGTCCTGCTCCGGGTCCCCATCTCGACGCCACGCGCGGGCACGACTCGCCTCTTCGGCGATGAAATGTGGTTTCTTTTGAAGCCTGGACCGAATGGGTACAGGATCGCCCAGCTGGTCGAGAACTTCCAACTCCCCTGAACCATGGTTTTTGCTGGACCCCTTGTCTGCTCCGCGTGCGGAACCCCTCGCTCCACTGAAGGCGGACGCTGTCCCATCTGCGGGTCCGAGTCAGCTCCCGTGCATGCGCCGGGTGTAGCGCCAATGCAGCCGGCTGCGCCCCAACCCGGCCAACTCCCGACGAGTGCCATGCCCCCGGGGGTGGGACCCGAACCGCGACACACGCCGCCTCCCCCCCCAGGCAGCGGGCTGGTGCCGAACAGTGTGCAGCCGCTCCCCCGCGCGCGACCCTCTGCGCATCCGCCCCCCCGCGCGAACGCGACCGCGCGCATCGCGCTGATTGGCGCGACGGCAGGGGCAATCGTGGTGATCGCCGTGCTCACCTACGTCGCCTATCCCAAGGCGGCACCACCGACGGCCACGTCGAGCGGACCGGTGGCCGCGCAGCCCAGCTCAGCGCCACCCCAGCAGGGGCCCGTCGAGCCCATAGACTTCCTGGGCCGCGCCAAGACACGTGCGGTGGCGTGGAATTCCGACGCTCAGCTCGTGGCCATCAGCGTGGGTCCAGTGGTCGCCGGCAAGGTACCCCGCGGCGCCAACGAGATCCGGTTCACGTTCGCCTCACCCGGCAGCAAGCTCGGCCCAGGTGCACGAGTCGGTAATGAGCGGTTCGTCGTGCGCATGACGGGGCCAGACCGACTCCAGGGCGAGAAGGCCAACGCCGCTGACGGCGCAACGCGTAGCGTGGCGGATCCCGGGTGTACCGTCGAACAGGCCTGGCGCGCCGCGGTCGCCAGTGGCGTTCCCTCGAGCGCGGAAGCGACCATGACCTACGAGCACAACGACAAATACGATCGAGCGGTGTGGCGGACCGAAGCGGCGGACGACCCAAAACACAACCGCACCCTCGACGGGCGCCGCTGCACCATTCTCACCCGCTGAGCGCGGCGCACACCCGCGCGCGCATCGCTCCGACCGCGCCACTGCGGATACTGGGCCGAGGGCGGCCACCGCCGCCCTTCAACCCCATCCGGCAGGCTACATTCCCGCAATGATCTTGAAGGACTCGCCCGACTCGTCGGGAACGAGCTCGAGACGGTTGTCCGCGACGGTGCGCCGCCAGATGTCGCCCTTCTCCGTGGGGATCTTGTAGCTGGCGCTGTAGGTGTAGTCGACTAACACCTCGTCGCCTCGCCCGCGCGACACTCGGCGGTAGCGGATCTCGTAGCGGATCGCCTTCGTGTCGGTGAACCTCGACTCCAGGTAGGCCTCGAGTCCCGCGAAGTCGAGATCGTCGGTCGCATCGATGTTGCCACCGTCCTCGTAGTAGGTCGGATGCGCCATCTCAATCAGCTCGGCGGTGTTCCTCCGCTCGACCGCTTTGCGATACCGCTCGCAATACTCGATGACATCGCGGTTGAAAGGATTGTCCTCGACCTGGGTGTTGGGGATGTAGTCCCTGGCGCAGCCAACCAGTGGCAGGACCAGGAGTGGAACGAAGAGTGCACGCACGACGGTAAGAACGTCCTTTCGAGGGATCACATTCCCGGGCGGGAGCCTGCCAGATCTGGGGTGGCCGCGCCAAGATCCCTCGACGCGCCGTCGGCCACCGGGCCGCTCGACAGATGGGTCTCCTGGGGGCGACACAGCAGAGCGAGGAACCACTGCGCGTCGCGTCGGGTCCACACCAGAGCCTGGTCCAGCTCCCGGCAACCCACAGCCGCCGCCGCTGCCGCCAGCGCCACGCCGCCGAGTGCGTCATGCCATCCCGCCCACGGCGCAATCGGGTACTGAGTCACGGAGGCCCAGGGGCTACCCTGAAGCGCCGAGACCGTGTGCGGCTGAAGATCCGTCAGCACCAGACCCGCCCGTGGTCCTGGCTCGGGCAGCGCGCCTAGCAGCTTGGATGCGTCCGATCCCAGCCCGATCTGCGCCACGACCGCCAGCACCGAGACCCCGCGCCGCGCCGCGGATGCCGGCGTCTCGAGCAGCACCCAGCCGGCGCCATGCCCGGCCCTCGGCCCCCGGTCCGCGCAGATCGGGCCGAGCACGGTGGCCACCAGCGGATCGTCGGGCGCGACCCCCCCGGCCACGGCAGCGTCGGCGAGCTCCAAAGCGATGAAGCTCTCGGCCACACGGATCGCCGTCTCCGCGCTGCTCGTCAGATCGCTCACGGCGAGCACGGGGCCGGTGGCGCCCGTGTAGATGGACGCATTGCCGACTGCCGCGGAAGGCACCAGGTGGGGAAACTCCGCCGGACTGGCCGCCCTCGCCCCCCGCTGAACGACCCGCTCGACGAACCGGATGCTGCGCTCGACCGCGCCAAACGCGGTCCCCGAGAAGATCCCGACCCGCTCGGGGTCGAGCCGAGTCGCGTCCAGCAGCTGCTCGGCGCACAGAGCGGTAACCGCGGCGGCCTCGTCGAAGCGTCGGGAGCGCTCGGGGTCCAGGCGGTCGAGCGCAGGTCCGGAGCTCGCACGCTCAGGTGCCGTCCCAGACTGGAGCAGCTCGGCCGCCTCGACCCCGAACCGTCCCCCGTCCGGCCCCCAGCACGCGGCACCCGTAATGACCACCGAACGCGCAGGAGCTGGGGTTGGTCGCGGGGACGCATCGGCGGACTCGAACGCCAGGACCACGCCCGTGCCACCGAATCCGAACGAACTCGACAGAGCAGCGCGCACCCGCGCGCCCCGCCCCGTTCCAGTCACGTGCCGCAGCAGGGGCAGGCTTGGATCGACCACGCTCAGCCCGCCTGACGGCGGGACTTGTTGCCCCGCCACGGCCAGCACAGTGACGGCAGCCTCGAGCGCGCCAGCGGCCGCAAGGGTGTGCCCCAGCTGCCCCTTCGACGACGAGATCCAGACGCGCTCCGCGTGGTCGCCAAGCGCAGTCGCGACGGCTCGCGCCTCCATCGCGTCGTTGTGCTGGGTGCCAGTGCCGTGAGCGTTGACGTAGTCGATGTCGGCTGGAGCAAGACCGGCCCTCGCGAGGGCGTCCCGGATCAATCGCCGCGCCGTGGCCCCAGAGGGCTCAGGCTGGGTGATGTGGAAGGCCTCCGCCCCCCCGGCCCAACCGGTCAACCACGCCAGGATTCGAGCCCCGCGCTGCACGGCCACCGACTCAGGCTCGAGCACCAAGAAGGCTGCCCCCTCCCCGAGCGTGAGCCCCTGGCGCTCGGCGTCGAACGGGCGGCAGCCAGCTGGATCCGTGGCCCCGAGCGCGTTGAATCCTGCGAAGGTGAGCCGACACAGGGCATCGGTGCCCCCCACCAGAACCCGCCGCGCCTGCCGCCGCCGCAGCCACGAAACACCCACCAGCGCGGCGTTGGCCCCACTCGAGCAGGCGCTGCAGACGGTAACGGCGCGGTCGACCGGGAGTACTTCGCGCAGCCGGTCGGCGGTCGCGCTCAAGGGGAACGACAACAAGGCGCGGGCAGCCGCGGCCGAGGCGTCGCCCACCCGCAGCGTGTCGAGGGCGTTCTCTGCCTCCCACATGCCGGCGGTCGACGCTCCCACGACCAGAGAGCATGGATCCGCCGACCGCGTTCCAGCCATCTCGAGCGCCGCGCGAGCCGCGACCAACGCCATCGCGTCACTTCGGGACCACCGCTCGGCCTCTTGGCGCGGAACGACGTCGACCACCTCGAGTTCGACCTCGGCCCCCGTCGCGGCCCGAAACCCGTAGGTCGAGAACCGCTGAAGCTCCCGAAACGCGACCCGCCCAGCCATCAGGGCCGAGAAGGTCCGAGCAGCATCCGACCCCAGCGCCGACAGGATCCCGACCCCAGTGACCGCAACGCGCTCCCCCACTTCGGTCATCATCCGCTCGCTCGGCGCACGAATTCCGTCAGCGCCGAAACCGATGCGAAGATCGTCTTGGCCTCCTCGCCCTCCGGCACCGAGACACCGAAGCGCTCTTCGACGGCCATCGCTAGCTGCAAGGCGTCCAGCGAGTCGAGCCCCAGCCCAGCCCCGAACAGCGGCGCCGCGTCGTCGATCTGTTCCGGTGTCTTTCCGCGCAGGTCGAGCTCGGAGATGATGAGTTGCTTGATGGTTTGCTGTAGGTCATCAGTCGCCATTGGCACGACCTCGGAGATGGGAAAGTCGTCACGAACTCAGCCCGGCGCGCCGAGCAATGGCCCTCACGACATCCGCGTCGGCTACCCCGTCCGCTTCGGCGCGATAGCTCAGAACCAGCCTGTGCCGCAGGGCCGGCAGCAGCATCGCGGCCACGTCCTCGAGATCGGCCACCGCGTCCCCCCGAAGTGCAGCGCGGGCTTTGGCAGCCAGGACGAGGGCCTGGCTACCACGCGGGCCCGCTCCGAACCGCACGTACTGGGCGACCTCCGTCGGCGCGTCGCCAGCGTTTGGGCGCGAGCTGCGCGCCAGTCGCACCGCGAGCTGGACGGCTTCGTCGGTGATGGGGATCCGTGGAACCAGCGCCCCCAGTTCCCGAATCTCGTCGGCCGTGACAACCGATTCTAGAACCGGCGGTTCGCCGGAGGTGGTGCGCCTCGCGATCTCGCGCTCTTCTGCCTCGGAGGGGTAGTCGACGTGGACCTCAAGCAGGAATCGATCCAGCTGCGCTTCTGGCAGCGGGTATGTGCCCTCCTGCTCGATCGGGTTGCGGGTGGCAAAGACCTGGAAAGGGTCAGGCAGCGGATGGGTCGAGCCCCCCACCGTGACGTGTCGCTCTTGCATCGCTTGGAGCAGCGCGGCTTGCGTCTTGGGCGGGGTCCGGTTGATTTCGTCCGCGAGGACCAGATTCTCGAAGATCGGACCCGGCATGAAGCGCAGCTCCCGACGCAGCCCGTCCCCACGGTCCACCTCGTTCACGACGTCAGTTCCCGTGATGTCCGCAGGGAGCAGGTCGGGCGTGAACTGAACCCGACCGAATGACAGCGAAAGCGCCTGAGCGACGCTGGACACCAGCAGGGTCTTGGCCAGTCCAGGCACCCCGACCAGCAAGGCATGCCCCCGTGCGAGCAGCGTCACGAGCATGGCATCGACCACCTCGTCTTGACCCACCACGACCCGGGCCACCTGGTCCTTGAGCTGCTGCATGGCAGCGGAACAGCGCTCGAGGAGCTGGACATCGATGGGAACAGGTGCGGGAGCGAGCGATGTCATGAGATGAGGGGGGACCGGCCGACCAAGGGGTGGCGGAGCTTAGCACGCTTGAACGTGCCCTCAGGGAGCGTATACCGAAGCAAGACCATGGCGTCCCCGTCGTCCTCCGCGAGCGCTACCCCCGGTCCCACTGTGCTGGTCGAACGGCCACCCCCGGGGCTGGCACGAGGTCCTTTCGTGGGGTCGGCAACCTTCGTGCTCACGCTCGGCCTGACTTTCGGTGCGGTCGGGTTCGGCTATCTGTTCTGGCGGGTCTACCGGTGGACCCGCCACGGGCGAACCCGATCGGAATCCTGACGAATTTCTGCGGCAATCCGCTAGGCTCGCGTGCCTGTGGGACGCGCTGTCTGGTTTGGCCCGTTGCTCGCGGCGGCAACCCTGACGCTCGGATGTGGACCGAAGGCGCCCGCCACATCCGCGAGGAGCCAGGCTACACCGACCGGCCTCGCCGCCGCCGACGCCGATGCTGATTGGTTGCCAACTGACGGCCGAGTCGAGCGCTTCACTGACGTCGGTAGCGTCGAGGCTCTGGAGCAGCAGATCGGCGAAGGACTCGCAGGGGTCAGCCAGGTGGAGCTGAGCGGACGCGGCTGGGGCCCGGACCTCGCGCAGACCGTCGCCAACAGCGCGGCCTTCGCGCAGGTCGTCGTGCTCGACCTGAGCGACAACGATATCGGTACCGAAGGCGCCCGACACCTCGCGGATTCGCCGCACCTGACCGCGCTCAGAGCCTTGAACGTGGCCGGAAACGACATCGGAAATGAGGGAGTGATAGCCCTAGCCAGCTCGAAGACGCTAACGCAGCTGAAGGCGCTCAACCTCAGCGGGAACGACGTCGGCCCGCGGGGGGCGCAAACCGTCGCCGAAGACTCCCGCTTCACGTCGCTCGCGTCGCTCGATCTGACGATGAATCCGATTGGCGTCGAAGGGGCGAGGGTGCTCGCCGAGTCCTCCCACCTGAAAGGACTCGAGTCCCTCTTCCTGCTCGGCTGCGGGATCGGAGCCGAAGGGGCGCAACTGCTGGCGCAGTCTCGGATCCTGAGCACCCTCCGGGTGCTCGCACTGTCCGGCAACGCCATCGGGAACGACGGCGCCACAGCCCTCGCACGCTCCTCCCACCTCGACGCCATCGAGACCCTCGACCTGAGCGCCAACGAGATCGGCCTTGCCGGAGCCATGGCCCTCGCCAGGTCCAAGTCACTGGGCGCGGTCACGGCCCTCGAGATGTACGGCAACAACGTGACCGAGGAGGGCGAGAACGCCCTCCGCAACCGCTTCGCGGACGCGCTGAAGCTGTAGCGTCGATTCAACCCCGCAGCGCTGCCAGCACTCGCTCCAGGGCGGCCGGAAGGGGCGCCGAGAAATGCAGCGCCTCTCGCGACATCGGATGAACGAACCCCAGAACCCCAGCGTGGAGCGCGTGGCGTCCCATCTCGCCGACGAGGGCCCGCAGCTGCGGATCGGCCAGACGCGACCCGTACAACTGATCCCCAAGGATGGGCGTGGCCGTCTGCTCGGCCAGGTGAACGCGGATCTGGTGAGTTCGACCAGTCTGTAGCCGGCACTCCACCAGCGCGCACCCGCAGAGCAACTCCTCGAGCACCGTCACTCGAGTGATGGCGCGGCGCCCGTCCCGCACTCGGGAGGAGAACTTGAGACGTGACTGCGGATGGCGCCCGTGAAGCGTATCGATAGTCTGGCTCCTGGGAACCCCAACCGTGATGGCCTGATAGACCCGCTCGAGGTCGTGCGCCGCAAACTGACTCTTCAGGCCCTCCCGGGTGAGCTCATCCTTCGCGACGACCAGGACCCCACTCGTGTCCTTGTCCAGGCGATGCACGATCCCAGGGCGCAGGGATCCTTCGGGGTCCTGCGGATCTGTGGGAGGTCGCCTGAATCCAGGCCGTGCAAGCAGCCCGTTGACGAGGGTCCCAGTCTCGTGCCCGCGGGCGGGATGCACGACGAGCCCCGCGGGCTTGTTCACCACGATCAGGTGAGGGTCTTCGAACAACACGTCTACCGGCACACTCGAATCCGGCCCTGCCCGACTGGCGGGAGGGGGCCCCGGTGCGACGTCGATGCGCGCACCCGGCCCCACCAGGTCCTTCGGGCGGCAGGGAGCGCCGTCCACCAGAACGCGGTCCTCGCCGATCCAGCGCTGAATGGTGGCGCGAGAAACATCTGGGAGCAGACGGGTCAGCAACCTGTCCACTCGCTCCCGAGGCTGTGCGGCCCCGAGCACGAACCGGTGGCTCATCCCCTCCTCGCGACTGGCGACTACCAGATCTTGCTCTTGATGTGGCCCTTCGAGCGAACCAGGATGTCCACCAGCGCGCGATCGTAGAAGTTTCGCTGATAGAGCTCAGACGAGACGCGGCTCTTGAACAGGGCTCGACCTTCCTCGATTTCCTCGTCGAGCTCCTCGAACAAGCAGTCGTTCTCGATGCCTCTTACGATCTTCTCCTCGTTGTATAGCGACAGGTCGCTGGCGATGGCACGTGCCAGTCGGCGGGCGGCCTCTTCAGTCTCGATCAGCGGCATGGGGACAGATCTCCTCGCTGCGACCAGTATGCTTCGGTCGTTGGGCGGGTGTCAAAACCGATTCGCAGCGGCAGCATCAGACGCACTTGAGGGAAGTGCCGCCCCTGCCAGCGCCGCCAGAACCGCGTAGCAAACCAACGAGTACCGACCGGCTCCGAAGAAGACCACGTGCGTGAGGGCGGTGGTTCCGACGACGACAACGGCGGCAGCTGCTGGTGGATGGAGCAACATTCTCCGACCGAGAAGCAATCCCGCCACCACCAGTGCCAGGTAGGCGATCCACCCGGAGGGACTCAGACAGGAGACGGCGCCCAGCAGCAGAACGAGCGGCAGGAGCCTGTCCGCCAGCCGTCGTGTCTCCTGGTAGCGCCTCCGACCTCGCCACATCGCAAGCAACCCCAGCAGCACGACGCCGCGCTGGAAGACGATCTCGAATCCGTCGAGAAACCGACGAGCCGTCGCGGAGAATCGCTCCGGATTGGCCGTGTGCAGGTACCAGCCGGCAGCACCGGAACTGTTGAACGTGACCGCCAGCTTCCGCGGAATCAGCCCAAGCCAGCGCCCCGGACGCGCCAGGATGTGCCGCACCCCCGCGCGGCCGAAGCACCGATCCTTGTCAGCCTCTCCGTAGACCTCGCGACACTCGTCGGGAACCCCCACCTGTTCAATGGGAACCCAGACCCCCGTCGCACCGGGACCAGAACCAATGAGCAGATTCCAGCCTCCATTGGCGCTCACGAACAGGCACGAGCGCGGGTCGAACTGGCCCGGCGCCGCCGAGTTCATCATGAAGCAATTACGGAAGGTCCACGGGAGGCAGGTCGCAACCGCCACCCCGGCCACCAGGACGACGCGAGCCGCCATCCCCCGCCAGCGCCACGGACGATGCCCCCCGGCGAGCAGCACCGCCAGAAGCGGCACGGCGATCACGATCTGGGGTCGAACCAGGGTCGTGATCCCGAACAGGAGCCCCACGGCGGCGAGAGCAAACCAGTGCGCGCGACCTGTGAACTTCTGCGCCGCTAGCAGCCCCCAGATTGCCAGCACCAGCAGGGCGGCCACCACTCCCTCCGTCATCAGGGCGGGGGTGTAGGCCACGAGCGCTGGATGCAGCGCCACCAGCAGCGCGGCAAGCAGCGCCCCACGGCGGGTCGCCAACGACGCAGCGATCCGGTGCACCGCCACGACGGCGACCGTTCCGAGCGCGGCGTTGAACCCCATCGCGACCACCGGGGGGTTCCCTAGGATGGCGTAGAGCGCCCCGACCAATGCCGGATAGCCAACGGGGTAGTGAGCGGCGTAGGTGACAGTGCCGTCAGGCCACAACCAGGTGTAGCCCAACCCGTCCGCGATCCGCGTCGCGACGACCTGGTAGTATTCCCCGTCTGCGACGGGCGGGATGCTACCAGCGGCCCAGAATACCATCCCTAGCCGAGCCAGCAGCCCTACGGTAGCCGCCCACCCGGCATCGACCCAGCGTGGCGCCACGAGGAGAGGTTCTACTTCTGGTCGCGGCGAGTCCGTCAAGGAAAGTCCCCGAGCAGTCCGATAGCCCGCAGCGCGAGCACCACCTCGCATACCGGCAGTCCCACGACGTTCGAGTACGATCCATCGAGGCGCTCGACGAACATCGATCCAACGCCCTGCACGGCGTAGGCGCCGGCCTTGTCAAGGCCTTCCCCCGTCGACACGTAGCGGTGCACCTCCTCCTCGGTCGCCGAGCGCATGACGACCCGGGTGAGCACCGTACGCGCAGTGGCAATCCGGTTCGGTGTTTCCGGTCGCGCGAGCGCGAAACGAGTGCAAACAACGTGGCTTCTCCCCACAAGCTGACCAAAAATCCGCCCGGCATCTCCCTCATCGACCGGCTTCCCTAGAATGTGCTGGTCGAGGACCACGACGGTGTCCGCCACCAGCAGTCCTCCCGCCGTCCCTCGGTCCAGCTTGTGCGCGACGCTCCGCAGCTTCTCCGCGACGACGCGCTCCAGGTACGCCTCCGGAGGCTCTCCGGCACGCACCGCCTCGTCGGCCGCGCCCGGCAGCACACGGAGCGGGATCCCGATGGTGGTCAGCAGTTCGCGCCTCCGGGGCGAAGCCGACCCCAGCACAAGAGGAGTCGTATCAGTGATCAACGGCGGCTCGGGCCCGCCTTAGCACGCCCAACGGCGGGCCAACCAGGCCCCGGTAGCCAGTTTCGCGTCAATCCGCTCCGGGTGTCGGGTATCGTGAAGTCTTGCCTCTTCCGCTGCCCCCGCGATTCTGCCTGCTCTCAGCCGCGCTGGTCGCCCTCGCGACCACCTCCGTGGCCCGCGCTGACTGCAGCGCCCAGGGACATCTCTCGCCCTGTGTCGACGCGGACGCATTCTGGCCCACCCCCAGTGCGGCCCCTTTCTTCGGGGTGACGACCGCCCCCGCGACCGAGCCGGGCGAACTGCTAGTTGGCGCGGCCGTCAGCCACGCGGAGCGGCTGATAACCCTCGAAGTGTCGGCGCCCGATCCCGCCGGACGCGAACTACCGATCGTGGAACGCGTCACCACGGTGACCTTGCTCTCGATGGTCGGGCTCGGTGCCGGGTTCGACGCGAGCCTGGTCTTACCCTGGACCGTCACACAAAGCGGACTCGGAATGGGTGGGATCGTCGCCCAGCGCGGCGATCCCCTCGCTCCCCACCCACTGCGCGATCCCCGCATCGGCCTGGGCAAGCGCCTGTGGCAGCACGACGGCGCCACCACACTCACCCTCGGAACCCGCTACACCGTGGCGATCCCACTCGGCAACGCCAGCGCGCTCTCTGGCGACCGCGGGGTGGTCGGGATCCCCGCGTTCTCCTTCGAATTCGAGCGCGGCCGGCTCTTTGCAGCCACGGAACTCAGCGCTCGCCTCCGCCAACCGAGCCGCTTCGCGAACACACGCTGGGGCACCCAGTTGGTCAGTGCGTTGGGGGTCGGCGTCACTCTCCACGAAGCGCTGCGACTCACCCTCGCCGCAGAAGCATTCGCAGCGCCGACGCTGGTCGAGCAGCCCGGCGGAGACCGCCTCGTCCCGGCAGAGTGGATGCTATCGAGTAGTGCCAGTCCGCTCGGACCGAAGGGACCAACCGTGCTCCTCGGAGGAGGCGGAGGCATCCCCTGGTCGACCGCAGACAGCGCAAGCGTCGTCGGCGCAACGGCGTCCGCCTGGCGCTTCGTCGCGGTCCTCCGGCAACCGCTCTCGCGGCCCCGAGCGCAAACGCCCCAGCGCCGATCCAACCGACCGATGTCAGAACACTCGCTCGTGCACGTAGATCGAGTCCCCAGCCTGCAGGGGAATGTCGGGGGACCGGCCATCTGTGATGGCCTGGAAGCTGAGCACCACGGTGCGACTGCCCTCGCTGGTCTTGCGCGTCAGCTTCACCTTGTCGCGATTCGCGATCGAGTTGAGGCCCCCCGCGAGTGAGACCGCCTGCACCAAGGTCAACCCAGGAGTGAGCGGAAAGCTCCCGGGTTTCTGCACCTGCCCCAGCACCGTGACCCGCTTGCTGTTGTACTCCTCGACCCGGACAACCACGCTGGGGTTCTGGTAGATCTCCTCCTCGACGAGACGCTTCGTGACCAGGGCCTGGATTTCCTGCGGCTCCAGTCCTTCGACCTGCAGCCGCTGGATGTAGGGCAGGTCGACGGTGCCATCGGACGCCACCTGGTACTCGGTGGGTAGCTCCTTCTCACCCACGATCTCGAGGGTGAAGATGTCCCCCGGCCCCACGCTGGTGCTCTGCACGGGCGGCGGCAGCTGGACGTGCGTGTTGTCGGGCTTCGGGCCACAACCGCAGAGCACGGTGAAGAAGAGCAAGGCGGCCAGCAGCCACTGGAGTGGCCACCGCCGGAGCAATAGCGTCGCGAGAACCACCGCTCGAATCACATGAACCAGCGAACGCCCAGGAACGCCTGGAAGCGCGTGAACGCGAGGTTGTCGACATCGTTGCCCGGCGCACCCCCGGTCGTAGGATCGAGAATGAGGATCTCGTTGTCCTGGCTGGTCTGGGGGTCGCCGTCCGCCTTCTCGAGGTTCGCGTTGTAGCGGAACGTGGTGTTGATGCCGAAGGTGTCGCTGAGGCGGTACTCCGCGAACAGCTGGGCATCAAGCCGCTCCTCGCCGAACGCCACCTTGCGGTCTGCTCCACTGGCAAAGTAGCTCTGAGGATAGGTGATGTGGGACCACCCTCCCTCGACCGAAACCAGGAACGTGCCCGCGAAGAAGTACGAGAAATTCAGGTATGCCCGGTCACGCTGGTAGTAGTCGGTCAGGTAGCTGTCGGTGAAGTTGCGTGTGTAGCCCACCGCCACCGAGGACAGCCCCACCGTGGCGCCATCCTCGGGCAGGCGCGGCTGCGGCAGGATGAACCACTTGAATTGCCCGTGGGCGATGACGCTGTCAAAGTCCTGCGTCGGTGACTCGGTGTTCGAGTAGAAGCTCGCGCCCCAGCCCGCCATCGCCAGCAGGGCAAAGTGGTTGGTGATGAGCCCGTTGAAGCCGATCTTCGTGCGCACGGGACGGGAATCATTCAGCGTGACGTTGGCGTCGCTGAGGTAGTTGATGAACCCGAACTCCGCATCGTACACGAGAGCGCTTCGGGGCAAGAACCGCCAGCGCCCCTTGGTCTTCAGGTAGTGGTGAACGTTGTCGAGGTCCTGGTAGACAGAATCCTCGAAATGGTTGTAGCGAAGCTCGTAGCCGAGCCGCCAGTCGAACAGCCCCCCGCCCGGCCGCCAGATGATGCCGGCGCCGAACCGGACCGTGTCGCGATCGAACGCGAAGTCGGTGTCCGGTCCGTTCGAGGGCTCGACGGTCCGCTGGAAGTCCGCCATCAAGTCGCCACCCCAGGGCCGCATCGGCAGGATGTCGAGGTTGAAGCCGACCCGCCCGGAGAAGTTGCGCTGGTCCGACGCCTGCTGCCGGTACTGGCTCTCAGTCGCGATGAGCTCGTTGTAGCTACCGGAAGCTGCCGCGCGAAAGTTCACCTTCGGCGGCTGAGCGCCCATCCCATCGAGCTCGCGGCGCTGGGGACCCAGGGTCGACACGGAGAAGCTCGGCGTGACCCGTAGCCGCACCGTCCGGATGACGTCCTCCTCCCCGGCGCGCTGGAAGTAGTTCGAGTCGTAGCCGCCCTCCGCTGCGATCCCCGGATGCAGCTCCAGATCGCCCGCGCGGATTCCCATCCCTTCGCCATACCGGCGATCTTGAAGCCAGGGCTGCTCTTGGGCGGCAGCCAGCAACGTACTCGTGCCAACGACCATCACCGCGGCTAGAAAGACAGGCTTGTACATGGGCAAGTCGGCGATTCACCCTCTCGGGTGGGGCTCGGGACACCCGAGAGGATACTGCGCTCCGGGCTGCAGGGGTCGAACTACTGGATCGGACTGCTGATGGTCGGAGGAACGCTGATCACGGGATCCGGCGGCAGCTCGGTAGGGTCGTCGGGGATCGTGGGGTCGATGTCGACGACCACGCTGGACTCGCCGACGAAGCCGGTTTCTTCGCCAATGCACTGGTTGGCCTCAGCGGCAAGATCCTGAACTCGCTCATACAGAACCGCCACCACCTGAAACTCGTGTCGCGAACGATCGACGTCGTTACGGGACATGGCAAGCCGGAGACTGGCGACGCGATCATTGGCCGAGCGGATGGCCACGTCGATCTGGTTGAGCTTGTCATTGAGACAGAGCACCTTGACCACGTCGCGCGCAGCCCGCGCTTGCTCCAGCTGGCGCCGGACGGTGGTCGCCGCCTGCTCCATCTGGGGCATGAACACGCCCAGCTTTGCTTCCATCTCCGCCGGGGACAGTTGCACGTCCCGCTGGGCCACGAGATCGACGGTGCTATCGGGCTGTGGGCTCCCGGACTGCTGGGCCGCAGCGACACCAAACGATGCCACCAGCACCAGAACCACTCCGGCCCCCCAACCGGCAATATTGGACCCCATAAGTGTCATGCCTCCCACCAGACGCGACGCAGTATATGGGGGGCCTGGATCGGTGTCAATGTCGTCTGCCTTCCAAAAAGAGATGACATTTTATGCACTTGCAGCATATCGAGCTCGTTCGTTCGCTACTGGTCCAGTGCGTTCGATGCAGCGGTCGACGGATTCGTTCAGCAGGTTCGACGTGGCGGCAGGCTCTACTGCTTCACAAACGTCACGGGTACCGAGATGACCGCCGAGCCACCCTCGGGAGGCGCGAACTGAGCCGCCGAAGCGCGTCCTTGCACACACCCCACGGCCGAACCGAGATTTCCGCTCGAAGCGGCGCTGACGCTCTGCACCTCACCGCCGGGCCCGACGCGAATGGTGAGCCGAATCGAACCCTGTGCATCGGGGTTCGCCTGCAGCTCACGTTGGTAGCAAGCACGGAATCCGGCGCGCATTCCGGCCACAACTCGACTGGCGTTGCTCACCTGACCACCCGCCACCGCAGCGCCTCCGACCGCCGCGTTGCCCTGGGGCCCCTTCACGGTCTTAGCCGTACCGCTCGTGGCCTCCGTGCCGCGCCCAGTCTTCCCGATCCCAGCCAAGCCCGGTCCAGTAGCGCCCGGTCGGATGGTGCTACCCCCGGGTCCGAGCCGCAGATCCCCGGGCCCTCCCACGCCGACGCCAGACGTGCTGGCTGCCGCCATGTCGAGGGCGCCAGTGGGGACCTCCCCACCGCTCAGCACACCCGCGGTCGCCAGCCCCTCCCCGGACAGCGCACCCAGCGTCTCCATCTCGAGCTGCTCCAGCTCGTTCGACATCGCCGCTACCTGCGCGGCGGACATCGGTCCCTTGGGTCCCCCGCCAGTTCCCTGCGTAGCGCCCGAAGGCTTGTCCGTCGCCTTGTCTCCCCCGGTCTCCGTCGGTGCGTCCACCACCTCCGTGGGCTCGGGTTCCTCGACTGGCGGAGGCACCGGCAGTGCCTTGACGCTGTCGATGAGACTCTCGACTGCAATCTCGTCGTCCACGATCGGATCGAGCCAGTCCGAGTAGATGGCGCCCAGCCCCATGAAGTGCAGGAGGAACGACACCGCCGCGATCATCGTCGTGGGCCAGTCGATTCCGGTCGCTCCGCGGGTGACCGACACAGGAAGCTGTGGCTTGGGCTGCACGGGCGGCGGCGCGACGAACTGGAACAGAAAGGTCAGCTCGCCGATCACGACCTTTCCGCGAGAGTCCTCGGTCAGCCGGATCTGGTAGGCGCCCTGGGGCGTGCGACGCGCCTGTCCGCGGAGCACACCCAGATCGGAAATCCCGGTCGGCAACGCGACGCGCCCCGTCATGCCGTCGAGGAAGTTCAGACAGTACTCGCCAGCCACTAGCTCGAAGAGCCGAAAGGTGGGTGGGAGGCTGCCGGCACCCACCACGAACATCGCCTTCTCACTCGGGCCCACGGTCACGTGGCCGCGCTGCTTGATGATGCGCTCCTCGATCACGCGGCCGCTCTGCACCAAACCAATCCGAAGAACCTTGGGCCCCGTTGGCATGACCGCGCGCATCATCGCGGTCATCTGCCCAGGGCGTCCGGCGGCTTGCTGTTGATAAGGCTGTTGCGTCATCGATACCTCATGGTCCTGCCGGCTTCTCGCCACCCACTCCACCGCGTAGTGGTGGGACACCGCAAACTCCCCGGAAGTTCCCGCTCACGATGTTCCACCTTATCGCCGCTCCGGCACCCGATCCACAGAATGGTCGTTCCCTCCATTCAGTTGCTCGTCGAATCGTCGCTCGAGGCGGCGCGCAACCCGATTCCAGTGTCGCCGGAGCTCCTTGGCCTCCCCCTCGGCCCAATGACCAAATAGCGAGCACACGAGCGCCCCGACGACACCCGCAACGACGGCCGTCCCCGCCGCCAGTCCGGCCCGAAGATCCACTGTCCCCACGAGCTCAGCTGCAGCCGCAAGCCAGCCCCCAAATAATGCCACACGAGCAGTCGCGACAGCCACCCCACGACCGCGATCCAGCTCGTGCTGGATCTCCGCCAGCAGCTCATTGAGTTCCGCAACTCCATGGTTCGCCGTCGGAGCCTCGACCACGCTGCGGATCGCCCCGGCCAACGTAGACCCCGGATCCAGCTGCGCCAGCCAGTCGTCCCCACTCGCCTCCAGCACGGGACGATAGTAGCCAGCCAGTCGCCGGTACCGCCCTCGTGCCACGGCAACGCAGACCAGAGCGGATCCGATTCCGAGCGCCACCCCCACCACGAGCCGCGACGCCTACTCCGCGGTGCGGTTGGGTCGAACCGCACCGCGGCCGGGATCGACATGCCCGTGGGTCAATCGCTCGCGAAGGAGATCTCCCCGAGGAACTCCTGAACACAGAGACTGGGGGCGCGAGCCCGGCGGTCGCTGATCTCGAATCCAGTGCCTCGGCATCTTCCTGGTGGCCGTAGCGCACATTCAGAAAGGCTCTTGGTACAGCGCCTTCTCGATCCGGTTGAGGAAGGGCTGCTTGAGCTCGGCCAGCGTCAGCTTTGGCTGGATGCGACTGACATCGACGGCCGCGATGGGCTTCTGAACCCGCCCGACAATGGTCACCTCGCTGATCGTGATCACTCGCTTCTTGCCCTGCGCGGCAGCGGTGGACCCGAGCATGGCGACAGCCGCAAACGAAAGGGCGGTCACTGCCAGTATCTGCTTCATGGTCATCCTCATGCGTGGTCGTTGCGTTCTGTCGTCTGAGTGTGCGCCGCGTCTGGGCGAGGCGCCAGCTACTCTGCCGGAGGCAGACTGCCGGTGCTCGACTCTTCGCCCGCGCCGTCAGCTGGCGCGGGCGCTGCATCCGGCGGGGGTGGCGGGGGTGGCGGGGGTGCCGCTTCGGCTCGCTCCGCTTCGATGAGCGCCTTCTTCGTCTTGGCGCGTGTGATGAGCTCGTCCGTGTCGTCCGGCGCGCCCGCCTGGTTGCGCGGACGCTTGTTCTTGTAGGCCTCGAACGCAGCGATCGCGAGATCCGGCGCAGCCTCACGCTTCACACCCGGGAGCCCTTCCGAGAAAAGGTAGAGCAACCCCAGGTTGTAGTGCGCCTGCGCGACGTTCGGGTCCTTGTCCAGCACCCACTCCAGCTCGCGCTTGGCATCAGTCGCGCGTCCCAACAGACGGTACGAGTCCCCCAGGTTCAGGTGGGCCATCACGTTGTCTCGGTCGTATCGCAAGGCCACCTCGAGCAGCGGTGCGGCATCCTGTGCGTTTCCCGACTCCAGGTAGTAGGCCGCGAGCTGCACGCGCGCCTCGACCAAGTCTGGACGTAGAGCGATCGCCTTCTTGAACTCGTCGATCGCGCCCTGCTTGTTGCCCTGTTCCTTGAAGATCAGCCCGCGGATCAATCGCGCCTCGGCATTGTCCTCATCGCGCGGGGGATTGTCGTCTCCGTATCCGTCCAGGATCCCCTTCAGCGCATACATGGCGAGATCGAGTCTGCGATTGCGATAGTGGTCGCGTGCCAGTGTCACCATCGCCGGGCGGTAGTCCGGGTTCTTCTTGAGAGCCTCCTGCGCGAGGCGCTGCGCCTCGGAGGAGTCCCCGGCCAACGACTTGACCTCGGCCAGCGCCGCAACGACGGCCGCGCTCCTGGGCATCTTCGCCTGGTATCCCTTCAAGACCGACTCGGCCTCACCCGCGCGCTCTGAGCGGGCCAGCGCCATGGCCAAGGCCACAATCGCCGGCTCGTAGTCCGGCACGATCTTCAGGGCTTCACGATACATCGACTGCGCGCCAGCCTTCTCCCCCAGCCGTTCCCGCAGGGTCCCCAGCGAGTAAAACGCCTGGTACGCCTTCGGATCCGCTTGGGTGGAGGCGAGCAACTGCGCTCTCGCCGCCGCCAGATCGCCATCACGGAAGGCCTGCATCCCCGCCACGTAGGCCTCGCGAGCCTTCGCGTTCATCTGCGGTCGGTTGGCTGCCTCGCCGCTCGAAGGCGCGTCACTCATCGCGTACTGCTGACCATCGGGCCCCACCACCGGGGCCCCTGCAGCCACGGCTCCCCCCGGGCCCTCAGCGCCAGGTGTCTGAGCCGGCACCCCATTGCCTTGTTTCGCGCACCCCAGCACTCCCCAACCCGCCAACAACAGAACGAGACAGGCACCGCGACGAACCGAGAATGGGTGACACGACAGATGGGTCATGGCTGCACCGCGACGGGAAGTGGCGCCGGCATTCCGTCCGGCTTGGGCGCATCGGTCATTCCGGGACGCTGCTTGAGGAACATGCCCGGCGTGTAGTTCAGATCTTTGACCTTCGCCGCATAGCTCTGCAGCTTCGCCTCCCCAATCACGTCAGTGAAGAACGCGAGGCGACGGATGGCGTTGGTAACCTGCGGGTCCGAAACGTTGTAGCGACGTGCCAGCACCACAGACTGTCCGTAGAGAGTCACCATGATCTCATCGGCCGAGTTCAGCTCCTTCTCGCGGGTGTCGCGCCAGGCCTGCTGCACCTTCACGCGCACGGCGTCCGCCTTCTCCTGCAGTTCGAGGTTGCCGCTCTCTTCGGCGCGCGTCAGCAACCGCTCAGTCTTGGCGTCAAACAGCTGTAGATCCGGAGGGCGAGTGTTGTAGAGGCCCGTCCGCAACGAATCGTAGATGGACCCCTGGCGCGCAATGGCGACGGTAGTCCACTTCGGCGACAGGTAGGAATCGACCACTCGCTGGAGGCGATCCTTGAACTGCTTCGCGACCAGCGCCTGCTTGCGGTACTCGCCGATCACCTTCACGGCGGTCCCCTTGTAGCGGTGGAAGCCACTCTCGTAGTCGTACTTCTTGACGAGCTCCTCGTGGATCATGGTGTACTCCGCCTCGGCGGCGAAGCCGGCCTCCGTAGTGCCCAGCGCCGAACTGCGACCGTCCTTGCGCGGAGCGCTGGCCTTGTAGGCGTCGAACGCCTGAATCGTGCGCTCCCACCAGCGATTCGTGTCGCCAGCGTTGGCGGCACTGCGCATCTTGCTGGACCAGTAGGCGGCGTGAACCACGTACTGTCGTGCTGCGGCGCGGCTGCGATTCTGGTTGTAGTAGCCGTCCATCGCTTGTAGCGCACGGATCCGCGCGCGACCGTTGGCCCCCGTGTTGGGACTGAACTGGTCCCACTTCTTGAGTTCGGCCTCAGCCACGATGTAGTCCGCCTTGGCAACCTCCTCTGGGGAAGCCCCAAGCGCACTGAAGCGCTCCCGCGCTCGCTTCATTCCGCCGTTGTCGCCGAGGCTCGAGTACAGCGCGAGCGCCTGCTGCGCGGACTCCCGACGCTTTGCCTGATCGAAGTGTTCGATGGAAGCGATCTTCTCGAACGTCTCCGCCGCGCGCGGGTAGTTGAAGAAGAGCACGTAGGCGCTCGCCAGCGCGTCGTATGACTGCTTGAGATACTTGACGCGTTCCTCGTACTTGGCTCGATCCGGAGCCACAGGAGGTTCCGCCTTGGGGTCACCGTCACGGAGCTTGACGAGCTTGTCCTCGCTGCCGTACTCGCGAATGAACAGCTCGTACATCTCGATGGCCTTGTCGTATTCGCCCACCTGCTTGTACGCATAAGCGCCGTTCATCGCGGCTTCGGGCGCGCTGTCGTTGCCGGGCGCCTTCTCGAGCGCCACCTTGTAGGCAGCCGCCGCCTGGCGCCACGTCTTGTCGCGGTCGGGCCCTGGATCCATCTTCATTGCCGCGTCGAACAACTCTCCGGCGTCCATGTACGCGGCAATCTCCGCAACGGGCTTCTTGATGTTCTCTTCCTGGGCCCGTTGTTCCTCATCGACCGCGCAGCTCTTGGCCTCGGCAAGGCGCCGGCTTTCTTTCGTGTCGCCCTCGAAATTGCTCATACTGATGAGCTTTTCCCAGGCCTTGTATCCCCATTCGTTCTTGCCGCAGTACGCGTCGTACAGCGGCAGGTAGCGCTTCCGCGCCTCGTCGAAGTTGCCGTACAGGAAGAAGAGGTCTGCATTCTGGTATGCGTACAGAAGGCCGTTCTTCTCGGGATCTTGGTCGATCGCGATCCGCGCGTTGTAGTCATCGCGCGCCTGCACCGTCGCCAGGACCTCGGCCGGCACCTGCTTCTTGATCACCTTGACGTTGTCGCCCTCCCCGGCGAGTTCGACCTCCTCGACACGCTGGATACCGCGACTCCCCTCGCTCTCCTCGAAGAGACGGTACTGGTCCTCGAGCACCTTATCCGCAATGGTGACAATGTAGTACGCCGCAGGCTGCAGGTACTTGTCGTCCTCGTTCGAGTCGCGGACCTCCGTCGCACTCTGCCTCGCCGCTCGCACTTCGTCCGCCTTCGGGGAGCGATTCAAGGCGACCTGCAAGACGACCACCCAGAAGTGGGCATCTGCTAGCCAGAACCTGCTCTCGTAGGCATCCAGGGCTCGCGGATCCTGCAGGTAGTACGCTTCCCACGCCTCGGCCGCGAGCCGGTACTCGGCGATCGCTTTCTCGATCAAGCCCCGCTGTTCATCGGCGTCGTTCAGCTCGAGCGCCCTGTTGTAGTACGCCTTGGCGTAGTTGGTGTGATCAGCGGCGGCTCGCTTCAATCCCAGATTGGCAAGCTGCTCGGCCTGACGCAGCGCCTCCGGATCATCCTTGTTAGCCTGCGTCCACTCCGTGATCCCCACGTAGTCCTTCAGCTTGGTGCGCGCGCTCAGCGCCTTGCCCGCGTACTCCTCCCGAGCTGCGGAGCCCTCAGGAGCCAGTCGCGACTGCTGCTCGTAGAGCTCGGCCACCTTGTTCTGCATGACCGGCGCGTCTCGATCGAGAGGGAACTTGCCCAGCGTCAACTCCAGCGTCGCGATGGCGTTCTGGTTCTGAGTAATCTCGATGAACTCCTGTGCCAGCGACTTGTAGATCTCGACCGTCCACTTCTTGTCCTGGGGGATGATCTCGGAATCCTGGACCCGCTCGATGGCCACCGCCATCTTCTGCTCGGCAACGAGAGGGTCGGTCTCCATGTCCAACACGTCGTTGCGGGGGATGTAGGGGTGACTGGCGGGTGGTCCCACCAAGTCCACATAGGTCAACGACCCCGCGATGTACGTGTAGGCCTCCGAGCGGAAATCAGCCCCGGGATCCCCGGTTCGTTCTTCCTGCTCGTCGGCGTAGTGCAGCAAGCGGACGAACTCCTCCGTGGCGCGGCGATAGCGTTGCTGCTTGAAGTACGTCCACGCCTGCTTGTACATCGCCACCCCGAAGAGCGGTGGCTTCTCGTACTGGAGCGCCTGGTCGTACGCGCTGACGGCGCGATTCAGATTGAAGGGTCCACCCGCCGGATCGATCTGGTCGAAATGGTAGTTGCCCAGCTGCCACCAAATCTCGGCGACGTACCGCGGCTCCACGCCCGGCTCCAAAGGCTGAGGGAGTCGCTCGCACCCCGCGTAGGGATCGCGATACATGAGCTCTTCGGTCTGGGGGGCCTCCTCGACGTTGAGCACGCGCTTCCCCCCGATCGCGTTCTCGTCCATCGGCAAAGGATTGGTGTTGTACCACTCGTTCCAGAACGCCTGGTCGTGGTCCTGCTCGAGGGGTTGCAGCTCGATCTTGCCCGCGTCTTCCGGATCGCGTCGAACCTGATAGCGGTTGTGGCAAACGAGAGCTCGCCAGGCCTGCTGTCCTTCCTCGATCCGACCGGAGTCCGTGTAGGCATGGCCCAGGTAGTAGTGGACCGCCGCCACCTCCTCGTACCGAGGAAACTCCGCGATGATGCGTCGGTACAGATCCACCGCCGGCTCGAGGCCGGGAGCCAACTCCGCGTCGAAGTCCGAACGGGCACGTTCCTCGTAGAGCGCCGCCAGACGGAACATCGCGTCCGGCGTTGCCGACGGGTGCGCGTTGGCACCGCTGTAGAGCGCAATGAACTTCTCCAGTCGCTCGATCGCTTCGTCGCGCGCCGAGGCCAGCGACTCCTTCTCGACATCGATTTCGCCGTCCAGCGCCGACAGAATCCTCCGCCGCTTGTTCTCGTAGTGATGTCGGACAATGAGGTTCAGCGTATCCCGGAAGTCCGTGGCCCCCTGCTGATACTCGGTCGCTTCCTGCTGCAGCAGCTGCAACGCTCGCACCTGCTGGGGATGCGGCGGCGGCGGCGGCACTGCCTTGCGGAGCCCGGTGCTCCCCACCCGGCCAGAAGCTGGAGCGGAGCTCGAGGCCGCCGGCTCGCTGGGGGCCCGCCGCGGCTCCTCCTGCGCACCGCCTTGCTCGCTGGTCGGTTGCGACCGAGCGGCACCCGGCATACCGACTAGGGTCACCAGCAGGATGGGCAAGCCCAGCCGCACCCCGCGACGTTCCTTCGTGCGAAGCCTGATGCGACTCACGGCGACTCCCCCGCGTCGTCGAGCACTTCGCGGAGCTCGTCGTTGAGCTTGCGATCCTCGTGAGCGCGCTCCCGTTGGAGATTGCGCACCCGCATCCGTTGCTCTTCGCGCACCTCCCACGCCTCCTGGACGATGCCAATGTCAGCCCGCAGAACGATGCTCTTCAGCCGATCGCGCACTGCACCAAAGTTCCGCATCGCGACCTCACCAACCAGAAGCCTCGCTTCTTGATCGAGCTCGTCCAGCCGTGATGCGTAGCTTTCCAGGTTCGCCACCTCGCTCGCCACCTTCCCGCGGAGTTCCTCGGCCCGCTGCAAGGTCTGGGCGTTCAACTGGTCCCGGGCAGGCGTCAGCGCCGCCTCAGCGCGAGAAAGTCGTTCCAGAATCGGCTGAATGCCGCGCGCGTATTCCTGTGCCTTGGCGCCGTCCGCACCTCCGGCGACCAGCGTGACTTCGCGGGCCAGCAGCTGGGCGAATGCCGCGCGGTACTTCTCATCGTCGAGGAAGCGCTGGTCCCCGAAGCCGATCTGAACCCGCCCCATCTCGACCGCCTGCTGGTACTCGTCGATGCGCTGACGATAGGTCTGGAGGTCGCGTTCGTTGGCTTCGATCTCCGCCTGGAATCGTTCCCGGCTCGCCGGATCCTGGACGACTCCGTATTGCTCAGCGTCCTCCAGCACCCGCTTCAAACCGTTGACCAGCGCCTGTAACTTGTCCGCCTGCAAGGTGAGCCGCTGCAGCTGTTGCGACATCTCGTTCCACTGCCGACGACCGCTCTCTTCGCGACGTTCGAAATCCGCTAGCGACACCGGCATGTACCCGATGCGCTTCATCATCTTTCGCCGATTCGCCCGGACGGAGGCCAGCTCCTGCGACGGAGCGCGACCGGCCACGTCGTCCAGCCCGAGCGCAAGGTCTCGCCGCGCCAGGCTGAGCTGATTCAGCAGTCCGAGCACCTCTTGGAGCGCGGTCTGCAACTCGGGAAAAGCCTTCACTCTCGTTGTGGAGGCCAGTAGCGCGTTGAGGCGGGAGGCCAGCAATCGGGAGTCCTTGACGAGCTGACGCGAGCGGCCGACATCGTCGATCATCGAGAAGACGTGGGCGTCCTCTGCTTCCTGACGCGCCCAGGTCAAGACCATGGGTGGCAGCGCCTGCCCACCGAGCCCTTCATCGAGCAGTTGATCGTAGTAGACCGCGGGATCAGTAGTCGTCTCGAGGAAGTCGCTTACCCGCGTCTGGATCGGATCGAAACGCTGGCGCACGCTCTCGTAGATCTTCAGCGCGTTCTCGAACTGACCAGAGCGGAGCATCAGATCCGCGCGGAGCAGCGAACCGTCCGCAAGCTCGAGGCTGTCCGGATCGGTCACCGCCAACACCTCGAGAGCGCGCTGCGCGCGCTGGTGGTCCCCCATACGTACATGCACCCAGGCGATCTCGTACAGCATGGTGGAGAATTCGGGGGACTTGCGATCGACATGATTGTAGGCGTCGGCGGCATCCAGATAGTTGTCCGACTCGTAGAAGAGTCGCCCGATTGCCATCCATGCCAGATCGACGACGTGGCGCTGAGCAGAGGTCGCCGCTGGCAGTCTCGTCACCTTTCGAAACTGGTCGATGGCGGGAGCAAACCGCGCGCGCGGCGAAGGTGGGGGTGAGTCTCCCTCCGTGGCAGGACCGCCCGCCACGTCCATGTTTGGGGCCGGCTCAGCAGCAGCGCTGGCGAGCGCCTCCTTCGTCAGCACCACCCCCAACAGATACTGTGCTTGATGCTCGAACTCAGAACCGGCAGGAACCTGCCTGAGCGCTGCGCGGGCATCGTCGAAAGCACGCTGGGCGAAGCGAACCTTTCCCCTGGCGTACTGCGCCGATCCGGTCTGATCCGAGGCAGGCAGCTTCGAAACGTACGCCGCCACGTCGTCGATACCGTCAAAGTCATCAGTCCGCAGCGCGACATCGACCAGGCGGCTCACCGCCCGTCCGGCAAAAGGGGCGTATGCCGAGTCGTCTGCTTTGTCGAGTAGGGTTCGGTACTCACGCCGAGCCGAGAGAAGCTGCCCATCCGCGAAGTAGCTCTCCCCCAGCAGAAACCTGGCGTCGGCGTCCGCAAACCGAGGGGCCTGCCCCTGACGGTGCAGCTCGGTCACCTGCGCGAAGGTAACGATGGCGCGCTCGTAGTCCTTGTTACGCAGCAGCATGTCGCCCTCGGCAATGCGTCGCTCGGCCGCGATCGACTTGCGCTGCGCCCGCGCGACACGCCCCCGCACCGAGCTGACCTGGCCCTCCACCTCGCGGACGGCCAGCTCAGCGCGCCCCCGAGCGGTGCTGGCCTTGAGCGCCATTGCCGGACTCGCGCCGGCCGTCACCGCGACCACGACGGCGAACGCCCAAGCATAGCCTCGTGCCATCACTTGCCCCCAGGCGTCTCGACCGAGAGAGTCCCCCCAGCACCGCCTTTGGGCTTGGGGCCGCTCGCCTTGGAGTCACCACCCGGAGTGGGCGTGCTGGTGAGCAGTTCTTTGTAACGCACGGCAGGACGATCCTCGAGGGGCGTGGTGACCCCACCTTTCTCCCACGCGATGACCTTCAGCTCGATGGTCTTGCCCTCCGTTACCGTGAAGGAATTCGCGGACTTCACCTCGAACTTGTAGCCGCGAAGGTAGGAGAACACCCCATAGCCATGGCCCTGCAGCTTCAGCAGCACCTGCAACGTGTGGTCGCCCGGCGGCACAGAACCGCTGAAGATCGGAATGGACTTCTGGCTCGCCAGGGCGCCGGTGTCGTCTTCCTTGTTGTACTGAACCGCGCCATCCAGCACGAACAGCGCCTTCGTCAGCCGGAATGCCGAACTCAGGTCGTTGATGAAAGTGATCTGCGCTCGAGCTCCCCCCACTCCCCCCGAGAGAATGGTGTCCGAGAGAAGACTCAACCGGGTGTGGCTCCGACGAATCTGCTCCTTCAGCTCGTCGATCCGCTGGGCCAAGTCTCGCATACGGACCACGTAGGTGGATCCGTCCAGAGCTGTCGAAGCAGCTTCCGCGGGCGCTGCCGCGGACGGCTCGCCCCCGGTCTTGCCTTCCGGCGTACCAGCCTCCTCCGCACCGGCAGCCTCGCCGCCCGCGTCGGGTGCCCCTTCCGGCTGCTGGCCTTCGGTGGCCGGCTCCGTTGTCTCGGCCGCCGGCTGCGCCGCCGCGGGCCCAGCCCCGAACGCGATCAGTACCGCCACCAGCAAAGCAATCCAAAGACGCATCGCTCTCCCTCGTTTGACGCGCGACCCAGCAGGAGATCCCCCGGCCGCGACGGCTTGTCTACGTTCGGGAGCGTAGCAGACCTCGGCGCCAGGCCACCCCCTTCAATCGACATCCACGGCATTCCAAGTCTGCCTAAGAACATGGATTACCAGCAAACGGCCGGCGGAACGACCTAGCAGCCGCCCACGCACTCGCCCGAACGGCCGCCCACCAGAAACCGGCCACCCGGTTTCTTGCAGTCGGAGGTTCAAGAGACCGGCATCCATTCTTAATGAGCCGGCCACCTTGCCGGCTACGAGGCAGACGGATACCGTGTCCGGGTAGATCGAATTCCCCGTAGGGACGTCCGACAGTGGAGAATGCCTTGGGAAGTCCGACACTCGGGCGGCCCGGGCCTTGGGTGGGCCCGTGGGGCTGCCCGCGACAATTTCTGCACCGGAGCCCGGCGCGATGATCGGCATGGCAGTGGTGCAGGGAGACGCAACGGACGAGATGCTGATGGTGCGCTACCAGCGCGGCGACCGGCACGCGTTCGCCGCGCTGGTCCATCGCTACGAGACTCCCATCTACAATTTTGTCATGCGGCAGCTGCGCCACCCGAGCCTCGCGGAAGATGTCACCCAGGACGTCTTTCTCCGCGTCGTGCAGAAGGCCAACGAGTTCAAGCACGAGGCTCGATTTTCGACGTGGCTCTACACGATCGCCCGCAACCTCTGCATCGATCAGCTCAGGAAGCTGAGCCACCGGCGACACGCTTCGCTAGACCAACCTCCTCGAGGCGCGCCCGACGCTCGACCGCTCGGCGAATCGATTCCCAATTCGCACCCATCCACCAGCGCCGAGCGCGCCACGACGGGGGCGGAGGTCGCGTCCTGCATCGTCAAGGCGGTCGAAGCGCTGCCCGACGAGCAGCGCGAAGTATTCCTGCTCCGCGAAATCGGCAATCTCCCGTTCAAGGAGATCGCCGCCGTCACCGGAGTGGGCGAGAACACCGTGAAGAGCCGGATGCGCTACGCGCTCGACCGACTCCAAGACGCATTGAGTGACTTCGAGGAGTTCGCGCGCGCGCTACGCTAGGGACAGAGGCCGACCAGTGGATTGCGAGAAGTTCGACCGAGTGGTGCTCGACCTGCTCTACGATGAGCTGGACGAGCTCACTGCGGCCGCGGCACAACGTCACATGCACCACTGTGCTCGCTGCGGCCCGATCGGCAATGGGTTGCGAGCCACACGCGAGATAGGTGTCCTCCCCGCGATCGAGTCGCCCCCGGGACTCCGCGAGCGAATCCTCGAGGCCGAACGCGCCGCGCGAGCCGAGCTCACCTTCCGCCAACGCATCGGCCGCGCCACCTCGGTTCTCGCTGGCTACGCGATGCGGCCGCAACTCGCCATGGCGGCCGTGCTCGTCCTGACGCTCGGAATGAGCTTCATGCTCCTCCAGCCGCGCCCCGGAAGCAGAGACTCGATGCGCGTCACCGAGCGCGGCGTCCCCGAAGCGGACGACGAGGCCCTGTCGCCCCCCTTGGCAGAACCAGCACCGGCAAGCGACGGACCGCCCGGGATCGGTCAGGCCCACGGGGCGCTGCGCGCGACACCGAAGCGCGAGGCCAACTCGGACCGGGAGGAGCTCGCGACCGAAGCGAGCGAGGGCGAGAAGAGGGGCGCCGAGCTGGATCCCTTCCAGGCTGCGATGGGAGACTTCCGGGCCGGCCGCTACCTACAGTCACGCACCGCCTTCGAGGCCATCGCCAACGCTGGCGGCGAGGACGCGGCACAAGCAGAGCTGATGGCCGCTCGCTCCGCCCGCTACGCGAATGGCTGCGACACCTCGGTGGTGCTGCTGGAGAACGTCGCAGCCCGGTATCCGGGAACCGCTGTCGCGCACGAGGCGGACTGGTTCGCAGCGGCTTGCTACCGGGACATGGGACGCACCGCGCAGGCAACCCAGAAGCTGACCGCGCTCCGCGATGCCCCCGGGTACTCGGAGCGCGCACAGAATGTGCTGGATCAACTCTCGGCTGGTGCACCCGTCGCCGCCCGCCCCCGCGCCGCAGCCTCCCAGCCCAAGGCTGCAGCCAAGCCCGCGAAGCCGGGCACCACAGTCGACGACGAAGCCCAGACGGAGCCCCCCGCCACCCCCGAAGTGACCGAAGTCGAACGCGCGCTCTCGCCCTAGAACAACCAACAGGGTGTTTGTTGTTCCAAATCAACGACCCATCCCCCGGCTCGGTTGTGTCACCGAACCGGGGCAATGGAATGCGGGGCTCTCGCCCTGGATGAGCCAAGGGGGCCCCCTCCCCAAAGTCCAATGAGTCAGCGCGATTGTCGAAGTGCTCGGCAATCGCGCTCCCTCATTTAGGCGTCCGGAGACGGGTGTCTTCCGCGTCGGGCAAACTGATCGGTGTTCTAGGTCGGGTGCCTCAGGTCGGTTCCACTGAACCGAGCATGCACTCAATTCGACTCGGTAGCCTGCACATATGCGATCGTGTGGATCGCCTCGACCAGTCGCTCGCGGTCATCCGACGTGATGTCGACGAACCGAATCCCCATGCCCGGGTTTCGATTCTCCCCCAGCACACGAACCGGGTTGATCCACTGCACAACGCCCTGCAGCACGAATGACTCGTGTCCAGGAGGAGCAAACCGCAGAGTGAGTCGGGTACCGATCTCCAACGGCTCGTGAGTCGCCACGAAGATCCCCAACTGGGAGATATTGGTGATCGACGCGTAGAGAAACGTGTCGTCGGTTTCACAGTCAACGGACCAAGTGACGGGAACGCGCTCCGCGATCCGTCGCTCCCGAGCGGAATCCACTCCGCTATCGTCGTCCGCCATGTCCTTCACTCTACGGCCTTACCGCCGAAACCGAGGGGTGTCACGCGCCGATCTACCGGCTCTGGCGCCGACTCAGCGAACGCGGAGTTTTCCGCCGAAGATGCGGTCGTCATCGTGCTTGCCCCGCTGTACCTCGAGGCGGCGACTCCCGATGAAGAGCCCGAAGTACACGTCGTAGCTCCCCGGCGCGAAGTTGGGCTCCAGCGCAAATTCGTGAGCGTCTCTGATCAGGTCTCCAGGCAACCAGAACCGCAGCGGATAGCGCCCCCCCAGGGTGACATGGTCGCCATTGTGTCGCTGCCCCTGCCCGTCGATGTGAATGAACGTCTCCCAGTCGCTCGACATCTCGCGCAGAACCCGCCAGTAGATGCGAAACACGTAGGATCGACCGGGAACCACCTCCTCGACGACAGTCCCATCCAGCTCGACAACCTCCCAGCCCGACGCCTCGAGTCTGCCCGCCAGATTGACGTCCAGGGGTCGAGCTGGAGATGCGGGGTGATCGAGCACGACGTCCGCGAGCGGGTTGGCGTTGACCTCGTCGTCGCGCAACTCGTTCACCGCCAGGAGGATCTCGCTCGAACCAGCCTCGACGATTGGCAGGTTCGTCCCTGGATGTGTCGCCCGGTGCAGACTGTTCAGCTCCGGCAAGAGCGCACTGCGGGTGACCAACCAGCGTCGGGTTGCGCCACCCTGCATCCAATCGAACGCCGCCACCGGGTCCTGGTGGACCGTCACCTGCCCGCTCGCATAGTAGCCGGCGCTCCGCTCCCCCACCCCGAGCAGGCCAAGGGGCTCGTTCGGCTGCGCCCGCTCCCGGAAGGTGAGGAAGACGCTGCGCGGCGACAGCTGGCGCGCCAAGGCTGGATAGTAGCCGAGACTGAGCACCAGCCCCGCCGCAACGAAGGCACCCAAGGTCGCCCCCGCGCGACGATTCCCGATGCGGTCAAACAGCTCGCGCACCCCATCGCGAACCACCAATCCAAGTACTGGAACCAGCACGAGCACCACCGGAAACACCACCCAAGCGCTCAAGGCGGCGAGGCGTGCGTTCGACGACATCCCGGCAAGCTGGCGCCAGTGGAAGAACTGCTGACTGAGCCAGGTCAGCAGGGCCCCTGCTGTGAGCGCGGCCTCCACCACCAGCGCGGCGAAGAACAGATTCCCCTTCTGGGCGAGCCAGATGACGCGCGGCCAGCGGACGTAGTCGTCCCAGCGAAACCGGGGGGCGTCCCCCCCGTCCTGCTCGCTCAGCGCAAGGAACACGATACCTCCGAGCGCAACGGCAGTAGCCTTCGCGATCCGACTCAGCGTCGGGGTCAACACGTCCGGAAACGGGACGTCCGCGATCCCGAACGGCGCGAAGCTCCGCGCGGGAAAATTCCTCAGATCCCAAGCGATGAGCACGGTGAAGGCGACGGTGCCGAGCGCGAGACCAGCGGAGACCGGAGCACCGCGGTCCAGGTCACGCAGCGCCAGGGCCACAATGCCCGCGAAAGCAAACACACCGACGAATGGCACCGCCACCGTCCAGGTCGTCAGCAAGCCGGACGCGACGAGCGCGACCGCCGCCACCGCGACCAGCACCAGCCAGAGCGCCGCTTGTCTTCCCTCAGCGGCATTGCCCGTCTCGGGACCGCGGCGAAAGCGCCCGATCGCAAAGGGGATGAGCCCACTGTATGGAAACAGACCGTGCCCCAACTCGCGAATCGCAGTATCGAACGTGGGTAACTCTCCGCGCTCCACTAGTGGCACACCAACGAGCAGACGAAACCGACTCGGATCCGAGAACGCCTCTCGCAACGCGACAGCTGTCACGACGCCACCGATCACCGCGAGCAGGAGGGAGGTCGCACCGACCGCATGGGCCAAGCGGTCCAGACCGCCACGGCGGGTGCCGTGCCAGAGTAGCCAGGCCAGCCCAACACCCCCGGCCGGAACTGCGACCCCATACACCGGCCCTCGACAGAGGTAGCCCGCGCCCAGCCCCAGCAACCCCACCAGCAGTCCGATCCCTCGCAGCCGCCAGCCAGGACCTCGCCCCACCCCGTCGAACACCGCAATCGCCAGCCCCGCACCGGCGATCGCCACGGCTGCCATCGTGACCCCATCGCCGAGCATCGTCCGGGCCTGCACGTAGTACAGCGGCATCGTCGCCAGGATCACGATGGCGAAGGCTGCCGCCACGCGATCCACGAAGCGAGCGACGACTACCCACGTGGCGAGCACGCCGGCCAGCCCCCAGATCGCAAGAGGCAGGCGCCCCGCCCACTCCCCCAACCCCAGCGCGTAGAACCCCAGCGCCACTGAGGTGAACGGGAGTTCGCCGCTGCGCAGGTCGCCGAGGTCCACCATCGAGTTGTCCGCATGCTCGAGTACGAGCCAGTGGGCCGAGTAGGCGTTGACGGCAATTCGCCGCCCTAGTTCCGCCACGCGGAGCTCGTGGGGGTCCCACAGTCCCGCGCCTCCAAGCACCCCAAAGAGACTCACCGCGACAATCGCGAACGCTAGCGCCGGAGCCATCAGAGCGACGATGGGCGCCCATCCGCCCGGGGCTCTGCCGCCGCTGATGCCGGACGCACCAACCGCGGGGGACTCGTTCTGGTCAGCACGATGGGCCATGGGACGCCGAAGGCCCGGCACCATATCGCAAATTCTCCTGGCTTCAGAGGAAAGCTGCCCTATCCTTCGCGGTCCCATGCGATTCGGCAACGTGGCTCTGGTCGGCCGCACCAACGTCGGCAAGTCGACTTTCCTCAACGCCGCGTTGGGAGAGCCACTCGCCATCACTTCGCCGTTGCCGCAAACGACGCGAGACGCCCTGCTCGGCGTGGTGCACCTGACCGACGCCCAGATCGCGTTCATCGACACGCCGGGACTGCATCGTCCACGGCACGAACTGGGTCGGCGGATGAACGCGGCCGCCCTGGACGCAGCACGAGCTGCCGACGTCGTCATTCTGATGACGGACACGCACGAGGTCAGCAAGTCCGAAGCGGCCCTCCCTGCCGCCGCCCGCAAGTCTGGTGGCCCGGGTATCCCTCCCGCAGATCGCGAGGCGCTGGACCTGATCCCGGCTGGGCTTCCGACCATCCTGGTCATCAACAAGGTCGACAAGCTGAAGAACAAGCAGCTGCTCCTACCCACGATCACCGCGTTCGCGGAACTCCACGACTTCGCGGCCGTGATCCCCACATGCATGCGTCAGACTCGGGACGTCGAGCGCGTGCTACGCACCGTGGCCGAGCAACTGCCAGAGGGCCCCGCCGGATACGATTCCGACACCCTCACGAACCGCCCGCAGCATTTCTTCGCCCGAGAGTACATTCGGGAGCAGGTGATGCTGCAGACGGGACGAGAGGTCCCCCATGCCGTCGCCGTTTCAATCGAGGAGATGAGCGACCGGGGCGAAACCGTCGTCATCAAGGCGACAGTGCACGTCGAGAAGCCGGGACAGCGCAAGATCATCGTGGGGGCAGCAGGCCATCAGATTCGGGACATTGGTCAAGCCGCTCGCCAGCGCATCGAGGAACTGCTGCAAAAGAGGGTGTTCCTCGAGCTCTTCGTGCGTGTCACCCCCCGCTGGAAGAACATGCCCCGACAGCTGGCCGAGCTCGGGTACGAGCCAGGCATGGAACCGCAGAGAACGAGGTAGCCGTGCTCCCCATCGTCGCCATCGTGGGCCGACCCAACGTCGGCAAGAGCACGCTCTTCAACCGCTTCGCGGGCCGCCGCGCCGCGATCGTGGACGACCAACCAGGCGTGACCCGTGACCGGCACTACGCCGACACCCACCTGCACGGGCGCGACGTGACCCTGGTCGACACCGGCGGGTTCGACCCCGACAGCGACGACCCGATGCGCCAGGGCATCGCGCGCCAGGTCAACGTCGCGATCTCCGAGGCCGACCTGGTGATCTGCGTCCTGGACGGAAGCCTTCCCCCCACCTCTGCCGATCGCGAGGCGGTGGCGTTGCTGCGACGCAGCGCCAAGCCGGTCATCTACGTCGCCAACAAGGTGGACAACCCCCAGCGAGCCCTCGACGCCAGCGAACACTACGCTCTGGGTGTAGAGTCGATGCACTTCGTCAGCGCCCTCCACGGTCGCGGGCTGGGCACCGTGGAAGCCGAGCTCGTCGCCGAGCTCCCCGCCCCGGACGACGCCCCGACCCCGCCGGAGGACGACGCGCCGCGGGTCGCGCTGATCGGTCGCCCCAACGCGGGCAAGTCCTCGCTCTTCAACCACCTGGCGGGCACAGAGCGGGCGCTCGTCGACCACCGTCCAGGCACGACCCGGGATCCGATCGACTCGCGGATCGTGCGAGAAGGGCGAGAGTACCTGATCGTCGATACCGCGGGTATCCGGCGCCGCTCGAAGGTCGACCGCGGCATCGAAGGGATCAGCGTCATGCGCTCGCTCAAGGCGATCGGCAGAGCGCAGGTGGTGGTCCTGATGACCGACGCCACGGAGGGCATTCGCGAGCAGGACGCACGACTGCTCGGGCTCTGTGCGGACCGGCAGCGAGCCATTGTCGTCGCGCTGAACAAGATGGACCTCCTCGATGCCGAAGCGCGCCAGCGAGCCATCGAGAATGCGCGCGTTGCCCTGCACTTCGCCCAATGGGCGCCTGTGGTGTCAGTCAGCGCCAAGACGGGGAAGGGCGTCGACAAACTGATGACCACCGTCTGGAACGCCGCCGAGCAGTTCCGGCATCGGGTGGGCACCGCCGAACTGAATCGGTTCTTCGAGCAGGTCCTCGCGCGCCACTCTCCGCCGACCTCCGGCGGCAAGGCACCGCGCCTATACTTCATCACCCAGGCCGAGACGGCACCCCCAGTGTTCGTGGCCGTGAGCAACGCTCCGGCCAACATCCAGGCCAGCTACCGCCGCTTCGTGCAGAACCAGATCCGCAAATCCTTCGGCTTTGATTCGGTGCCGATCACGGTCCGGTACCGGAAGAAGAAGGGCCGCGGAGACCAGTAGCCGACGCCGAGCGGAGGCCTGCGGCCTCGTCTCTGAAGCCCGCTGCGCAGTCAGAACCGCTGCACCAAGTCGAGCCGGCCCCAGTGCTCGGGGTTCGGCGACCGGAGGCGAGTGCTGGGCCGGGCGTCGACGTACCGAACCAGATCGTAGCGGAGGGCAACGCGGGTCTCCGTCGGCAACCTCGCGACGAGCTCCCCCGCCACACCAACTGCCGTTGCCCCACGGTCTGGGCGCGTCGTGTCCTCGTCGCTCCACCGAGCACGAACCCGCATCTCTAGCGCTGGATGCGGGGTCAGCGCGACCAGAAGCCGCGCCGACTGGTCGGCGGCCCACCGCGACTGCGAGCCGGTCAACTCGTACCACGAGTAGCGGTGCTCCGCGGTGAGAGTGCACCACCACTGCGGCTCGAGCCGCGCGCGAATCCCCACCGAGACGGCTTCTCCCTCGCACGTGGGCGACGACTCGGCGTTAGGCTCCGCGCACGCTGTTCGCCCCCGACCCGCCAGACCGCGATTCCGTAGCTGCAACCGCACGCCAGATCGCAGCGCCCGCGTCAGCTGCAGGTCACCGCGCCAGGACGCGAGCAGCTGCAACCGGCCCGTTGACGGGCGAAGCCACAGATCGACCAGCGCCTGAGTCGTGAGACGGCGGCCAGCGGTCGCGCCGGTGTATTCGAGGCGCGTTCCGAGCTCGTCCCGCGCGCGAAGACCTTCGTACTCGTCAGCAGCGGCAGGCGACCCCGCATAGGGATTCTCGAAGTTCGTCGCGTAGTAGCGCTGTGACCACTCCACTTGCCCTCCGGACCAGGCCGCCGTCGCGCGGGTCACCGCCCCCAACCCCGGGTTCCGATTGGTGTCGGTGACCACCTGGGTGGCTTCGAGCGCCAGATCCAACCACTTTGCACCCCACTCGGCATCGACTCCAACGGCACCGAAGACCCCACCGGCAGGGAAGCGTGCCGTCGGGCGTAGGTCGAACTGGGCCCCAGCGGGTCGAGGCAGCCAGTCCGCGGCATATGCCGTCATCCCCGTGCGTCCCCGAGACGTGAACTGGTAGGACACGTGACCCCCGACCAGCCGCTCCGTGAAGAGAGCTGGCAGCTGGTACTGACGGTACCGGGTGGTGGTCCTCCCCACCTGGATCGGTCCGCGATAGACGAACGGAGGTTGACACCATTCCGTGTCATCACGGCGAGGATCCGTGCAGAGCTGGGTGTGATAGATGTCGTACTGGTACACGGACCGCGACTGCGTGGAGGCCCAGAGAAAGAGTCGTGTGCCGCGATAGCGCGACTCCGCCGCGGTTGGTCCGAGGCGCACGGCAAAGCCCCGTTGCCGATCTTGCCAGCCGAAATCGGCGAGCACCCGGGCCTGACGCCGAACGCCGGTGCAAGGCGCTGCCCGCAGACCAGAGGATAGATCCCCTCCCGACTCCCGGCATTCCCCCACCCACCGACCGACGCCCACCAGCGAGTCGTCGCCGTAGAAGCCCTGCAGCGAGCGACGGCTCGACGCAGAAAACGTCGCCCCCTGCCCGAATCCCGCGGAGAAGGTTCCCAGCAGCAGTCCCCACCGGGGCCGATCGACCGAGGCAAACAGCTTGGGCAAGTGCAGCCGCGGGCGGGGCGACGTCGTAACCAGCACCCCCTCCCTTCCGTGCTCATCGACCACGAACCACGGACTCGAGTTCCAGGTCACCGAGCCCAGTCGCTGGCGAGTCGTGACCGCCGCCATGCCCGCCTGCATGTCTCCCCGATGCCAACTACTCTGGAGTGCCCCGGTGGGCGCGAGGTGATCGACAGGGGACCAGGCAACCCGCAATCGCAGGCGTCCCCAGAGGCTGCGGCGCCCCGCAACGACTGGATCGGGGAGAAGAAACGGACGAATCGTCCGCAGCTGCTGCCGAGACAGAATCCGCGCGCTGACCAGCTCACCCCAGCGTTCGATGTGACCCTCTCTGTCGCGGAAGGCGACGATCCGCCCGGCGTCCTCCCACGACACGCCGGGCAGGAGGTAGAGCTCCTCGCGCGACGCCAGCTCCAGTGAGAGACCCGCCGTGAGCAACTCAGTGAGTGTTTCGAAGTCGTCGTCATCGAGATACCCGGCGTCATGCGCGATCTCGAGATCGCCTGGATCGCGAACTGGGTCGAGTAGGTCATACTCGCGGCCCCTCGCCATTGCCGCGATGGTCAAGAGCAGGGCGACAACCGACCACGCCCGGCGTTTCAACGTCACCGGCAGGTGGTGTTCGCAGCACCCGGAGTGCCGCCGCTGGGATCCCGCCCCCAGAGCGATCGCAGCGGATCCCGCCGACACAGTGCCTCCCCGTCGGTGGAGCCGGTCCAGCCGAAATGGTCGAGCAGCACGCCACCACTGCCGAGCCAGACGCTGTCGCTGGTAGAGTTGTTGAGCACCATGCGCGGCCAGACAGCATCGTTCATCACGCTCGCGTCGATCGACCGCGCGATGACCAAGTAGTCACCCGCCAGCACCGGGAGACACCCCCCCTGGACAGAGCTCGGGAGAAGTTCATCGGTGACGTCCTCATCGGCACCCGCAGTCACCGCAGCCAGGTCGAAGTCGGCCAGCGCCAGCACCTCGATCCACTCCTCGATCGCGTCGTTCCCTGCCGGGTTGGGCATCACCTCGGTGATAACGAGCTCCCCTGCAGCAGGCGCCACGAGTGGCCGCCGCTCGTCCCCATCTAGACACTCGTCGGCATTCAGGACCGCCCCGCACGATGGGTTGGTCTCTCCTGGCGAACCACGATCGCCGGCGCTCCCGACCCACGGGGTCGTCGCGCGGCACCAGGAATCGACGTCGTCGTTGGTCTCCGCACTCAGCAGCTCGGGCGCCAGACTGAGGGCCACTCCAGAAGGGGCGCTGGACCAGGTCACCACATCCAAGACCCGCTCGCCATGACCCAGGACCAGCGAGCCCCCCCCGTTGACGAGGGAAGTGGAGAGGGTGAAGTCCGCCGGAACCCCACCGTTGACACTTGGATCCACTGACCTGGCGAACACCACACACTCGCCGGCCGCCAGCGCCCAGCACTCATCACCGTCCAGCTCCAGAGTAGCGTCGCCGATGCGTAGGCCGTTGAGATCGCAATCGCGGGTGGCGCAGACCTCGAACCACTCCCCCACCGCGTCACTCACTGCCGAAGGGTCCGGCATCAGCTCGGTGATCACGAGCGCTCCCTCCGCCGGCGCAACGACCGGTCGCGGGACCTCATCCACGACGCACTGCCCATCCAGAACCACCATCGGGCAGTGATCGTTGGCGCGCCCGGGACTACCCCGGTCACCGGCACCGTAGGTACTCGTCGCTGCGCACCAGACTCCCGACGGGGCCCCTTCCCCGTTCGGGTCGCGCCCGTACGAAGCGCCCTCCACGGCGGCTTCGAAGTGAACTCGGTCGAGAACCCGGTCGCCAACCGCGAGGGTGAGTTCCCCGGGTCCATTCGGCAGCCGGAGAGAGACCGTGTAGTCCACTGGCACCCCTCCGTTGTCCTCACGCGCGGCCGCCACCACGATGTGGGACCCGGCTTCCACGGCCAGACACTCTGCAGCGTCGATGACGTACTCCGCGACCACGCCAGCGACCTCGCGCGTCAAGCGTACGCCGTTCAGATCGACGGCGCGTGCCGCGTAGATCTCGACGAATTCCCCCACCGTGTCACTCACTGCCGCGGGGTTCGCGTGGATCTCGCTCAGCCAGAGATCACCGACGCGAGGAGCAACCCCATCGCGCTGCGTCTCGCCGTTGCGGCATGGGTAACTCCACGCCGGTCCGTCACACGAGGGGTTGGGCGCCCCTGGCGTTCCAGCTGGGCTTTCTCCTCGGGCCGGAACTTCGCACCAGCTCGACTGGCGATCGTTGGCGTTCGCGTCGAGCGCCGCCGCGTCGAGAGACCAGCTGGTTCCGGGAGAAACGGTCAGATACTCGACGGCGTCGACAACCGTGGAGCCACATCGCAGTGCGAGGTATCCGTCACGGTTGGGCAACGCCGTCAAGGCGTCGCCGTAGCCAACGTCGACTCCCTCGACAGTGGCGGCGTCGGCCACGTCGCCAAACACGAGGAAGCCGCCGCTCGGGATCGAGCGAGGATCGTCAATCGGCCAAAGCTTGCGCCCGGTTCCGTCTCGCCTCGACTTCTCCAGCGCGATCCCCTGCAGGGGAACCGCCGCGGACCGCGGATTGTGGACCTCGAACCACTCCTGCCCGCGGTCCGCACCGTCCGGGTCGACCAAGATCTCCGAGATCACGAGATCGCCAGGAGCCGCCGAGCAGGGAGGCTCTTCGGCAGGAAGCGGGGCCCCGCAGGCCACCGCAAGCACCAGCAATTCCCCCCGCGCCACACGTGAGAGGGACCGCCAGCCGTCCGGAATCCGGAAGAGGACGAAGGGTTGCATGCCGGGGAGGTCGGCCGGCGGTGGCGGCAGGTTGCGTACGAAGCGAGGCGTCCGCGACGTCGAGAGAGAGTCAGCTCCACACCAGAACTCCAACCGCCCGCGGCCCTCGGAACGCTAAGACTGCCCCTCGAAACCGAACACCGTTCCACCACCAACGGGCGGGTCCCCACCCTCGTCGGTGTGCGCTCGGCACCGCTCGTCGAGCCTCGCCTTCTGGTTCAGCAACACGGTCCTGGCGGCCACGCCCACCGCCAGACCCGCCACGGACGGTAGCGAGGCCGATTGCGGTTCTGGTGTGACCGGTCGCCCAGCGGGGCTCGGCGCTGACGTCCCCCGGTACGCAGAAGAACGGCTAGCTCGTGGTGCTGGCGCGCCCCGTCGCTCCGTCCGCTCGATGGCAAGCACGTGCACGAGACCACGGGTCCCGCTTGCACCATCGGGCCAAGTCTACACCGGGCGCCCGTTGGGACAGAGCAACGCCGCGATCCCCGCCAACGTGCCGACGTCGTGGACGTCACTGGGAAGTGCTGGAACGTCCACCCGAATAGGCCTTCGTTCGGCAGCGCCCCGCGGCATTCCGGCCAGCTCGCCGAGATGCCGAGCGTCGCGCTCCGCCCACCGCATCTCGTCGTCCACTGCCCGACCGACGCGCCTCGCGAGATCCTCCGCGACCCCTTCTGGCGCCAATCCCATGCGCACCAAGGAACTCTCGATCGAGCTCATCTTTGCATCGGTTCGCGGGGGGCGGTGGATGCGATTCACGACCACGGCATCCCGCGGCAGTCCCAGCTCCGCGAGTCGGCGAGCGAGGAACAGAACCTCGCGAATCGAGTCCGGTGCTGGTGAAGTCACCAGAACATAGGCGAAGTCATCGCTACGAAATGCCCGAGCGACCTCGGCGGCACGAGACTTGAATCCTCCAAACAAGGAGTCGAGCTCCGTGATGAACTCAGCCACCAGCTCGATGAACGCCCCACCCATCAAGCGGGCAACCCCACGCAACGCCACCGCAGCGCTCTTGGCAATCAGATTCAGGTGCAGGTGGCCGGCCCCGTAGGCCTGGGAGAACCACCGCGCCATCGGACTGTCGAGCGTGGCGATGAGCCGCTCGGGTGCGTCCAGGAAATCGAGCGCATTGCTGGTCGGCGGTGTGTCGAGAACAATGAAGTCATACTGGGGGTCCTTCTGCACCGCGAGCAGCTTCTCCATCGCCATGTACTCCTGTGTGCCTGCCAGGCGCGCGGAGAGATGCCGGTAGATGCGATTGTTGAGAATTCGGTCCCGTGCTTCGGTGCTGGGCGCGTGGCGCTCGACCAGTTCGTCGAACGTCCGCTTGGCGTCCAACATCATGACCGTCATGCTCCCGGGAACGCTCAGTCCGGCTCGCGAGAAGACTTCGTCGTCGATCCGCTGCGCTTCGGTTTCCATGCGCTGCAGCCCCAAGGCGTTGGCTAGGCGCCGAGCCGGGTCGATGGTCAGGCAGAGGACGCGCTTGTTGCGCTGTGCCGCCGCCAAGGCCAACGACGCCGAGATGGTCGTCTTGCCCACTCCACCGCAACCAACGCAGAGCACGACCCGATGACGATCAAAAAGCGAACACAGCGACGCACTCTCCACGCAGGCGGGTTAGCACGGGTGGAGGCGCCTGAAAACTTGGCCCGGCCCTCGGGGGGCGCCTATCCCATGCCGCATGGTCGCGGGAGATCCCCTCAAGACCCTGTCCCGGCTTCTCGATCGGGCACGTGAAGACACGGGCATCGCCGCAATCGCGGTAGCCGACGACTTTGGTCTCCTGATCGCGGGAGCGGGCAGCTGGAGCAGCTGCGAGGAGCTCGCCGCTCGGGCGCCCCTGCTCGACCAAGAGCGGATCGCCGCGAACGACACGGTGCCCACCCGACTGGACGTTCTGGCTCGGCGGAGCGAGGTACGACGGGTCACCATCGACGGGATGCGGGTGTTCATCTGCGGAGAAGGAGCCAACGCCGCCCAGGCCATTGCGGGGGCCACCGCCAGCGTGGAACGGGTACTGGGGCGTCGGTCGCCAAGCTGACGCCTCGAAGTTCCCGAGCCCCGTCGGGGGAGAAGCAGAATCGGCAGAAGCTCGGAACCGAGCTCGTCGAGGCCACTCATCGGCCCCATATCGGGTAGAACCGGTCCCAACGAAGTTCCGGGTTGTCGCTCTGACATGGCAGGCTACATCGACCTACATTGCCACTGGCTACCGGGCATCGACGACGGCGCTCCCTCGATGGAGGAAGGCCTTGCGATGCTGGACGGACTGCGCGAGCTGGGCTTCGAACTAGTCATCGCGACACCGCACATGCGTCCGGGGCTGTTCGACAACGACGTGAGCCAACTGCGAAGAGCCTACGCCATGGCCGAGCCCGAGGTGGCCCGCCACGACACCAGTCCGCGAACCGCACTGAGCTGCGAACACTACTTCGATGATGTCGTTGTTGCACGGCTTCTGGGCGACCAAGCACTCCCCTACCCCGGAGGTCGGGCGGTGCTCCTCGAGTTCTACGACGTCGACTTTCCCCTCGCCGTTGACCACAAGCTGGCGGAGCTGCGCCGCCACGGCCTGCTGCCCGTGATCGCCCACCCCGAGCGCTATCAGATCGTGTGGCGCCGGCCAGAGGTGCTGGAGCGACTGCTCGACGTGGGCGCCACGACGCTGCTCGATGTGGCCGCGCTCGCCGGCAAGTATGGGCGCCGACCACAACGCAGCGCCGAGCAACTACTGGAGGCCGGATTCTACCACGCCGCGTGCAGCGACGCTCACCGCGTGCGGGATCTCGAAGCAGTGCAGCGGGGGATGGAGCTGATTGCTCGTCGCTATGGGGACGACGAACTCGCCTTGCTGTTTGAAGACGGTCCGCGGAAGCTCCTGGAGGGAAGGATCCCCGAGTGAGGCCCGCGGGTGGACTGCACGGTCGCGCCGCACGCATGGTCGCTCCGCCACCATTCGTCGCAGCCAGGCTTCTCCTGCTCGGAACCGGACGGGCCACATGTGTCTTGTTCACCTGCGGCGCCCGGGGGACCGTCACCGTGGGTGCCAAGGCCTCGACCGAACGCCGCTGCCGGGGCGTCTCGACCGCGACCGTCGACCTCGACGGGATGGAGAACAGGCCGTGAGCCCACGCGCGGACCCGAGCGAGCACCGGCGCCGTACCGTCGCCCGCTGGCTGACACTGGGCCTGGTGGTCTTGGTCGCGGTCACCTTGGGTCCACCGCTCCTCGACGCCCTCGACGCCCAGTACCCGTGGCGCTCGACCGTCGCCCTGCGCGCGGCCCCGCCCGAGCAACGCATCGAACTGAGCGGCGAGGCCCCCTCCTCGGCCCGAGCTCGAATCGAAACCGCTCTGGCGGTCCTCCCGCGCGGATTCGTGCGCGTCGCGGAGGCGCACCGCGCGACGATCGTGCCATTGACGACCCAGGAGCTGAATCGCCGCTATCCCAGCCACGACGAACTCTCGCAACATGCCGGGTTGTACGATCCCGACGAACGCGTCCTGTACGTGGCGTTCGACAGCGACCGCGCGGGACGCACCGCACTCCACGAGTATGGTCACCTGATCGACGACGCCCTGGACCACCCTTCATCGAGCAGCGCGTTCGGCGAGATTGCCGCCGAAGCGCGAGCCCAGCCTCGCTTCCGCCGTTACTACGTCTCCCAGCCAGCGGAGACCTTCGCTGAACTGTTCGCTCGCTACTACTACTCCGATCGCACCCGAAACCGGCTGCGACGCGATCATCCACGAGGGTTCGCCTACTTCGAGGCGCTCGAGGACCAGCACCTCGAGTGATCGGAGACCTCGACCGGCGCGTCGCGCTTGCCGACCTGTTCCCCCCTGGGGTCACGACTTGGAATCAGATCCGCCCGTTCAGGCCGAACCCGAACTCGATCGTCCGACCATCGAAGGCGTCCTCGCGCTCGGTGCCAATGAGACCCGGCCACAGGAACCACCCACCCACGTCGAGATGCCCATCCGCAACGACCACTCCGCCATGGATTCCGGCGGGCACCACCACCGAATCCATGTTGAACAGGTAGAAGCCCGTTCGCGGGCCCAGAAACCCGTAGCGTCCCACGTCCCAGGTGAAGGCGAGCGGCACGTCGAGGGAGGCCACGGTATCGGGATGCCAGAAGAGAATCTCGATCTCGAATCCCGTGTCGATGCGCATCCGAGGAGTCGCGTGAACGAGCATCGGCAAACCCACGCCGAGCCCGAACTCGGTCACTGCGGGGATCTGCAACGTCACCTGGGCCCCGATCTCGAAGTCGCCGCTCAGAAACCGGAACCGTCCGTAGAACTCCAGGTCGTCGACAGTCGGATCGTTCAGTCTCAGGGGCAGGACGAGCCCCCCCACCTCGATGTCGTCCGTCGCGCCGTAGGCCAGGCCAAGCCCCAGCCAGCTCGCCTCTCCACCTTCCCAGCTCCGGACGCGCAGTCCGCGATTCTCGTTGATCCACTGGGGACTGCCTGGATGAAAGTATCCGTAGTCTGGCGGTCCGCCGTCGATACGCACGGTCCCTGTGCCCAGCGTCAGTGACCGCGAAGCATACGGCCCGATCTGATCGGCGCGGGCCACCCCGGTGGCCAAGCTCAATCCCAGCGTCAAAGCACCCAACAGCAAAAATCGGCGAGGTTCCATCGGCGCGGCGGAGTATCACGCGGGTCAGCTCGTTGCGACAATAGGCGGTCGTAAAGTTGCCCGACCGGAGAGAACTCAGCTAGCCGAAGCGGGTGCTAGTTCGCCTCCGGCCCAGGAGACACCTGGGATCCTTCGCGGGTAGGCTCGTTCGCGGTCTGCCCCGACTGAAAGCTTTCATCTCGCGGCGGGCGCCGGTGGCCCGTCTGCTGTTCGTTCTCGCCATCACGGGGGGGGCGCTGGGGATCGCAAGTCCCGCCGAGGCGCGCGTCGAAACCGAGTCCCCCTACACGCTCCAGCAAACGTTCAACGGCGCCCTCCGCTATCTGAGAGTGGACCTTGGGTTCGAGGTGCTGGAGCGCGATTTCGAAGCAGGGTATCTGCTGTTCAAATACGTCGGGATTCCGGGCCAGAACCCCTCACGCGGTGCGATCGAGGTCATCGAGGTCAATCGCGAGGTGAAGGTCATCGTCCAACTGCCCGAGGAGCCGAGCCACCACGAGACCGTCCTCAGCGACGGCCTGATGAAGAAGCTCGAAACCGAGTACGGGGAGCCCCCTCGCAGCGCCGACGAAGACCCGGCGGGCGACGAGGACGACTCGGACGACTCGTCGAACAGCGGTGACGAGGACCGGAAGGCGGAAGACGACACCGAGGAGGGAGAGCCATCGCCCCCCCCCTCGAAACGCACACGTCGACGGCCCCGACGGCGACTGCGACGCCCCTGATAGCCGGGGAGCGCCAGAAAAATGCCGTTGGCAGGGCGGGGGCCAGGGGATACATGTGATCACTCGCGATGGACTCTGAGCGCCCCCTTCCAGAGGAAATCGGCCGCTACCGCATTGTTCGGCTACTCGGCCAGGGGGCAATGGGTCGAGTCTTGTTGGCCCACGATCCAGTACTGGATCGCGACGTCGCGGTGAAGCTTCTCCGCGACGACCTGGGCCTTCCCTCCGAGCAACGCCAGGCCCTGCTCGACCGCATGCGCCAGGAAGCCCGCGCATCGGCGCGAGTGAGCCATCCGCACATCGTTGCGCTCCACGACATGGGAGAACACCCCCAGTTGGGTCTGTTCTTGGTCTTCGAGTACGCGGAGGGGACCACCCTAAAGGAGCGGCTCACCCGAGGTCCCCTTCCGGCGGAGGCCGTCGCCAAGCTAGCAAAACCAGTGGGTAGCGCCCTGGCCACCGCTCACGAAGCCGGCGTCCTGCATCGGGATATCAAGCCCGAAAACATCATCTTGACGAAGAATGGCCCGAAGGTGGCGGATTTTGGCATCGCGCGAGTGCCGGATTCGACGCTGACGCGCGACGGTGGATTGCTCGGGACCCCGGCGTACAGCGCCCCAGAAGCCATCGCGGACAGCCTGTTCTCCCCCGCCAGCGACCAGTTCTCCCTCGCGGCAACGCTCTGGGAGGCCTTGACCGGGCGACGCGCCTTCCCTGGCGACGATGCAGTGGCAGTCGCCAGTCGCATCGCCACCGACGAACCCCCCAAGATCGCCGAACTGTGCGGGCTCGACCCACATGTCGACACCGTGCTGGCCCGAGGGCTCTCGAAGAATCCCCGGGGGCGCTTCGACACCTGCCTCGAGTTCGGGGAGACGCTCGCCGAAGTGCTCGAGGTGACGCCGCGGGGCGCGATGGCGACGCTCCCGGACCGGCTCCACCGCGACGAGCCCGTCCCTCCCCCCAACCACCGCGGGAAACGCTGGGTTCGGGTCGCAGTCGGCGGCGCCACGGTCGGAGCCTTGCTCGTCGTCGCGGGATACCAGGTCACCCGGGAGTTCGAGCCGGTCGAGCCGCGCCCACTGCCGGAAATTCCCGCCGCGATCCCCATTGATGCTGGTGTCGACGCGAGACCTATCGGCTACCTCGCCGAGAGTCCGGCCTCGAAGAGGAAGCAGGTGCGAAAGAAACCCTCCGTGTCGGACGCTGGCGTCGACGCGACACCGACGGACGCAGCCCCCGACGCCCCGCTGGACCTCGATGCCGGCACCGGAGACGCCGCCTCTGCGGTGCCAGAGGAGGACGGTGGGACGCATTGATCGGAGCCACCTCGTACCGTTCGGACTTGGGGCAGCCCTGACCTGTGTGCTGGCCGCTAGCCTACCAGTCACCACCGTCGCCCAAGCGGAACGGCGGCGCGCCCTCGACCCCTGGCCCCGGTCTCCCCCCGCAGCAAGCGCTTGGGCGAGTCCCGTCGTTCGTCTGCAAGCGCCCGGAGCGCTGATGATCCGCGTACCGGCGGGCACATCGCTGCTGGGCTCTACCGAACTCGAGGTGCTCGAAGCCGCAAGTCACTGCCCATACCGCTCCGCCAGCGCAGATGACGAGGAAGCGGTGAATGCTTGCGGAGAGGCCTGGTTCGCCCACGAGCTACCGCGACGGCGCGTCACCCTGGATGCGTACTGGATCGACCGCACCGAGGTGACCGTCGCCGCGTACCGTCGCTGCGTCCAGCTGCGCCACTGCCGCCCCATCCCCTTCGCCGAGGGAGCTCGCCGCTTCGACCAGCCCCCCCTGCCAGTCTCCCTCGTGACGCACGCGGACGCGCAAACCTACTGCGCATATCGCGGCGCGCGCCTGCCAACCGAAGCCGAATTCGAGAGAGCCGCCCGCGGTCTGCAGGGCACCCTCTATCCATGGGGCGACACGTTCCACCGCGGAGCGGCCAACCACGGTCGCATGGGCTGGGATTCGACAGACAACCGCGACGGGTTCGCCGAGCTCGCTCCCGTCGGATCATACGCCGCTGGGCGGACTCCGGCAGGCATCCTCGATCTGGCAGGCAACGTGGCAGAGTGGGTCAGCGACTACTTCGGTGAGTATCCGCCCGGCCCCCAGACGAACCCGCGCGGCCCTGCTGGTCCTCTTGGTGGAGGGTCGTCGTTCCGCGTCGTGCGTGGGGGGGGGTATCGTGACGCCCCACCCCAGTTGCGCGCCGCCGCTCGCCAGATCGCCGACGCTTCCACGCGCACAACGACCGTCGGCTTCCGGTGCGCCCGCAGCGCCCAGCGCCAGCCAGAACGAGAGGGCACCCCGTGAAGGATCCGCCGCCTCGCAGCGAAATGCTGAGCCTGCCTCTGCACCGTGCGACACGGTTCGTGCTCGATCGCCCTCACTACCCAGAGAACGTGGGCGCCGTGGCGCGCGCCATCAAGACGATGGGGTTTACCCGGATGACCCTCGTCAAGCCCTCCAGAATCGCGCTTCCCACCCACGAGATGGCGCGGAAGATGGCGGTCAAGTCCTGGGACGTGCTCGACGAAACAGACCAACACCACACGCTGCCGGAGGCACTGGCCGAAGCCAACTGGATCCTCACGACAACGTCGCGCCGCGGAGTGTCGGGTGTGCTCCAGCCACGCGAGGCCGCACGCCTCGCCCAACAGCGCGCTAGCGCTGGGGACCAGATCGCCATCGTCCTTGGCAACGAGAAGACCGGCCTCGCTGCCGAAGACCTGACGCTGGGTCACGAGCAGGTCAGAATACCAATGGCCGCCGCCCAGCCGTCGGTCAACCTGGCTCAAGCCGCCCAGATCATCGCCTATGAGCTTTTCCTCGCTGCGCTCGATGCCCGCCCGCCGCAAAGCTAGCCCAGAGTCTCGGGGGCGGCTTCTCGGGGGTCTCTTCTGCCTGCTGATCGTGGGTTGCGCCCATCGACCGCCTGCCGAGTATGCCCGTGCACGCGCCGCAGCCGAACGCGCCTATTCGGCTGGCCGCTACGAAGATGCGGCCAACCAGTGGCTCACCGCCGCGGAGCGGGCCAAGAGCGGTCGAGATGCCACGGAGGCGCGCTATCGGGCGGCCGCGAGCTGGCAGCGCGCCGGACGCGACGACCGGGCAGCAGCACTCTACGCCGGGCTGGCCGCCGATCCGGAAAGCGATCGCGCAGCACGAGCCGCCTTCGACCAGGCGGGCCTGCTTCTCGACAGCGGTGACCGGACTGCCGGGCTGGCGCTCATCGACGACGCCATTCGCCGGTTCCCGCAATCGGGAGTGGCCCGACGCGCGCTCGAGAGGCGCCTGATCGATCTCCATGAGGAAGGCGGCCCTAACGCCGCCCTGACCTACCTCGCCACCATGGAGCCGACGCTGGCAAGCACGGAGCTGGCCGAAACGGTGATCTACCAGCGCGCCCGGTACCAACAGCTGGCTGGTACCAAGACAGCGGCGCGGGACGGCTATCTCACCGTCGCGCAGCGTTTCCCCTACCCCTTCGGCGCCTACTGGGACGACGCCCTCTTTCACGCCGCCGAGCTCGACGTCGAGCTCGGCAACCCGCGTTCCGCCATCGCACACCTGCAGCGGATGCTGGAACAGCGAGAACCGACGCGCGTGCACGGTAGCCTCGAGCGACCTCGCTTTGGCCCGGCGCGTTTCCTGCTAGCGGAGATCTATCGCGATGAGCTCCACGACGACCGCGCGGCGCGGGACTCCTTCCTCACCCTCGTCGACGAGCATCCCACCAGCCTCCTGCGAGACGACGCCCTGTGGGAAGCGGCGCTGCTGGAGCGCGAGCCAGAGCGAGCCTGCACCGACCTGGAACGACTCCTCAGGGAAATGCCAGATTCACGCTATACCCCCTGCGCGCACCAAGTCTGCAATCGCCTTCCTGCCTCGACCGAACGCTGCCGCGACTACATCGCGGACAGCATTCCGCCGTCGTCGCACCAGAGACGAGGGCCGCAGGCCCACTGAGGAACGCATCCAGTTGGGCTGCGTTGACCGCGGGAGCATTGGCGCCTAGCGCACTGCGACGTCGCGGCGGGGCTCAGTCGTCCGCAAATCAGTCGTCCGCAAATCAGTCGTCCGCGAAGTCGTCTTCGACTTCGTCTTCGATGACCTCGTCTTCTTCTTCTTCTTCGTCGTCGTCGTCGTCGTCGTCGTCGTCGCTCTTGCCGTCGATCTTCAGATCGATGCCCACTTCGCCCAGCTGCGTCTCGAGCAACTCGAAGAGCTCGTCCATATCATCCCCGCTCCACTCGTCGAGAATGTCGGTCAAGAACTCGAAGAAGTCGGCGTTGTCGAGGCGACGCTCGACTTCCTCGACCTGCTCCTCGGTGAAGGCTTCGAGAATGTCCTCGCGCAGCGACTCGGTGTCCCCCTCCTCAATCGCCTCCTGGGCTGAAAGCCGAATCTGCCGAACGGCACGCCTGTCGAGGTAGATATCCATGGAAATGCTCGCTTCCGAAAGGTTGCCTGCGCAATAGACGAACCGTTGCCGCGGCGTCAAGTGTGCTCGAACAGCTGACGGACACGTCGTCGATGCGCCAGGATTCGTCGCGGATTGAAACCTGGCGCTGGAGGGGCACACGGGAGTACACAGGAGGGGTGAGGGCGTGGACTCTCTTGCTTGTGAGCTGGCTGTCCGGCATCTCCCTGGCGCACGCCGCGGGACCTGGACCGCGACCGGTCCACAAGCCTCCCCCGATCAACGTTCGCTACTTGCACACGGGCGTGGGGCTGTCGGGGGAAATCATCCCGCCCGCATTCGCCGGGGACGTCTGCCCACAGGGCGCGCAAGCCCCGTGCATATTCGGTTCCGGGGTCGGTCTCGCCTTCCGAGTCGGCTACCGCTCCCGCGGCCCGTGGTACCTCGGGGGTGCCTACCAGGTGTCTCGGCACGACGCATCGAACTTGTTGCGTCTGGCGATCATGCAGCAGTTGAGGGGCGAACTGCGGCACTACTTCGACTTTGGGACGCGGGTGACCCCCTACGCCACCGTCGGCCTGGGCGCCGCCCTCTTCGGCAACGAGTTTGGCGTGGAAACGGGTGGCCTAGCCGCTCTGATTTCCGCCGGGGGAGAATTCCAGGTTAGCCGCGGAACAACCATCGGGATCGGCCTGGCGTACCGGCCGTTCTTGCTCCGCGCCTGGACCGACGGAGCCGGCCAGCACCGCGCCGACCGGTTCGCTGGGTTCGGCGTCGCCCACGCGGTTGCGTTGGAGGCCACATTCGAGTCCCGGAAGCCGCTCTCGCGCTGGTGAGCAACACCGGACTTGACTCAGTGCGCGCCGCGGGGTTCCCCTTGCAGGCGTGCCGAAATGCGATCGGTGTGGGTCAGACAACCCTGAGCAACTCCGCTTCTGTCAGGACTGCGGCAACCGACTTCCAGGAAAGCTCGTCGAGCCAACCCCTCCACGCGGCGTGCAGCTTGGCGGAACCGTGAACGGCGGATACGCAGCACCGCCCGAGGCCTCGAGTTCCGCAGCGGCGCGCCCCCCAGCACCCAACTACCACTTTGGTCCCCCCGCTGCCCCCATCTGCCCCGCCTGTGGGAAGGAGAATCCACCTACCGGACGGTTCTGCGCCAACTGCGGTGGGGTGCTGCCGGCAGCCGAAGCCCCCGCTTCAAACGTCGCCGCCGCGCCACCCGCCGCGGCGCGTCCGCCAAATCAGACCCCCGCCCCGCCAGCACCACAGTCAATCGCCCATCAGGGCATTCCCCCGACCGCGATGAGTGCTCCAGGCCCTGCCGGACTCGCAGCGTCCCCAGTCGTTGGAATCGCCTCCCCGGCTGCGTCCGCTCCACAGCGGGTCTCCTGCGGACGCTGTGGGGGGGCCAACCAAGACGGAATGGCCTTCTGCCAGTTCTGTGGAGCGCCACTCGACGCGCCCGCTGGGACCCCGGCCGCCGCCGGGTGGCCTGCCCCCGAAGAGAAGGCACAGCCGTCCCCCGCAGCTGTCCCTGCGATGGGTGCGGACTTCCGGCCGATGTCCCCCTCGCCGGCCGTCGTTCCGGGACCTGCACCGGGACGGCTGGTCGTCATTGGGCAAGACGGGACCCCTGGAAGGGACTACCCGCTGAGCGATCAGAGCGACATTGGCCGCGAAGAAGGAGATATCCGCCTCCCCAATGATCCCTACGTCAGCCCGCGCCACGCCCGCCTGACCCGACGCGACGGCCGGTTTTTCGTGCGCGATCTCGAGTCCCTGAACGGCGTCTACGTCCGCCTTCGTCAACCCGTCGCCCTACAGGACGGGGACTTGGTCTTGATCGGCCTGGAGGTGTTAAGGTTCGAGGTCGTGACCGGTGCGGAAAAAGGCCTCGGCGCCGCCCTCGAGATGGGCACCCGCGTGTTCGGGTCCCCGGCTGCGCCGCGTCATGCGCGTCTGACGCAGCGCACGGTTGAAGGGGTTGGCCGAGATGTGGTGTATCTGACCCGGGACGAGCTGACCGTCGGACGAGAATCCGGCGACTTGGTATTCACGGCGGACCCTTTCATGAGCAGACGCCACGCAGTGATCAAGCGAAACGACGCAAACGGCGGGTTCGAGCTCCGCGATCTGGGCTCTTCCAACGGAACGTACGTGGCGATTCGAGGCGAGCTGCCGCTCGAAGCTGGCGACCACATCCGCATTGGGCAGCACCTGTTCCGACTAGATGTCGACCGAAAGCGGTGAGAGTGGGATGAGCGATATTGGCTCCGCAGCGGACAACGATATCCGCGTCCACGTGTTCGGTCGTACCGATGTTGGACAAGTCCGTGAGCACAACGAGGACAACTTCGTCGTTGCAGACCTGACACGTGGCCGACGCAGTCTGATGGAGGAAGACCGCCACCAGACCGTAGGTTCCCACGGCACCGTGTTCGGAGTCTGCGACGGAATGGGGGGGGCCGCCGCCGGCGAGGTAGCGAGCCAGCTAGCCGTTGACATCATCTACGAGAAGCTGAAGAGCGACACCCCCCCGCTGAACCACGATGAGCTCGCTCGACGCCTCGTGGCCGCGATCGAGGAAGCGGGGGTTCGTATCTTCAACGAGGCCCGCGCCGATCGAACACGGCGAGGCATGGGCACCACGGCCACCATTGCAGCCCTACTCGACTCCCGGCTCTTCGTCGGTCAGGTCGGCGACAGCCGTGCCTACATCCTGCGCGGCGATCGCATGCTCCAGGTGACGCGTGACCAGTCGCTCGTCAATCAGCTGATCGAGGCGGGGCAGCTGACCGAGGAAGAGGCAGAGACGTTCGAGCACAACAATATCATCCTTCAGGCGCTCGGAACGGCAGAGACGGTGCAGGTCGACCTGACCTACGTCGACCTCTGCAAGGGCGATACACTTCTGCTTTGCTCCGACGGGCTGAGCGGGATGATCCGCGCCGACGAGATCCGCGAAGTCCTGCTCTCGGTCAGCGATCCGCTCGAAGCCTGCCGGGTCCTGACCGACCGCGCCAACAATGCCGGCGGTCACGACAACATCACGGTGATCGTCGCCCGCGTTGACGGTCCGGGGCTCCCGGAAGCAGACGCCGCCGCATCCCCACCCGGCTATCACAAGTACGCCCTTCCCGACCGACCCGCAGTTGAGGACACCGCTCGGAGCCGCCCGGCCGCAACGATGGGCAACGCCTCCGCACCGCCACCCACGGTTCCAGCTTCTCCCCGGTCCGTGAGCGAGGAAGCAGGTGGCCAGCAGCTGAAGGTGGGAATGACGATGGTCGGGATGCAGAGCCCGTACCCTGCGGACATGGGGGATTCTTCACCCCAGGCATCGGCGCCACCTTCCGTTGGCCCAGCGTCGGGTGGGCGCCCATTGGGTACCGCACCGCGAGAAGACGATCCCGTCGACCTCCCCATCGCCGGACCGCCGCCCGCCATCGTGGGACTGATCGTGCTCGGCTCGCTGCTACTCGTCGCCGTGGTCGGATTCATCCTGATGCGCGGCGGCCACTGAGGCCGAGCCCCCATGCGCTACGCGATCGGGAGGCTTCTCTGGATCGTACCGCTCCTGATCCTCGTCAGTCTGACGGTGTTCTGGACACTGGCCAGGGCGTCCGCGGATGCGGAATCCAAGCGTGAGCAACTGCCGCTCTTCTTCAACGCCCAACCCCGCGACATACGACGGTTGAGTCTGGCAGCCATGCGCAGCGTGGCACGCAACGACGCCACCACAGCTGACGCCAGGGCGACACTCGTACGACTGGGCGGAGCCGGACTCCCCCACGTGCTGCCGATGCTCGACACGCTGACCCCGGAAGAGCAGGCCCGCGTAGCACTGACACTCGCTCCAGTAGCCCGGCGCATGGGGGTTGGGAATGATGACGAGCTCGCCGACCCGGAGGCGGCCGTCCTCTTCTGGCGCCGCTTCTGGGAAGATCGTGCCATCGACTTTCGCCCCGTGGCCGCCCGCCGAACCGTGGAACGTGCGGCCGAGCGTGACTCGGCCGCACGTCGCGCCGACATCGCGCAGCTCGACACCTATGCGCTCCCCGAGCTCGTCCACGCCATGCCCCTGGTGCGCAACGAGCAAGATGTCGCTCGCGCTGCCCGAGTGACCGCGCTGCTCGCGGCGGTGACTGGGAACGACTGGCGAGTCGAGGAGGACGACACTCCACAGCAAGCGCAGCAACAGGTCACCCGCTGGCAGCAGTGGTGGGGCCGGCAGGGTGCCCAGTACGTGACCCACGATGGTCCGCAGCGGGTCTACGCGATGTTCGTCCAGACCCGCTACGGCCAGTGGGCAACGGAAGCAGCCACTAGCGGGCTCGGTGTGACACGCTCGGGAGACACGGTGGCGAGCGTCGCCCGCGCGCACGCGCCCTGGACACTGTGGCTGGTGGGTTGGGGGCTCGCCGGCGGGTACTTCATCGGGCTGGTCGTCGGATTAGTCGCAGGAACCCGCCCTCGCGGCCCAGCGGATACGTTGACGGCCATCGTGACTACGCTTCTGGTAGCCGCGCCGGTCGCGTGGGTGGCCAGCTGGTGGCAAGATGGCCCAACCTGGTGGGGCCCAGTCGTCATGGTCACCGTGGTGGGCGCCGTCACCTCGCGCTACCACCGCTCAGCGGTCCGCGATGCCATCTACTCGGAACCAGCATCACTGCTCCGCGCACACGGGTTCGGTCGCTGGCAACTGGGCACCGCAACCCTGCGCAGCTCCGGCTACGTGCTTGGGTCCCTGCTCGGCGTCGACCTCCCGCTGCTACTCACGTTCGCGTTCATCGTCGAGCGGGGACTGGGGCTCCCTGGTCTCAGCGAACCCACCGTAGCGGCAATCGTGGACCACGACACGGCCTGGCTCATGGCCTTGGCGATCGCGTCGGCGGCAACGGTGGGGTTCGCCCAGATCGTGGGAGACGCCGTCTTGGCCCTGGTGGATCCGCGAGCCCGGGCCGTGCTTTCTCCTCGCCGCGAGGCCTGGGAATGACGCGCGCACGATCCTCGCTCCGGGTGCTGGGGATATCCCCCCGAACGCGAACCTTCCTCGGGCGCAGCCATAGGTTCCGCCTCGCCATGGTCCTGCTGACGCTGTGGCTCGCTGCCGCCATCGCCGCCAGCTGGGTACCGGCCAGCGGTGGAGAGCTGGGCAGGACATTGCTGGGCGCGCGCACCGCGGCGGTCGTGGCGAGTGGCGTGTTGGGGGTGGCCATCCCACTCGGGTGGAGCCTCGGACTGCTCGCAGGCGCCGGCCCCCGGGCGGCCGACATCCTCCTGTCGCGCCTCGTCGAGTTTGGCGGTCTATGGCCCACCATCGTGCTCCTAGCCGTTGTGCAGGCCGCGGAGCCCATTCCGACCCTTGCCACCTTCGTCTTGGTCGTCGGGCTGACCCGCGCGCTCCGCGTCGCTCGGCTCGTGCGTGGCGAAGCACTACGCGTGAACCACACGGCCCACGTGATGGCGGCACGGGCACTCGGCCTGTCGCGGCGCCGAGTGCTGGCCTGGCATGTATCGCCGCTCACCCTGGGCCCCACTCTCGTCGAGGGAGCGTTTTCAGCCGCAGTCGCGATTGGTCTCGAGTCGGCCCTGTCGTTCATCGGCCTGGGACTGCCGCACGGCAGGGCGTCGTGGGGCTCGCAGGTGGTGGCGGCCAGCGGCACCCTGGAAGCACTCATGCCCGCGGCCGCCATCGCAGCGGTGACTGGATCGCTGGTGCTCCTTGCCGACGCGCTGGACGACGCCTCGAGTCCGCGTCGTGGCCACAGCCCTCCCGGCCGGAAAACCGAAACCTGCCTGGAGCAAAATCCGGTGACCACCCGGGCGCCAGGGACTAAGTAGGAGGCCCATGGCAGCGCTGCAGACGGTTACCGAGCAGGACTTCGAACGCGAGGTCCTGATGAGCGAAGTTCCTGTTCTCCTCGAGTTTGGGGCGCAGTGGTGCGGCCCCTGCAAGACCGTCGCGCCAGAACTCGAGGCGCTCGCCCAAGAGCTGGCAGGAAAGGCCAAGATCGTCACCATCGACATCGCCCAGTCGCCCCTGATCGCACAACAGATGGGCGTCCAGTCCGTGCCAACTTTCGTGGTCTTCCATCAGGGGCGGCCGATCGACGGCAAGGTGGGGGCCCTGCGCCGGCGTCAACTGCGTGAGATGCTCGAGCCCGTATTGCCCCGCGCGCAGGGAGCAGTCCAGGCGACCGAGCTGGCCGCCCTGATCCAGCAGGGACGGGTTACTCCAGTCGACACGCGACCGGAGGTGGTCTTCGCCCGCGCTCACCTGCCAGCCGCCATCAACATGCCCCTCGAGGGCCTCGAGGGGCGCCTCGCGGAACTCCACATGCTGCCAAATCCGCCTGTGCTGTACTGCCGCACGGGGGACCAAACAAAAGACATGGCCGAGAAACTCGCGGCATCCGGGGTTCCCGTCGCCTTCCTCGAAGGGGGGCTACTTTCCTGGGAGTCTGAGGGACTGGACGTCGAGCGCCCGGACTGACCCTCTGACGCTCTGTCACGCGGAAGCCAGCCGCATCATGCCTTGCCGGTCCCCAGTGAACGAACCCGCGCTCGGGTCGAGCACTGCAACCCGGGCGCAGCTACGCCGGTGGTGGCGGGGGTCCCGTTCGGACCAACGCAAACGGAGAGGTGGAGCTCGAGGAAGATGACCGTCCCCGTCCGGGAATGGCAGGGAACCGAGCTCGGCGACCTCGAGTCACCCGTGCTCGAAGCGCTGGCCTCCATTGCCATCCGACGCGAGCTGCCGCCGGGCACCCTCCTGACAGAGGAGGCGCAGCAGGTCTCCTCTGTAACCCTCTTGGCCAAGGGCTCCGCCGAGGTGCGCAAGCGGGAAAGACTGAACCGTGGTCGCGAGCATCTCGTGGGACGCGTCGCGGGCGGCGAAGTCGTGGGAGAGCTGTCCCTGCTCGATCGCCAGCCAGCGCCCACCACGGTCCGGACCACGGAACCATGCATCGCCTACTCGTTCCCCTTTGCCGCCATTGACGCGAGCCCCCTCTCGAACCGGTTGCTGCAGCAATTCTCGCGGTTGGCGAGCCAGCGCCTGCGCCGGCAGGTGGACGAGTCGCTCGCGACGGCGCAGCGGCGCACGGCAGTGGGGGACTTCCTCGTCAATGTCCTGTACCTGCTGTGCGGGTACACCCTTGTGCTCGGCGCACTGCCAGCGTTCAGCGCCCAACTTCCCTGGGACGTGGCATTGCTCAGCTTCCCCCTGCAGATCGTCTTCGGCGTCGGCGCCTGGCGCTTCATCCGCGCGACGGGCTACCCCCTGCGCGACTTCGGTATCGGTTTCCGACACTTGCTGGGGTCCCTCTGGGAAAGCCTCGTGTTCACGGCTGCTCTGCTCGCGCTGGTGACGGGAATCAAGTGGGTCCTCCTGATGGTCACACCCGCACTCGCCGGCGCGCGCTTGATCGAGCACCCGGACATTGCGGCCCGCCTGGGCGATCCGCACGTCCAGACCTGGCTCGTGATCTATGGATTCAGCTGCCTCGTGCAGGAACTGATCGTCCGCGGTGCCCTCCAGTCGAGCCTGGAGATGTTCCTAGTCGGACGGGGACGCGTCCGACGCGCGGTCGTGGTTTCGGCCCTCATCTTCGCGGTGAACCACCTGCACCTCTCCTTCGTCTTTGCGCTCGCTGCATTCATCCCAGGGCTATTCTGGGGATGGCTGTTCGCCCGGCGACGGAATCTCGTCGGTCCAACACTCTCCCACGTGCTGGTGGGTAGCTACGTGTTCTTCATCCTCGGCGCCCCGCTTGGAACGTAGGACTCCGCCCGTCGGGAACCAGCGCCTGCGGCAGGCAGGCGCCGGCGACCATGGGAGGGATCTCAGTCCGCAGCAGGTTCGTCCCGGAGCTCACGGCACCCAGCCGTTGCGCAGGTCGTTGCCACGGCCGGTGGGCCAGAGCAGGCAGTTATCGGTACTGCCCGGGACCTCGAACACCAGGACCTGCGGCTCGCTGTCCTTGAGGCTGACCACGATATCCAAGTCACCGTCCGCGTCCGCGTCGCCCACCGCGGGCACCGGCATCGCCCCGCGCTCGGGGAGCGGGACCTGGTGCAACTCGTTGCCGCCACCATCGAGCACGATCAGCGCACTGGCATTCACACGCGTCGAGTACGTCGCGAAGACGACCTCGGGAGCCCCATCGCCGTTGAGATCGACGATCAGCACGCCGCCGGTCATGACATCGTCCGTGTCCGTGTAGCGATACGACCACAGCTCCCGTGCACGCGCATCGACAGCGTGGATCAATCCGTCGAACCCAGCAAAGACGAACTCCGGCCCGTCGCGGTCGGGGTCGAGATCGGCCACCGACACCTGATTCGTGATGGCAACGATGTTGTCCCCGTAGTCCCACAGTCCGCTCAGATAGCCGGGAAAGTGGAGGGGCTCGACCCAGTCTTCTGGCCGCGTTCCATCGTGGTTCAGCACCCACAGGGCCACGCCCTGCTCGCGACTGCTCTGTGCCGCATTCTGCACGGAGGCCAGCGCGATCAACTCGCCCGCGCCGTCTCCGTCGACATCTGCGATTGCCGGCGCGGTGTTGGTGAAGTGGGCCTGAAGCGCGCTCTCCTCGTCATCCGCCCAGCCCTGCTGCGCCAGCGCATAGTCATGGAGCCCGCGCACCCCGAGCACCTTCGTGCGGTCGTCGAAGATGTCCGCCGCGTCGAATGCCCGTCCACTTCCATCATGGAGCGAGAAGTAGGCGTTGTCCTGAGGGAGAAAGATCTCCGGCACGTCGTCGCCGTCAACATCGCCAAGACCGACGTTCTGGTCGAAGCCCGCGTGTGTATAGCAAGCGCTGTCGCAACCGCTCGCCCCCGAGCCATGCGGAGGAAACCCAGCGACCACGCTCCCATCGACCTCGAGCGCCGTCAGGATATCCTCCGCCGGTCCCCCGGTGTCCACGTCCGACGTGGTGCCCACGACCAGCTCGAGCACTCCGTCGCCGTCGATGTCCCCCGCCGCGATCGAGCGCAGCTCGTCTTCCCATTCCACGGGGAAGCCCGAGAGAGCCTCGCCCTGGGCGTCCCATGCGTAGACGTTCCCGCGACAAGCCGCAGCGATCTCCAGACCAGCCACCGCTGGTCGCAAGTCCGCAACCACGGCCGAGGACCAGCACCGCCCCTCTACCTCGGCGCGGAAGACCAGCGAACCGTCAGCGTGCAGGGCGATCACTTCCCCGGAACGCGCCACCACGATCTCGGGAATGCCATCCTCGTCGAGGTCGGCAATCGACGGCGAGCCCGACCAGGCCTCGGACCATCCCTCGGCGAAGCTGGAGAGCTCAACCGGTTCGGCGACGTCCTCGCCACTGGCGGCCGCTGCCGGCGCGCAGGATGCAGCCGGTGGCTCGATCGGCTCGCCTCCACCAACGGCACCCCCGCCACCGCTCCCCGAGGAGGTCCCCCCCGACCCTGCGTCGCCGCCATCCCCTCCGCCGGAACAACCCGCCACGACAACAGATACCCCTACCGCGATCAGTCTCCGCATGGCGATATCCTGCCGCCGCCGTCGGCGGCCGACTACTGAAAGTTCTTTCACCACTACTCTACAGCGGGCAACGCTTGCGTTGACCGCAGGTGTCGAGGAGTTCCCACTTGAGATCTGCGGCTTTTCTTCGGACTTCTTGCCCCTCACCCCTGGGGGACAAGAACGGAGAATTCAATCGCTGCAAGTGGTCGGCACTCTAGGAAGCTGCCTCGCGTCGCTCGTGGCAGTCGCGTATGGTCACATCGGTTCGAAGAAGCATGGAATCACCCAACATCTGGTTCGCCCTCGCGCTCAGCACACTTGCCGGACTTTCCACCGGAGTGGGGAGCGCACTGGGTGTAATGGGGCGTCCCACCAACAAGCGCCTGTTGACCCTCGCCATGGGCTTCAGCGCTGGAGTCATGGTCTACGTCTCGTTCGTCGAACTACTCCCCACGGCCACCCAGACACTGCGAGAGGCAAACCCCGGAGGCAGTGGAACATGGCTGGTGATCCTGGCGTTTTTCGGGGGCATGGCCCTGATCGGGGTCATTGACCGCTGCGTCCCCTCGCCGGAGAACCCACACGAGTTCCCCGAGGGACCCGACGACGCCGCCCGCCATCGGTCCCCACACCACCGCTCCAATCCGGTGGTGACATCGACGGAGCGCCGGCTGATGCGGCTTGGCGTGATGACCACCGCGGTGCTGGCGATCCACAACTTCCCCGAGGGGATCGCCACGCTGCTGGCCGGTCTGAAGTCCGCGGAGATTGGCATCCCCATCGCTCTCGCGGTCGCGATCCACAACATTCCCGAAGGCATCGCCGTTGCGGTTCCGATTCACCACGCGACGGGCAGCCGCAGGAAGGCGTTCCTCTACTCCCTATTCTCGGGTCTCGCCGAACCGCTTGGCGCAGTCTTCGGGTACCTGTTGCTCCTACCCGTGTTGACGGACACCGTATTCGGACTCCTCTTCGCCGGGGTGGCTGGGATCATGGTCTTCATCTCGTTCGACCAACTGCTTCCAGCAGCCGAACGATACGGCGAACACCACGCCAGCATCTATGGCGTCGTTGCCGGCATGCTGGTAATGGCGATCAGCCTCGCCCTCCTCTGAGCTCAGGGGCGCTGCCGAGCCAGGGCGGCAGCCTCGGCGATGACCTCGCGAACCGGCACGTCATGCTCACGGGCCGCGCGCGCACAGGCGTCGAATTCGGGCTTGATCTGCGGCGGCCCGAACGGTCCCTCGCTCACCTTGACCGGAATCGGACCAAACCGGGTGGCAATCTCCACGACCCGTCTCGGACGCTCGACGCGATGGACCGTGCTCTGCCGCACCCCGATGGTGCTGGTCTCGCGCAGCATCACCCCGGCGAGCCGGTCCGCGCAGTCCGGGCTCGTCAGCACGCCCAGGCCAATCGCGGGCCGCCCCTTCTTCATCGTGATCGGCGTGGCCCAAGCGTCCAGGGCGCCGGCTTCGATCAGAGAGGCGATGGCATGTGCTGCCAGCTCCCCGGTCATGTCGTCGACGTTCGACTCGAGCAAGACGTGTTCGCCAGAGCCGTGGACCGCGCTCGGCTGCCCAAGCACGACCCGGAGCGCGTTGGGGCGATCCGGGAGAATCCGAGTCCCCGCGCCCCACCCGACTCGTGTCGGCTGCAGCGTCGGCCACCGCGCGAACCGCGG
>JBNLDK010000119.1:0-36177 GCA_050304295.1 Polyangiaceae bacterium
CGCTCTCGCCTGCAGGTACGCGCCGATCGCAGCGTCGGCCGCAATCGGATCCGCGAATAGGCACTGACTCCCGGACGTCGGGAGAAGTGGCACTTTCTGAGCTGGCTCTGCGTGACTCATGTCTCCGGAAGTCTGCCCTACGCTATCTCGCGGAACCACTTCATAAGCGCGGTGTCGTCGGTTCAAGTCCGACCTTCGCCACTAGCGTGACGTATTCGCCAGGTCGCGAGCGGCGCTGTGGCCCGGTCGAGCTAGTACGACAACCCGGAAGCTCGTTCCGGCTTGTCGTACCCACTGCGATCGGGGGCCCAGTTCGGACGGGTGCGTCTCCGGGTTTCCGCCGGCCCTCCACCCCAGTGTCGACCCGGCGGCAACCGGAACGAACTCGCGAACTGCTGTACTAGCGGGCTGGTGGCTCCCGGAGAGCGGAGCGTCGAGCTCTCGTCCGGCGGCGTCGCAGTGCGCCGAGTGCGCCGAGTCCAAACCACCAGAGAGAGTCGCGCGGGGCGGGGGACGCCGCTCCACAGCCGCACCCACCGGCGGGAGTCAACTGGCGCCCCACGGCGGCTTCCTCACCCTCACTTGTGGGGATGCATCGCCCCCCCACGCTGATGACCAGGGGGCGCGGTGCTGTGACGTATTCGCCTTGCCTCAGCTTGGTTGCGAGGGAACCGGTGTTGCGATTGTCGTGGTGCTGGCTTTCCCACGCGATGGTGCCGTCACTGTGGCCCTGCGTGTGCCAGGCGAGGAGCCACCCGTGGCGAGTCGTCACAACGATTTCCAGGGTGTTGTCTCCGTCGAGATCCCCTACTGCTGGCGACCCGGCGACCCACTGGCCCGTGGTCTTGGGCCAGCCTCCCGGGGCGCGCCCACAGGCATCCACCGCGTGAACGACGAAGGCATCAGTCCCGGAGATGACTTCTGGGTAGCCGTCTCCGCTGATGTCCGCGATCGCCGCGTCTCCGTACCACGGGCTGCCCGCGGTTACCTTGGGACTGCCAGGAAACATCGCTCCGGACCTGCCGCTCCAGAAGGCCAGCAGGAACTCGCCGGGGCCATGCACGCGCACACCGGTTGCGAGCTGCTCGGATACATCTCGTGATGCCCCGGAGGTCACCACGTCTGGCGTTCCGTCCTGGTCCAGATCGCCGATACTGGGACGGGAGAGCAAGAGCGACAGCGGACGCGACGGGTCGGCGTCGGACTCGATGCCGAACCGGCTCATGTCGATGCCGCGCACGCCTGTGGCGGGATCACGAACTGGCCATGATCCTTCGGGTCGATCCTCCGGTGACTGTTGGGGGCCCGGCGCCGCCGGGACGATGAACGGTTCGCTCAGATTGCCCTGCAGGACGATCTCCGGCTGGCCGTCTCCGCTGAAGTCGGCGGCGGATGCGGAAGCAGGTGTGGTGCCGACGACAGCCGTCCCCAATGGCCAGTCGACGACGGCCAGTGGCCATCCTTGGAGCACGATCCGGTGGGCGCGTGTGCCGCGTCCATCGATCGCGACGTAGGTCGAGGTTCCACTGCCCACGCTCACCGGCACGACCAGATCCGGACGACCGTCGCCGTTCAGATCGACCACGGTGGGCGTTGCCAGAGCGGGCTGGCCGAGTTCGTCCTCGGCCTCCAGCTGCACCGGCCAACCGCGGACCGGGTTTCCATCGGCGGTGAACACGTGGATCTGGCCTGCCAGACCCGCTTGAATGATCTCGAGCTCCCCATCGCCGTCCAGATCTTCCAGGACGGGACTGGCAGTGATGGCGTGACGTGAGGTTTCACGGTTCACGCAGGTACTGTCACTCGGCGACTGGCAGTCGGCGGCGAGCGGGAGTCGTTGCGGCCAGCCGCGTCGCCGACGAGCCAGGTGGTCGACGACAATGAGCGTGCCCGCCGTGGTCACGCCCACGATCTCCGGGATCGAGTCGCCATCGAGGTCGCCCACAGCTGGAGGTGCTGCGAACGACTCCCGAGCAAGACTGGGGTCGACTCCTCCCGTCGAGTCGAATCCCTTGCTCGTCGGTAGCTCGCGCCTGGGGGCTAGCGCGGGGAATCCGGGCGCGGGAGTCGCCTCGCCGTCGGTCAACTTCCAGACCTGAATCTCGCCATCGGCGGTGGCCACCACCAGGTCGCGGACTTCATCTCCGTCGATGTCGGCCAGCTTTGGTCCGCCGGCGATGCTTGAACCGACCCTCAAGGGGAACCCGGCGACCACGTCCGGGTCGCGTCGGACCGAGAACACTCGTCTTCGTTCGCTGGAAGCCTCCATGCCGGGGTTGGAGTAGTGCGCGGTCGCTCGAACGCGAATGGTGATCTTTGTCGCGCCGCTGTTGGGGGAGGCGCTGGCGTCGGCGGCGTCCAACTCGTCCAGCGAGCGAATGTCGATCTCTCCCAGTTCGCCTTCGTCTCCGGTCACGACGCTGGCGAGTAGTCCGTGTCCTTCGGCAATCACCGCGAAGGCCGTCTCCAGTGGTTCGACCCCTCGTGCCCACTCGACCACGTAGTCGTAGCTCTCGGCACGCTTGGCGCTGATCTTTCCCTGGATGGGCACCGGCGCGTTGATGCGGTCGGCGTACAGCGTGGTGAACGGGTCCGGGCTCGCTAGTTCCACGACTGGTGGAATGGCCCCGCTCCAGACAGCTTGCGTCGCGCGGTTCGCGTTGAGCCGACCGTACCCGAAGTGTTGGTCGAACCCGGGTTGAGACCAGGCCAGCGTCGAGTTCTCCTCGCGCGACTCGATGACGTCGACATCCTCGCTTGTTGTGGTCAAGAGCAGCGCGAGTTCGCTGGCGGTCAGTGGCGAAGCTGCGCCCTCCAGTCCTGAGTCCATGCCCGCCGACACCAGCAGTCCTGCGACTCCCGCAGTCAGGCCCACCACGCTGGCGGGGCAGGTCCGGGCTGGGACACTCAGCGCTCGGTGGGCGCCGAACCCGGAGCACGCGCTGGCCGCGAGGAATGTGCTGGCTGTCGTGCTGGTCGGCACTGCACCACCCAGAGTAACGGCTCCCAGGCCCAGCACGTGGCGATGGCTACCCAGAAGAGCGGGACGGGGCGTCAGGGTGCTGCCCGTTTCGCCCACCACCAGAGTTCCTGATCGCTGGGCGTAGTCGAGTGCCTGATCCAAGAGGGACGAGATCCCCCACGTCTCCCCTGGGACCCCGAGCACTCGGGCTCCCCGTTCGGTGGCGTAGACCGTGGCGAGGGCCAGTGCGTGGGGCTCCAGTGGGGGGGTATGGACGACGCGTAGCGGTAGAAGCCGACACCCTGGGCAGACCCCAGCTCCACCCAGTCCGTTGTTGGTCTCGGCAGCCGCGGCGAGCGCTTCGCGGGTTCCCACTCCGCTCCCGGTCGGATCGAACGGATCGTTGTCTCCATCCCAGAAGTCCCACCCTGCGATGTCGTCGACGTAGCCATTCCCGTCGTCGTCGATGGTGTTGAGGAGGAAGGGCTGACGCAGCAGATCCTGAGGGTCGAAGTGAAGATTCCCGTTCGCGTCGCCGGGCGGATCGGTCGTCGCCGGTTCCAGGCCCGGGTGCTCAGCATAGTCCGCGAGCGTTAGTCGACCGTCGCCGTTGCAGTCGAAACGATCGAGTGCGGGTTCGCTCGGGTCCAGCGGTGCACAGGGCGTTGCGTCGGCGTGCAGAGGCGGCGCCGCGCGTAGCTCGCCGCGGTTGAGCGCGATCTGCTCGAACAGATCGGGTTCGCTCCAGTCGAGTCCCGCACTGGCAATTGCCAGCACTACCTCGGGGTTGCCGGTGCCCCCCCGCCACGCCAAGTCGACGCTGCTCCCCGATGCGACCTCGGTGGAGGGTTGCGTGGTCTCGCTTGTCGACCGCTCAGGGACGAAGGAATAAAGCTCCCACTGGCCCTCCCGACGTTCCGCGGGATCTGCGTTCGCGACGTACCCGAAGAGTGGATCGTTGGGCCACGCACCCGGCTGCTGGAGATCGGTCGGGATGGCGTCGGGCGGTGGCGGCCAAGCCGCAGCGGCCGGTTGCCGTTCGGCCATCCACGCGAATCCCAGGGCCACTAGCGTCCCCGCTATCAGGGGACGCCGCAGTCGCGCATTGGTCACGCGGCGGACCGGGGATCGCCCGCTCATCGGCTAGAGCCGGCTCCGAGGCGAGCCATGAGGGTTCAGTTGTTGCCGAACAGCGCCTGGATCGGAGTGTCGAGCGCGATCGAGATCTTGTAGAGACTCGAGATCGACGGACTCGACTCGGCACGCTCGATCTGTGAAAGGAGCGAAATACTGAGGCCGGTGCGACGGCTCATCTGCTTGAGCGTCAGCTCCTTCTCCTTGCGCATCGTACGGATCGTGTCGCCGATGATCCGATGGAGTTGTTCCTCTGGCGTCCGGGCTAGGCCCTTCTTCTTCATCACGCGCGACAGAACCTCGCGGAACTCGTCGACGTTGAAGGGCTTCTTGATGTAGTCGACGGCGTCGAGCTTCATCGAAGCGACTGCGGATTCCAGGTTGGGGTGGGCGGTGAACATCACCACGGCGATGTCCGAGTCGATGGCTCGGATCCGTCGCAGGACCTCGATGCCGTCCATGCGTGGCATCATGAGATCCAGGATGATGACGTGGTAGTCTCCACGGCGGACTTCGTCTTCGACGAGTGTTGGATCACTGACGGTCTGTACGGCGAAACCGTCCTTTTCCAGCAGCGTCTGCATGTATTCGCAGATCGCGCGATCGTCATCGACGATGAGCAGACGAACGGCAGGAACTTCGATCGGCACGTTTTGCCTCCTGACAAGCCACGGCCCGAACCTGGGGCCGCCCAAAGCAGGGCACTGAGCCCTCCCGATTGCAGTGACACTATAACACCTGAGCTCGAAAATCGAGCACTCCCTGCACCACTTTTTTCTCAGCGTGTCGAATTTTGTTTGCCGACCTCGAACGACCCACTCGTTGCCGCTCTCGCCGTGCTCCTTTCCTCCGCCAGCCACTTGGCCGAATCTTGTTGGGTGGGCCTCGGTGGCCGCGTCCTATCGCAGTGAGGGCTACCTCAGCAGAAGCACCAGAACGAGCACGACCAACGCCACCCCGAGCGCGGCGCTCGTCCAGGCCAGCGCCTGGCGGGTGCGCGCCTGCTCCACCAGCAGACGGCGCGCGGGGGCGGTCAGTTCGTCAGGGAGATCGGGGCGGTAGGCCGGTGGGGCCTGACTCGGTCGGGCCGGCTCTCCGGCGGCGGGGCGGACCGGAAAGGTCGCCTTGGCCGTTGGGAGCGGACGCGCGCCGGAGATGTCGCGCACGACGCGGACGTCCTCGTCGTCTTCGTCGGCGTCCATCAGCGCGCCCGCCTCTGCGGACGGGGTCATTCGTGGCGGTCGCGCCTGTGGCGGGGGCAGCGCCGGCGGAAGCGAAGCGGGTGGCGCTCCGGGGGGAGCGGACTGGCGAGATGCTAGCGCGCTAGGGGGACGCGCCGGGACGACGGGTGGGGGCGGGAGCGGGGGGAGCACCCTCGCGGAGCTGCTGGGCGCGGCCCTCGCGCCCGCGACGGCAAACCCATCCACCAGCGCGGTGGAAGCCTCGTCTGTCCCCGCATCCAGGAGTTGCTGGGGGGGGGGCACGGACGCTGCAACGGGAGGACGCGGGGCCTGCGGGGGAGGGAGGCCTGGGCGAGGTGACGGGGGCAGGGGAGCCGGCAGCGAGGCGTGGCGGCTCCGCGCGAGACCTGGTGCCGCCCCCGGCGGCCGATCCGTCCACAGTGAGGACAGGACCCGGGTGGCCTCGTCTCCTGCGATTTCACTCGAGGTGTCGAACCGCGGGCGCTGGTGGACCTGAGTCTGTTCGTCGTCGAGACCCATGGCCTCGTAGAACTCGTCGATCGAGGACAGCGGGACCCAATCCTTCGTCCCTGCTTCCCGCACCTCGGCATCGAACGGGACCCGTTTCAGCTCCAGTCCCCGCACGATAAGGTCGATCGGGAGGGGGCCAACCACCTTCTTCCGACCTTTGACGCGAACCTCGTAGCTCGTCATTCCTACTCTGGGCGCGTTGGCGCGCCGTCATCGCTTGCACCGAGCCGCCGGTTGGGGGGGCGGATGCTTTCTGTCACAGCCTAGCGCGAAATCCCGGGGCTGTGCCACGTGGTGTGGGTGGCCCCGGTGATTCGGAACGCGCTCTGTGGCAGCGGCGAGCGCGATCTAGACGGTGGCGACGCGGAGCGCAAGGGGCAGTACTTGCCGGCGCGGTTGGAGTCAGGGTGGTCGACCGGTGCCAGGATCGGTGTCGGTTGCGTGCCTCGGAGACGAGCGCACCGACCGCGTCGAAGCCCCGTGGGGCGGCGGGATCCAAGCTGAGGGAAGGGGTAGCAGCCCACTTCCAAGGGACGTGCGCGCGGCCCGTGCCTGGAACCCGTTAGCCGCGATGAAACCCGGGTGAATCGACGGGTTGCGGTGGGGGAGTGCGACCCTCTCGCACTCCCCCACCGGTGGTGTTACCTTCCAGCCACGATGGCGACGAACCTACCCCGACAGTCCTTTTTGGCAATCACCGCCGTGGCCTGGGCCGATGGGCTCATCAAGCAGGACGAGGCCAAGGCACTCCTTCGCGCAGCGGAGACTTGCGGGCTTGCCGGGGCAGATCTGACTGCCATCGAGCTGGCGGTGAAGAACGGTGCCCAGCTCGAGGATGTCGATCTCACCGAGCTCACAGACTGGCAGAAGGGGCTCACCTACGCGCTTGCGTACTGGTTGGCCAAGGTGGACGGTGTGGTGAACACCCAGGAACTGAAGAACCTTCGCGCCCTCGGGGAGATGGTCGGACTGCACGACCTGAAGCTGAAAGCCGCGCAGTCGGCCGTGTTCGACGTGACCTGTCTACCGGGAGGGCATCGTCCAGACAAGTACGACTTCGATGCGCTCGTCGAGCGGTTGAAGACCAAGCTCCCGAGTCTAGCGCAGGATCTGTAGGCGCCGGCTGTCGGGAGGGGGTTCCTATCTTCCGTTGGCGCACCAGGTAGACTGACGACGCGCCCCGTGGGCGACAGATGGTGTGGCAGAGGAGGTGAGCCGTGGAGCGATTCGAAGGGTTTCCACCAGAGGGTGCGCGCTTCTTCCGAGCTCTGAAGAGGAACATGAACCGCGACTGGTTTCTGGCCCACAAGGCGGAGTACCAGATGCTCTGGGCGGACCCGATGCAGGCGCTGCTGGAGGAGTTGTCGGCCAAGCTTGCCAAGTCGTACCCGGACTGCGAACTGGGACGGCCCAAGTTGCTGCGGATCCAGCGCGACACGCGGTTCGCCAAGGACAAGTCGCCCTACAAGCTGCACTGCGCCGGGATGGTGCCGGTGCAGCGCTCGACAAAGGCAACCGAGACGCCTGCAGCGATGTACGTCCACCTTGGACTGGAGATCATTCTCGGGGCCGGTCTCTACTCGTTCGACAAGCCGGGACTTGCGCGTTACCGCAAGGCGGTGGCTGCCGAAGACACGGGTCGGGAGCTCGCGACGTTGCTGAAGAAGCTCGTCAAGCCCGGGATGGGCATTCACGCCCCCGATCCGCTGAAGAAGGTGCCCCGGGGCTTTCAGTCGGAACACCCTCGCGCTGAATTACTCAAGTACAGGGGACTCATTCTCGGTCTCCCTCAGCCCGACCCCGCCATCGTCGCGTCCCGTGATTTTTTGCCCTGGCTGTTGGCCTACGGCAAGAGGGTCGCACCCCTGGTGCGTTGGTTGGCCTACAACGCGCTGTGATCCCAAGCGCGACCCGCGAGGAGTCTGTCGCCCAGCTGATGGGGTGGATCGAGCGCCTCTGCTCTCCGGAGTTCGGCGGGCGCCGGGTGGGCTCCCCCGGGGAACGCTTGGCGCGGGACTTCCTGACGGGCACGCTCGCCGGGCTCGGTTTCGGTCCAATCGCCGGTCACGCCGAACCCTTCACCACCACGGTGGCGCAAGTCCCGCGGCGGCCGCGCTTGACCGTGGACGGGCTGGAGCTCGAGTACCTGATCGACTTCGGCGTCAACGTGCAGGGGGCCACGTCTGGAGGCACGGTGGCGGGGACCGCCATCTGGTATGGCAGCGAGCTCCCCGACGACCGGGCTCGCGGACGGGTGGCGGTGTGTCGACCATCGGTGGTGCCGGACCCCGATGCAGCGCTGGAAGCGTACCTGCTGCGCCACCGGCGCGCTCGCGACGTGGGGGCGCTGGCGCTGCTGCAGATTGCGGCTGAATGTCGACGAGGAAAGCTCATGATGCATCGCCGGGAGGCTCCCGGCCTGCCTTCCCTGGACGTGTCCCCCCACGTCGTTCCCCTGGCCTTCTCGTCGTCGTCGCCCACTCCGGGTCATCTCGGCAGTCGGATCGAAGTCGACGTTGCTCTGGAAGACCTTACGGTGACGAGTGGGGGAAACGTTGTCATGGCGTCGGGCGTGGGATCCGCTCGCTTGGTGCTTGTCGCCCACTACGACCACGTGGGGACGGCTACGGACGGGAAGTTCTTTCCGGGTGCCGCCGACAACGCCAGCGGGGTAGCGGTGGTGCTGGCGGCGGCGTGGACCCTGGTATCCCAGGGGCTCGGACCGCTGGTCGTGCTGCTCACCACCGGGGAAGAAGCGGGAATGGTCGGGGCTCGGCACTACGTCGAGCACCACACCGAACAGCTCGAGACGGCGCGGCTCGTCGTCAACGTGGACGAAGTAGGAGGCTGCCGCAAGCAGCCACTGCTTGTCTTGGGTCAGGTTCCGGAGGGCCCTCCGGAGGTTCTCGTGGAGTGGCCTGTTGCGCGGGGACCGCTGCCACGCAGCTTCAGTGACGACCGTGTGCTCGCACCACGTGTACCGTTCCTGGTGGCGGTGACGAGCGCGTCGTCCCCGGGGGTGGTGCACACGGTACGGGACACACCGCGCCGCCTGTTCGTTCCCAAGCTGGTGGCCGCTCGCGACCTCGTTGTCCAGCTCGGGCGGCGAGCGTTCAGCGGGCCTCTCAGTTGACTCCCTGCAGCCAGTTTGGCGAGGAGCCATCTCCTTCGCCCGACTGCTGTCGGTGTGGAGTCCGACTCAGGGACGCCAGCGCTCGCGCATGACGAGCTCGTCCAGAGGCCGACGCTGCTTCGGTTTTGGGAGGTCGGCAGGGTGACCGAGGGGAGTGAACGCTACGGGCTCGACTTCGTCTGGGAGGGCCATCAGTTGGCGCGCCTCTACCGGATCGAAGTTGCACACCCAGCAAGTGCCCAGCCCCTCGTTGGCGGCGGCCAGCACCAGGTGGTCCATGACGATACTCGCATCGACCAGATGGTGGTTCACCCCGTCGCACGGTCGCGTCCAGGCCTCTTCGGTGATCGCGACGACCGCTAGCACGAGTGGCGCCTGCGTGAACCACTCACGGTGGTACACGCGAGTCAGCGCCTCCCGCGCCTGCGCAGTTGTGATCACGATGACGCGGATGGGCTGACGGTTGGCCGCAGTCGGCGCTAGTCGCCCCGCATGGAGGACACGCTGTAGCTGGGCCTCGTCGACCCCATCGGGGCGGTAGGCGCGGACGCTGTATCGTTGTTCGATCAGAGCCGAGAATTCCATCCGCGGACGCTATCCCAGGCTCACCTACGAGCCAACCGGTTCGGGTGGCTGCGGAGCATGCGGAGCACCACTCGTCTCGGGAATATCCGCTCAGGACGATGGCGTGAGCTCGATCGTGATGGTTCGGGTGTTCAGACCCGAGCAAGTGCTGGCAGCGGCGACTTCGACGTTCGTGGTCGCGGTTCGATAGCCGTCCCGGCGGACCTCGACCGTGTAGCGACCGGGGGTGGTCGCACCCAGGTACCGGCAGGGGTCGAGACCGTCGGCCGTGACATCCTCGGTGTGGTCGGTGTGGTCGAGGTGCACCTCGGCGTCGCACAGCACTTCGCCGCTCCGCGCGTCGGTGACCTCGATCACGAGCCCGTAGCTCTGCACTCCGGCGCAAGTCGGCGCGTCGCCGTCGCTGCATCCCTCCACTATCCAAGGGACGAGCGCGAGCGTCGTGAGCGCCAGAGTGCGAGCTGTCGTCATCAGATCCCGTCCGCCACCAGTTGGGCCACAGCGTCGCCGACCTCGGTCGTCGACATGCCCATCTTGCCTGCCGACTGGCTCTGCATTCGCTCACCCGTCAGCTTCATCACGGCGCGCTCGATAGCATCGGCAGCTGTCTTTTCTCCGAGGCTGTACTCTAGCAACATGGCACCGGAGCAGATCGCGGCGAGCGGGTTGATCACATTCTTGCCCGTATACTTGGGGGCTGAGCCGCCGATCGGCTCGTACATGCTGACCCCTTCGGGATTCAGGTTGCCGCCCGCGGCGATCCCCATGCCGCCTTGGATCATCGCTCCGAGGTCGGTGATGATGTCGCCGAACATGTTGTTGGTCACGATCACGTCGTACCACTCGGGGTTCTTGACGAACCACATGCAGCAAGCATCGACGTGATTGTAGTCGCGTTTGATGTCCGGGTAGCTCTGCTCCCCCATCTCGTGGAAGGCGCGCTCCCAGAGATCGAACTCGTAGGTCAAAACGTTCGTCTTGCCGACTAGCGTGAGTGTCTTGGTCTTGTTGCGCTTCTGCGTGAGCTCGAACGCGAACTTCAAGCAGCGATCCGCGCCAGCACGTGACTGGATGGCGGTCTGAATCGCGATCTCCTCGGGGGTGTCCTTCTTCAGGAATCCGCCGGAACCCGTGTAGAGGCCTTCGTTGTTCTCGCGGACGACGACGAAGTCGATGTGCTCGGGCCCCTTGTCTTTGATCGGAGTCCAAACCCCAGGGTACAGCTTGACGGGGCGAAGGTTGATGTACTGCTGGAGCTCGAACCGCAGGCGAAGCAGGATCCCCTTCTCGAGGATGCCCGGCTTGACGTCGGGATGACCGATGGCGCCGAGGAGGATGGCGTCCTTCTGACGCAGGGAGGGGACGGCGGAGTCAGGTAGGATTTCCCCGGTGCGCAGATAGCGATCCCCGCCCCAGTCGAAGTCCTCCCATTCGAGCTTGAAGTCATACTTCTTCGCTGCCACTTCGAGGACCTTCTTCGACTCGAGAGCCACCTCGGGTCCGGTTCCGTCGCCGCCAATGAGGGCCAGGTTGTATGTCTTGGCCATGATGCTCGTGTCTCCTTGCTCGCGGGGTCATCCTGCCGCGGGGCCGGGAGAGTGCTCCAGATCCGGCTCCACTGCAACCCCCGCGGCCAGCTCTGGCAGCGGCGCGCTGCCAGATTTACGCTGGGAAAGACATCCCTAGAACAGCAAACAGGTTGTTTGTTGTTCCAAATCAACGACATGGAACACCGACAGAGAGCAGCTGGTGGGAAGCACCTGTGTTCGGGCGCGTCGACACTGCCGGGCGCCCGGAGACGGTGTGTTCCGCTTCGGGCAGGCTGATCGGTGTTCTGGCAAAGTAGCGGCCTCGCGATTGGCGTCAGCGCGAGGCCTCAACGGGGGTGAACCAGATGGGCGACGACCAGGCGCGGTGCTGGACCTCGGATGCCACGACGCCATCGTTGCAGTGCGCAGGTCGCGCTGCGGCCGGCAGGGCGTTGCACTGGAGCGTGCTCCACCGGCAAGTGGGGTTCTCGAGAACGCGCGCATAGTAGAACGCGCGCTCGTGTGGGTCGAAGTCGGGATCGATCCACGTGCGACAGCGCTCCTGCCAACCCTGCTGACTCGCCCTGCATGTGGTCGTGTCCAGTGGTGGCACGGTTTCCGCGCTCCCCTCGACGTCGATCACCCGCTCGTGGACGTGTCCCTCGGCGTCGAGCCACCCCTTGATGATCTGCAGTCGCTGGAGCGGGACCGTTCCGGCATCCGCGCGACCCTGGACCACGAACGTTGGCCGCGCCTCTGCTTCCGGGAGGGGGGGGAGATCGCTGCCCATCGGGACTCCGTCCTCGTATCCCCTGGCCAGCATCGCTTCGTGCGTCGCGGAGCAAGCGTCGGCGAGCGCCCAGCCACCAAAGAAGCGCACCTCGATGCGCGGCCCGCTGGTGGCGAAGGTTTCACCCCGGCGCAGGGCGGCAAAGATGGCAGGGCGGGAGTTTTCTTCCGCCCAAACGCCCGCGAGGCCTCCCGGATTGTTGACGATTCCGTCATGGGTCACGTTGCCGTCGCCGAGACGCTCCGTGGTTGTGTCGTCCACCGTTCCAATGTGTCCGGGAAACGCGGTCGAGGAGACGAGCCCTGGCGCTCCGTTGTGGGAGTCGGTGCTGCCGATGAATCCGAAGTGGAAGGGGTTGGCTCCGACGCGAGCGTGGAGGACGAGTCCCTCCTTGAGCACGTTGCGCAGGAAGTCCAGCCGGTGGGAGCAACCGCGCAGGCGCATGCCTCCGGTCCCCAGGTCGTCTTCGCAGTCCTCGTCGTCCGGCGGGCGCAGTTTCTCGAAGTCACACAGTGGGTCCCGTTCGGTGGCTCCCGTGCCGGAGAGCCCGTTCCGGCACTCGCTGTCCCCCTTGTGCTGAAATATCTCCGCGATGGGCTCGATCCGCGCGCGAAGCTCGAGCAGTGCGCGCTGCTCCGCCTCTGTGGCGTCGGTCTCGAACTGGGGAGTGAAGAGCCGACCGTTGCTCAGATTGGAGTTGTGCGGGATCGAAATCGCGTCGCACTCGGGATCGCCATCGATGCATTCGGAAGCGAGTCGTTGCCAGAGCTGTTCTGGGGTTGCCTCGAAGTAGGTGACAGGGAGGTAGGGTACTCTTGCGCTGGCGAAGACGATGTTTCGGTGCTGGTTGCTCACCTGCCGGGTGTTCGTGTACTCGTAGGCAACGAACGAGGTGAACGAGCAGCGCGCGGTCCGGTCATAGGCGTGCTCGGCGGCGATCTGCAGCTCGCGCCAGCGATGCCGTGCTGCGTGTTCGCAGCCGGTCCCGTCGGGGCCACAGAGTTCGGGGAAGCGACCTGGAGTCTGCGCTACTCCGAGCAGACTGCCGAACTGGAGGGCGCCGTTCGCTCGCGTATCGCGGTAGAGCTCGCAGACCGACGACTCGTACCCGGGCATTCCCGGGGTCGTGCACTGGTACACCTCGCCGAGGAACTCCCCGTGGTCTGTCACTGCTGCAAAATCGAGGGGGCGCTCCAGTCGGACGGGACGGGTTCCTCCGCCGTTCGCGTCGAGCGGGGGGAGCTGAATGGTCTCCCCACGTGCGAAGCGGTACGCCTCTTCGGCCGTCACCCGCGTTTCGTAGGCTCCGGCGTCGAAAGAGTAGAGTGTGTGCACGTGGAGGTCCCCGAACAGAGCGGTTCGCCAGGGATGGTGCTCGGCGCAGGGGTCGCGGTTGGTCAGGAATTCGAGTTCGCTCAATTCGAGTGGCGGGGGAGTCGTGACCTCGGCAATGGGCTCATCCGTTCCGCAGCCGGTGAGGAGCAGTGCACCAGACCCGGCAACCGAGCCCCACCAGCGCCGGGCCGACATGGACTGGGTGGAGGCCAATCGGTGGAACTCCCCCGTGTGCGACTTTCCACGATTTCGCATCGTTGGTGGAGCATAGTCGCCGCCGGTCTAGGTGTCAGCGCCAGTGACCCGTTGCTGTCTTCGCTGGCGTGCCCCCCGGGTGTATCCTCGATCGGTGAGCGATCGGCGAGGACGGGAGACGTGGACGTATTCGGGTGATGGTTCGGCGTCGGCGTTGGCCGCCACTGGGCGCTCGACCCGCAACGTGGGCCCCGGCGACCTGGCCGTCGTGTTCCAGCCGATTGTCGCCATGGACACCGGAGCGTCCTTCGCGACCGAGGCTCTGGTCCGCTGCGAGTGGCCGGAGTTCCAGAATCCGTTGGCGCTCTTCGCGGCGGCGGAACAGGAGCGCTCCTGCGGGCGACTGGGGCGGGCGATCCGCGAACTTGCCTTCGCCCAAGCGCCGGACCTCCCGCTATTCGTCAATCTGCACCCACAGGAGCTCAGCTCGCGCTGGCTGGTGCGTCCCGACGATCCGATGAATTTCCACACGCAGCCCGTGTATCTCGAGATCACCGAGTCGGCGGCCTTCGACCACTTCGAGTTGGTGATGGGTACACTCCAGGAGGTCTGCTCCCGCAACGACGCGCGGTTGGTGGTTGACGACTTTGGGGCCGGATACTCGAACCTCAAGCGGGTGGTGGAGCTGGAGCCGGCAGTCGTGAAGCTCGACCGCGCCCTGGTGCAAGGGCTGGATCGGAGTGCTCGCCAGCGGACCCTCGTCACCTATGTCGTGCGCCTGTGTCACGCACTCGCGGCCCAGGTCGTTGCGGAGGGGATCGAGACCGTTGGCGAGTTGTCGGCCGTTCGGGATTGCGGGGTCGACTACGGTCAGGGGTACCTCTTGGCACGACCCGCGAACCCGTCGCCTCGCGTGACGTTCCCCCTCACCTAGCCAGAGCACTCTGCGGTCGCGTCGATCCTGGCCGCTCCGCCCCACTCCAGTGGGGATGAGGGTGGGGGCCCCGCTCGGAGGGGCCGGTCCGCGCCCGGTGCTGGCATTTCGGACGACACATCTTCCGGGGGGTCGCTGGCTCGAGACCGATAGGGTGCGCAAAAAGAGAGAGGGAACAGGACTGGTATACTATGCTCGGACGGTCGTGGGCTTGACGGGACACCGCCGCGTACGGTCGATGAGCGTCGATGAACCCGGAGAACGAGCCCCGTCCCACCTGCTACCGCTGCTTCCGGCCGCGCCTGCGCTGCGTGTGCGATCTCGTACCGCGGGTGCGCAACCGTACTCCGGTCATCATCCTCCAGCATCCTCGCGAGCGATTTCACCCGTTTGGTACGGCTACCCTGGCGAAGCTGGGACTGGAGCGCCTCCAAGTGCACGTCGCCTGGCGTCATCCCCAGCGAAAGGCGTGGCTCCGTTTCGAACCTGGCGATCGCCTGCTGTTTCCCGACCCCACGGCTCCAGAATTGCGAGAGTTGGCGACTCTGCCCCGCCGGCTGGTGGTGGTGGACGGGACATGGGCTCACGCGCGTCGGGTGCTGCTCGACTCGGGGCTGCTGGACACCGTGCCACGTGTCCGTCTCGATCCCGATGCCCCTAGCCGCTATCGGATCCGTCGCGAACCGTCGGCGGAGTGCCTGTCGACGCTGGAGTCTGTGGTGGCGGCGCTGCGGGTGCTTGAGCCAGAGACGAAGGGATTCGATGCTCTGCTTGCCGCGTTCGACGCGATGGTCGAGCGCCAGCTCGAGTTGTCAGGTGCTGCTCGGCAGGGGCTTCGCGGAGGGCGGCGTCGGGTTCGGGTTCGCCCGGCCCGGGCGCTCCCCGAACCCCTGAGGAGCCACCCGGAGAGCTGTGTCGTCGTCTACGGCGAATCGGCGGCGCCTCCACCGGGAGAGAGAAGGGCCCCGCGTCGTCCGGTCTACTTCGTCGCGGTGCCACTGATGACCGGAGAGTGTTTCGAATGCTTCATTGGTGACGGCCAGCGCCCCAGCGATTGGCACCTGGCTCACATGCAGCTCGACGCCAGCCGCATCGAGGCTGGCGTGACGCTGGAACGTGCACGGCAGGATTGGCTCCGGTTTCTCGGTCCGCGGGTCGTCGTTGCGTGGAACCGCTCTTCCCTCGATCTCGCCCGCGCTCTCGGCGCGGAGCGCGGACTGCTGCTCAAGAGCGTGTACTGCAACGTTACGCGTCGCTCTGGCAGCTCGCTGGACGAGATCATGGTGGATGCGGGGTTGGCGGCGCCTCCACTGCCGTTTTCTGGGCGCGCCCAGGAGCGGGCTGGCCAGTGCCTTGCCATCGCCCGCTGGTTGAACGGCGGAGCCTGATCCCAACTCGACCTAGAACAACAATCAGGTTGTTTGTTGTTCCAAATCAACGACCTAGAACACCGACAGGGCAGCAGCGCCAGCTCCGGGTGCCTCGCCCCTGCTGGGCGCCCCGAGTCAGGTGTCTTCCGCGTCGGGCAATCTGATCGGTGTTCTAGCGGCGGCACGTGGCGGTCATCTGCACTCGCGAGCCGTCTGCCGCGAACCCGAGCTCCATGCCCGCCTCGTGCGACACTCTCGCGAGACCCAGCATGGCACGCGCACCATGCCCCGTGAGGGATTTCGTCATCTCCTGCTCGTAGGTGGCCGCAGCGTCGTTGCGAAGCCGGTCCAGGTGGCGAGCGAGCATGTCGATCCGCTCATTGATCGCCTCGTTGCCGACGAGCACCGTGATGTCGATGGCGGAGGCACGGAGCTCGAGCGTCACGTCGTGTCCCACACGGCCATAGTCGAGCGCGTTGCCCAGCAACTCGTAGGCGGCGAGACCGACTTGCTCCGCCACGCGCTGGACGTAGCGGCGTTTCACGTAGGCCGTGATGAATCGCAGGGCGTCTTCCAGTACGGGAAGGCCGGGCGGCAACCGCAGTCGCAGTACGCACGCGCCCAGATCACTGGGCCGCCCGAAGTGCGACGCGCGGCGAGAAGGCGGGAGGGATCGGTTCAGGATGGTCGGAGCCCCAGTCGAACTGCTCTGCTCGCGCCGGTACCGCACTGCTGGACACTGGGCGGGTGTTGTGGTCACGAAGAGCAGAAAGCAATATTTGTGCCGGTTTTGGTTCCCGTTCAGGAAGCCGACCGCACCCTAGCAGGTTTTCGTGACCGGGTCCCTCGCGCTCGGGTTGGGGTCAGAAGGACCCTGTGTCCACCTCGCCGAGGGCTTGGCACGACGCTCCGACGGCGCGTCTCGGCAGGGCTTTGGGCAAGGGAGGTGTCGGGCTGCTCCTTCGGTCCGCGCGACCCATTCCTACTGTTCCTTGGGGGGGCTTGCCTGCGCCTGCCTTGCCGCGCCCTAGCCCAAAGTCCAAAGAAATCGTGCGCTTCTGTCGAGTGCTCGCCCAGTCGTTCAGAGGGGGGCAGTGAACTGGCGCACCTCGTATCCGAGCTGCGTAGTTTCGATGATGGTGCCATCCGCGTGGGCTCCGCCAGGCGCCTCACCAACGGAGCCCACATTGATGATGCGGATATCGGCGACTTGGCGATCGAACGGCACGTGGCTGCCCCCACACACGAAGATGTCACCGGGCACATCTCCAACCAACGCCATCAGCTCCTCATCGTCCATGTCGTGGGTGAAGGGCTCGAGCGGGTCTTCGGGGGAACCGTGCACAACCACGAGATCGTGGCCAGACTCGACGTGGAAGTCGGCCGACGTCGGTAGCTTGCCGAGGCGCGCGACAATGAGCTCACCCAACTGTTGGCGGGTCCTCCCCAGCTGTTCGATTCGCGCCCGCTCGGAGTCCGTGGTCGCTGTGAGCTTGCTGGGATCGATCTGGGCCAAGGCGCGGTCAGAAGCCCCCTGGACACAGACCGCCTGTTTCTCGATCAAAGTTCGCCAGACCGCCAGCGGTTCGGGGCCCGGGAAGCAGAGATCACCGCACACCAGGAGCTGATCCCAACCCAGCAGGTCTGCGGCGGTGAGCACAGCTTGCAGTGCCGCATGGTGGCCATGGATGTCCGAGAGGCAGAGAAACCGCATGGTGAGCGAGTGTTGAGAATGGGATCGGCGTCCGAACCCTTGTGGGAGCGAGCTCTGCCGGACTTGGAGAGTGGCCCGGTGACGCCGGCCGGTGATGGCCGGCCGCTAGCCTCGAGAGGAATCGCGGCCCCGTCTGGACCGGAGAAAGTGCGACCTAAATCGCGCTCGCGCCACTTAGCATGGTCGGACTAGAAAGTCTTCTCAACCATGCCGTCGCTCCCGCCCGCCACCCGTCACGACCTCCTTGCGCTCGCGAGTTCCATCGACCCAGAGCGGGCCGCAGTTCTGGGTCGCGACCTGGGCGTGCAACCGGGGCGCGCCGTCGGCGTTCTCGTCGGCACGGCGTATCCCGCGATGCGTCCCAACCAGGGGTGGCAAGTGGAGGCGGTCGAGCGGATTGCGGCCGAGGGTTGGAGAACCCCCCGGCAACGCCTACCCCTGCGGTCGCGACTGTTCGATGTTGCCGGCGATCTCGACGATACCGAGGGCGCGATCCGTCGCCTGCGTCGCGCGGTGTGGCAGGAGAAGGTGCGGGTCGCACTCCGCGAGCTCTTGCCCCACGGGATGGGGGGAGCCGCGATCTCCGTGACTGCGGCCGAGCTCAGCTATCTGGCCGACGCCGCGTTCGAGGTGGCGCTCGCCGAAGCGGTGCACCGCGTGCAGAGCCGCTTTGGCACGCCGCTCCGCTCGGATGGGCGACGTTCGACCCTCGTGGTTCTGGGCATGGGCAAGTTGGGGGGCCTGGAACTCAACGCGGGCTCCGACGTGGACGTCATGTTCGTCTATGATACGGACGATGGCGAGAGCAAGATCTCGCTGCACGAGCACTGGACACGAGTTGCCCAGCGTGCCGTGTCCACGATCGACGACCCGAGCTCGGATGGCCTCGTTTGGCGAGTGGATCTGCGTCTCCGGCCCGAGGGAGCCCGAGGGGCGCTGGTCAACTCTCTGGCAGCGGCTGAGCGCTACTACGAGACCTGGGGGCGCCTGTGGGAGCGTGCGGCACTGTTGCGCGCCCGTGGGATGGCGGGCGACCACGAACTGGGAGATCAGTTCGAGCGCGAGGTGATCATCCCGTTCGTCTATCGTCGCAGCGCGGATGCGGGCATCGTCAAGGTCTTGATCGATCTGGTCGAGCGGTCGCGTGCCGAGCTCTCGGAGCATCCGGATCGTGACCTCAAGTTGGGACCTGGTGGGATTCGCGAAGCGGAGTTCTTTGTACAATCGCTCCAACTTGTCTGGGGGGGGCAGCATCCGGCGGTTCGTTGCCGCAGCATGTTCGAGGGGTTGGCGCGGCTTCGCAGTCGTGGTCTGGCCACCGACCGCGAAGCGAGGATGGTGGTGGAAGCCTACACGCTGCTCCGCAGCTGCGAGCACGCCATCCAATGGTCGGCGGGGGTTCAGACACACGAACTGCCCGAGGCGCCAGCCGAGCGGGGGCGCTTGGCGCGCGCCCTCGGGTTTGACGAGTGGGACGGCTTGCACGAAGCGCTGTGTGTAGCGCGCGGCGCGATCGGCGACCTGTTCCGGTCCCTGACGCCGAGCCGGGGAGCCGCCCCGCGAAACGAAGCATTGCTCGCGCTCATCGACGCCGGCTCACCGCGCCTGGTGGCAGCCGTCGAGGCCCAATTCGGTGACGACATTGCCGATCACTTGCAGGCGCTGGCGCGTCGTCCCGATGGACTGCTCGGGGAGGTCACGCGCGAGCAACACCCAGCCCTGGCGGACCAGGTCTTCGAGGCGATCGCCGACTGTGTTCATCCAGAGCAGGGGGCGCGCTACTTGCGTTCTTTCTTCGGTCGGTTCCAGGCACCGGGGCCGTATGTCTCTCTCCTGGCGGCGGACGAGCACGCGCTGCGACGGCTGCTGGCGGCGTTCGGGGCGAGCGACTTCGTAGGGGAAGCGCTCGTCGCACGTCCCGACCTGGCGGACCTCATCTTGGTTGGTGGGGGTCAGCTCGACGATCCCCGCCACGTGCTGGCCATCGAGCTCGACGCGGCGGAGCGCAGCTTGCCAGAGGACGCCGACGACTACGAGTCGCAGTCGGCTTTCGTCTCTGCCACACGGCGCGCCAAGCAAGCGGTCATGGTGTCGGTGGCGGTTGCCGACCTGGCCCGTCAGATCAGCACGCGGGAAGCGACGCGAGTCTTGTCGTACCTGGCAGACGAGATGCTTGAGCGGGTGGCGCGCCGGGTCTTGGGGGAGGAGTCTCGGGGGCTGAGCATCATCGCGATGGGCAAGCTGGGTGGTCAGGACATCGGCTATGGCTCGGACTTGGATGTGCTGTTCATCTACGATCCGGATGCCGCACCGCAGCCCGACGAGGCTGCAGAGTACTTCGCGCGGCGAGCGCAACGGATCATGCGCCTGCTCCAGGAACCGAGCGCGGCGGGACGCGGCTATGAGCTCGATACGCGTCTGCGGCCCTCGGGCGCCTATGGCCTGCTGGTGACTTCCTGGCGGTCCTTCGCGCGCTACCACGGGGTCGTTCTCGGTGACGACGAAAACACAGCCGCGCTGCCAGTCGTGACGACGTCCGGGGCCGCGTGGGAGCGCCAAGCGCTGCTTCGGGCCCGAGTCTGTGCGGGAGACCGCCGGCTGGGTGAGCGGGTGATCGAGGTGGCCCATGTTGCCGCCTACGAAGGTGGACCCCCGGACGTGAACGAGCTACATCGCCTGCGACGGCGGATGCAGGTCGAGCTGGGCAAAGAACGCCCGGGGCGTTTTGACCTGAAGGTGGGAAGGGGCGGACTGCTCGACATCGAGTTTGCCACCCAGTGGCTACAAATGCAGCACGGGCGTGACCCCGCGATCCGGACCACCGACACCGTCGAAGCGCTGGAGGCTCTGCGCAAGCGCGGCTACCTGTCCCCAGTTGCGTTCGAGACCTTCAGTGACGGCTACTACTTCCTGCGCCGTCTGGAGCAGCGCATTCACATCTTGCGGGGCGCGGGCTCGACCGTGCTCGACGCGGCGGATGGAGGGCTCGAGCTTCTGGCGCGCCGGATGGGACTGCAGCGGCGCGGAGCAACTCCAATCACGAATGCGCTGCTCGCCAAGTTCCACGACGTGACGGATGCCGTCCGGAGTACCTACCTGGACGTGCTGGGAGTGGACGAGGAACCGTCGCCCGAGTGACAGTGCGACAGCGGCTCGGTGGGCCCCTCCTCCGTGCTACCCCGATGCCAGCGCCGCCCAGACCGCGTCGTTTCCGAGTCGCTCGTCGATCTGGACATCGAACGCATCCTCGATGGGTCGCAGGATCTCGGGCGCTGCCTCCCACACGCTCCGGACCGCCGCTCGACAACACGCCACACCCGCCGCGCTCATGCGCCCCAGCGGGGGGCGACAGAGGCCGTCGATCATGCCGAGCCCTGCCATCACCGTCTTGATCGGTAGCGGGTTTCGGTACCTGTCCACGACGGTGGCCCGCTGCCCGTCGGGCAGCTCGCGCTCACTGGTGATCTGAACCCCGACCAGTTCCAGCAGCGGTGCCAGCTGACTGGCAATGGTCGTCGCTTGGGCCGTGTCCCCGGCGGCCTGGGCCGCGACCATGGCGGTCATGGTGCGGGGAGCGACATTGGATGTGACGGCGATGGCTCCTGCGGCGCGGATCTCCGGGTCTTGCATGATGGCGAGCGTGGAATCGTCGTCACCGCTCAGAATGGTGAGGCTCTCGCCTGCCAGTCGGCGGTCGAGGCGCATCCGGGCGATGTCGCCGGTGGCTTGTTTCACGGCCGGCACTCGTCCGGGATGCGCCAGATGCAGGTGCGCCAAGTCCGCGGCCGCGAGAGCGCATCCGGTCCGGCCAGGGATCACGTAGGGCACGATGGGAAGATCGGGGACGGCCGCGAGAATTCGCTCGTAATACTCGGTGCGGAGCTCCGCGGAGCTCGGACCGTTGTAGTAGCAGTCGACGACCAAGGCGGCGCTGGCCCCCTCGTCGCGGGCGTCACGAGTGCCGCGGATCGCCTCGGCCGTGTTGTTGCTGCCAGTGCCGGCGATGACGCCCTTGCCGGCGGCGCCGGCCACCGTCATCCGTACGAGGGCATCGTGCTCCTCCCAGGTCAGGGTTGGAGACTCGCCGGTGGTCCCGCACGCTACCAACCCGGTGATGCCCTCCGTGACTTGGAAGTCCACCAGCCGCTTGTAGCGTGCTGCGTCGAGTACGCCGTGGGCGTCGAATGGAGTGACCAACGCGGTCCAGGTGCCTCGAGGATCGAACGGAGCGGTCATGGGCGGGGTATACTCCGGGCCCCGAGCTCGGTCGAGCGCTCAGACGTGCCCGCAGCGATCAATCCAGCAATGCTATCAGGCCCTCGTTGGCCTCCAGCACGGTGGGTCCCGAGATCACCTTGTGGCGACGTCGAGGGAGCGTTCCTTCGACAACTTCCCCAGAGAAGTTCATGCGCTTGGGGGGGACTAGCGTCTCACGCTCCCCGCCGAGGTTCAGGGCCACGAGAAACCGGCGACCATCGCCCTCGCGGAGGTAGGCCAGAAGATTCCCAGTGGCGTTGAGCGTGCGGTAGTCTCCCGTGCTCAGGGCTCGCTCTGCCCGACGCAAGGCGATGAGCCGGCGCGTGAATGATAGCATCGAGGCGTCGCTCGTCAGCTGGGTCTCGACATTCCTGGTGTGCGCGTCGCTGGCCACTGGCAGCCACGGCAGGCCGGCAGTGAATCCGGCGTGCGGCTGCACTGACCACTGCATCGGGGTTCTGGACCCTTCGCGACCCAGTCGATAGCCGGGCATGCTGGCCTTCGGGTCTCGCGCTGCGCCATGCGGGTCGGCGGAATCCTCCATACCGAGCTCGTCGCCGTAGTACAGTGTGGGGGTGCCCCGAAGCGTCAGCAGCAGCATGGCGGCGATGCGGGCCTGTTCTGGACCGACGCGGGAGGCGACCCGAGGTAGGTCGTGATTCGAGAGCACCCAGTTTGGCCATGCATGGGGGGGCAGTAGTCGCTCATACTCATCGATCAGCTGGTCGATTCTCCGCGCGTTCCAGGGTTCGGTGAGCAGCTGGAAGTTGAACGGCAGATGGGCTCCCCGACCATCGCGGCCGTAGTAGGACACCAATTGGCGGACCGGTAGGTAGATTTCCCCGATGATGACGCGCTCGTCGTACTCCTCGGCAACGCTGCGCATCATCGCGACCACATCGTGGACCTCTGGTTGGTCCTCCGTGTAGAGCGGAACCAGGCGCCGGTAGGGATGACTGCCGTCGTAGGCGGGGTTGGGTGGGTTGTCGCGAAATGCAGCATCCTTGACGAGATGCCACATCACGTCGACGCGAAACCCGTCCACCCCGCGATCGAACCAGAAACGCATGACGTCCAGCATTGTTTCCTGGACATCTGGGTTGCGCCAGTTCAGGTCAGGCTGCGCCGCGTGAAAGGTGTGAAGGTAGTACTGACCTGTGGCTGGTTCGAGCTCCCAGGCTGGGCCTCCGAACTCGCTCAACCAGTTGTTCGGCGGTCCTCCGTCAGGGGCTGGATCGCGCCAGATGTACCAGTCTCGCTTCAGGCTGGTACGCGACGAGCGTGACTCCTTGAACCAGGGGTGCTCGGCGGAGGAGTGATTGGCGACCAGGTCCAGGATGAGTCGGATCCGGCGAGCGTGGGCGGCTGCCACGAGGCGGTCGAAGTCCGCCATCGTGCCAAAGGCTGGATGAATGGCGGTGTAGTCGGCAACGTCGTACCCGAAGTCGACCATCGGCGATGGATAGATAGGCGACAGCCAGATGGCGTCGACGCCGAGATCCTGGAGATAGTCGAGCTTGGCAGTGACGCCGCGCAGATCCCCGATCCCGTCGCCGTCGGAGTCCAGGAAAGAACGCGGGTAGATCTGGTAGATCGTCCCATACTGCCACCAGAGGTATTTCCCCATCGATAACGGAACATAGCCACACGCCGAGACTGCCGACAACGGAAGAGTGCAGGAATGGGCGCCACGAAGACCCATCGGCCGGAGGCCAGCGGTGGGTCGGAGGCCGCGGTGGTCCGCCGGAGCGGATTCGCGTGGCGTGCTGGACGCGATGGTCGGGGGGGGCCGCCCCTATCCTCGCAATAGCAGTCGTGCCGCGTCGAGTGCGCCGTAGGTAAAAATGATATCAGCGCCAGCTCGACGCAGACACACGAGGGACTCGATGAGGCACCGCTCGTAGTCCAGCCATCCGTTGGCGGCTGCCGCGCGGAGCATGGCGTACTCACCACTGACGTGATAGGCCGCCACCGGCAGGTCCGTGGCTTCGCGGACGGCGCGTACGACGTCCAGGTAGGGCATGCCAGGTTTGACGAGCAGCCAGTCAGCGCCCTCGTCCTCGTCGAGGCGCACCTCACGGAGTCCCTCACGCACGTTTCGCGGATCCATCTGGTAGGTCTTCTTGTCGCCCGCCCGCGGAGCGGAGTCGAGCGCCTCACGAAACGGTCCGTAGAAGGCCGAAGCGTACTTGACGCAGTAGCTGCAGATGAGGACGTCAGTGTGCCCTGCGTCGTCCAAGGCATCGCGGATGAAACCGACGCGCCCGTCCATCATGTCCGACGGTGCTACGACGTCGGCGCCTGCTTCGGCCTGACTCACGGCCATTGCCGCGAGCAGCGGCAGAGTCTCGTCGTTGTCGATTCGACCATCGACGAGGACACCGTCGTGTCCGTCGGAGGAGTACGGGTCCAGAGCAACGTCGGTGATGACCAGAAGCTCGGGCAACTCGCGCTTGAGCGCCCGCACGGTGCGCTGCAGGAGTCCCTCGGGGTTTGTGCTCTCTTGGCCACGCGGGTCCTTCAGCGAGTCATCGAGGGCTGGAAACAGGGCCACCCCCGCGACCCCCGCGGCGTGGGCTTCCGCGGCGCGGTGGAGCAACTCGTCAATGCTGAGGCGGGCCTGCCCGGGCATCGACTGGATGGGGGTCACCTGACCCTCGCCCTCCTGCACGAACAGCGGCCAGACGAGGCGGCTGGCCGTAAGTTCGGTTTCTCCAACGAGGCCGCGAATGGCGGCAGTTCGGCGATTGCGGCGCGGTCGCTCTTCCATGTCGCGACGCTACCGCGCTCCGTCCTCCGACTCCAGTCGCTTGATCTGCTGCCGGATCAGCTCGGCGTGCTGGATCTCTTCCGCGGCGAGCTCGGTAAAGACTTGCTGAGCGCTGCCGGTCAGGGTGTCAGCCAGAGCTTCGTAGTAGAGGGCCGCGCTGGTCTCGCTCTCGAGGGCGGCGTTCAGCGCCTCGCCGAGGTCCATGTCCTTGACCCATTCCCAGCCGGGGGCAGTCTCCACTCGCGCCGCGAACGGATCTGCGAAGGCTGGCAGTTCGGCCGCGGCAGTGCTGGCGAGGTGCTCGATGCGGGCCGCATGTGCCAGTTCGACCTCGATCATCCTGGAGAGAAACGCGTGCGCCTGGGGGGCAGCCGTCTGATCTCGAAGCTGCTCGTAGAAGCGGGCGGCGGCGCGCTCCACCTCGATGGCGTTTCGAAGAGCCTGTTCCCAGCCGACGAAGCCCATGACTGAAGCATAGCCCCATTCCTTGGCGGAGGGCGAGCCCACAATCCCTTCGCCCCAGCTGGCAACCAGGGCTACCCTACGCAGGTGACCATCCCGGGGATCATCTACCTCGCCGCGCTGGTGTTTGGGCTTGGCATCCAGGCGCTGCAGTTCGTCATGTCGGGGGCCGACGCCGATGCCGATGCGGACCTGGGCGCGGATGTTGATCTCGACGTGGATGCCGAGGCGGACTTCGGTGCCGACATGGACCACGAGCTGGCCGGTCATGGTGGGGAACACGATGCCGGCGGTTTCCTGCCGATCTTGCTCAGCGTTCGCTTCTGGACCTTCGGCGCGCTCGCATTCGGCCTTTCGGGCTCGCTCTTGCACTTTCTGCAGCTGGCGCCCACCCACGTGACACCATTCGTGGCGGTATCTCTGGGACTCATCGGTGGCCTCTTCTCGTCGTGGGTGTTCAAGGTACTGGCGCGCTCGACGACCACTTCGGGCGCCGGTGAGACCGAGGCGGTGGGACAGGTGGGCAAGGTGCTCGTGCCGGTCAAGGGGGGAGCGCGCGGCAAAGTTCGGATCCAGCTTCGGGGTCAGACCACCGACTTCCTGGCCCTGTCCGACGACGGCGACTTCGAAGAGGGGGATGACGTGCTCGTGACGGAGATGGAGGATGGCCAGGTTCGGGTTGCCCGGGCGCCGGCCGAATTCTTGCGTTACCGCGATGATGATGGCTGAGCGGCAAGCGTGTCGCGCAGCAGGCAGACCGGCCCGCTGACGTATCGGATCCCGTGCTGTCCACTCGGGGTGGAATCGTCAGCTGGGTTGTCGAAGAAGCGAAGACTCGAGCGGTTTCGCGCGGCCCAAAACGATATCGCTGGGCGCTCCGCTGTCCTATCCTCGGCGCATGTACACGTATCAACCTCTGGACTCGATGCTGGGGGCCACGGAGGAGGGGGGCGTATGGATCATCGGCGGGGTTATTCTCGTCCTGGTCGCCATTGGCGCCTTTCTCTACCTGGTCTCGCAGATTCTCGTCATCTGCAAACCGAGTGAGCTCTTGGTCATCAGTGGCCGTAGCAACAAGCTCGCCGACGGCTCCTCGGTGGGCTACAAGATCCTCCACGGTGGACGCGGTGTGCGGGTTCCCATCCTGGAGGAGATCAACCGCATGGACAAGCGGCTGATCCCCGTGATGGTGGAAGTGCAGAACGCCTTCTCCAGGGGGGGTATCCCGCTTACCGTTCACGCGATTGCCAACGTCAAGGTCACCAGTAACCCGCGGTTTGTCCGGAATGCGATCGAACGATCGCTCTCCATGTCGTCGCGCCAGATCGGCATGGTGGCGCAGCAGACGCTCGAGGGCGTGCTCCGCGAGGTGATCGCAGAACTGACTCCGGAGGAGGTCAACGAAGACCGCCTGAAGTTTGCCGAGACCCTGAAGAAGCACGCCGAGGACGACCTCGAGAAATTAGGGCTCGAGCTGGACGTGCTGAAGATCCAGACCGTGACCGACGATCAGGGGTACATGGACAGCCTGGGCCGCGGGCAGATTGCGCGCATGATTCGTGACGCACAGAACGCCGAGAATGAGGCGAACCAGGCGATCGCCGAGGCGCAGGCCACCGCTCGGCAGCGCGCCGAGACCGCGCAGAAGCAGGCCGAGGCGCAGGTGCTCACCCGGCGCAACGAGCTGCGCGCCGAGATGGCGAAGTTGGAGGCCGAGGCCAAGGCAATCGAGAATGAGGCAGAGGTGGCCGCGCAGACTGCTCGCGCCGAAGCCGAGCAGGAGTTGCAGGGGTTGCGCGCCGAGTTCGAGAAGCTGCGACTCGAGGTCGACGTATTCCTCCCCGCTGAGGCGCAGCGATTGGCCTCCGAGGCCGAGGCGCGGGGCAAGGCCGCCCCGGTAGTGGAGCACGGCAAGGCGCAGGCCGAGGCACTGCGCCTCGTCGCCGAGGAGTGGCAGGGTGCGGGGCGCGACGGGCGCGATCTCTACGTCTTGCAGCACCTGAAGGCATTCGTCGAGGCCGCCGTGGCGCGGGTGACGCGCTCGCAGATCGGCGAGCTTTCCGTCGTCGATGGTGGTGACCAGGAAAGCTACACGGCAGCGGTGGCCAGCTTCCCCGCGGCTGTGGCCCAGGTGGTTTACGGCACGGGGAACGCTGTGGGGGTCGATATCAAGTCGCTCCTCGGCGGCGCGGAGGGGCGCCGATGATTGCCAACATTTTCGTAGTGACTGCGGTCGTTGCCGTCGTGGTGATCGTCCTCGTGTGGTGGAGCATCAAGAAGCTGCTCTGCGTGGCCACCCCCAATGAAGCGATCATCTTCAGCGGGTCGACTCGACGTGACAGCAAGGGCAAGACCATCCCCTACAACTTCGTTCGCGGCGGTCGGCGAATGCGGCGCCCGATCTTGGAGCGCATCGACACGATTGACCTGTCGATGTTTACCGTGCACGTCAACGTTGCTGGCGCCTTCAGCAAGGGTGGCATCCCGTTGACCATTCAGGGCGTGGCCAACGTCAAGTTGCCGGGTGACGAGCCCCTGTTGACCAACGCGGTCGAACGGTTTCTCGGCCGCAGCCGTGAGGAAATCTATCATATTGCCAAGGAGACCCTCGAGGGCAACCTCCGTGGCGTGCTCGCGAGTCTGACTCCCGAGGAGGTAAACGAGGACAAGATGCGCTTCGCCCACAATCTCCTCGAGGAGGCGGAGCACGACATGAGTCGCATGGGGCTCGTGCTGGATACGATGAAGATCCAGAACGTGACCGACGAGGTGAACTACCTGTCCAGCATTGGCCGAATCCGGGGAGCTTCGCTCAATCGCAAGCAGGCCGTGGCAGAGGCCGAGGCTCGCGCCGACGCTTCCGTTCAGCAGGCCTCCAACTGGGCGGCTGCTGAGATCGCGAAGATCGATGCGGACCTGAATGTTGCCCGGCAGGAAACGGCCAAGCGAGTGGCGGACGCGCGGAGTCGGCGCGAGGCGATGATCCAGGAATCGCGGGGCCAGGTGCTGGCTCAGATTGCCCAGACCAAGGCGGAGATCGAGCGGCAGAAGGCCCGCGCACCGCAGGAGAAGCGGCGATTGGATGCCGACGTCGTGCAGCCGGCGCTCGCCAAGCAGCGTGCAGCTGAGGAATCCGCCCGCGGTGATGCGGCAGCGACCATCGAGCGTGGCCGCGCCGAAGGACAGGCCTTGAAGAAGCTGGTCGAGGCGTACCAGAAGGGGGGCACGGGGGCTCGAGACGTCTTGGCGCTCCAGAACCTGCTGCCGATGTTGAGTCACATTGCGGGTGCGCACCAGAAGCTCTCGATCGGCAAGCTCACCGTGCTGCCTTCCGCCGCTTCCGACGGGTCGGCGCTGGCGCGTTCGGCGATCGGTGCCAGCGAGCAGATCAAGGCGGCGACGGGTGTCGATCTGACTGGTGTGGCGAAGCGGTTTGGCGGGTGACCGCCAGCAGGTGAAGGTGAACGCCGCGTCGAGCTCGGGCTCGCCGCGGCGTTTCCCGCTCCGCTAGGATGCGGGCTGGATCGAGCGAACCCCCGATTTCTGATTACTTGGGAGAGCTGCTGTGGCTATTCGCGATGCCGATCGAAAACGCCGGTTCCTGACCGATCTGTGTGGGGCGCTGGATGCGTCCAAACCGCGCGCACCAGGGTGGAACTCGCCAGCCGCTCGCGTCCTGGCCTGCTCGGCAATCGTTGGAGTTTCTGCCGCGGCTGGGGGATGTCGGCCCACCGGTGTCAAGTACGCCGGGCCGCCCCCACCGGAACCCGGGCCGCCGGCGGAGCCAGCAGCGGCGACTGCCGCGCCTTCCAGCGCGGTGACGGAGCAGTCTCCGCCGGCAAGCTTTCCCGGTGCCTCCGACCTTCCGGTGCCCGACGGAGCGGCGTCGCCGCCTCTCGACTCGGCTCCTCCCCACATGATCGTCAAGTATGGGGCGCCTCCCCCTGCGGATATCGCACCCAAGTATGGCGTTCCCATCGAGTCCGTGCCGGTGCAGCCCCCAGAAGCGGAGCCCCTCCCCGGGGCAAAGTATGGCGTGCCGCCGCCCGGTCCGGTCGAAGCTCGGTACGGAGTTCCGTTCTGAACGGGTGGGCCCCGCAAGGTCCGCAGTTCTGGTTATTCGACGCGAACCAGTCGCTATACTGGGCTGGCCATGAACCTCGACGGCGACCCTCATGAGCTCCAGCGGCGCCTCGATCGGCTGCCCGAGGGTCACCCGGGGCGCCCCCAAATCCTGAACGAGCTGGCGTGGTCGGTCCGGATGTCCGACATGGAGCGCGCGCATCGGCTTGCGGAGCAGGCTCGGTCCGAGGCCGAGGCGCTAGGCGACCGTCGCGCTCTGGGCTGGGCGTGGCGAGCGCTCGCGTTCTTCAACTTGCTCTCGCCATCGGTGGCAGAAACCCTCACTCGCGCGCGTCGCGCCCTGGAGCACTTCGCCGCCTGCGACGAGGAACTCGGCCAGGCCATGACGTGGGATCTGATGGCTACCATCCACGAGATGCTGGGTGACTACTCGGTAGCGATGCAGTACGCGCTCGACGCGAACGAGGTGTTTCGCCGTCTCGGCAACGAACGAGGCATTGCGTGGTCGCTGAGCAGCATCGGTGGCATCCTGGCCGCATCCGGCGATCTGGATGCGGCGGAGCGCCATTTCGAGGAGGGACTCGAGATCTTCGAGCGGCTCGACTACCCACTAGGGATCTCGCGCCTCTGTGGGCGCCTTGGGCGCCTCTATCTCGATCGCGGACTCCTCGACCAGGCACGAATGTATTTCGAGCGGGACCACGCGATCTGGCAACTGGTCGACTTCCCTGTGTTCCACGCGGGATCGCTCGCCAACCTCGGCGAGCTCCATGAGGCCCTGGGTGAGCTCGAGCGCGCTCGCGAGCTCTACCAGCAGGCGCACGCGAATGCGCCCGAGCCGCTCCGCGAGTCGCTGGGCCTGATGACGGCGTTCGCCCTAGCGCGCATCCAGTACAAGCAGGGCGATGTGCAGACGGCGGCGCGTGCGCTCGCCACGGTTGCTGACCAAGCTGCAGCGAGTGGGATCGCTCCGCTCGAGTCGAAGGCGCGCGAGCTGCTTGCGGAGATCCTGGAGGAAGCCGGTCAGCCCGCGGCTGCCCTGCGCGAGTTGCGCCGCCATCTGTCTCTTCGGGAGCACATTCTGAGCGGCGAGCACCGCACCAAGCTCAAGCATCTCGAGCTGCGCAAGGAGATCGAGGCATCGCGCAAGGATGCGGAGATCCACCGACTGCGCTACGTCGAGCTGGCGGAGGCGCAGACGCGACTGATCGAGGCCGAGAAGCTTGCGGTGCTGGGGAAGCTCGCGGCGGGTGTGGCGCACGAGACCAACTCGCCCCTCGGGGTGATCCGGAACAGCGTGGTGACTCTGGAGCGGGCCGCGGCTCGGGTTGCTGAAGCGGTGGGACCGGAAAGTGAAGTACACGGCGTCCTCGACGCCATGCGAGTGAGCGTCGAGCTCATCCAACCGGCCCTGGATCGGCTTGTGGGGATCGCGACCAGCTTGCGTCGGTTCGCCCATCTGGACGGGGCCGAGGAGCAGGCGGTGGATCTCGTCGAAGGACTGGAAGGGGCGCTGACACTGCTCCTGTCATCTGCGGATGCAGGGCTCCAGGTGGAGCGGTCCTTGTCGCCGTTGCCGCCGGTGCTGGGGCATCCCGGGCAGCTCAATCAGGTGTTTCTGACGCTCCTCGGGCACGCCATCGAAACGGCGCGTGAGGTGAGTGGTACGGTGCGTGTCAGCTCGCGGGCCGAGGCGCTGCAGGCGGTGATTCGCATCGAAAGCGACCCGGCGGCTTTCTCTCCGGACGAGCTCGGGGATCTGTTCGATGTGCGCCTTGGCAGAAAGGGCGCGCAGGTGCGATTCCGTATCGGCATGAGTGCGGCCGCCTCTACCGTTCGGAAGCACGGTGGGGAGATCAGCGCAGAGCACAGCTCGCGGGGAAGTGCCGTGATCACGGTGAAGCTTCCGGTGCTGAGCGACGGCCGCACCTAGAGCGTGCCCTGCGTTCTCTCGGGTCCTCACCGGTCGTGCCAGCGGCCACAGTCTGACGGAAGTAGCGCGGCTCTGGTTGGGGTGCGTGCTGCCGGTCGCGGCCGGCGCAAGCGCAGCAGCGGCCCGTTGTCGCGTTCGTGGACTAGTTGCCAGAACGTGTTTCGGCGACTTTGCCGTCAACTGTTTCGGCGCCGTTGCTGACCGCTTTCGTTGCCAAGAAACAATCCCGTCAAGAACCGGGGAACGGCGCAGAATTGTCGCTGAATCGGGGGCATCAACGCAGCGGGTGCGAGGTCCGCCTGAACCAAAGTGCATGTGCGCCGAGGTGAAGCGCCGACGACATCGAAGCGAAACGTGTCGCCGGCGATTTCTTGGACACGAGAACGACACCGGGAGACCCCGGGAGGTGAAAGATGCGTACCAATAACGGTTTCAATGGATTCCTCGCCGGGCACACGGCTCGCGGGGGTATTGCTTGGGCCGTGGCGTTCCTGGCCGCGGTCGCGGTGTTCCTGGTTGCCACGACCTGGACTGGCTCCCTCCATGCTCAGGAGGCTACGGATGCGGCGGCGGCAGCGTCACCGGACAAGGTAACTTGGGAACAGTTCCGCGACGCCATGGCGATCGAGAGCGTGGACGACATCCAGGGGACCCCGATGGGCAATACCGGTGGGTATCCGGTCGACGCCCTGTGGACGATGGTCGCGGCCATCCTCGTCTTCTGGATGCAGGCGGGATTCTCGTTGGTGGAGGCCGGCTTCACCCGAGCCAAGAACGCCGTGAACATCTTCATGAAGAACCTGATGGATTTTGCCCTTGGTTCTCTCATCTTCTGGGCCGTGGGTTTCGGCTTGATGTTCGGCACTTCTGCCGGCGGCTGGATCGGTACCGACGGATTCTTCCTGGCCAACCATGGCAACGAGACCTGGGCCTACACGTTCCTGCTCTTCCAGACAGTCTTTGCGGCGACCGCTGCGACCATCGTGTCGGGCGCGATGGCCGAGCGCACGAAGTTCGCCGGGTACCTCGCCTACAGCGTGGTCATCACCGCGATCATCTACCCGGTGTTCGGTAGCTGGGCCTGGGGCGGACTGTTCGACGGTGGCGGCTGGCTCGAGGCGCCCGAGGGTGGCCTGCTGGCGAGCATGGGCCTACCCGGCTTCATCGACTTTGCTGGCTCGACGGTCGTGCACAGTGTGGGTGGCTGGGCCGCGCTGGCGGGTGCCATCGTGATTGGTCCGCGCCTTGGCAAGTACGGCAAGGATGGCAAGCCTCATCCGATCCGCGGCCACAACATGGCTCTCGCGACGCTCGGTGTGTTCATCCTCTGGATGGGCTGGTTCGGATTCAATGCTGGCAGCACGACTGGCGTCACTGGCGCAGGCGATGCGCCCTTCGATGGTGCAGGCAAGGCGTTCGCGCTCATCGCGGTGAATACCAACCTGGCTGCGGCGGCTGGCTCGGTAGTGGCGATGTTCACCACCTGGATGGTGCTCGGCAAGCCTGACATCGGGATGTCCCTCAACGGCGCTCTGGCTGGTCTCGTTGGTATCACTGCTCCGTGCGCCAATGTGGCGCCCTGGTCGGCGGTCGTCATCGGCGCCATCGCCGGCGTCATCGTGGTGTTCAGCGTGCAAGCTTTCGACAAGGTCAAGATCGACGATCCCGTCGGCGCGATCAGCGTGCACGGTGTCTGCGGTGCCTGGGGCACCTTGGCCGCCGCCATCTTCAACGTCGGTGGGTTCACCGTGGGTCAGCTCGTTACCCAGCTGATCGGCATCACCGCCGCCTTCGTGTGGACCTTCGGGATGGCGTTCGCCCTGTTCTCGGTCATCAAGGCGACGATCGGGCTGCGGGTCTCCAAGGAGGACGAGATCGAAGGTCTGGACCTCAGCGAGCACGGAGCCGAGGCCTATCCCTCGGAGATCGGATACGGTGCGGAGTCCCCAGCGGAGTAGTTGACACAGGGACCGCGACTGACGAGGGAGGCGCATCGCGCCTCCCTCGTCGCATTTTGTCAGTCGCAGCGGTGGGATTTGCGGTTGACGGCAGGTCCGACCCGCCGATTTGGGCTTCTCCCGGCATCCAGTGCGCTATGTTTCGGCTGCGTCATGCCCACCGAACGCCCACGGTTGGCGATCCCCGATCTGCTCTATCCGAAACCCAAGGTTCGGGTGCGGGGGCGCGTTCTCGCCGAGGCGGTGACGTTCGCGTTTGCGACCGGTGGGGCACTGGGGGACGTGCTGAGTCAGACGCGAGTCGGGAAGAGCGACTTTAGTCCAAGTTGTTTTGCTCGAGATCTCTTCCTCGATGACTTCGTTCGCGACTTCTCCAAGGTTGAGGTCGCTGGCGCGGCCCGTGAGCTGAGCGTGGGCTACCTGAGCCGCGTGCTGACGCATCCCCCCACGTCGCGTGAGGTCGTTGCGTTTCGGCACGAGATCCTGTCGGAGGTCGCACAGCCCCGTTGGCGCAGTGCGGTCGAGTCAGCCTGGCAGCGACTCGATCTGCTACGTGGCCATTTCGAGTCGCCCGGGTTTTCCCAGCGAGTGCACCCCATTCATCGACGCCTCGAGATTCTTCGGGTCATCCAGGGGGTCTTCACGGGGCTGGCGGACGACCTGGCGGGGGCGAGGTCGCCGCTGACCCGAATCCATGATTTCGTGGAGAGCGTGCGTCGCAGTGCGGGTTGGAACGACCTGTGCGAGTTGCTCGATTACGAGGAGAACCTGGCGACTGTCGAGATGAGTGTGCGTGTGGGGTACGACGGCCACCTTCGCGGATTCGAAATCGTCCGCGCTCACGAGAATCGCAGCAATCCGCTCCACCAGTCTCCGTGGGGTCGCATCTACTCCCACCTGATCGCATTGCTCCGGGGCTACCGGTTTCGCGAGCGAGAGATCCTCGGTCGGCTCGTCGAGCACGTCTTCGAGGGGCTCCAGGAGGCGGTGCTGCTGGCGTTCCAGTTGCTGGGCGATCTGGAGTTCTACTTGGCCGTCTTGGGGCTGCGTGACCGTGCGCAACGGGCGGGGCTTGAGATGTGCTTGCCACACTTCCTCGAGACTGGTGGGGGGGACGCGGAAACGCGCCTGGCACGACTCTTCAACCCGTTCCTGCTCGGGGAGGACCGGCCGCCCGTGCCCTGCGATATCGCCGCGGACGTCGACGCGCTGGTCGTGGTGACGGGTCCCAACTCGGGAGGCAAGACACGACTGCTCCAGGGGATTGCGCTGGCGCAGTTGCTCGGGCAGGTGGGGAGCTTCGTGCCCGCGCAACGGGCCGAGTTGGCCTGGACCAACGGACTGTTCGTTTCCTTGATCCAGGAGGCCAGCGCCGACCAGCGCGAGGGGCGCCTCGGTACCGAGTTGATGCGGATTCGCCGCATGTTCGAGCAACTCTCCTGCAACAGCCTCGTCATTCTCGACGAGCTCTGCTCGGGAACCAATCCGTCCGAGGGCGAGGAGATCTTCGAGCTCGTCGTCGAACTCATCGCGAAGCTCGAGCCGCAGGCCTTCATTACGACGCACTTTCTCCAGTTCGCCAAGCGCCTCGAAGTCGAAGCCCCCGTGTCGGGGATGCGCTTCCTCCAGGTTCAGCTCGACGAGCGCCTCCGTCCGACGTATCAGTTCACGGCCGGGGTTGCCGAGACATCGCTCGCCAAGCAAACAGCCCAGCGCCTCGGCGTGACCCGCGAGGCGCTGCTCGAGCTCGTCGAGGACAAGTTGCAGCAGCGTGCCGACCCGTCAGCGATCGACTCCATCCCGGTCGGGTCGCCGCCGCCCCCAGAGGCCGCCCAGGGGGAGCGTCACGGCATCGACTGATGTGACGAGAGCGCCATCCCGACGAGAGTTGCCAGGGTAGCCTCAGAAGCCCAGAAAGTGGAGGAAGCGAGTGGCCGGCTCTGGCTTCAACCCGCGACGCAGCCGCTGACGTTGAAGCTGGTTCCAGCTGGCGACCTGGGTCAGGTAGGCGTCGTTCTCGGCATCGTACTGCTGCTGGAGCGTGCGCAGGTCGGCGACGTTGTGGTGCCCGTCGAGCTCGTATGGGCACTCGGTGGCCTCGATCAGCTCGAGACGTCGCAGGGTCCCACGCGTGGAAAACTCGGGGTCCAAGGGGAACACTCGGCAGCCCAGCGGTCGGCTCTCATAGGCGGTGCAGCGATCGTCTGCGCCGAGGTAGACGCAGCGACCGCGACGGTGTCGCAGAACCATCGTGCGCGGTCCGGGGCGGAGCAGCACGAACCACTGGCGGTCCGAGAGGTCGATGCCATCCTTACCCACCCATTGGACCAGCTGGCGCCAGGGAATGCCCGTTGCTCCCACCAGGCGGCGCAGGTCGTGGTCGGTCAGCGGCAACAAGGGATCGCGACAGCAGTTGCCGCACCCCGTGCAGCGGAAGGCGAGTAGTCGTTTTCCGGTTGGCACGGCGGCCGCATAGCAGATGGTGGGGGCCGACGGCTAGCCGGCTTGCACCGCGCCGTTTCCGTGGGTCGTCGCCAGAGGTTGCGTTGCCGACCGGTACGTCGAGCCAGGGAGCGGGGCTCCGCAGCGGACACCTCCAGTCGCGGGGGGGCTCGCTGGCTTCTCGGTGCTGGGGCGGGACGCCAACCCAGCGATCGTGTAAGCTGATCTAGCGCGATGTCTCTCAAGATCGACCAGGACCACTCCCGATTTCGTCGGATCGTCAAGGGCAAGATCCGCGAGAACCTGCGCCGATACATTTCCCAGGGGGAGCTGATCGGAAGGCAAGGCAAGGACCTGGTCTCGATCCCCATCCCCCAGATCGACATCCCGAGATTCACGTTCGGTCAGCGGCAGCAAGGCGGAGTGGGTCAGGGACCCGGAGAACCCGGAGATCCCGTCGGCGGGCAGGAGTCCGAAGGCGACGGGCAGGGGCAGGCGGGCAAGGACCCCGGTCAGCACGCGCTCGAGGTCGAAGTGTCACTCGACGAACTGGCGGACATCCTGGGGGAGGAGCTGGAGTTGCCAGCGATCGAGAATCGCGGCAAGAGTCGCATCATATCGGTCAAGGACCGCTACACTGGGATCCGGAGAGTGGGTCCCGAATCGTTGCGGCACTTCAAGCGGACCTATAGGGAGTCGCTCAAGCGGTCCATCGCCAGCGGCACGTACAACCCCGCCCGGCCGGTGCTCATCCCTCAGGCGGAAGACAAGCGCTATCGCTCGTGGAAGGAGGACGTCGAGCCCGTCGCGAACGCGGTCATCATCTACATGATGGATGTTTCAGGCTCGATGGGAGAAGAGCAGAAGGAGATCGTGAGA
>JBNLDK010000120.1:0-34729 GCA_050304295.1 Polyangiaceae bacterium
CGTTTGGCGCGCATTTTTGGGGGCATGGGTGCCCCCCCGGCGCGCGCGGTGCCGGATACAGAGACGAGACCGGCGGAGCCGGTCCGCGCCGGGGGGCGGCGGGGCGGCGCGGGGGGCGGCGGGGCGGCGCGGGGGGCGGCGGGGCGGCGCAAGTCGTGCGCTTCGGTGCTATAGCGGGCGCCCCATGTCCGAGAAATCCGCGGCCGTGCCTGCCTTCCGCCCCGTTCCGTCCGAACTCGACTTCCCGAAGTACGAGCAGCAGATCCTCGAGTTCTGGCGGCGCGAGCAGATCTTCGAGCGCTCGCTGACTCACCGGGGCGACGACGCGCCCACCTTCGTCTTCTACGAGGGGCCGCCCACCGCCAACGGCCTGCCCCACAACGGACACGTGCTGACCCGCGTGGTCAAGGATCTGTTCCCGCGCTACCAGGCGATGCGGGGCGCGCGGGTCCTGCGCAAGGGCGGCTGGGACACCCATGGCCTGCCGGTCGAGGTCGAGGTCGAGAAGGAGCTCCGGATCCACGGCAAGGAGGCGATCGAGCAGTACGGCGTGCGCCCGTTCGTCGCGCGCTGCATCGACAGCGTGTTTCGCTACACCACCGAGTGGGAGCGGCTCACGGAGCGGATCGGCTTCTGGGTCAGCCTCGATGATGCGTATGTCACCTACCACAAGAGCTACGTGGAGAGCGTGTGGTGGGCGCTGAGCGAGCTGTTCCGCAAGGGCCTTTTGTACCAGGGCCACAAGGTCGTGTGGTGGTGGGCTCAGGGGGGGACGGCTCTGTCCAGCGCCGAGGTGGGCCTGGGCTATCGCGAGGTCGACGACCCGAGCGTGTACGTGGTCTTTCCCCTCGTCGACGATCCGAGCACGGGGCTCGTGGTCTGGACGACGACCCCCTGGACGCTTCCCAGCAACACCTACGCGGCGGTCCGCGCGAGCTATCAGTACGACTACGTGCGGGTCGGGGAGCCCCTGCCGAAGAAGGGCAAGAAGGGCAAGGCGGAGGAGCCCAAGCCCGTGGCGATCGACGCCCAGACCCTGATCGTGGCGACCGAGCTGCGCGCGGCGCTGGAGGAGAAACTCGGGCACCGGCTCGAGGTGGTCCGGACGGTCGCGGGTAGCGAGCTGGTCGGGCTGCGCTACGAGCCGCCCTTCGACTGCTACTATCGCGAGCTCGGTCAGGCGCGCGTGGCGCTCCAGGAGGGGGGCGACGAGGCGATGTGGTGGCGGGTGATCGCCGAGGACTTCGTGACCCTGGACGCGGGCACCGGCATCGTGCACATCGCGCCGGCCTTTGGCGAGGACGACAATCGCGCGCACGCGCGGCAGCTGCGCCGCTACGCGGAGCCCGACGCGGTGGAGCTGCTCTGCGCGATCCATCCCGACGGAACCTTCAAGGAGGAGATGGGCTCGTATGCCGGGCGCTGGGTGAAGGACTGCGACCGCGACCTGACCTACGAGATCCACCAGCGGCGCCGGCTCGTGCACGACGAGACGTACCGACACGACTACCCGTTCTGCTGGCGTGCCGATCAGGACCCGCTCCTGCAGATGGCGCGACCCGCGTGGTTCATCCGGACCACCGCGCGGATCCAGGACGCGCTCGGGAACAACCAGGCGGTCCAGTGGCTGCCGGAGCACATCAAGGATGGTCGCTTCGGCGACTTCCTCCAGAACAACGTCGACTGGGCGCTGAGCCGCGAGCGGTTCTGGGGGACCCCCCTGAATGTCTGGCGGTGCTCGAGCTGCGATCACCTGGACGCGCCGAGCAGCGTGGCGGAGCTCGAGCGGCGCAACCCCCAGGCGTTCGCCCACTGGTACGCCGCCAAGGAGGCGGACCCCTCGCTCAACGATCACCTGATGGTGCACAAACCGTGGATCGACGAGGTGGTCATTCCCTGCGAGAAGTGCGGGGCCGAGATGCGCCGAGTGCCCGAGGTCATCGACTGCTGGTTCGACTCCGGGTGCATGCCGTTTGCCCAGTGGGGCTATCCCCACGTCGAGGGTTCGAAGGAGACGTTCGATCGGCACTTCCCCGCGGACTTCATCAGCGAGGCGATCGATCAGACGCGCGGCTGGTTCTACTCGCTGCTGATGGTCTCGAGCCTCGTCTTCGACGAGCAGACGCAGCAGCAGATGGGGCTGACTCGACAGCGGGAGTTCCCGCACCCGTACAAGACCTGCATCGTGCTGGGCCACGTCTCCGATCGCGAGGGCAAGAAGGAGAGCAAGAGCCGCGGCAACTACACGCCGCCGCACATCATCCTCGACCGCGTGCGGATGGAGTTCGGCGTGCTGAGCGGCGGCGCGGAGGGCGTGACGGCCAAGCCAGACGAAGCCCTGATCGGGCGCGAGGATCTGGACGGCATGGATCTGGCCGATGGCGCCCGGATCAGCGTGTATCGCGGCGACCGCGAGGCGGAGAAGATCGAGCTCGTGCTGCGGGCGCACAAGAAGCTGCCGCGCCGCGTGGTGGTGCTGCCGGACGCGGTGCGTGAGAAGCTCGCGGTCGAGCCGTCGCCGAAGGGGCTCGACCTGCGTCCGGTGGACGTGCCTGCGGAGCCCCAGGAGTACCGCGTCTTCATCGAGGACGAGGCGACCCCGGCGCCCGGTGCCGACGCTTTCCGGTGGTTCTTCTACGCGGCCAGCCCGCCGTGGACCAACACGCGGCACAGCCTGCGCAACGTGCGCACGCTGCAGAAGGACTTCGTCGTCAAGCTGCGCAACGTGTACTCGTTCTTCGTCATCTACGCGAACATCGACGGCTGGCGACCGGAGCTCGCCGAGCGGGCGCGGCAGCCGCGCGACCGCAGCGTGCTCGATCGCTGGATGCTCAGCGAGCTGCAGCTGACGGTGCGGGACGTGCGAGCGGCCCTGGATGGGTACCTGATCTACGACGCCGCGCAGCGGCTCGTGGATCTGGTGGAGGGGCTCAGCAACTGGTACGTGCGCCGCAGCCGCGCCCGCTTCTGGGCTCCGGCCGGTGACGACGGGGCGATGCGCGTCGAGAAGCTCGACGCCTACGCGACGCTCTACGAGGCGCTCGTCACGCTGGCGCGCACCATCGCGCCCTTCGTGCCCTTCTTCGCCGAGGAGGTGTACCAGAACCTGGTCGCCGACGCGGGGGCGGCGGGGGCTGCGCCGAGCGTGCACTTCGCGGACTACCCCGAGGTCGAGGCAGGGCTGATCGACGAGGCGCTGGCCGAGGAAATGGCTGCCGTCCGCGAGATCATCAGCCTCGGACTCAGCGTGCGAACCGCGAACAAGCTCAAGGTGCGGCAGCCGCTCTCCCAGGCGGACGTGGTCTTCAACGACGCCGGGCTGGTCGAGCGGCTCGCGGCCTATCGCGAATCGATCGAGGAGGAGCTCAACGTGCACGAGCTGAGCTTCTTGCCGCCGGGGCAGGAGAAGGGCGAGGTGTCGTATCGCCTCAAGCCGAACTTCCGCGCGCTCGGTCCGCGGCTGGGGAAGAACGTGCAGCTCGTCAAGCAAGCCCTGGCGACCGCGGACGCCGCGCGGCTGCACGCGGAGCTGGTGGCGCGGGGGCAGCTGACGCTGGAGATCGGTGGCGAGTCGCTCGCCTTCGGTCCCGAGGAGATCGACGTCGCGGTCGAGGCCGCCGAGGGCTTTGCTGCCGAGGACGGGCGGGTAGGGGTCGTCGTGCTCCACACGACGCTCACCGATGAGCTCGTCGACGAGGGGCTGCTCCGCGAGATCTCCAGCAGGCTGCAGGCCACGCGCAAGGATTTGGCGCTCGAGTACACCGACCGGATCGAGGTGTTCCTCGGCGGCAGCGAACGCATCGTCCGGGTCGCGCAGACCGGCAGCGAGCACCTGCAGCGGGAGTGCCTGGCGAGCTCGCTCCGCTTCGAAGATCCGCCCGAGGCGCCGAAGAGCTACGCGCTGGGCGACGAGGAGCTGACGCTGCTGGTGCGCGTCGACCGGTGAGGCCGCTCACGCCCCGGCGGGGCGTGCGCGGCCGCGGGGGAGCTCCGTCGCTTGCGCGACGCGGAGCGCTGACACTCGCGGATTGCGCCGCCGGCCACGACACGGTCGGCCCGTCCATCCGGGGACGAGCCGCGGCGGTGAGGCGCGCCTGGGCGCTCGTCGCGGCGCCTACGTGTGGTATGTTGCCTATTCGCGTGTGCCTGTCTCGCCGAGCACTGCTGACGGACGTTGACACCGCTACTGTAATGGTCCTGCCTGCCGGATGGAATCAGCATGGTTATCTTGAGAAGCTCCGTTGCGCTTTCGCTCTCCGCTGTGTGTCTGACGCTCGTTGCCTGTAGCAGCGAGGACTCCCCCAGCGACCCGGACACCGGCGGGACCGCTACGGGTGGGGTGGGGGCCAGCAGCACTGGGGGCCTGGGCGCGACGAGTGCCACCGGCGGTGTCCTCGGGGGCACCGGGGGAGTCGCGGGGGGGACCGGGGGCATGCCGACGGGTGGCATCGCCGGCAACACCGGGGGCCTGCCGACCGGTGGCGTCGCCGGCAACACCGGGGGCATGCCGACCGGTGGCATTCTCGACAACACGGGGGGCATCGTTCAGAACACTGGCGGGACCCCGACCGGTGGCGCGGACCCCGTCGGGGGGGCGACCACGGGCGGTGCACCTCCCACTGGCGGTGCTGGGACGGGCGGGACCGACGACCCCAAGGCCAACTTCCACATCTATCTGGCACTCGGGCAGTCGAACATGCAGGGCGCGGCGTTCTTGCCCGACGAGCCCGTCTTCCACGAGCGCGTGCAGGTGCTCCAGGGCATGAACTGTCCGGCATCGGACGGGAATCCCTATAGCTACGGGGAGTGGCGGGAGATGTTCCCCCCGATGATCAAGTGCAAGGAAGGCGAGCGGAGCTACCCGGGCATCAGCGGCCCGATTGGCCTCGGTCCTGCGGATAGCTTTGCCGTCACCATGGCGGAGGCGGCCCCCGAGAACGTCACCATCGGTATCGTGGGAGCAGCGTACGGCGGCACCTCCATCGAGATGCACCTGCCCGGTTGCACGGGCCAGTGTCTCCCCGCCGACTGGGGTACCAACGTCAACGGCGCGCCGGAGACCAACGGCGTGACGCTCCTCTACGACTGGGCCGTGGATCTGGGTCGGAGGGCCCAGGAGGTGGGCACCATCAAGGGGATCATCTTCCACCAGGGTGAGAACAACTCCGGGGAGGCGGACTGGCCCTCGAAGGTGAACACCTACGTGACAGCCCTCCGCAACGACCTGAACCTCGACCCCGCCGAGGTGCCCTTCATCGCCGGTGAGCTGCCCTACACCGGGTGTTGCGCCAGCGCTCACAATCCCCGCGTGCACGAGATCCCCGACCACGTGGAGAACGGGCACTGGGTGTCCGCCGGTCCCATGCCGGACGGCACGGTGCTCGGCGACCGCGGCGATAGCTTGCACTGGAGCACCTTCTCCGTCATCGAGATGGGCAAGCGCTACGCGGCCAAGATGCTCGAGGTCGGGAACTAGGGAGTGAGCGAGATCTCTGTCTGAGCGGGCAGGAGTGGCCTGGAAACGGGGCTCCAACCAGCTCGCGCCGCTTCCGGTTCGTGCCTTCGGCCGGTCGTTGTTTGGAGTTCCCCGGCGGGGCTGGCGCAGCCCCGCCCCCCAAGCTGTTGCTTGGGGCCCCCCACCCACCATCGCGCCCCGTTACGGGCGCGACTGGCGCGCAGGGGCCCCAGCCCCGCTTGCCTCCTCCAACCGGAAGCGTCGGGATTTCTGGCTAATGCCCAGCTTGGCAAGGACCCATCGAAAACAGCAGGCATGGGTCGAGCAGACGACCCCTTAGAGCGTAGGGCCCAGCCCTCTCCCCGCAGGGGTTGGGCACGAAGTGACCGAGGATCGTGCTCGCTCATTTGGTCGAACTACTCGACAAGATAGCGCCGCTCTGCGTCAACAAAATCGTCCGACGCGTCATGGCACCTCCCCGATCGGCGTGGTGAAGTTGGACCGAAAGGGGGAAGTTGCCATGGGCATTCCGCTGGATGCGCTCGAGCCGGAGCAAGCACTGCACGTGCTGGAGCGGCAGAAGCACCTGAAGATCGCGGCCGTCATTGTCGTGCTCGCGGCCGTCTTCATCGGTGGTCTGGGCTTCGTGAGCCTCGCCTACTCGGGCGAGCCCGACGCCGCCAAGACCATCGAAGCACCGTAGCTGGTCCGCGGCGTGTCAGTCGCGCCGCGGACGCTCTGGAAGCCAGAGCACACGGCCCGGGTCCCCCATTGACGAGATGGGCCCGGGCCGTGCTCACGAGTGCGGAAGTTGATGCGCTACGACCGAAACTCCACCGTCTCCGGCTGGTCGCGCACGACGTCTCCGGCGCGGATCCCGCTGGCCTCGAAGAACTGACGCACCAGGTCCGGCTGATCGCCCTCGACCAGCTCCCGGGGGGTGCCGTGGGCCACGATGCGGCCCTTGGCGAGCAGGTAGATCTGGTCGGCGATGTCGAGGGCCCCCGCCATGTCGTGGGAGATGACGATGCTGGTGACCCCGAAGCGATCCCGGGTCTGGGCGATCAGCTTGTCGACCATGCGGCTGGTGAGCGGATCGAGTCCGCTGGTGGGCTCGTCGTACATCAGGACCTGCGGCTCGAGCATCAGCGCGCGCGCCAGCCCGACCCGCTTGCGCATGCCGCCGGAGAGCTCGCTGGGCATCTTCTTCTCGATGCCGGGAAGCTCGAGCAGCTCGAGCTTCTCGCTGACGCGACGCCGGATCTCCTTCTCCCGCAGGCGGGTGTGTTCCCGCAGGGGAAAGGCGACGTTGTCGAGCACGTTCATCGAGTCGAGCAGCGCCGAGTACTGGAACACCATCCCCATCTTGCGCCGGACCCGGTTCATCTTGCGCTCGCCCAGGGGAACGATGTCCTCTCCGTCGACGAAGATGCGTCCGCTGGTCGGCTTGGCCAGACCGATGAGGATCTTCATCAGCGTGCTCTTGCCCGCGCCAGAGCCGCCGATGATGACGACGATGTCGCCTCGTCCGACCTGCATGTCGATCTCCGTCAGCGCGACGAAGGACCCGAAGACCTTCTCGAGGTTCTCGACGACGATGTGGTTGCGAGTGGCGGTCGGAGGGGGGGGAGCGGACATCGCAGAGCCAGCTAGTCGGGGCGGGTCAGCTGAACGGAGCGGCCCAGCTTCCCGGTGAGAACGCGCTGCAGGGTCGACCACAGCTCCTCGCCAGATTTGCTGGCGATCCACGCGTCGCGCTCCGCGACCCAGTCGAAGTGCCACGCGGAGCGCTCGGCGGCCATCCAGATCTGGCGTGCGGCCCGGTGTGAGTTGATCACGTAGCGAGCCTGCTCCTGGACCTCGATGGTGAGGATGTCGGCTTCCAGCTCGCTCTCGACGTCCTCGTCATCCAGGGCATCGAGAGCGGTGAGCAGGCGCCGGAGTTCTGGAAGGGCGCGCGCCTCGTATTCGGCTTCGCTGGTCATGGGGAGGAGCATAGGCCCAGGCGCGCGACCGGCCAGGGCTGGCCAGGACGTTGCTGCGTCCGGTGGCCTACTGGGCGGGAGGCGCGGCGGCGCCCAGCGAGGGGGCGCAGAGACCGGTCCCGAGGACGCACATGTTGGGGGCGGTGCAGTCGTTGTCGTTCTGACAAGGAAAGACGCACTTCTTGATCTCGGGGTGACACTTCGCCGTGATGCAGTTCGCGTCGGCGGTGCAGGGCAGGGCGGCAGGCCCCGGAGTCGACAGCGGGGCTCCCGCGGCGGCCGGAGCGGGCTGGGGGGCGGGTTGCGGTTGCTGCTGCTGGCCATATCCCGGCTGGTTGGGATCCGAATAGCCGGGCTGGGGCTGAGTGCCGTATCCCGGTTGGCCATAGCCCGGCTGGCCATAGCCCGGCTGCGCCCCGTAGGGCTGCTGCGGGGGGGGCTGCTCCTTCTTCTTGCAGCCCACGAGGACAAGGACGGGGATGGTGGTCGAGACCAGAAGGGCGAGCGCAACTCTACGCATGGGGTGTCTCCTCCGTGGGCACTGGGTCGAAGGCCCGGTGGAACGGAGGGAAACGCTAAACTGGTGCTTGCACCCGGTCAACCACGACGACTGACGACCGCACCCTGGAAGGGGCAGCCGGGGCGCACCGGCCCGGGGGCGTGCCGCTGCTGCAAGAAGCGGGTGAGCGCTGCCCTGGATCGGTGTATGTTTATGCGTTGGTTCGATGGAGGGGCGCGAGGGAAACGGGGGGCAGGTGTCGGTTCTGGACGGGGTCGTCGAGGATCGGATCGCGGCGGACATCGCTGCCGCTCTGCGGCGGCGTCCGGCTCAGGAGGCGCGGCTTGCCGGGGTGCTGCGCTGTCTGGCTCCGTGGTCCCCGCTCCTGCGCGACGTGATGGCGCGCGCGGCGACGACGCTGGCGGGGCGCGCGTCCTTCGACCGACCGCTCTACGCGGCGTCGGTGCGGGGCCTGGCGGAGACCGATGAGAGTCGCGCCACTGCGCTGCTGAGCAAGGTGCTGGCGACCGACGAAGCCGGGGGTCTGGCGAGTCTGGCGGCGGCGGCCTGCTCGCGGGACCCGGCGCTGGGGCAGCCGCTGGCGCGGGTCGCGATCAGCCGCCATCCCCAGCTGTCCTTCGCTGCCGAGGTGGCCCGCATTGCCCGCGGTGAGTCGGGAGGCGAGCACATCGCCAACGTGGCGCCCAAGATCAAGGAGAGCCACCGCATCGCGCTGTGCGGTGAGGTGTTCGTGTCGCTGCTCTGGCGTCCCGCGCTACCCCGGGCGATCGCTCCCGCGCTGGCCGTGCTGCGCAGCTCCGAGCGTCACCTGGGTCGGTGGCTGGTGCTCGCGGAGACGGCGGGCAGAGCGGGGGATCCCGAGCCGCTGGCGGAGGCCAAGCAGCGTGCGGCTGATGGCCCCAGGACGGCGCGGGCCGCCTGGTCGCTCGTGGCATGGGCGCTCTCCGGGGACGACGCGCGACCGCCGGCAGTCCGGCCGACGGTGGAGCTGGTGGCCCGCCTCAGCGATCGGCCGAGCGCCGAGCGGGATCCGACCTTCCTCTTTCGTCTGGCCCGGGCGGGAGCGCCGCTGACGCGACCGATGCTGGAGGGCCTGACCAAGGGGGCCACCCTGGCGGACGCGACAGCGATTCGTTCTGCGCTATACCTCGTCAAGCACCATGGACGAGCGGAGCTGCGCCAGTCGCTGGTATCGGCTGCGGGCAGTGCTCGCCGCGAGCCGCTCCGCGGTGTCGCGGTCGCGGCGCTGCACGACCTCGGCGATGTCGAGGCCAGTCGCCCTGCGGCCGAGCGCGCGCTCACCAGCAAGCAGGTGGCCACGGCCGGGTGGGCGACGCTCGTCCGGGCCGCGCTCGAAGACAAGTTGCCGGCAGGTCCGGGAGGGCGGCGAGCGTTGCTGAGTGAGCCGCACTATCGCCGCATGCAAATGGGATGGGTCGAGTAGCCAGGTTTGGGATCGCGACGGCAGGATGGGTCGCGCTGGTGCTGGGATCTGGGCCACCCGTGTGGGCGCAGACGGCGGCGGCGCCGCGGGGCGAAGCGGCGACCGGGGGTACGCTCCCCGCCGGGCTGGAGGTGTTTCCGGTGGACGCGGAGGGGCGTCGGCTCGACGTGCGCACCTCCCACGCCTCGCTCTCGCGGGTGCTTCCGGATCCGCTGCTTCCCGCCACGACTCACGGTGACGCCGACGCCCTTTCGTGGGTGGTGGCGGGTGCCGCCGCGGCGCTGCCGACTCGCCTCGATTTCGTGGCGACGAGCCCGGGCGGGGTGGTCATCGATCGTCTGGACGAGGTGCTGCTGCGAACGGTCCCCTGTCCCCGCGGCGTCGCGCGCGATCGCTCCTGCGCGGCGACGCTTCCGATCCGGGCCACCGCCGATCGGATCGATCGCAGCCACCCAGCGGTCGTGACTCGGTCGCTGCAGGCTCGCGTCGGGGGGCGCATCGCGGTGCGCGTCGGTGACGACGAGGTGGTGTCGATCCCCGTGGGCGGTCCGCGCCAGAGCGCCCTGGGTGCGCTCGAACGCTATCGTGCTCGCGTGCGCATGCACCTGGTCCGGATCGATCCGGGCGGGGCTCCTCCCGTGGGTGGCGACGACGCCGGCGCCTTGGAGCTGGCCCGACGCGAGGTGGCGGCGGCGAGTGCGATCTGGGGTCAGTGCGGAGTCTACTTCGACGACGACGTCGCCGTTGGGGTGGTCGATCCGCCCCCGCCGTATCTGCTGGCGGTGGGGTGCGAGCTGGGTCTGCCGGCGAGTGGTGGCGAGATCGCGCTGCGGGTCGATGACCACCCGATCCGGGTGCCGACCCAGGCGCGCGAGACCCCGGCGCAGGTGGCCTGGCGGGTGGCTGGCGCCATCCGCGGTGCGGGCTATCAGGTCGACATCAGCCCGAATGCGCGAGTGGGCTCGGGGGCGCTCCGGACCGTGGATCTGATCGTCTCGCGCGGAGGACGCCGCGCCACGCTCACCCCCGAAGGGACCCGCCCGGTGTCCACCGATCCATCGCTCAGCGTGTGCATCGGGGCGGTCGACCTGTCCGATGGGTTGACTCACTTCACCGACTTCACCGCGGCCGCGGGCACCATCGAGGAACGTACGCTGGTCAAGGCCTTCGCCGACACGGACCCCGGGACGATCGACGTGGTGGTCATCCCGGCGTTCGCGCAGACCTCACGGATTGGTGAGTCCTTCATTCGCGGCGATGGGTCGAGCATCCGGAACGTCGTGATCATCGATCGCTCGGCGGTCCACTCGCGGGCGCACTCGCAAACCCTGGCCCACGAGATCGGGCATGTCTTCCTCGACATGCCGGGGCACCCCGACGACTACGGGATCGATCGACCCGAGCTCTTGATGGACTCGGATGCCGCTGACGCCACCATCTTCGGGCCGCGTCGACTCGAGCTGGCCGAGTGCGAGCGCGCGCTGCGCCAGAGTGGTCCGACGGCTCCGGTCCCGTTGCTCGAGGCGGTGCCCCTCGAGCGGAGGCCGTGATGGCGAGGTGGGGTGGCGGACTGGGACTACTGCTGCTGGGGCTGGCCTGCGCCTGCGCGCCGGCCCCGACCGTGTCCCCGCCAGCTGCTCCCCCGGGTGATCCGCGGCTCGTCGCCGACGGGCTCGCGCAGGCGCAGACGCGGGCGCCGCACTGGCCGATGTTTCGTCACAACGCCGCGCGGGATGGTCGCGGTCCAGCGCGCCGGACGCGGCTGCCCGAGTTGACCTGGGCTTTCGAGACGAACGGGCAGGTCTGGTCGTCGGCGGCGATCGGCATCGACGGTGTCGTCTACGTCGGCTCTCTCGATGGCACCCTGTACGCCATCGGTCCCGACGGACAGCTCCGGTGGTCGTTCCCGACGCTCAGTGCGATCTGGGGCTCGCCAGCTGTGCGCGGTGACGGTGTCGTCTACGTCGGTAGCGTGGACGCGTACCTGTACGCGATTCGCGAGGGGCGGCTGGAGTGGTCCGTACAGCTGGGCAACTGCGCGTTCTCGTCTCCGCTGCTCGGCCGCGACGGGACGGTGTACGTGGGTGCCAATGACGGGCGGCTTCACGCGATCACCGCCGAAGGGCGGCGGCTGTGGTCGGTGGCGCTCGGCGCTCCGGTCGTTTCATCCCCGGCGATGGACGGGCAGGGGTTGATCTTCGTCGGAACCGAGGGGGGCAGCCTGCACGTCGTGACGCGGCAAGGCGAGCTGGCCCGGACCTTTCCGCTGGGATCCCCGATCGGCACCACGCCCGCCCTGGGTGGGTCGCTGGTCTATCTGGGCACCGATGGTGGGTCGCTGGTCGCCTTGCGCGGGACGGGACCGGTGTGGAGCTTCCCCACGGGGAGCGCAATCCGATCGTCCGCGGCGCTCGGAGTGGACGGCAGCGTGGTATTTGGCAGCACCGATGGTCACGTCTACTCGGTCACGCCGCAGGGCCAGCTGCGCTGGCGGTTTGCGACCGAGGGCGGGGTCGATTCGTCGCCCGCGGTGCTCGCTGACGGGCAGATCTTCGTGGGCTCGCAGGACGGCGCGCTCTACGCGCTGGACGGTGCGGGACAGCTGCTCTGGTCCTACGCGACCGGGGGGGCCGTCCACGCCTCGCCGGCGATTGGCCCCACCGGAGAGATCGTGGTGGGTTCGACGGATGGTCGCGTGTACCGCTTCCAGTAGGCCTCGGGCCGGCTACTGGATGGTGAGCTGGCGCAGGTCGGTGCCTGCTGCATAGCCGTAGCTGACGAAGCGATCGAACCCGTCGACGATGACGCCGATGTCCCGATCGGCCAGGATGCGGTGCACGCCGTCGTTCTGTCGGCCCGCCTCGATGGTGGTCGTGGCGCCGGTGTTGTCGATCACCGGGAAGCTCAGCTGACAGGTGGTCACGACGAAGGCAGGCGGAGCTCCGCGCGAGGTGTCGTCGAGGCCGTCGGCGGGCGCTGACGTGCAGTGGGTCATGCTCTCGAGCGGCTGCTCGTCGACGAGGATGACGGTGTCGAAGGGGGCGATGATGCGAATGAAGTCGAAGGCGTACTGGTCGGGGGTCAAAAACACGTAGTTCGAGCGAAACTGCTCGGTGGGAGGCAAGACGATGAGGCTGGGATCGCCGCCCGGTACGCCGCGCTCGATGCCCGCCGCCTCCTGACTGGGGGTGATGTGTCCGAGGGTGACCGGCTCGGTGCTCTCGAGCTGGAAGTGCTCGCTGGTCTCGATATCGAAGTGGCTCCCGAGCTCGGGGAGCGTGATGCTGGCGTAGCGCCCCCCCAGGGTGGTGGTGATCTCTGCGCCCGCCTCGGTGTTGGCCACCACGCGGAAGGTCTCCGTCTGCTCGACGATCCCCACCGTGGCCCCGGCGTCGGCGATGGCGCGGGTGCGGTTGGCGGACACGGTGGCCACGAAGGAGCGGCCCGCGGTGCGGACGGGGTCGAGCTGCTCCTCGAGATGGTCCGCGCAGCAGTAGCGATTGGCGAGTCGGTCGAAGAGCGGCGCGTCGCTGGCCTCGCTCCCGGAGAAGACGGCGACCGGCTGGTCTGCGGTGACGATGCTGCCGGTGAAGTCACCGCCGAAGTCGTCCGACTCCAGGTTGAGGACGTCGAACGCATCGATCTGCGTGGTGATGGTGTCCCCCGGTTCCAGCGGCGGGAGTCCGTCAGCCGCCCACAGCGAGCGGCTGGCCGCGCGGGGGCCATCGCCGAGGACGCGCGTGGTGGTGGCGAACTCGACGGTGGTGCCATCGCGCGTGCCCACGATGGTGACGAAGGAGCGCAGATCCACTGGATCGCGGGGGTTGAAGTTGGTGTCGGGGTTGTCCGTGGAAGCGATCGTCTGCGGCCAGCCCAGAACCACGTACGAGCGGCGCAGCGTGCCCGGCTGGATGCGCAGCGCCTCGGTGGGCTTGAGCAGGGACGCATCGTTGGAGAAGACGTCGACGTTCGCCAGGGGGTTGAACTGGTACGCGATGAGCGGGACGTCGCTGCGGATCCGGTATGCGGCGCGGGTGCGCGCCGTGTGCGTGCCGGTGTCGAACTCGCCCGGCGGCGAGCCGTCGACCTCGCGGGGGCCCAGCTTGAATACCCGCAGGCTGAGCGGCGCCAGCGTCGCGGCCGCGATCTCGAAGGGTGCGCCTGTCTCGCCGGGCAGCGTGTCGTCGCGCTCCACCGTCACGTGAGCGCCGAGATCTGGCTGCGGGTTGCTGACCACGACCGCGAACTGCTGTGCGGCGGCGTTGTGCGCGTCATCGACGTTGGCGTTGTCGAGGTCCACCGCCCAGTACTCGCAGCCGACGTTGCTGCGCTCCTCGCTGGCGGCACTGCACAGCTGCCGACAGGCGCCATCGCGACAGGCCACTCCGTCGCCCGTGCAGGTGCGCTCGACCTGGAACGCGGAACCGTCCACGTTGCAGCGGACCACATCGAAGCCGTCACAGGTGAGGCCATTCGGGCGGCACGTGGCGCAGGCCAGGAGCTCGGGGGCACAGAGCTGTCCTGCGGCGCGGCAGTTGTCGATCGTCACCCAGCGGCGGCTGGCACCGTCCTCCTGGCACTCCTGCAGCGTGGTGCGGCAGCGCCGCGCCCCGAGCTCGCAGAGCCCGCTGGCGGGTGCCTCGCGGCGCACCCAGCGTGAGGTCTCGTCGAACATGCAGCCGCCCAGGACGCTGACTCCCGCGAAGAGCAGCGCGGCTCGCGGCGCGACTCCCACGCACCGTGCGGGCTCCCGGACTGCCGCAACCCGAGCTGCCCGCTCCCGGTCGCGAGCGGGTTCAGTACCGCACATGGAAGGTGTCACGGGCGTAGGCGTCCCACCCCCCCCGGCCCAGCTGGCGGTAGCGCAGCGCCCCGTAGTCGAAGCCGGAGATGCTGGCGACGGAGACGACGAACGTGACGGGCCCGGGGAGCAGACCGAGGTCGTCGTCCAGCGCGGCGAGGTCGGGGAGGTTGGTCTCCTGGACCCCCTCGGGCATCACGATGGTCCAGTTCACCAGCCCGTCGCCGCTCTGAGCCTCGACGACCGTCAGCGCGACCGGTGGTCCCCCAGGCGGCCAGGTGACAGCGACGTGCTGCGCGTCCCAGTTGCCGCTGGGTTCGGGGGTGACGAGGCGGGGGACCTCGACGAACCCCTCGATGGCGAGTCCCTCGGTGCTGCTCGCGAAGAGTCCCACCGTCGAGCTCGGGTCCCCCTCGTTCTGACCGGTCACCGCGCGCGCGGAGACCACGTACTCGGCGCGCGCGAGCGCCTCCGCCAGGGGTGGCAGGCCGACGATCTGCACGGGTTCCGTGCTGGGTAGCGCGATCGAGCGGTGCCCGACGGGCAGGATCAGGTGTTCGCGCTCGACCAGGCGGACTGCGGCGTGGGTGACGATGCGGTCGGGTCCCCGCTGCGTCGGGGTGGGACCGGTGACGTCCAGCGAGATCGCGTGGTCGAGAGGGATGTTCACCTTGATGAACACCTCCGCCGCGCTCTGGTCGACTCGGGCAGTGACTCCCTGGGTCACGCCCATCGAGTAGGCCGTGAACGTCGGCGGGGTGCGCTCGCGGTTCTCGATGCCGGCCAGCGCATAGAGCGTGTACGTGCCGGGCGGCAGGGCCATCTCGAAGGCGAAGCCAGTCAGGCCCGAAGCAGTGGGGGTGACCGCCTCGTCGGCGTCCGGGAGACGGAACTCTGCGGTGGCGCTGGTGTTGGATCGGAAGAGATAGGCGACCCGCTCCTCGCCGGGGAACTGGGGTGGTGGGACGTTGGTCCACCCTTCGCGTCGGAACTCGACGCTGTTCGGCCAGATCAGCTCCCCCGCGACCTGCGCCCCGAGCGAGCTCCCCCCGGAGCCGCCCAGCGCGGGGAGGTCACCGCGATCGCCGCAGGCGGGCGCCAGCACCGGATCGAGGTAGGCGGTGACGGTGTCCACGGACACGTCGACCAGCGTCAGCGGTTGGTAGCAGTCGCGCGCCAGGGTGATGGTCTGCCGAGACTCGAGGTCCGCGTCCTCGTAGCGCACGACACCCGTCCGGTCTGTTCGTTGCGCCGACGCGAGATCGTCGCCGAGCACGACGACGACGTCCCCGAGCACCTGGCCGGTGAAGGCGTTGAGGGCGATGACGGTGAGCTGTCCCTCGATCGGAGCTCCGCTGAGGCCGCCCTGGAATCCATCGTCGGTGTCCCCATAGGTGAAGGCGTCGAGCACCGTCAGGGTCTCGTCGCCGGTGCGGACGCGGACCGGCTGGGTTCCCGGCGCCGCTGCCGGAGTCTGGCAGGTCAACTCCGTGGGGCTGAGCCGCTCGACGTGGGCGCAGGGCTCGAAGTCGATCAGCACCTCGGTGTTTCGCGTCCAGCTCGTCTTCTGACCGCGGATGGTCAGCACCGTGCCTCCCCCGGTGGGGCCTGCTGCCGGTGTCACCTCGAAGGGGTCGTAGCTGTAGCCAGCGGCAAGGGTGCGGCGCGTCGAGGTGTCGTCGCCGTTCTGGGCGGTGACATCGACGGCACCCGCGCCGCCCGGCGGGGTCACGACCTGGACTCGATGCGCGTCGACGGGAGTCACGTCGGCGCGCGGGACCCGCTGATCACCGAACCAGACGCGCACGTCGCTGGTGAATCCGTTGCCGCGCACGAGCACGGTCCGCCCTCCGGAGAAGGGGCCCTGGGGTGGGTCGACGCTGAGGACCGCGTGCGGGTCCGCGGGGGGGAGATTGGTCAGCGGTTCGTCGGGTGTCGTCGTGCCGTCGACGAGGCGGGGCCCCCCCGCGTCGTCCTCGTACGCGGGGTGAAAGGTCGCCTCCGAGCGCGCGAGACAGGAAGCGCAGGTGAGCGCCGCGACGCACATCGTTCCGCCCACCGCCAGCGACGCCCTGGTGGCAGTTGGGCGGGCGGTCCGGCGCCGCCGCTGGTCTCGGGGGAGAAGGGCCGCAGAACCCACTCCCGGAAGGCTAAATGAGCGAGCGCGATTGTCGAGCACTTCGACCAGCGTGCTCGCTCATTGGACCCTGAGCGAAGGGGCCTGGCAGACTGGCGGGGTGGTCACCAGCCAGCGCGCCTCGCCTGGCGTGCAGAACCGAAGCCGATCATGGAATCGAACGACTCACTGGGCGGGGCGATCCGGCGGGTACGGATCACGGCTGCAGGAGCTGCAGCAGGTCGATGGCCACACGCTTGCGTGGGTGGGTGGGGGCGAAGTCGGTGGGCGTGCTGCTCGGATCTCCCGCGGGCCCCACGCAGGCGGGGCAACCCAGCACGCAGCTGCAGCCCGTGATCAACGAACCCGCGCGGCCCAGTAGGATGGTGGCCTGCTCGAAGATGCGCTCCGCGAGCCCCACTCCGCCTGGATGGGCATCGAAGAGGAAGACCGTCGGGTTGAACGCTCCAACGCGTCCGGCGTGAAAGTTGCGGCCGGGTGGAAGGCCTGCGCCTTCGGGGGATACCGAGCCGTCTCCCCCCCCAGCTCCTCCCTCACCATCCCCGATGGTGCGATTCAGGTCGCGCGGGTCGCACATCAGCGCGACGGTGCTGACAGTCTCCAGGGCGACCCCGAGGGCACGGAGTCCGGCGACGAAGGTGGCGCGGGGAAGGCCGAGATCGGCCACGATGGTTTCCGGCACGGTGAGCCAGAAGCTGGTCGTGTGCATCTGCATCTCCGGCAGATGCACGTCGCCGTAGCCGGCGTTCTCGTGGGTGAAGAACTTGATCTTCTTGTATCCGGTCACCTTCTCCACGACCTTGACGTCGCCGTAGCCGATGGTCGCGCCCCGTGAGCCCAGCGCGGCGTCGCGGGCCTGGTCGATGACCTCCACGGTGCGGTAGGTGAGAGCTGTCGTGAAGTAGTCGGGCTGGACCCGGCGCACGAACGCCTTGTGGTTCTCGTAGTCGAGGCGCTCCACCTGAAACTGCTCCGCGTCGTGCTGGTAGATGGCCTGCTCGTGCAACATGGTGTGGGTGGCGCGCCAGTCGAGCTCGGCGATGGTGCGGTCGTTTTCGACGTCGATGATCACGAAATTGTCCCAGCCGATGTTGCGGAGCGACACGTGGTTGGCGGGGAACGCATCTCCCGCCCAGTGGTAGCGTCCGCCGGCGGCGTGCACGAGGCCGTGGCTGGCGAGGTACTCGAGCGCGTCGCGGGTCGCGCCGGGATCCAGGGAGAGGTACGCCTCGCCGGTGGCGGGCTGGGGGTGGGCAGCCTGCGGCCCGGGATCGTTGATGATGAAGGGGGCCTCGAAGGCGGCGCACTTCAGGTGCTGGATCAGCACCTCCACGTTGCTGGGATCGACGCGGGCCTGCTCGGCGCTGGTGTGAAGGAGAAAGTTGGGATCGTGCGCGAGGTACTGGTCGAGCGCGTTGCTGGAGCAGACGAGCACCGCCACGCTCTGGCCCCCGCGGCGCCCGGCTCGGCCGAACCGCTGCCAGGTGCCGGCGATGGAGCCCGGGTATCCCGCGCAGACGACGGCGTCCAGATCCCCGATGTCGATGCCGAGCTCGAGGGCGTTGGTGGCGACCACTCCGAGGATGGCGCCTTCACGCAGCCCCCGCTCGATGCTGCGACGCTGGTCCGGCAGGTAGCCCCCGCGGTAGCCCATGATGGCGTCGGGACCGGCGACGTCCCGACAGCGGTCGCGGAGGTACTTGAGCATCACCTCGACGGAGTTGCGGGAGGGGCCGAAGAGGATCGTCGGGACCTTGGCTTCGATCAGATCGCCTGCCAGCTTGACCGCGGCCTTCAGGGAGCTCGCGCGGATGCCGAGCTCTGCGTTGACGACGGGCGGGTTGTACACGAACACCTGGCGCTTCGCCTGGGGAGCACCGGACTGGTCGACGAGCTCGATGCTCTCGGATGGGGCGCCAAAGATGGCGGCGGCATGCTCGCGGGGGTTGCCGATGGTCGCGGTGGCTCCGATGAACGTGGGGCGGGAGCCGTGAAACTCCGCGATCCGGCGGAGGCGGGCCATGACGTGAGCGAGGTGTGAACCGAACACGCCGCGGTAGGTGTGCAGCTCGTCCAGCACCACGTAGCGCAGACTCTGGAACGTGCTGACCCACTTCGCGTGGTTGGGCAGGATGCCCGCGTGCAGCATGTCCGGATTGGTGAGCACGATGCGGCTGCGCTCGCGGGCCGCGCGGCGTGCGTCGCCCGGGGTGTCCCCGTCGTACACGGTGGCCGCCGCCGGGAGGCCCGCATCGGCGGCCAGCTCGTGCAGGCCGTGCTCCTGGTCGCGAGACAGGGCCTTGGTGGGGTAGATGAACAGCGCGCTGGCGGCCGGGTCCTCGTGCAGAGCCTGGAGGACCGGCAGGTGGAAACAGAGGCTCTTGCCGCTGGCCGTGGGGGTGGCGATCACCGTGTGGCGTCCCGCACGGGCGGCCTGAATGGCCTGGACCTGGTGGACGTAGAGCGACTGGATGCCGCGCTTCGCCAGGGCCTGGGTCAGACCCGGGGCGAGGCCGGGGGGGATGGGAGCGGTCTGCGCGGGCGTTGGCGGGACGAGATGGTTTGCCGTCAGGCACGGGCGCACGCTGCCCGCGTCCAGCCAGTTCTGAACCACATGGGCCACGCCGGTGGCCCGTGTCCACGGGGGCTCGGGCATGCAGGAATACTAAACAAGTGTGCGGTGTTGGGCAATGGGATCGACGAGGTGCCGGGCTGCCGGGACGAAACGCTGCCCCCCGATGCTGGCCCAATCGAACCAGGTGTCGTAGGAAACCGCCTCGGTCATGAGCGAGTCCAGAGATTCTTCCGCGCCGGGAGCTCCCGGGCCGGATCCCGACGTCCCGAGCCCCGAGTCCGCCGCACCCGATGCAGGGCCCGGCTCCCCCGCCAGCCATGCTGAGCGGCGGCCCACCTTTGTGTTCTTCGGAGTGGTGGCCGCCGTCTCGTTGCTGCTCGACGTGGCCAGCAAGGCCTGGGCGGAGGTCTACTTCAACCACAACCTGATCGGGCACTCGGTGCCGCTGGTCGATGAGCACCTTGCCCTCGTCCTCGCCTACAACAAGGGGGGCGCCTGGGGGCTCGGTCACGGCTGGAGTGACACGCTGCGCCTGCCGTTCTTCCTCTTGGTCAGCGTCGCGGCGATCGCCTTCATCGTTTCACTGTACGCGCGCCTGCTCCCCCAGCAGTACGCCCTCAAGTGGGGGCTTCCGCTGGTCCTCGGTGGCGCGCTGGGCAACCTCACGGATCGCATCGTCCGCAACCAGGTGATCGACTTCATCGACTACCGGGCGGACTGGGTGCGCAGCATGAACGAGGGGCTCGCTCAGCTGTTCGGGCCGACGTGGAGCATCACCGACCACTGGCCGACCTTCAACGTGGCTGACGTGGCGATCTGCGCGGGCGTCGGGTTGATGGCGGTCGACATGTTCATGTCACGCCGCGGGCAGCAGGAGCTGGCCCGCGCCGATTCGATCCGCGGGAAAGCCCCTCCGTCATCGTCCGCGGGGAGCGCGGCGGACACGACCGCGAGCGCGCCGATGGGGAAGGCCGCTGCCGCACCCGACGAGGCGTCGCGCGACCCCGAGGAGGCCGCCGCGTCGGGTGACGAAGACGACGCCGTCGCGGCATCGGGCCCGCTGGAGGTGGAGGCGTCGCCCGCCGAGTCCGAGCCGAGCGAAGCCAACGAAGCGGCCGATCGTAGCTAGCTGGGGAGCGGAATGCACGGCTCGCTCTTCTCGCTCTTCGGCCAGTCCTTCCCGAGCTATTTCACCCTGCTCCTCACGGGGTTCCTCTTCGCCACGGCGATGGGCGCGATCTGGGCCAAGCGGCTCGGTCACAACCCCGACGTGATCGTCGATCTCGGCCTCGCGATGCTGATGGCGGGGGTCATCGGGGGGCGGATCCTCCACGTCATCGCGGACGGATACTTCTGGGATTACGTCAACCTGTGCGTCGATCCGGGGGCGGTGGGCTGGCAGATCACGGAGGCCGACTGTCTGCGGAAGGGCTACGAGGGGGTCTGGGACGCGGCGGCCGGGGTCTGTCGCCCCGTGGTGCACGGCACGTTCTGGGATTCCATCGACCGGTGCACGGCCTGGATCCAGTTCTGGCGCGCTGGGTTCGCGTTCTACGGCGGCTTCGTTCTGGCCTCGGTCACCGCCTGGTTCGTGCTCAAGCGGGACCGCTTTCCCTTCTGGCGCGCTGCCGACATGGCGGGCATCACGGTGGCGCTCGGTCTGGGCTTCGGGCGGATGGGGTGTCATCTGGCGGGGTGCTGCTTCGGTCGTGTCAGCGCGGTGTCGTGGAGCATCGTGTTTCCCTCCGGCAGTCCGGCGAGCGAGTCGCAGTGGAAGGCGGATCTGCTCGTGACGCCGCACGAACCGTCTCTGGCGGTCCACCCCACGCAGCTTTACGAATCTGCGGGGAGCCTCGCCATTGCGGCCTTCTTGCTGCTCTTTCTGCATGGGAGAAAGCGCTACGACGGGCAGGTGTTCCTCGCCTTCATGGGGCTCTATGCGGCGCTGCGTTTTGCCCTGGAGTTCTTCCGTGCGGATGATCGGGGCGCCCTGCTGGGCCTGAGCACGTCCCAGCTCATCGGAGTCGCCCTGATCCCCGTCGCGCTGGCGCTCCACCGCGCGCTGTCGGCCCGCGCCGACGCGCTGGCGAAGGGTTTGGCACCGGGGTCCGAAGCGGCGTAGCATTAAGCATGCACGGCTCCGCGCGTTTGCCCCGCCACCACAGTCCTGCACCCCCGCCGCCCGCGCCAGGCCGACGACCAGGTGCCCACTCACGGTGGGCCTTGGGGGGCATTGTTGCCGCACTCGGGCTGGGCACCGTGGCGTGCCCGCCGCCGGAAGCGGACGAACGCCCCGGTCGTCCGGACTACGACGAAAGCGGTGGGCGCCCGGTGTCGCCCGTCGGTGGCGGGACGGGCGTGGGGGGGACTGCTGGGTCGGGCGCGTCCGAGGGAGGGGCCACGTCGACGGGCGGCGCTGCCACCACCGGGACCGGTGGCGCGCTCGTCACCTATGACACCACCACACTCACCGGGATTCTGCGGGAGGCCACGGGGTTCATCTCGCGCCCCGACTCGCCCAGTTCCCCGATCCTCAACTCGGGGGCCCACGCTGGGCAGGTGGAAGTCGTGGCGCAGGGAGGAGACAGCGAACACTTCGTGCCCGAGCCCGCCGCCGAGGGGGCGTTCGAGCTGGATGGGGTGCGCAAATCCGAGGAGACCTGGGTGCGGACCCACTCCGAGCAGGACGGGATCCTGGGTGTGCTCCACCAGGTGGATACCACGGACCGTGTCGAGGACGTCATCTACGTGATGCAGGCCACCGCGCTGGACGACATCCTCACCGAGGCCGGCTCGAACCTGGATTTCGCGGTCGACAAGGCCCAGGTGATGGTCCGCGTCATGGACCAGAACCGCGACGGGGTCGAGGGCGTGACGGTGGGCTTCGCCGAGGCTGACGGGGTGCTCTACCAGCTTCTGAATAGCTGGTACGCCGAGGCCGAGTTCACCGACGACTCGGGGCTGGCCTTCGTCGTCAACGTGCCCGCCAAGGCGAAGGACGGCGACTACCAGACGATCGCGGTCGGGACGGGCGCGGTGAGTGTCCCGGTGTATCCGGGCGTCCTGACCATCGTCGAGGTCCGCGCCCCCTAGTACCCTTCCCGTCGCCGCTCGGCGATGGTAAGCGTGGCACCGTGGCAGACATCATCGACGGCAAAGCCATTGCGGCATCGGTGCGCGAGGAAGTGGCGCGCGGGGTTCAGGAGTTCGTGGCGCAGCACGGGCGAGCGCCTGGGTTGCATGTTGTCCTCGCGGGTGACGACCAGGCTTCCGCCACGTATGTGCGGAGCAAGGAGCGAATGTCGACCGAAGTCGGCATCGCCGGCAAGGTGCACCGACTTCCGCAGAGCGTGAGTCACGACGAGTTGCTGGGTCTCGTTCACCAGCTCAACGCCGACGACGCCGTGGACGGCATCCTCGTCCAGTTGCCGGTGCCGGACCAGGTGCGGTCGGCGGAGGTGCTGCGGGCCATCGATCCGGACAAGGACGTGGACGGTTTTCACGCGGTCAATGTGGGGCGGCTGTGGTCCGGCGACGACGGGCTCGTTCCCTGCACGCCACGCGGCATCATGCGACTTCTCGCCGAGGCGGACACCCCGCTCAAGGGGGCCCGGGCGATCGTCGTCGGTCGTAGCAACATCGTGGGCAAGCCGATGGCCGCGCTGCTCCTGGCGCAGCACGCCACGGTGACGCTGGCGCACTCGCGCACGGTGGATCTGGCCGCGCGCTGTCGCGAGGCGGACGTGGTGGTCGCGGCGGTGGGTCGCGCCAAGATGATCCAGCGGGACTGGGTGAAGCCGGGTGCGACCGTGATCGACGTTGGCATGAACCGGGACGAGAACGGCAAGCTCTGCGGTGATGTCGACTTCCAGGCGGTGCAGGAGGTGGCCCGAGCGATCACCCCGGTGCCGGGAGGCGTGGGCCCGATGACCATCGCGATGCTCCTGGACAGCACGCTCCGCGCTGCCCGCGCTCGCGTGGCTCGCTAGCGAGCGCCGCATGGGCGAGCGCGAGGGTCGAAGCTCTCGACGACCGCGTGAGCTGCCAGACGGGTTCATCCCGTGTCGCCTCGACAAGTACCTGCGCGAGGCGACGGGAATGTCGGTGGCGGCGGCTCGGCAGGCGCTAGAGGCCGGACGGGTCTCGGTGGCCGGTCCTCGAGTGGAGGTCGGCCGGACTGCGGCGCCGGACTCGATCGTGTTCGAGGACGACCGGGTGACCCTCGATGGGATCACCGTGGTGCCGCGCACGGAGCACGACTACTTCATCCTGAACAAGCCCGCGGGAGTCACCAGCACCACCGCGTCCCCCGAGCGCGAGCGGGACCTGAGCGAGTTCCTGCGGGTGATGCCCGCGGGAGTCTTCCCGGTGGGGCGTCTCGACCGTGCCACGACGGGGCTGATGCTGTGCACCTCCGACGGAGAGCTGGCGACGTCGGTTCTGCGTCCCGACCACGCCACGGAGAAGCTCTACTGGCTGTGGGTGGACGAGCGACTCGAGGATGAAGACCCGCGACTGACGACCCTGGTGTCTGGCGTGTGGATCCCCGCCGGACTGGCGCGAGCGGCGGCTGTGAAGATCGTCGCCAGGAGCGTGGACTTCACCGAGTTGCACGTCACGCTCCACAGCGGCATGAACCGCCAGATCCGGCGCATGTGCTTTGCTCTGGGCCTCCGCCTGGTGCACCTGCACCGCAAGCGCATCGGAACCCTCGAGCTCGGCGCGCTGCCGGTGGGGAGCTCACGACCGTTGACCCGCGACGAGGTGGACGCGGTGTGGTGCAGCGTGGGGGGGCGGTCCCAGGTTCGACAGCGCCGCATCGCGGCGCTGCACCGGGACGCGATGCGAGCGCGCGCTCGCGGCGCGCCGCTGGGTCGCCTGGAGTCCTGGCTGGCCGCGACTGGCTAAATTTAGAGCGCGGGGACCGCGCCCCCGACACAATTCGGGTCCGGCGCCCAGCGGTCAGCCCATGTCGGTCTCGGTCTTGCGGAAGCTGGGCCGAGAACGGAGATTGTGGAGCCACTGGCGGGTGGTGCGACCCAGATCGAAGTCGCCGCGGTCCGCCGCGAAGGCCACCATGGGAGCGACGAACAGCTCGGCCAGGCTGAGGCTCTTCCCCGCCAGATACGGGTGCTCGGCGAGCTCTCGCTCCAGTAGGTGGAGTCCCTGGTCGATACGCTGGCGGCCCTCCTCGGTGGGGCGCGCTTCGCGGAGGGCGACCACGAAGGAGCGGTACAGGTAGTCGGTCGCCGTGCTGATCCACTGTGCCATCCGGGCGTGCTCCACCGCGTCTTCCGGAATCAGGGGCGGGCCCGCGAAGGAGCGGTCGACGAAGGTGCAGATGGCGAGCGTCTCGTAGAGGTGGAGCGACCCGTAGGTGAGTGCCGGCATCTTCAGGAACGGATGCAGTTGCGCGTGCTGCTCCGACCGGAAGTCCAGGGGGACGAGCTCGTGGGGGACGCCTTTCTCGATGCAGGCGAGGCGTGCGGTTCGCGTGTAGGTGCTCGGCGCGAAGCCGTGGATCTGGACCTTGTGGCGACTGGAGGGGCGGCGGCCTGGGCGGTGACTGGGGGCGGGCCTGTGCGCCGCGTACTGGAAGTAGAATCCACGCTCGCGCAGCGCGTGTGCCAGGTGGAGGCGCCCGGTTCGTCGGCAGTGATCGTCGAGGGCATCGAGCAACGCCGGACCGGCCGGGACGATGGCGAGCAGGCGGCTGCAGGTATCCTCCGACAGCGCCATCCAGTCGGGCAGCGCCGCGATGGCCTCGGTGGCCCGCTGGGCGATGCGGGCGGGCGGGAGAGGTGGGTTGCGCGCGACCAGGGCATACAGACCCACCAGGCCACGGGGGTCTTGCCGAGCCGTGAACGCGCGCTCGAGTCGGTCGAAGGCCTCCACGTGGTCGGGGTCCACCTCCAGCACTCGCATCAGGAAGTTGTGCGCCAGATCCCCGTCGCCCAGGATGCCCTGGAAGAAGTCTGCGGCGTGCATCAGGACGCGAACCTGGCGTGGCACGTCGAGACTCTGCAGGCGGGGGCGCGTGAGCACTTGCTGGTAGGCCGTGCCCAGCTCGACCTCGCGGTCGTCGCGCTCGGCGGCGGCGTGCAGCGCTTCCCAGTCGGCAGTTCGCAGCTCTCCGTGCTCGAGCTCCCCGAGCAGGGCGTCTATGGCTGCGGTCGGGTCGATCAGTCCTTCCTGGAGCATGCGACGGAGGTCGGACAGCCGTGGCGACCTGGGGTCCGCGTTGTCGGTCATCGCATTGTTCCCCGCCCCTAGTGTGCTCTTCTACCTCGGGTAGCGGGCCACGTCGATGCTGCAACTGCGACAGATGGCGTCCAGCACTGCGTCGGCCTGCTCCAGCGTGGCTGCCAGTGAGCCGTCGTTGTCGATGACGTGGTCCGCCAGCGCGGTCTTCTCGGCGAGCGGTAGCTGGGCGCGCACTCGCGCCCGGACCTCCTCCTCGGTGCGGCCGTCGCGCTCCCGCGCCCGGGTCAGCTGGGTCGCCTCGCTGGCGGTCACGACGACCAGCGGACGCAGGGTGGGGGCGAGCCCGACCTCGACGAGCAGTGGTACCTCGTTGCAGGCCAGCGGGTGACCACTCTGCTCGAGCGCGGCGAAGCGGCTGATCGATAGGGCACGCACTCGCGGGTGCACGATGGCGTTGAGTCGGGCGCGGGCGGTGTCGTCGCTGAAGACGATCGCGGCGAGCGCCGGACGGTCGAGGGCGCCGGCGGCGTCGAGGACCTGCGGGCCGAAAGAGGCCACGACCTCCTGTAGTCCGTCGGTCCCGGGCGCGACCGCCTCGCGCGCCAGCTGGTCGGAATCCACGACGGGCAGTCCCCGCTCGCGGAACCGCGCTGCCACGGTGCTCTTGCCAGTGCCGATCCCGCCGGTCAGCCCGAATACGTGCACGGGGGCAAGATAGCACCGGAGCCCGAGTTTGGGCTTGCGCGCCTCCGCGGGGAGGCTCAAATGCCGGGGATGTCCTGGCGCGCGCGTCTGTTCCGGGTCGCGACCACCGCGCTCATGACGGGCTGCAGCACCGCGACGGTGCCGGGATACGTGGCCGATCAAGGTCGCGAGATCGAGGTTCAGGTGGCGTCGCGTGAGCTTCTCACGCCGGCGGCGGCACCGGTGGTGGCTCCGCGCTCCGATGGCCCGCCGACGGACACGGATCGCGGCCTGGGGCTTCGCTGGCGATTTCGGGGGGGATCGCCGAGCCCCGGCATCGCGCTCGGCCCTGACGGCGCCGTGTACGTCCCGACGCACGAGGGTCACGTGCACTCCTTGTCGGCTGACGGAAGCTTTCGGTGGAGCTTCAACTGCCACGCACCACCAACGGGGGCCGCCGTGACCCCCGCGGGGCTCCTGCTGGTCGGGACCACGGCTGGCATGCTGCACGCCATCCTGCCCGGGGGAACGGGGCTCTGGGCCTACCGCGCTCCATATCCATTGCTCACCCCGCTCGCGGTGGATGCCGCGGGTACGGCGTACTTCGGGGATCGCTCGCAGAACGTCGTCGCGGTGTCAGCCTACGGAGGCGCCCGCTGGCGCGCCCCCCTCGAGGGCACCATCACGGCGGGGCCGGTGCTGCTCCCGGACGGGAAGGTAGTCGTGGGAACGGACCGGGCTGAGTTGCTCTGGATCGAAGGGGTGCTGCGGCGGCGCCGCGTGGCCCTGCCGGGTACCCCCGTCCAGTCACCTCGAGTGCTCACCGACGGGACCCTCCTGGTGCTGACGGACGGGGTCCTGCTGGGCGTTCGAGACGGAGAAGAGCTCTGGCGGCGGTCTGGTGTGCAGGCCATGGCGGCCACCCCGCGGGGCTACGTCACCCTGGGTGAAGGGGAGCTGTGTCGTCACCTGGAGGCTGGCGAGCCGCGCTGCACCCCCTTCGACCGAGTCGCGAGCGCTTCCCCCGCGCTGGGACCGCAGGGCCGCCTCTTCGTTCCCACGCCGGAGGGTGAGCTCGTCGTCGTGAGCCCTGACGGCTCGACGGAGCGAACCGTGCTCGTGGCCCGCGCGGCGCTCTGGGAGCCGGTGGTCGATGAAGCTCGCGGTCAGGTGCTGGCCTCCGCCGGCGATGGCGTCGTGGGTGCGGTGGCACTCGTGGTCGACGGACGGAACTGATGGACCTCAAGCGCCGCCTCGCCCGCCTCGGCCCCGCTCCCCCGGTGCCCCAGCCCAGCCCCGAGCCCCAGCCCAGCCCCGAGCCCCCATCCCGCGCGCTCGACGACCTCCGCGCCAGGATGGCGGCCATCCTGGGCAAGCCCCCTCCGTCGAGCCGCCTGCCCGCGGATCCCTGTCTCACGTCTCTGCCATTCGTTTGCGAGTCGACCCCGACGGGCCCCCTCTATCGTCAGCTTCGCCGTCTTCGCCCATCCCACCATGTGGGGCGGATTCCGGTCGATGCGGCGCGGACGGCGCGGAGCGAGGTGTTGGCGTTGCTCGCCCTCGACCCGCAGCTGGCACAGGTGGATCTTGGGCGGGCCGTGTACTTCGATACCGAGACCACCGGACTGGGCGGTGCCGGGGTCGTGGCGTTCCTGGTGGGGGTCTGCTGGTTCGACGCGGAGGGGACCGCCGTGGTGGAGCAGTGGCTGCTGCGGCAGCCCGGGGAAGAGCGCCCCATGCTGGAGCGTTTCGCCGAGCTCGCCGGCTCCGCGTCGGTGCTCGTCAGCTACAACGGCAAGGCGTTCGACTGGCCGCTGCTGCAGGGCCGATACGTGATGAACCGCGTGCCGCCCCCGCCTGCCCGCCCGCACCTGGACCTGCTCCACGTGGCGCGTCGGCTGCACCGCCGTCGCCTCGGAGCCTGTCGCCTGGTCACCCTCGAGAGCGAGGTGCTGGGATTCGTTCGCGGGGAGGACATCGACAGTGCCGAGGTTCCGAGCCGCTACTCACACTTTCTGCGCACTGGAGACGAGGAGGCGTTGCGTTGCGTCGTTGACCACAACGGCTGGGACGTGGTCAGCATGGCGGCGCTGGTGGGGCTCTACGGGGAGCCGCTCGAGGGGCTGCACGAGGAGGATCTGGTGGCGCTGGCCGGCACCTACCGCCGGGCGAAGGCTTTCGACGAGGCCACGGCGGCTGCGTCGGCGGCCCTGGCGCGCGGTGCCGGGCCCGAGGCGCTGCGCGCCAGGGCCACGATCGCCAAGGCGCGGGGCGACCGCGCCGCCGCGCTCCGCGATTTCCAGCAGCTGGCGGAGACCGTCGACGACGAGCCCCTGCGCCTCGAGCTGGCCAAGCTCTACGAGCACCACGTCCGGGAGCCGCTCCAGGCGCTCGAGCTGACGCGCCGCGGCACCGGGGAGACGGAGTCGGACCGGCTGCGGCGGGAGCAGCGTCTGGAGCGCAAGATCGCTCGCGCTCGTGGTCTGCGCGGCGGCTCGGAGTGACGCGCCTGGCGTCGCCACTCAGCGGTAGGGAGCGGCCTGCAGCTCGAACAGCTGGGCGTAGCGCCCGTCGTGCTGGACCAGGGCGTCGTGGCTGCCGAGTTCCACGATGCGCCCCCGGTCCAGCACCGCGATCTGATCCGCCATCCGAACCGTCGAGAAGCGGTGGGAGATGACGATGCCGATGCGCTGCCCGGCCAGCTCCCGGAAGCGCGCGAAGATCTCGGCTTCCGCCTCCGCGTCCATGCTCGCGGTCGGCTCGTCCAGCACGAGGATGTCCGCGTCCCGGCGCATGAAGGCGCGCGACAGGGCGATCTTCTGCCACTGACCCAGGGACAGCTCGCGTCCACCGGCGAACCAGCGCCCCAGCTGCGTCGCATAGCCGTCGGGGAGTTGTTCGATGTCGGCCGCCGCGAGTCCCTGCTCGGCGGCCTCGGTCCACCGCTGCACATCGTCGAGGTGGCGCACGTCGCCGACCCCGATGTTGTCGCCGACGCGCATCTGGTAGCGCACGAAGTCCTGGAAGATGACGCCGATCCTCACGCGCAGGGCTGGCTCGCTCCACTCCTCGAGGTCGCGACCATCGAGCAGGATGCGGCCGGCGGTGGGCGAGTAGAGGCGGGTCAGGAGCTTGACGAGTGTGGTCTTGCCGCTTCCGTTCTTGCCGACCAGCGCCAGCTTGGTTCCCGGGGGCACGTGGAGCGAGATCCCCGACACCGCTTCCGCGTCGGCTCCCGGATAGCGGAAGCTGACGTTCTCGAAGCGCAGTCCGTCCTCTGGCGCGGGCCCCTCGGTGGCGGTGCCGCGAGCCGCCGGGACCGGGTGCTCCAGCAGCTCGTAGAGAGTGGTGACGTACTGGTTGTCGTCGTACATGCCGGCGACGCTCATCAGGATCGACGAGACTCCGTTCTGCGCCTGCTTCAGCACCACCATCAGCATCGTCATCGCCCCGATCGAGATGATCCCGTCGATCGCGGTCCAGGCGACCCAGCCGTAGGCGGCCGTCAGGGCGATCGCGCTGACGACCGCGAAGGCGAAGCCCCAGATCCCACGCTTCAGCGTCAGGGAGCGGTCCTTCTCGTAGAGCACCCGGAAGATCTGGCGGTAGCGCTCGAGGAAGGGCGCTCCCAGGCCGAACAGCTTGACCTCCTTGACGTGGTCCTCTCGCCCCAGCACGGTCTCCAGGTAGAGGCGCTTGCGCTCCTCCGGTGAGCGCCAGCGAAAGAGGCGAAAAGCGTCGGTGTTGAGCCGTGTCTCGGCGATGAACGACGGGACCGATGCGGCCACCAGCAGCAGCAGCAGCCAGGCCGAGAAGGTCAGGAGCAGTCCCGCGTAGGCGGCCAGCCCGACGCCTTCCTGCACGAGCGTCAGGGCGCGCCGCGCGAGACTCAGGGGTCGATAGCTGGCTTCCCGGCGGGCGCGAGTGATCTTGTCGTAGATCTCCGCGTCCTCGAACTCCTGGAGGGGGAGCTCGATCGCTTTCTCGAGTACGAGCTCGTTGACCCGCTCAGCGAGCTGCACCCGAAGCAGGGAGTCGGCCACCCCGAGGGCGCGCCTGCCAGCCGTCACCAGGACGACCAGCCCCAGCTCGATCGCCACGAAGGTGAGCGCCCGCCAGCGGGCGCCGTCGACCTGTGGCCCGCCGGCGGGGTAGGCGTCCCGCAGGTCGGCGGCGGCGACGACCGCGTCGATGATCTCCTTGCCGACGAGGGCGATCGCGGCGGGCAACACGCCGAGCACCAGTCCGAGTCCCGCGAGGGCGACGGCGAGGGTGCGGTTCGTGGCCCAGACCAGCTGGATCGCGCGCCCCGTGTAGGTCAGCACCCCGTACAGGCGCCGGACCCCCACTCGGCGGGGCGCGTCGGGAGCGGAGGGGGGCGAGGGGGCGGACACGACGGGGGGCAGACTAGCACGGGGCGCCCACTGCCCGCGGGCTCCTCCGTCCGAGTGTGGTGAGCGCCGCCCGACGGGACGGCGGGGTGGGGGGAGACCTCGCTCAGGAGGGCACGAGCGCCGCGGCGCTCGCGCTCGTCTCGGTCACGCGCGGATCACTTGATGATCAGGTTGAGGATCTTGCCCGGCACGTAGATCACCTTGCGCAGCTGGCCGCTCTCGAGAAACTTGGCGACCTTCGGATCGGCCAGGCCGGCTTCGCGCGCGGCGTCCTCGGGGGCATCCTGGGCGAGCGTGACGCGGCCGCGGACCTTGCCGTTGACCTGAACGGCGATCTCGATGACGTCGTCGACGGTCAGCTGCGGGTCGTACTGGGGCCAGGGCTGGTCCGCAACGCTGGGCGCCTGCCCCAGCGCCGTGCTCCACAGCTCCTCGGCGAGATGGGGAGCGAAGGGTGAGACCAGGAGGACCAGCTTCGCGATCGCCTCACGCGGGGGGCTCTCGCTCCCGTACAGCAGGTTCACCAGCTCCATCATCGTGCTGATCGCCGTGTTGAAGCGCAGCGCCTCGATGTCTTCACCGACCTTCTTGATCGCCTTGTGGACCGCCTTGGCGACCGGCTCGGTCATGGGGGTGTCGGCAAGGGGCCGGCTGGCGAGGTGGTGGAGGCGGTCGAGGAAGCGTCGAACTCCCTTCAATCCGGCCGTCTGCCACGGCTTCACCTGCTCCAGGGGCCCCATGAACATCTCGTAGACCCGCAGGCTGTCCGCGCCGAACTCCTTCACCACGTCGTCGGGGTTGACGACGTTGCCGCGGCTCTTGGCCATCTTGAACGCGACCGACTGGACCTTGACCTCGGGCTGGGCCTTCAGCACGAAGGCGCCGGCCTTCTTCTCGACTGCGTCGGGGGTCAGCGTGGCGGCCTCGACCGCTGCGCCCGTCGACTGGTCGACGAAGGTGTCTGGTTCGGACCCCGGCTTGACCCGGTCGGCCGTGACCCACGCACCCTCGTTGCTGCGGTAACCGACCAGGGTTGGCTCGCCGAGGATCATCCCTTGGTGGACCAGCTTGTGGAACGGCTCGGCGTGGCGGACCACGCCGATATCGAACAGCACCTTGTGCCAGAAGCGCGCATAGAGCAGGTGCAGCACGGCGTGCTCGGCCCCCCCCACGTACAGGTCGACCGGCATCCAGTCCTCGTAGGCCTGGGAGCTGAAGATCTCCTCGTCGTTGTGTGGATCGAGGTACCGGAGGTAGTACCAGCAGGAGCCCGCCCACTGCGGCATGGTGTTCGTCTCGCGGGCGTACCACTGGCCGTCTTTCTGGAAGAACCGCCACTCGAGCGCCTTCGTCAGCGCGCCCTGCGGGTGTCCGGGCTTGTAGTCGTCGAGGGCGGGCAGCTCGAGCGGGAGCTCGGTCACCTCGACCGGGATGGGCCGCGAGTAGTCGATTTCGTGGGGGTCACCGCGGCGGGGATCGCCGCTGGTGGCGACCGGGAAGTAGATGGGGATCGGCTCGCCCCAGTAGCGCTGGCGCGAGAACACCCAGTCGCGCAGCTTGTAGTTGACGGTGGCGCGTCCAAGCCCCTGGTCTTCCAGGTACTGCGTGATGTTGCGCTTCATCTCGGAGGTGCGCTGCCCGTCGAACGGGCCCGACCGGACCGCGATCCCTTCGTCGACGTAGGCCGCGGTGAGCGAGTCGTGCAGCGCTCCGTCGGGACTGACGACCTCGATGATCGGCAGGCCGAAGCGGGTCGCGAACTCGAAGTCGCGCTCGTCGTGGGCGGGCACCGCCATGATCGCGCCGGTCCCATAGGCACCGAGCACGTAGTCCCCGGTGAATACTGGGATTTCCTGCTGAGTGAAGGGGTTGATCGCCTTCGCCCCGGTGAGCACGCCGGTCTTCTCCCGGGAGGTGGTGCGCTCGAGATCACTCTTGCGCTTCGCGGCCTCCACGTAGGCTTCCACTTGCTCCCGTTGCTCGCTCGTCGTGATCGCCAGCGTGAGGGGATGGTCCGGGGCGATCACCATGTAGGTCGCGCCAAAGAGAGTGTCGGGGCGGGTCGTGTACACGCGGAGCTTCTCGTCCCGATCCACCAGCGGGAACTCGACCTCGGCCCCCTCGCTGCGGCCGATCCAGTCCCGCTGCTTCAGCTTGGTCTCCGGCCAGTCCAGCTCCTCGAGGTCGGCCGCCAGCCGGTCCGCATAGGCGGTGATCTTGAGCTGCCACTGGCGCAGTGGCTGGCGCACGACGGGAAAGCTGCCACGCTCGCTCTTGCCGTCGATGACCTCCTCGTTCGCGAGCACGGTCCCGAGCTCTTCACACCAGTTGACGGGGATTTCGTTCTGGAACGCGAGACCCTTCTCGAAGAGCTTCAGGAAGATCCACTGGGTCCACTTCACGTACCCGGGGGCGGTGGTGTCCACCTCGCGGGACCAGTCGTAGGCGAAGCCGAGGCTCTTCAGCTGGCGGCGGAAGGTATTGATGTTCTTCTGGGTCGTCTGCGCCGGGTGGGTGCCGGTGTTGATCGCGTGCTGCTCGGCAGGCAGCCCGAAGGCGTCCCAGCCCATCGGATGCAGCACATCGAACCCGTTCATGCGCTTGAACCGGGCGATGATGTCGGTTGCCGTGTACCCTTCGGGATGGCCCACGTGCAGGCCGTGTCCCGACGGGTAGGGGAACATGTCCAGCACGTAGTACTTGGGGCGGCCGGGGCGACGTTGCGCCTTGAAGGTCGTGTGCTGTTCCCAGTACTTCTGCCAGCGGGGCTCGAGCTCCAGGTGGTCGTAGGCCATGGGCCGGTCGTTTAGCAGATCCCGGCTCGCATTGTGACATGATGGTACCTGAACGGCTGGCAAGCCTGAACCTCCGAGCCGATGTGAATAAGTTGTGGTTTCCCGTGAAACTCTGGGCACTTATCGGGCTGTTCCTCATCTCTCTTCTAGACTGCGCCTGTGGCTACCAGCCCGCCTACGCGCCGTCCGGGGAGGGCGAGCGCCTGGGCGTGGTGCCGGCGGCGCCGCTGGTGACAGAAGCCGGCGCGCTCGAGTCGACCCTGGCCGGGGTACGGGAGGAGCTGGCGCGAGCGGGTCGTCTGCGCTCCGGCACCGCGCCGCCCCGGCTCGTGGTCGAGCTGGTTCGGGTCGAGGAGGTGGCCGCGGGCCTGAGCAGCGACGCTGAAACGGCGCGCGCTCGGGGGACCCGGGTCGCCGTGGTGGGGCGGGCGTGGATCGAACGGGAGCCGAGCTCCCCACCTGAACGCGACACTGGAGATATGCAGCGGGTGGAGAGCTACGCGCCGGAGACCGATCTGCGCGTGGAGGGGGTGCGCTACGAGCAGGCGCTGCGCAGTGCCGGGCGGGAGCTGGGGCGCGCCCTGGCCGCGCGAGTGATGGGGTATCCGACGCCCGCCAGCGATCCGCTCTGACCAGGGCAGTGGCATATTGGGGGCCAGGTCGGCTAGGTCCGGGTATGGGGCCGGTCGATGGGATGGGGGTCGGGTGGTGCTGCGCGGATCGGTGCCTGGGTCTTGCCGGACCAGCGTGGCCAGGTGAATGCCCGGGTGGAGGGCCGGACAAGGAGGGGGGACCGGATTGCCGCTTCCGAGAGGCGATGTTGCGGGCGGTGTGCGGTCGTGTGGCCGGCACACTTCGACTTGCGGCGAAGCGGGGCCGCTGCCGGAAAGCGACTGCTGTGATACCGTTGCGCCCGAAATGCTGACTGTTGGCTGCGCTGGGTTTGCCGTTCCTGCCACGCGGTACTTCAAGGAGTACCTCTTCGTCGAGGTCCAGGAGACTCATCTGGCGACACCGGGGCCAGGAACCCTGAGACGCTGGCGTCGCGAGGCGCCCCCTGGATTCGAGTTTGCCTTGCTGGGCCCCCGGGAGGTGGCTCAGGAGGGGTTCCGGACCGGCAAGGTGATCGAGAACGCGCTCAAGTCGCTGCGGGAGGTGGGTAACGAGCTGCAGGCGACCACCGCCGTGTTCGTCGCACCCCCGGACTTTGCTTCGTCGCGTGCCAACAAGAGCGCGCTCAAGGGATTTCTGGGAGAGGTGAAGGGGCTGTTCGACCGGATCGTCTTCGAGGTCCCGCCCCTGTGGAACGCGGACGAGGCGGACTCCGTTGCGGAGGATACCGGCAGCCTGTCGGCGCGGGATCCACTCGCGACGGGGCTCTCGAAGCGCTCCGAGGCGTACTACCGCCTGCCGGGGCCGGCTGGCCACAAGTCGCGGTACGAGGACCCGGCGATCGAGAAGCTGGCGGAAATCGCCAGCGGAGATCTGGAGCAGCGAGCCACCTACGTCTTCACCAACGTGGACATGTTCGCCGACGCAAAACGCTTCAGAAAATCCATGAAGCGGTGAGCGCCGGGACCGGCAGCTCTCGCGGATGTCGAAGCCGCGAGGTGAAAAGGGGCGCCGGGTCGAGCGGTCGCGGGTGGCGAAGCCGCCCCGCGAACAGGATGGAACGCGGGTCCGCCTGGAGCTGATCCACGGTCGGTGGCGGCACGCTGGGGGGACAAAAGCCGCG
>JBNLDK010000121.1:0-42614 GCA_050304295.1 Polyangiaceae bacterium
ACGCGTGCCTCCTGTTCGTCGAGACCGGCCAGGAAACGGTCCCGCTCAGCGCCGAGCACGTCGGCCATCGCGCGATAGTGGGCAATGCCCGCGCGCAGATTGGCCAAGTACCGCTGAAAGGACTTGGGAGAGCGCGTGCCAAACGGTGACCCGACCCGCTCGATCTCGTCGCGCAGGAAGTCCACGTAGAGCGTCAGCTCGGTGATCAACTGGTGTGGTCGTTCTTGCCCGGCGAGTAGATCGCCTCTGCCGTAGATGTGATCGACCAGCTCCTCGAGGGTGTGGTCGCGCCGGAAGTAGCGTGCGCTGGGGCTGGGACAGATCGCGGGGCTGACATCGTCTTCGATCCGGCGGAGGCGCTTGATGTCGCCGCCAAGGTCGTGACAGATGCACTGCGGCGCTTCGATCCGCTCGCGAACAAGCTTGCGGTCCTGATGCGGCAGACCGGCAACCTGGTCCAGCTTCTTCTTCTGGTAGGCACGGGACGCGGGACAGAGGGGCTGGTCGCCGAACTCATGATTGAGAGCGATGAAGTGCTTCGGACACGCGCTGCCCGGGCGTCCAGCCTCCACGCGTCGCTGGCGCCCCTGCTCGCTCTCGCTGTTGACTAGCGTCCAGAACGGCACGCCGACAGGTGAGCCCCAGCTGAGAGTGATGTCCTCGGGACGAGCCGTTCGTAGCTTGGCGCGAGTCGGCTCGGAGACACTGGCGACCTCGCGGACCGTAAGGAACGGGGTGGCCCAGCCGGTCCCGTCGGCACCGTAGTGCTCACGCAGGAGCGCATCTTCCGCGGCGGTACCGATCCCGCCCTGGACCGTCACCCGGAATGGGGGAGCGCTCTCCGGAGCGTCCAGACCAAGTTTCGCCAGCGCCTTCTGGTAGAGCGGGAACAGCTCGTCCACGAGCGCCTGCCGCTGCGCGATGAACTCGTCGAGAATCGGTCCGAGCAGCATCCCCTCCGTGGGAAACGCGTGACCACCGCAGTTGAGGCCCGACTCGATCCTGTACTCGGCAACCCAGATCCCGCGGCGCGCCAAGAGCTTGCCCTGGACAAACGCGGAGCGGTAGTCGGACACCTTGAGGATGATGTGCTTGCGGGGGGGCTTACCGCCGACCGGAAAGAATGCCTCGTAGGCAGACAGTCCCGCGAACAGCTTGACGTTCATGCCTGCCGAGAGCACGAGTCCGCCCAGGAGCTCGCTCTCTGCGAACCCGCGCATCGCGGCCACTGCATCCGACTCCCCTTCCGGTCGAGGCTCGCCGTCCATCGTCACCGCGCGGTCGAGCTTGGTCATGATGTTGGCCTCGACCGGTCCCGGTCTCAGCGCCTCGCGCAACTCGGCGTCCAGGCGCTCTCGCTCGGGACCCTCTGAGGTAGCCAGCATGGCCTCGCGCAAAGCGTGGAGCGGGGAGCTCGAGGGCAAGAGCGCGAAGTAGCGCGAGATCCCGTCAGGGTCGTCCCAACTCGAGCGCTTCAACGCTTCGAACGCGGCCGCCGCCCGGCGGTGGACCAGATCGAGATAGGCTTGGATCCGCCGTTTCCGACCATCCGGTTCACTCTTTCCAATCGGCACGTAGGGCTCGCCCAGCTCTTCGCAGTAGCTCTGCCGCACCTGTTCGGTCAGCAGATCGTCCACCAGGGAGACACAGGACCCCAGACCCAACCGCGACATGCGCATCGGGGTGTCGAGCGTGAAGCCGATCCCCATCACGGCGATGTGGAAGGTATGCAGATGGTCATCTGGGCGCATTGACGGCAGTCTAGCGATCTCCGAGCGGCCAATCGTCACAACTCTGTCAGCGTTGCCCGCCGACAAGCAAAATACTGACGATCCGTCCACCCCCTGATCTGCAAGTTTGTGCGCTGAAACCCGGCCCCTCTGCCAGCGGTGCTGCGCCCCGGGACAAGTGTGTTATGAGCGCGTTCCCCACGCCATGATCTCTCTAGGTATCCTCACCCGGGCCGTCGTGTCGACTCTGCGCATCAGCGTTCCCACCGTCATCGATGGGTGGCGCGGCGATGTGGACCCCCGCGTCTGCGACGCTCGCCTTGCCAGCTGGTCCAAAGCGCTCCTGCGCCAAGCCGACCTCACATTCGAGGTCCTCGGCAAGGAACACATCGACCCGCAGCAGAGCTACGTGGTCATGAGCAACCATCAGTCGCTCTACGACATTCCCGTGCTGTACCAGGCGCTTCCGCTGCCGCTCAGAATGGCGGGGAAGGCCGAGCTATTCAAGACCCCCATCTGGGGGCGAGCGCTCCACGCCGCAGGGTTCGTCGAGCTCGACCGCAGCAAGGGAACCAAGGCGTACCGGGCGCTGCTGGCTGCGCGAGATCGTCTCGAGCGTGAGGGTTGCAGCCTCTGGATCGCGCCGGAGGGAACTCGGAGCCTCGACGGCGAGCTCTTGCCATTCAAAAATGGCGGGTTCCACCTCGCCCTGATCGCGGGGCTCCCCATTCTGCCCGTGACTGTCGACGGGACGATCGAGGTTCACCGGCAGGGATCCAAGCTCGTCCACCGCGGACACCGGGTGCGGGTCATCGTCCACGAACCAGTCGATCCCAATCGCTTCGGCCGCAAGAAGATCGACAGCCTGGTCGACACGGTCCGAACGGCAATCGCCGACCGCCACCGGCACCCTGACAGCAACGCCGCGTAGCACCACGCGGTCACAGTCGGCGGAGCGGCTACTGCGTCGTCACGTCGACATAGAAGTCGAGCGACTCCAGGTTCGAGATCGGACCCTCCCAGATCTCGAAACCCACCGCCACGGCGTTGATGTGCGTGCCTGGATAGCTCAGCCCACGCGCATCCGCGTCGCGAATGAAATCCATCACGTCGAACTCGATCTCGTGCACTTCCGTTGTCGCGACCCAGTTGATGATTGGTCTGCCGTTGACGGTTCCACGCCAGATGTCCCAGGTGCCCGGCACGTTCGCGACGGCAACGCCAGGATTTCGCGAGTCGATCGACCCAGCTGGCCGATTCCGCGGGGGGTCTCGCAGCCACACCATCAGGTAGCCTTCCAGGCGCTCCCCGTCACCGACCCAGATGTCATAGGCCGCGTTGTACTCCCCTGCGTTGCCGTTGGGGTTCCAGCGCCACCCCGTGCGCAGACTGACGATCGAGTCGATGCGTGCTGGCAGCCCGCAGCCGGGAGCCTGCTCGGAGTAGGTGCCGCAGAAGACCGAAGGATAGGACGAAGGCTGCCCATTGCTACCGGCTGTTCCCTGCGTCGACAGCACAGTGAAAGAGGTTCCTTGCCACGATATGTCGTGGCTCTGCCACCCGGGCCCCCAACCATTGGTGATGAGCGTATACGGCACGCCGTTGCGCCGCACGTTCACCGTCATGTACTGCGCGGAGGTGGACCCGGTCGGCGCCTGCTCGGCCGAGCCAAGCTCGCCCGTGGTACTCGTGTCCGTGCTCGTGTCCGTGCTCGTGTCAGTCTCCACGTCGGTCGTCACTCCCGTGTCGGTGCCCGTGGAAACGTCAGTCCCGGTGCCAGTGGCGTTCTCCCAGGGGACCCCTCCGCCGTCACCAGAACACGAAGCCTGGGTCAGAACCAGCAAGGTCAGAAGTCCACACGTTCCTCTTTGACAATACGACAATGTTTCACCGACCCGGTAGGAGCAGGACCGTGCTGGCCGCAGGAAGCAACAACGAGCGATCACCTGCGATGACCGCCAATTTGAAGTAGTGCCCCAATTGGACAGCTCATTCTGGGTCGTTCCTCTCCCAAGGAGAAGCAACGACGAAGAAATCACTCAACGCAACTGATCGGCACTCTAGCACGCTCGCTGCATACGCGGAGAGCGATGACACATGCAAAAGCCACCCTTGCCCTTCGCGACAGCGCAAGAACACCAGCCCTCGAGCCACGAGTACCACTGACGGACTGCCACCGCGCCAGATGAGTCCTCCCAACGCCCCCACCCGAGCGAACGCACGCACGCCAATGAGCGTTGGGCATCATCGCGCGGGCACATCGGGGCCCGCCCACCGGCGCAGCTTGCCGACATCGATCCCCAGCTGATCGATCGCGCGCGCGGCCGTTTGCTCCACGAGATCCTCGATCGACTTCAGCCCCGCGTAGAAGGCCGGGACGGGGGGAAGAATCGTGGCGCCAATCTCCGCGGCCTCGAGCAGGCGACGGAGGTGCCCCTTGTGGAGCGGAGTCTCGCGCGCGAGGAGGATCAGCGGACGCCCTTCCTTCAACGCAACGTCAGCCGCCCGCTCCAGAAGATCGCTCGAGCGGGACGTCGCCACCGCCGAGACCACGCTCATGCTACAGGGGGCGATGATCATGCCCGCCACCGGGAACGTACCGCTCGCGATGGGCGCCGCCAGCTCGTCAATTGGCCAGCGCCGAGTCGCTCGCTGGTCCAAGTCACTCACCTGCAACCCGGTCTCGAGCTCGAGCACACGCTGCCCGGCCGGGGTGACCACCAGGTGGGTCTCGATCCCCCCCGCGCGGAGCAGGTCCAGCACCCCCAGACCCAGCGCTGCTCCGCTCGCACCCGAAATGCCGACGACCACAGGAAGCGTCATGGCTCCCAATCTACGAGAGTTCCCCCGGGTTCGTCCATCAGCGCGGCGGCCAGGCGCCCTGGCACGTGCGCGCTGACGATGCGGCTCGTCAGCCCGCGCTCGGCCCAGTCGAGCAACTCGCGCAGCTTGGTCGCCATGCCACCGGTCACGTCAACGGTCGTCGAGCCCGTCAGGCGTGCAACAACCTCGTCCTTGTTGCCGCGATGCACGCGAGGGATCATCACGGCGTCCCGGTTGCATCCAGGATCCGCGGTGAATACCCCGTCCACGTCGGTCACATGGATGACACGCCGCAGCCCGAGCGAGTGCGCCACCCGCGGAGCAATGACGTCACCCGACAAGATCGCGCACCCGCGCACCCGATCGACCGCCGGTACTCCATAGAGCATCGGTACCAGCCCCTGCTCGAGGAGGACCTCGAGCGCCATCGTGTCGAAGTGCTCCAGCCGACCATCGACGAGGATGGCCACGGCGGAAGCCTGCATCGGCATCGCCGGCAGTCCGGCCGCGAGCAGGAGTCGTGCAACGGTGGAGGCGAGCTCGTACTGCAAGCGCTGGGTCTCGGCCATCGCACAGCGACTGGCCGCATCGGTCAGTCCCTCGTGGATCCGCGTCTCGTGCACGATCCGATGACCGAAGGACCCGGCCCCGTGCACCACGACGAGGCGCTGCGGTCGGTGTGCAGCAAGCTCGGTCGCGAGCCGGGCGACCAGTGGTTCGTCAACAACCAACCGCCCCCCCGCCTTGTCCGTGATGACCGAACCGCCAAGCTTGACGACGGCACTAGGGACCTGACCGCGCAACGCGCACCTCCGACCCATTCACGGTCACCTCGGCGTCCGTCGCGAAGTGGGACAGGTCGAGCCCGTCAACGCACGGGATCTCGGCGATGATGGCGCCCACTGCAACCGTCGTGTCGCAGGCCGCCATGACCAGCGCCAGCGGCCCACGACCGGTTCGCGCAAGACGTAGCAAGGCGAACGAACCGACGGTCGAACCGGTCCCGCGGGGGAACACGAGGACGCGCCCCGCCACGCAGCACCCCGCCAGAGGATGCTCCTTCTCGACGACCACCCCCGTGTCGAGGTCGAACCCACCAAAGAAGGAAAGCGGCGCTGGAGACACGAGCGCCGCGCCCGCCGCCTGTCCAGCGTGAATGATCCGCCCCGACAGCGTGATCATCGCCACCTCCCCGTGACCGCAGCGTTCACACAATCGCGCACCGTGCCGAGGTGGACCCGGAGCTTGTTGTGGCCGCTGGCGTAGTAGCTTCCCTTGGCACTGTCCGTGGCGACCGTCATCCCGCGCCGTGACTGGAGAGGAGTCACGGCGAAGCAGGTGTCGCTGACGACCTTGGCTCCCGAACGCTCAATCGCGGCAACAAGCCCGAGTCGCTCCGCGGCCTGCTTGGTGGGACGCGCGGTGCAGACCCACATCTCCTTCTGGACGGTCTTCCCTTCGAGCAGCTTGGCAAGATCGGCCAGCTCGTCGAGGGACGCATGGGGACAGCCAAGCGCCACGAGATCGACCTCGTCTGCCCCATCGCTGAGGGCTTCAGTGGCGCCCGCAATGTCGCTCGCGGTCACCCGTATGGATTCTGCCGGGCGGGGCCCGGGAGGCGCCGCCGTCAGACCGCCAACGTAGTACAGCGGACTGCCACCAAAGGTGACGAGCGCCGCCCCGAGGCTCTTCAACTCAGCCACGGTCGGGCGCGCCTGGGTGCGCAAGAGCGTTACGCGGCCCTCGGACTGCTTGCCCACCACACGCCCCAACGCCCCCCAAGTCGCCGACGAGTCCAGGGGCGCTTCGATGACGACCTCGAGCGTGGGCACGCGGTTGCTTTCTAGATGGAGCCCGTAGCGCGGAGTTCGCCCGGTCAGCGCGGCGGCCAGCGCCGAGGGGCCTCCCTCGCGGTTGGTTCGGGCACCCAGCACCGAGTTGGCATAGGCCACCGCGCTCGACTCAGCCCAGGCGATGTGCTCACCGGGTCCCGGTAGGTTTCCGATCAGGTACGGGGTACAGGTGCAGGTCGGGGCAATCCCCATTCGTTCATAGGCACGAACGAGGCGCAGCTGCTTCTCCGCGAACTCGGCCTCGATGCCCTGCGCCTGCCACTCCTGCAGATCCATACCCGCTGGATTCAGGGTGGTCACCGCACGGATCCGGCCGTCCTCGGCCATCGACTCCAGCCACTCGAGCCCGGCGTCACCGAGATTGTGGAAGGACACGCCAGCAACCTGCACGGACCGCACCGGAACCAGGTCCTCGGCGCCGTAGATGTCGCCCAGCGCCACCAGGATCTGCATGGCCTTCCGCGCGGCATGGCCACCAGCCCCGTCGAGCAGGCTCCGCTCTTCGTCGGTGAGCCTCACCGGTCGCCTCCATGCTGGGGTTCAGCACGCAGGAACTCGTTCCGGTCCCGCCCTGGTGGGATTGTCGCGTCGATGATCCACTTTGCTGTCGTGTCATCGTCCTCGCGTCGAGATGGGTCGAGCGACGAGCCTCGGCACCCAGGGACGATGATGACGTCACGATCAGCCTGCACGCGAGTCGCGATGGCCCACTCGAGCGCCTCCGCATCGTGGACATCCACGTCCTCGTCCACCACGACGACCCGCTTGAGCGAAGGATGGGCGCCCAGCGCTGCCATCGCGGCGTTCCGCGGCTGCCCGGCTCGCGGCCCCTTCAACGCCACGGCAGCGTGGAGCCAGTTGCACCCGCCGGAGGTGAGGGCGACCTGGTGAAGACACGGAACGGCGTTGGCGACCGCCCGGTGAATGCGTGGCTCCTGTGGCGTGCCCATCAGCAACCGGTGCTCCTTCCCTCCGGGGACGATGGTCTGGAGCAGCGCCCGGGGGCGGCGCAGGATGCGGCTCACCGTGAAGGTCGGCTGCTGGCGAACACCATCGAGCGTTCCCGTCAGGTCCACGAACGGTCCCTCACCTGCCAACTCCGTGCTCAGCGTCCCGAGCAGAACTATCTCGGTGCCCGTCGGGACGACCAGTCCATCGAGATCGATCGTCTCGAGGCCACCCACCAGCCGCGAGGCGAGCTCTAGCTCATCGAACTCCGGCGGTCCGGAGCAGGACGCTGCGAGACTCACCGCCGGGTGCAGGCCGAGCAGCACTGCAACTGGCACGGTCCCGCCCGACGCCTCAAGAATAGACCACAGGTGACGCGGAACGATCCTGACGCTGAATCGATTGTCGCCCAGGTACATCATGCGGTGAAAGGACAGATTCATCCCGTATCGTGGCGAACGAGCCGCGATCACCGAAGCAGAAAGGTACGGATGCTCCGCTCCTGGGTCGTACACGAGCTGCGGAAACGCTTCATCGATGGTCTCCACGCTCGGCCCGTGGAGGAACTCGGCGTCGGTACAGGGAACCACTGCTAGCGGAGCGTCCATCGCCGCCGCCACGACCCGCACCGTCTCCGACGGCGAGCAGCCGATGCTCGCCGCCAGCAACTCGCGGCTCGACACGACCCCACCGACGACCCGCACCGAGGTGCCACGAAGCTTCTCCAGTAGGACGATGCGCCCCTCGAGCCGTTCGAGCTCCGCCCCAGCGGCGTACCGCGGATCGAGCTCTTCGGTCACTCGCACCACGCGGCCCAGACGTTCCTGTTCGCTGATGAAACTCGTCAGATCCTGCACCGCGGTGACCATAGCCAGAAGGCAGATCGAGCGCCACCTGGTTCTCCCCCGTTCCCCACGCGCAGCAGCTCACATCCTCCTGCTCCGCCCGCGGCGGAAGCGCGTCGAACCGTGAGACTACCCCGGACAACCAGCTCACGGATTCACTGTGGGATGGCCGCGTCGAAGCCCAGCACCCGCTGTATCTGCCCGACTGTCACCGCGAGTCGGCGGTTGGTCAGGTCACGATCTTCGCCTCGAGGTCGACCCGCGCAGATCGCCACGCCCGGAAGTGTCGCCAGCGCACCGCTGAGCACCGCAAGGCAAGCCGGCGACCGCAAGCTAGGGATCCGCAAACGAACGGTTCGCGGTGAGTTGGTGGAGATCTCCGCCGCGGTCAGCCCCGCTAGTCGTGGGGCCGGAAGTCCCGCACTGGGGCAAGACCTCACCGGCATCGCCGATGACCTCGCGGCGCGCTCGCGCCGCCGTTCTCCACACCAACGGGGCCGCCTCCCCGTACCTTGATTCGACCGCTCGTTTCGCGATACGGTTCGGACCTCATGAGCGCCGCAGGCGCTGAAAGAGGGGAAGCGCATATGACGATTGCATCGAAGTCCATCGCGTGCCTGGCGAGCGGAGCGCTCTTCATCGCGCTTGCCGGCTGTGAGGAGCACAAGCACGAGTCGAGTCACGCGGCAGAGGCGACCGCATCCGTCGCCGCCGCGCCGGCGACCACCAGCGCCAAGCCCAAGCCCAAGCCCAAACCCCGCGAGGACTGCCCCGATGGTTCGAGCGGTATCGGGACCTTCGAGGAGCCCTGTAAAGGAAGCGGCGCGACTCGCATGATGGAAGTCGAGTACTCAGGCAAGATGACCGAGAAGGGACCCAAGTTCGCGATCACGAACAAGTCCGGCAAGCCGATCCTCCACGGTTCGATCTCGGTATACTTCTACGACAAGGCGGGCAAGCAGCTGAAGGTAGGAGACGAGAAGAAGCCTCGTTCCAAGCTGGGTTGCTCAGGCAACATCTTCGCCGGCGTGGTCAAGCCAGACGAGAAGATCTGGATGTTCTTCTCGTGCGTGAAGAAGGACGACGTACCGGAGGGCGCCGAGGCAATCGAAGCCGAGATCCAGCGCGTCGGCTTCGCGGACGCCGACGGCAGCACGAACGAGTACTACTGGCGCAACGAGGATCTGGTCCCAGACGAACGCCCCAAGGGAGGCATCCAACCGGACGCCAAGAAGAAGTAGGCGGCACCAAGCCTTCTCGCGGGCTTCTCCACCGGCGCCACCTCCACGCCGACGCGGGGGACTGGTGTCGATGCGCAGTAAGGTGCCAGCCGAGGCTGGCGCCTTGGCCCTCTGCGTCACGGTTGGTTCTGGGCGCGCAACTGGTCAATTTCGTCGACCACAGCCTCGATCCGTTCGACGAGCGCCTGTTGACGCCCATTGAATCGCTCCTCCACCCGGGTGTCGCGTTCCCAGTACTCCGCCAGCCGCATCACTCCATCGGCGAAAGTAGATGCAGGATAGGTATGGGTGATGTGTCCGCGGAGTCCGTCGGGTGCAGAACCCAGCGCGATCCAGGAACTGCCCAGGTGTTCCTGCAGTCCCGCCGACGCCTCGCGCTGGGCCTTCAAGCGCTGTCGCACGAGGTCAGCCTGTTCCTTTTCGAGCGAGTGCAGCTCCTCCACCAGTTTCCTGATTTCCGGAGTGTCATCGTCCTCGAAGAAGGGTTCGTCCACGGTCCAGTCGGGGTCGATGTCGAGCGCTGACTGATCCCAGATCCGCGCCGAGTCCCACCCCACCAGGAAAGGCTCCCGTGCCCCGTCTGCGGGCCAGGAGAAGTGACCCGTCGTCTGCGGATCGAGGGTCGTGAACCCCTGCTGATCGTTGGTGACGACCAGCACCCGATCCCGCAACCCGACCCGAGCGTCTCCATCTGCCGTCTCGTAGTCGCGACCCGAGCGCTGCAGGGCGTACCGCGCCCCCGGGGGGCTGGCAACCAGGCGCTCCAGCAACCGGCGCGCCAGCTCCGGCTCACGGAGCCCCAGAAACACCGTGTAGGTCCACCTGGAGTTTCGCTCGTCGAGCTCCCCTGGCGGGGAGTCGGACCCCGAGTTGCTGGTCCGCCGAACGACCGCCAGTCCGATCGACCCGTCCAGCGCCGGCACGACATCCGCCTGCAGGTCCAAGTCGAGCCCGCTGCCCAGAAACGTGAGGAACCCCGCCGCAGTGTCGGCCAGCTCAAGCCCGAGCACGTCGGGGTCAACGTGCACGTGCAGCACAACGCCAGGCGCCTCGTCGAGCCAGCGCACGATTGGCGCACCGGTCGCTGGCGAGGGCTTTGCGGATCGGGCCACTCTCACCAGCGGGTGATCCGGGCTCATCGCCACGTGCAGCTCGGCGTGCAGCGACGAGCCGCGCACCTCGAAAGCAGTCCCCACCCCGAACAGTCGTGGCAGCATGGCGGCGAGCCCCGAGTCGAGGTCGTCCGCCACGTTGAGGTAGGCAACACCATCGCGCCGGGTGTCGAGGCCGGACATCGCGCGCGCAAAGGTCTCGCTGCTGTCGAGGCGATCGACACGGGACCGCTTGGCGAGCCGGCGAGCGATCCGGGGGACGTCCGCGTCCTCAGCGTGGAGCAGCAGAGCAAGCCCTCCCTCGAGGAGGACCGCCATCGTGTCATTGTCAGCGTCGGCCAGAAGCACCGCCGGCCCCACCGTTTCGGCCGTGAGGTCGACCCAAGCATGAGCGCCGGAGCGGAGTCGAGCCGGATCGCGCACGGTGCAGACCAGGGCCACCACCTCGCTCCCCTCGGCGAGGATGGCCACGCCCAGGGGACCATGTGGGTCGAGCCCCACCGCGGCGAATCCCTCTGGCGCGGTCAGGTCAACGCCAAACCAGGACTCGGACTGCTGGATCGCCTCAGCGTACCGCTCGGGGAACTTCTCGACCAGCGCCACGCGTCCCAGTCGGTCCAGGAATCGAAATGGATCGCGCAACAAGACCAGCAGCTGCGTATTGCTGGGTAGCGCTTCCGCGAGGGAGAGCAGCGTGCGCTCGGACGCCGCCTCGATCGCGAGACTGTCCGCCGTCGAAGGGCGGGCGGCAACCTGCGTCGCGACCTGAGGTGGCGAGGGCTGCATCGTCCCGCAAGCAGCCACGAGAGCAGCGACCACTCCCAAGGTGGGGCCCCAGATCGTGCACTGCCGCATCACCGAGGCAAGATAGACGATCGCAGCGATCGATCCACCCCTGCAATGCCGATCACTTGCGCTGATTGAATTCTCCGACTTCGCCGCTCTTTGAGGTGGGGGGCACTCTGGCCGGGCGAACCGCGATACCGAGACGACCGCAGGGAGCCAAGGCGACCGAGGACCCTCCCGCCAGGGTCTCAACCGTGCACGATGCGTCCCAACTCACGAAGGCGGGCGAGCTCGCCCGGAGGGAGCGGACCTCGGTCGAGCTGAGCGAGGTTCTCGCGCAACTGCTCAACGGTCTTCGGTGCCGAAAGGACCACGTCCACGTGAGGATTGGTAAGGCAGAACCGATAGCAGTCTCCGGCCGTGGCGACCTCCCCCTCCCAGCCGCGCGGCGGGGCGAGGAGACGACCCCAGCACGTGGCCGTGTAGGCCGCGATTAATGGCCGTCGCAAGGACAACTGGGGGAACACGTCCACCTCGGCGCCGGGATGCGCTGCGTTGTAGCGCAGCATGAAGAAGTCGAGTGGCCCCTCGGCGGCCAGGCGCGCTGCCCGCTTCCGATCGTGGATGGCCACGCCGATGGCGCGCACCTTGCCCTCTTCGCGAAGCCGAACCATCTCGTCCACCATGCGCGGCGTCAGCGACGACATCACGCCAGCCCAGAACAGCTGCAGGATATCCAGGTAGTCGCTGCTGCTGGCGCGCAGGGCCGCCTCGACCGCACGGCGCACCGACCCCGGCCAATAGCCCAAGACCGGACCCGCCGCGAGCACGAAGCGGTCGCGATCGCGCGCGACGAGATCTCTGACGACCGCGGTGAGGAACGGCTTCGCCGGGGTCCAGAGCAGGCAGTTGACGCCCCGCTCGAAGGCCTCCTCGATCGCCTTCGCGCCCAGACCTGACGGCGGGGCAAGCGCCATCCGGTGGACCCGCTTGCCCAGCAATTCGCGGTGGAGAAACTCCTGGGTCATTCTCAGCTTCCGCGTACCGGGATATGGGCGGGGGCTAGCGATAGATCAGCAGCAGCGCGATCAGCGCGATGGTGACGACCAGAATCGCACCCAGCACCAGATCTCGCCGGGAGGGACCCGTCCCTTTCGCGATCTGCTTCCGCTTCGGCTTGCTGCGACGCTTACTCGGGCGCGCCTCGCGCGGGGAACGCTGAGGCTCTTTCGCAGAATGCTTCCGAGCGCTCCGAGCCTCGCCACTGGCCGCGACCTCCCCGACCGAGGTTCCCCGGCTCGGGGAACGGCGCTGGGCCCTCGACGAGCGCGATGTCTCCGTGTCCCGTTCGAGCTGGCGACGTTCCTTCTCGACCCGAGCCCGCTCGGCGGCTTCGGCCAGTGCCCGCTGCTGGCGATCGCGCCGCTCGCGACGGGCAGCCTCATTGTGCTTCCGCCGCTCCGCCTTGCGTTCTTGCTTGCGTCGCTTCTCGTGCGCCCGCCGTTCCCGCTCCAGCTGACGGCGGGCTTTCTTGAGCGCGGGAGCCGGATGCGCCGGCAACTCCGCGGGCTGTGTGTTCTGCACAGACACCGACTCGCCCGGGCTCCGACGCCGTCGAGAGGGGCGCTGGCGCTGCTCCCGTGACTCGGCGGCACTCGACGGCGCCGCCGGTTCTTCCCACGCCGCGTCGATGTCTCCCGAGTCGGGAGCTATCGACTGGGTCCGCACTCGCTGAGCCGAGTGCGGCTGCGCGACCGGTGGTTCCGGACTGTCCCAGCCTTCGTCAATCTCGAACTCTTCCTCACGGCCCATCGGCGTCTCCATCGTCGGGTTGCTGGCGTTATAGCGGATTGGCGGTCGATTGCCGCAAATGGGGCCAAATCCTCCGTCCGACCCGGGAAAGCACCTCGACGCGCTGTCGAAGCTATCCCCCGCCCCGACCAGACCTACCGCAGCGGCACTCCGTAGCCAGCGCGAATGTAGTTGCCGGCACTGGTCGCGCTGAGCTCGGAGCGGTAGTGATGGCGCGACTGTTGCCGGGCTGCCGCCGCGAAATCGGCAAGCGTGTCCCCCAGCCCAAGCGCAGCGGCGTAGCGGTCGAGATTGCGCCCTGCGTCTGGAACAGTGGCGTCCGCTGCGGTGGCCCCAGCTTCCCCTGACGCGCTGCTCCAACCAGCCAGGTCCTCCCGAGCGCCGTCGACGCAGAACCAGGTCCCGGGATCAGCAACACTGGAATAGGCGTTGTCAGCGAACGTGAACGCACCGAAACCGCCGGCGTGGCTCACCAGACACTCCTCGTCGGCCGTACCCACGAAGGTGTTGCCATTGACGTCGATGCCATCCCAGGCGGCGACGGCATCGACGAACAGCTGCCGTCGCAGGAGGCCATGGAAGAAGTTGCCACGGATGGTGACCTCGCGGTTCGTCCCACCGCTGAGGTGGATCCCGTAGGGGTTGTTGAGGAGAGGTTGGTTGACGAGCAGATTCCCCTCGACCCGTGTGCGGTCGTTGTCCGTCAGCTCGATGTACCAGGTGAGAGTGCGCGTCGTCGGCTGGTCGCGGCCGATGTCCGTGAACACGTTGTCGCTCACCACCGCATCCCGAAATCGGTACTGCGTGTCGGCGTTGCCACCCATGCTGATCCCGATCTCCCCCTCGGCGAACACGTTGTTGTCAATCAGGATGTCGTCCGACTCCCCTTCGCCTCCCGAGGACATCTTGATGCCAATGCTGGAGGCACGCAGGATGAGGTTGTCGGCGACGACCAGCCGTGAAACGCCCGACAGGTAGAGGTCGTGGTTGTAGATGGTGGCGCAGGCCTCCTCGACCTCCGGATTCCACCCGTTCTGATCCCAGACGTTGCCCTCGATGGTCAACCCATCGACGCCGCCAGCGAAGATGCCAGAGGGGCGAATGGCATTGTTGCCGTTCGGGTTGCGGGACCCATCCGCGTTGTAGGCGCAGGTGCCGACCTCGTAGCTGCGGTAGACCACGTTGCGACGGATCTCGACGTCCGTCTCGTTCTGCACGACGATCTCGCCGTACTCGAAGTAGTTGTCCTCGACGAGCACGTCGCGTCCTGTCCCGATCAGGCGCAGCCCTCCCCCATCCTGCCCGTTGAAGGAAGGGTCCCCCGGCACCTTTGGAAAGCTGATGAAGGCTAGACCGACGATGGCCAGATAGCTGCGCTCGTTGCCATCGTGGTCGATGAAATTCTGGTCGATCTCGAGGCGCGGACGCTCAGTGGAGTCGCCGTAGCTAGCAATGACGAGCGGGTGCTCCGCGTCCTGTCCGGACTTGAAGCGGCGCGCCACGCGGTCACCACCGAGCGCTTCTGCACGCCAGGTGTCCCCGCGCTTGAAGAGCAGGAAGTCCGGCGACCCATCCCGCACCAACGCGGCCCCCCGAGCCGGCGTCGCCACGGCGGTCTCCGGAGTCAGGCCATCGCTACCATCGTCGCCATCGGTTGAGCTGACGTAGATGACAACCGAATCCGGGCTCAGATCGAAGGTGGTCCAGCCCGCCTCGGCGACACGCGGCCCGCTCGCCTCGGTGCCGTCGATCGCGCTGTAGCAGCCCACGTCGAACTGCCAGTCGACGAGCCCGTCGTTGTCGTTGTCGATCCCGTCATTGCACTCCGTCACGGGAGGAGCTCCGCCAGCCCCACCGGAGGGAGCTCCCCCCGTCGGCGCTCCGCCTCCGCTCCCTCCCCCACCACCAGCCATGCCACCGGTCGGTCCTGCACCGCCAGTCTCCGTCCCGCCCGTTGGTTCGCCGCCACCCGAGGCTCGTCCTCCGCTGACTCCGGCGCCCCCCATCGGGCTCCCCGCCGCCCCACCCGTTGCCCCAGGACCGGTCCCCCCCGGCCCGCCACCGGTCTCGGCACCACCGCTGGAGCTTGCCGCAGCCGCGCTCCCCCCGAGGTTGCTGGCTCCGCCAGGCTCCGCGTTGCCACCAGTCCCCGTCCTGTCGTCGCTCGAGCCCTTGCCACCGCAGCCGGTGCCGAGCGCCACCGCCAACACGCAGCCAACACCCACCACCAGCGTCGGTCCCGACCCCAAATGCACCATGCCGACGAGTCTAGCATGCGGCCCACCGCGCCCACTCGGTGGGGCCAGGACTACCCGGCGAGCCTCCCGCGTCCCCCTTGGAGCCAGACCGAACCCCATCGCGAATGCCGACCAGCCAGCGCGCCCGAGGACCGTCCACGCGCGGCTTTCGCGCAGCAGAATGTCAAAGATTCTGCTATCATGAGGTAGATTGGTCGTTGGTGTCCCTCGCGGCGGACCGGTCTTCCCCCATGCCCCCATTCCAGCCCCTTGCTGCTGCCGATCGCGCCCACCTCGACGAGGTACTGAAACGGATCGAGCGGGGATCGGAATCGCTGGCAGGATACCCGTGCAACCAGCTGTTCGACTACTCGGAGCTCTATCCGTTCCTCGGCTACACGATCAACAACGTCGGCGACCCCTTCGCCGGCTCCAACTACCGCCTCAACACCCACGACATCGAGCGAGAGGTGATCCACGACTTCGCCCTCTTGACGCAAGCCGAGCCGGACCAGATCTGGGGCTACGTCACCAGCGGGGGCACGGAGGGCAACCTCTACGGCCTGTACCTGGCCCGGGAGCTGTTCCCCGACGCCATCGTCTACTTCTCCGAAGACACTCACTACTCGGTCGCCAAGTCGCTACGTCTGCTCCACGCGCGTAGCATCATGATTCGCAGCCTGGACAACGGAGAGATCGACTACGAGGACCTCGAGGCCACCCTGCGCATTCACCGCGACGTTCCCCCCATCATCTTCGCCAACATTGGCACGACGATGAAGGGAGCGATCGACAGCGTCAGCCGGATCCAGGCCATCATGGACAACCTGCGGCTCGACCGCCGCTACATTCACTGTGACGCTGCGCTCAGCGGCATGCTGCTGCCCTTCGTCGACGATCCCCCACCCTGGGACTTCGGCGCCGGCATCGACAGCCTGTCGATCAGCGGGCACAAGATGATCGGTTCGCCGCTGCCGTGCGGCGTCGTGCTGGCCCGCCGCCGCAACGTGGAGAGGATTGCCCGGTCGGTAGAGTACGTGGGAGTGCTCGACACAACGATTGGCGGCTCCCGATCGGCGTTCGCCCCACTGGTGCTCTGGTACGGGCTCCGGCGCATCGGGCGCACCGGGATGCGGCAGATCGCTCGACAATGCATCGAGACGGCAGACTATGCCATCGCGCAGTTCACCCGCCATGGGGTCCACGCATGGCGCAACCCACACTCGATCACTGTCGTCATCCCGCGCCCCTCGGAGCCCGTGCGCGAGAAGTGGCAGATCGCCCCCTACCGAGACATCGGTCACCTGATCACCATGCCCCACGTCACCCGGGAGATGATCGACGACATCGTGACCGAATACCTGCAGTCTCCGGGACTCGCACCGGTCCGCTGCGCGACGAGCGCCGGCTCGCGTTTCCACTCGGCTCCCCCTCCTGCCCCTCGACCCTCGCACCCACCACAGGAGTAGTCGTGAAGCAGATCACCGTCGTCGTGGACGATCACCCGGGAGTTGTCGCCGACCTGTCCGAGGCTCTCGGGTGTCGAGATATCAACATCGAGTCGATCGACGCCGAGGGCGCGGACTCCCACGGAGTCATCCACCTGACCGTCAACCGCTACGATGAAGCGCTGATCGCCCTCCGCGACGCCGGCTTCCAGGCCATCAGCGAGGACGCCCTGGTGATCCGGCTGCACGACGAGCCCGGCGCCCTGGCCCGGGTCGCGGCTCGCTTCCGCGACGTGCACCTCAACATTCGCAGCATGCGCATCCTCCGACGCGATGGAGACTCCGTGCTCGTGACTCTGGTCACCAGCGACAACCAGACCGCCCGCGCCCAGCTGCAAGACGTGCTCGTGGGGTAGCGTCTCGAGGGAACTCACGATACGTAAGACCCCTCGGTCACCCAGGGCGTCAGTGCCTGTCACACTGGAACGGAGACCTGCTCGGAAGGAAGCTGGGGCAACTGCGTCGGCCAGCAGCTACCCGAAGCCGAGACGTGCAACAACGTGGACGACGACTGCGACCAGCTCACGGACGAGGACGTGACGCGCTCCTGCTACACGGGCCCGGCGAACACCGAGGACGTCGGCATCTGTCGTGGAGGCACCCAGACCTGCTCCGGGGGCAGCTTTGGCGCGTGCGTGGGCGAGCAGACGCCGATGAGCCAAGAGAACTGCGCCAACGCCACCGACGACGACTGCGACGGAACCTGCAACGATGGCTGTCATCAGCCAGTGTTCCAGCTCATCACCACGGACAACCACGATCGGGTGTATGTGCCGACCCGCGAGGCTGCTGACGGGTGGAACGCCGATCCGTACTGGAGGTACGAGATCCTTCCCGTCGTCTCCATTTTCCACACCCGAAGAACCGGCGGCCTGAACACCGTCGAGCTCTTCCAGTGCAACACAGGTGGAGGCGACCCCTTCTTCTACATTTCCGAGAGCGCGAACTGCGACGGAGGGCTCCTCAATCACTCACTCGGATTCCTCGCTCGGAGCGAAGGTGCTGCGTGTAGCGATCTTCAGATCTGGCCCATGTGGAACCCCCAAACCTCCCAGATGGTGGTCGCGACAACGGACTACTGGTACGGTCAGTTTGGGGGAATGGGTTTCTTCAAAATGGCCAACGCTCCTTACCACGCCTGGACCTATCCGTAGACCGGACTGGCCAGGCGAACGGGCGAACGTCCCCTCCAGCGTCCCTCAAGCCAGCCGCACCGCCCGCGCTTCGGCGCCAGTCGGTGCTACGTCGGGCGGCACGGGGTCGGCATCGATCAGCTGAGAGCTCACCTCCTCCAGCGTGGCCCCCTTGGCCTTGGTCACGTCGAGCGCCTGGTCGTCGAGGCTGAGCTCGGCCGCGCTGGCCGCATCGACCGCGGTATAGGCGCGCGTCAGCACATCCACATGCTCCTGGATCCGCTGTTCGAGGCGCGTCAGCACGGCGCGTGTCGCCTGGTGCGCCTCAGGAGCGCGCCGCAGGGCCTGGCCATGCCGCCACTCGAGCTTGACCCGCGCCTGCGCGAGCTGGTGGAGGCTGCGCCAGGTGGCGCGCATCTCCCGTCGGGTCGCGCCGTCGAGCACGTCGTCGGCAACGGAGCGTCGCAGGTCGGCGCCGGCCGCCAGCGCGGCGCGCGCGGGGTCGCCCACCTGCTGACTGAAGAGCTCGAGCCCGTAGGCCAGCGGATCGTCCGCGGCGACCAGGGTCGGCAGCGCCACCAGTACCGCACAGACGACGACCACCACACCGCGCACTGCGAGGGGCGACGCATCGTAGGCAGAGGCGAGCGCCCCCGCGACCGCACCCGCGCCGAGCGCCGCCGCCAGGTGCAACAGGCGCGGGCCCGCGCCTCGCACCCGCAGCGTGCGCTCGCCGAAGCACAGCGCGACGAGCACCGCGCCCGCCGCTGCAGCCGAGACGCCCGCCAGCGCGCCCTGGGCAAACGCCCCCAGCGCGCCACCCGCCGCCCCGAGCGCGCTCAGCGTCCCGCTCGCGGCAAGCGCCAGCAGGATGCCCAGAGCGACCATCGCCGCAGCGCTGGCCACGATGCCGAGGCGCGCCACCAGGGGTTCCAGCGCGAACGTGGCGCCCGCCGCCAACAGCAAGAGAGCTTTCCTCGTCATCGGTCCCTCCTCACCAGACCTTGCGGTCGACGTTCTTGAGATCGCGTTCAGTCGCGGCCTTCGCCGCCGCGCGACCCGGAGCGGAAGTCGGCTTGGCTCGCGCAAACGACGAGCGCACCCCGCGATAGCGCGCCTTCTGCTCCTCGAGCACCTCGGCTTCGGGGGCGGGAGCGAAGGCCTGGGCGGCCTCGAGGTCGTCCAGGTTCTCGGCGATCAGCGCATCCGCCCTGGCCTGGTCTCCAGCGCGGTAGGCCTGGGCCGCCGCCAGTTGCCGCTGTGAGGCGAGGGCGCTGACACAGCTGGCGTACACCGGTCCGTTGCGCGATTCCTCTGCCACGCGACGACGATCGGTGCCCGTCACCGTGAGCGGGCTCAGCTGAACCCGGGTTCGGTCGCCATCCAGCTGGCGCCACACCACCTCACCCTCGATGGCCAGCGACTCCCCCGTCTCGGGGCGCGCCGCCAGCTCGACGACGATCCTACGCTCGTCCCCGCCGTACAGCGACCCGAGGCGGAGCTCGATCTCGCCCCCGCGATGTTCACGCACGTCGGCGCCGAGCGCCTGCACGAAGCGCACGCCACTCGGCAGTCGCAGTCGCGCCGTGGCCGAGTGGAGGGTGGTCGTCGCGGTCTCGCTCAGCTCGCGCTCGAGGAACTGCGCCAGCGCCGAAGCGTCGCGCACGAAGCCATAGTTGCCGCGCCCAGTACGAGCGACACCCGCCATGTAGGTCTCGTCGAAATCGAGCCCGATCCCCAGCGCCGAGGTGGTCACCTGACGGTCGAGCTCCCGCAGGGCCAGCGCCTCGGCCTCGGTTCGCGAAGCGTCCAGTCCGTCACTGACCAACACCACTCGCTGCACCCGGCCGGGCGAGGCGTCACGGATCTCGCGGTAGCTTGCCGCGAGCGCCGGCGGGATGTTGGTCCCTCCGCCGGCAGTGAGATCGGAGATGCGCCCGGTCAGTGCCGCCCGCACGTCGCCGATCCGAGCCAGCGGCTGCATCACCGTCGGCGCGCTCGAGTAGGAGACGAAGACCACCTCGTCGTCGTCTCGCATGCCCCCGATCAGGCGATTCGCCGCGCTTTTCGCCTGCTGGAGCTTCTCACCCGACATCGAACCGGAGGTGTCGATCACGATCGCCAGCGCCAGCGGTGCCCGCTCCCGAACCCCGTCTAGCTCGTCCGCGTGGAGCTCCAACTCGGCGAAGAAGCGCTGCTCGCCCGCCCCCGAGAACACCTGGACCTGACTCAGGGAGAACGAGCCACTCGCTCCAGGACCCGCAAATCGGGAGCCACCGGGACCGAGCGACTCGGCGCTGAGGAGACTCGCCCCGCTCGCCGGCACCTTCAACAGCACCAGGGCCCCAAATGAGAGAATGATGAGCGCCGCCGCCAGCCCCTGGCGCGCACGACTCCCGATCAGCCACTGCTGAATCGCCATGCCTCGACTCCTTTCCTGGCGCGATCGCCAGCCCGCGGCGTTCGTAGACGTCCTTGCCAGCGGTTCGATCTACAAACGCAGAGCCGAGCGGTTCCTTAGAAGAAATCCCACTCCGGGCCGAATTCGACCCAGAGCAGAAGGGCGCTCCGCGCCCCGGCTGAGAATCCCCCTGGTTCGAGATTCACCCTTCGACGCGGCGCGCCAGCACGTTCACCAGGCAGCCGATCGTCCCGTGATAGGCGTAGACGCTGGCCACACGAATGGGGCGTACCTCCCAGCCCAGGCGCTCGTAAGTCGTGCGCGCCACTCGATCGAGCTCCGGCAGTCCGTACATCGGCACATAGGCGACGCGGTGGCCGGCTCGGGTCTCGTAGACGCCATTCGTGTAGGCCACGTAGGTCTTGGGCTCCAGCGGCACGTTCGGGATCCGTACCACCTCGAAGCCGCGCTGGGAGAGCTCCTCCGCAACCCGATCGAAGCGGCGCTGCGTGACGTTGCTGAAGTCCGCGCAGAGCGGTTCGCCGGTCTCGGCGGAGCGCGGCCCCGGGCAGAACTCGCCTCCCACGATCTTCTTCGCGGCCGCCGGGTCACCAACCAGTACGGTCTTTCCGGTCAACGGGGTCATGTACATCGAGAGGTGGTGCGGCGGGGTATCCAGCGGCTGCCGCCCGAGGACGATCACATCGGTGTCGAACCACGCCTCCAGCCGCCGCTGCAGGGTCTTCGCATCGCGGATGTCCCGGTGGGCGTTCTTCTCGATCAGGTTGGCGTCCACCACCAGCGCGCCGTCGAGCACCGCGAAGTCGCCGGAGTCGAAGTCGAAGGGGGCTACCCGCCGTTCGTGGCGGCCCTCGCTGCTGGCCGCGAGCGCCGTCACGGTGAGCCAGTCGTTGTGACGTTCCCGCCAGTCGGTGCCGGGCTCGGCGGGCGCCACGAGCCAGGCTGCGCCCCCGGCGGGTGCCTCCGTGACCAGCGCTCGATCCTTCGACCATGTCGTGATCGGTCCCGGCGAGCGAACCAGCGTTGACCGCTTCCAGAGTCCTGGGTCGATCGACTCGAGCCACGTGCGCAAGCGCTGCTCCTCGCTGGCCTTCAGGGAGTCGGGCACCACGAAACGGATCGCCACCTCGGCGGGCAGCTGCCGGAGAAAGTCCGTGTACGGTGCCCGCACCACCCCCGCTAGCCGGGGAACGTAGTGCATCGCGATCTCGGTGATGGCCCCCTCCGCCTCGGGCAGCGGGCGTGGCGCCGCCGGTTCGAGCTCCCGCGTTGCGCGGGCGCGGCCGACGGACGCGACGATCCCGAGCGCGAGGGCGATGCCCAGCATCGCCCCCAGCGTCGCGGTGATGATTCGGCTCCAAGACGTCATGATCGCTCTTCCACTGGTGAGATCGTCGCCGCACTCGCTCGACTCAGCCCGCCGCCGATGCCTCGCGGGCCGGCAAGACCGCAGTCGTGAAGCTGGTCACCGTGGGCGGTTCCTCGTCGTCGGCAGTGGGAGCTTCCTTGGCGGGTTGGGCTGCCTCCAGGATAGCGTGCGCCAGGTCGGGGGGCAGGAGCAGTTCCTTCTCGAAGCGGTCGCCGGGAGGCACGATGATGTGGGCGGTCTCCTCGAAGCGAACGTCCGGCGGCGGCGCGGAGCGTGCCATCGGGTTCAGCTCGTAGGACTGCACCTGAATGGCGAGCTTGGCGACCTGGTGTTCCTTCGTGGGGTTGGCTGCGATCAATCGCACGCGGACAGCGTCGGACTTTTCGTCCTTTACGATCTCGGTCGTCGCGAGAACGCCTTCGACCTGGGTCGCGCCTTCGGGCACGTCCGCGTCGTTGGCGGCCTCGGCTTGGTCCTCCTCGTCCACCGCCTGAACCGTCGCGGGCCAGGTGACCGCGAGAGTAGCGCAGCAGGCGACGAGAGCAGAGGCAACGAGGGAACGGATGGAACGGGTACGGTGGGGTCGTGTTGTCATGCTACCCCGAGGGTGCAACGCACGTGCCGCGGGCCATCCGGACAGAATCCCTGCGCGGTGACACGGTTCGCAAACCGCGAGGCCCTCGCCGCGTCTTCCCCAGGACACGAGCCGCGGCCAGCCGGACACACAGGATTGCGGACCCGGAGTCCGCCCCCGCCCGCACGCGCAACGGCCGACTGGCCAACGACCCAGGCGGAACGGAAGACGTTCGAGAACTCAAATGAGTCAGCGGACGTGGCGCATTACCACGACATGCGACACGGGCGGTTTGGGCAGATTCTTGCGGTGGCGACCACGATCTCGTTGGCGGGTTGCGGTGATGACGCCGGCGGTACTGGAGGCGGTACCGGTTCTGGCGGAGACGCCGCCACCGGGGGTCTGTTCAGCTCGGGGGGCTCGACTCCCACGGGAGGGATCCCCGCGACCGGGGGTAGCGCGGGGGCCGGGGGCGCCCCAGTCACGGGAGGTGCGACGGGCAGCGGCGGTGCGCCCCCCAGCGGAGGAGTCAGCAGCACAGGCGGACTCGCCGGCACCGGTGGAGTCGCCACGGGTGGCCTCGGCGCGACAGGCGGTGAAGGGGCGACCGGCGGCGCGGTGACGGGAGGCGCTTCCACCTCCGGAGGAACGGGCACGACGGGCGGCAACGGGACGACCGGCGGTGTGACCACCACCGGGGGAGCTGCGAGCACCGGCGGTGCGGGGGGCACGTTCACGGACGCCGACTGCGAAGAGCTGATCTCGAACCCCGACATCAACTGGCGCGAATCCTCGCTCCAAACCGACCAGGAGATCGTCGAGTGCCTAGCAACATCCCTCGGCAGACCTGTAGGCTACGGGGAAGACGCTCTCGGCGGCTACGATCCCACCGGAGGGAGCCAACTCGTCGTCATCACCAAGAGCTCCGATATCTCGGTGGAGCAGCAGATCGCCGACGCCGTGAGCAGCGAGGAGCATCGGTGGATAGTGTTCGACAAGCGGGACTTCGCGACTCCCAGCGAGATCGCTCTATACCGTCTGCGGTGCGACGACGCGGACGTCCAGTCGGCCCTCGGTATCTCCAGCGCAGCCAACTGCATCGACTACCAGGCCTGGTGTACCGCCAACGGCGTTGGCGGCGACAGCTGCCTCGAGACCTTCTTCAACGATCGCTTGAACGACAGCGATCTTCCGATCCGAAACGTCCACGTCAGCTCCAACACGACGCTCGACGGCCGCCAGAGCCAGGCCTACTTCCTCTTCAGCGGATTCGCGATCGGGTCCGATAGCAGCGGCGAACCTGTCGAGACCGCCACGAGCGTGATCATGACGCACCTCCTTTTCCAGGGCGCGGGCCACACCGAGGACCACGGGCTGGACCCCGACATGATCCGCTCCACTGGAGCCTCCCACGACATCTGGATCCACAAGAACACCTTCGACCTAACCGGCGACTCGGCGTTCGACGTCAAAGTGGGCGCCTACGACGTGACGATGTCCTTCAACCTGGTGAGGAACGTCAAGCGCGCAGCACTTCATGGGTCGAGCGATAGCCGCACGATCAACGAGCAGATCGCCACCACGATGCACCACAATGCGTTCGTCACGACGGACGATCTGTACGACACGTTCGGCAACACGGGGCGGCGGGTCCCGCTGATCCGACGGGGCAAGTCGCACCTACTGAACAATGTCTTCTACAACTACCGCAAGGACATCCTGAGCGTCCGGGTGGGGGCCCGTGTGGCATTCGAGGACAACATGTTCCTCGCCAACCCAGCCGTCGCTGGTGACGACGACATCGACTACTACCTCGAGAATCTCCTCGACGACTTCCAGGAGGGCGGACTGGAAATCAGCGGCAGCCGCGTGTGGATGGCGGACTCATCGTGCCAACTCGATCCCTCGGCCTCGGGTGATCTGACCGCCTCTTACGGGAGCACGCCGGACATGCTCAGCGAGTATAGCGCAGCATCACAAAGCACAATCGCCGCCAATCGCTTCACCAGCGGTCCCGAACTTGCCAGTTATGTGCTCGCCACCGCCGGGAGGGACGGCGCGGTCCCCTTCAATTCCCCCTACACGCCAGGCCGCGAGGCCATCCTCGGCATGCCTCCCATCGCGTGCCAGTAGGCCCGGCGTAGCTTCCGAAGGCCCAGCCGGCGGTCCCGCTACGCCGGCGGTCCCGCTACTCGCTCCCCCGGTGCTAGTCGCTGGGACTCCACCCGATGACTGTGCGCCCCGCAGCTCTCGTTCTCACCCGCGCGGGGCGGCGCTTCAGGATAGAAGCCAAGTTCTGCAGTCGCCCCCAGAAACTGGCGGTCGCATACAACGACGACCACGTGACGTGGGCGCGCTCAGCACGCTGTCCCGCTCAACTCGCCTCCAGCGCCATCACTGGCGTCACCACAGTCACGGATTGGGACTCGGCTCGCTCGCCTCGGACACTGGATGCTGGTGGCGGCGGTGTGGAGCGGAGGCGCTCGGGGGTACTTCCCGTCCAGTCATGGAAGGCACGGAAGAACGAGTTGGGATCCTCGAATCCGAGCAGAAACGCAATCTGGGTGCAGGAGAGAGGCGTCTCCATCAAATAGTGACGAGCCAGCGTCTCCCGAACCCGCGTCAGGATCTGCTGGAAGGTGGTGCCCTCGGCGCTCAGGCGACGCTGCAGGGTGCGCCGGCTCATCGCCAGGCGCCGGGCGATGTCGATCATCGTGAAACGTCCACTGGGCAGCGCTTCGTGCAAGACGGCGCGAACCCGCTCCTGAGCCATCGCCGAGTCGTCGAGTTCGCTCAAGGCTCGCGGTCGCTCAGGGAAAGACATTCCCACTGCGGCTCCGGTGCTCTCCGAGAAGGGGCGCATCGCGTCCTCGAGCGTAAAGCTGAGCTTCGTCTCGCCCCCTGTCTCGACCTTCGCTCCAAAGTAGGCCTCGAGGGGCTCGACGGAATAGGGAGTCCGACTCACCACGATCCTCCGGGGACGGATCGTCGCACGGGTACCCATCCGAGCTACCTTGGTCATGAAGGCGAACTCGGCCAGCACGAGCGCCGTCGGGGGGAGGGTGTGACTGGGCCACTGGAAACCGAGCGAGAGCTCGTCCCCCACCACCGTCACCTCCAGCGCCGCTGGCGTTGCCAGGCGCTTGTAGCGAGCCACGCGCCTCGCGGCGTACGCCAGATTCGGGCAACAGAGTGCAGCAAAGTACGGCGGGCAGAAGCTGTACTCGGTGAGCATGTCCACCAGCTGGAAGATGTGCAGTGGATCCCCGGTCTCCGTCTCGAGCAGCGCCCAGAGGGTGAAGTGCTCCGCCGGCGTGAGCCGAACACTGTCGCGCACCAGCAGGTCGCTGGGCAAGCGTGCCCGATGCAAGACCTCGCGACGGTCCAACCCCAAGGCAGTGATCACGAGATGCCAATTCGGCTCGAACAGGAATCCTTTTGACCGTGACATAAATACCACTCACAGAGCGACCCGGTCGGGTGACCGACGAGCCACCCGTGGGTCGCAGCACCAGAAGCCCCGCGGCCACCCGAGCGCGCCCGACGGAGGTTTCGCTCTTGTGCTTGCGTCGCTCCCGGTTCGAGGAATCAGGCAGCAAATCGAATTGGAGCAAAAAGTCGCATCCGTCATCGAATTAGCTGCCTGACCGACACGTTTCTGGCCACTATCCCATTGTCCCACCGCGGCGTGACGGCGCGGCGAGACCCCGCGGCGGCTCGACGCCTCGTCCGAGCCGCGAAGAGGATCTTGTGACCAGAGGTCAGCGCCAATGGCAGGGCAAACTCTCAGCAGACCGCCCGCGCCAAATCCGCGGTCATGGCGGGCTACGGTGCCGACCCCTCGAAGAACCACGAGAACACCGGTGGCGAAGCTGCCGGGACCCGAGTGACCGGAAACGCTCTCGAGAACGCCGCCGTCCAGGCCAACGAAGAGGATGCCGAGGCGATGCGCCGGACGGCCTGCGCCAACTGGTCCGCAGAGCCCGAACCCCAACATGCCACCTCGATGCCAGCGGTCGACGCGAGCTCCGCCCGCTGGTACAGCGCCGATTCATCGTACGGTCCCGACGTGCCAACCCACGGGAGCTTCGCGAGCAGCCTCCGCGAGGGGGTGGTCGCGACCGCAGGTCAAGTCGTCAGTTGCAACGACCCCGTCCCGTCGCCGCCCGCTTGCAAGCTGCTCGACCTGCGGGCGATCGCGCGGATCTTCACGACCCTCCAGCGCGATCCCTCTGCTCGACAGCCGCAAGAGTGACCCGAGCGGCACCGCGGGTTGGTACCTCGACCTTGACACACAGGACGCGCGACTGCGCTCGCGTACCCGCCAAGCGGTTCGGACCGATTCCAGAGCAAGCGCCGAACCACTCTCTTGCTGCACATCCATCGTCGAAATCCGGTAGCGCGGGGCAGCCAACCCCCGGCGGGGTCGCTCCACTACCGGTCTCTTCCGCTGGGCCGGCAATGGCCGAGCCCCCAAACAGTCCAATGATCCGCGATACAATCGCCGCCGCACCAGCGGTAGCGGCAGCAGGGCACGAGATACGCCCGCACCACCCGATCACGCACCAGGACGGCAACCACCCCGATTCGTGGAACCCGCCGAACCGTGGACTCGCCAGGCTCCCCAGCTTCCTTCCTTCGTGGCGCCTATCAAGACACTAGCGCAGCCCGTACACTCACGGCACGATGCCGTCGCGGTGGTCCTAGCTGGCCTCGACCCTCCCAAGCATCCAGAAGGACCAGTCCCACCGTACCCAACCCAGAAAGTCGGATAGCAAATGCAGATCAGGTCGTATCGGGCGGGGTGGCTCGCCACGCTCACTATCCTGGGGCTGGCTTCCCTGGCTCGAGCACAGGGAACGGCCCCGACACCTCCGCCTGCGGAACCCGGAGGGCACGGGCCGGGAACTGCGGAAACTGTCCGGTCAGCAGCGGAACAACCCGACACCGCACCGGCATCCAGGGTTGATACCGAGGCTTCGACCGAGCAAGGTCCCGAGGCAGCCCCCTCCGCCGAGGCCCAACCTGCTGCGAGTACGACTACCCCCACCAGTCCAGCACTAGGACCGGTCGCTGCGGCAGAGGTCGGCGCGGACGAGGGGCTGGCAGCCGCCGCCACGGTGCCGAGCAAGACCGACGACAAGGGGGACGGCGAGAAGAAGCCGCCATGGGAGAAAGACTCCAAGACGAAGGTCAGGGGACTTCTGCGCGCCCTCTGGATACTGGACGATACCGACAGCGGACCCAAGCACGAATTCCGCATCGCCAGCGCCAGGGTGGAACTGCAGTGGAAGCACTCCAAGATGCTGGAAGCCGCGGTCGAACTCGACGCAGCGCAGGACGACAACGCGGTGGCGTGGAGTGCCCTTCGCGACGCCTACGTCCGCGTCAAACCGTTGCGCGAACTCCGACTTCGCATGGGCCAGTTCAAGAAGCCGTTCAGCCGTCTAGAACTGCGCGGGCGTCGCCAACTGGTCCTCGTCGATCGCGGCATCAGCAACGCCTGGATCGTCGAGGATCTGGGCTACGGCGACCGCGACATCGGCTTTCAGGTGGAGGGTCGCTTCGGCAAGGAGACGACCCTGTCCTACGAGGTCGGCGCCTTCAACGGGTCCGGACGCAATAGCCGCGAGGCCGACCTGGACGGTAGCAAGGACTTTGCCGCCCGCCTCGAACTCAATCACAATGATTGGCTGTCACTGGGCGTGAGCGGCTCGCACCAGCGATTCGACCCGGACGTCACCCCACTCCTCCCTCGATCCGGGACGATGGGAGCGGCAGACTTCCGACTCAAGGCAGGCGAGCTCCGGGTGCTGGGCGAGGCGATGTTCGGCGAGAACCAGCTGTCCATCGATCACGCCGAGTCGTGGTCCGCCCTCCTCCTGGCATCCTACAAGATCCCCCTCACGGAGACCTGGCGGATGGCGCTCGAGCCGCTCGCCAAGGTTGAGCTGCTGAAGGTCGAGCACCACGTACGAGACGCCCACATCTGGTCGGGAACGGTGGGAGCCAACTACCACCTAGGTCGCTACTTCCGGCTCATGGCGCAGGGGGAATGGATCCGTCCGTCCGCCAACACCTTCGATTTCTGGCCCGAGTCCCATCGGCTGTTGGTCCAGGCGCTCGTGGATCTGCGCTGACGCCCCCGCGCCGCACATGCAAAGCACCCTGATGCCAGCATCGATCCGGCCCGTCTTCGACGAGCTGATCCAGAAGCGCGTTGTCAATCCGCGCCACTTCGGCAAACCCGGCCTGCTCCGCCGCGCACTTCGCATGCGCCTGCTCTCTGGGGTCGTCTTGGCCGCCCCCGCGCTGGTCCTCTGCTTCTGGTACATCGCAGTCGCACTCGCCGCGCACTACCGGCACGCGCGGGCGGTCGACGTCGTCGAACCCTTGTCCCTGCACGTGTTCCATTTGCACCTGCACGATCGCCTGACGCACGATCGCCGCCGCCTGCTCATGCCCGACGCGTTGGGTGAGTCCAGCCTCCCCACCTATGAGCTCCGGATCAGCAACAGCGGACTCGACCAGCTCGATCAAACCCTACCCCCTGGCGATGGCGATGCCTACTACGTGGACGCGCACCTGATCCGCGGCAACGACATCTACCCCGTCAAGGTGCGCTACCGGGGGCGCAAGCCCTGGCACTGGAACGCACCGCAAAAGTCCTACAAGGTGCGCATGCAGGGTGGGAATCTGTTCGACGGTCGCGGAACGTTCAACTTCGTGAACACGCCCGAGCCGATGCCCTTCGACGAGCACCTGATCTTTTCGATCGCCCACGAGGAGGGGCTCCTCACCCCCGACTACTATCCCTTCCGACTCTTCCTCAACAACGCCTACTGGGGCGTGTACTTCTTCGAGACGCAGCCGGACGAGGGTCTACTGCGTCGATCCCGGCGCATGCCGGGCAGCATCTATTCGGGAAACGGGGCCCCACCAGACTCGAAGACCGGGGTCAGCACCCTATGGAACGTAGCTCGCCACTGGCAAAAGGTGGCAGCCATCGAGCAGGAGCAGATGGATGACTTCGAGGAACTCGAAGCGCTCATCGCGGCAGTCAACGAGCCCTCCGACGAACAGTTCATGAGCTTCGCCGCGCGCTTCATCGACCTGGACAAGTTCGCGCTCTTTGATGCCCTGGACGTCGTCTTTGGAGTCAACGAGCACGATTTCGAGAACAATCACAAGCTCTACTTCGATCCCTACCGGGGGCGCTACGAACCCATCGCCTGGGATTTCCGCGGCGGCGAGCACGAGTCAGAGCTCAATCGCACCGAAAACCCCTTGCTGCTCCGTCTGAAGCAGATCCCGGAGTACCTCACCCGGCGCAATCGGACCGTCCTGCGCCTGCTCGACGGACCTTGCTCGACCCAGGCACTGCGCGCCCGCGCTTCTGCTCTGCTCGACGAGCTGAAGGCGGACCAGGAGCGCGACCCATACTGGGACGCATACGAACTACTTCCCTCGATGGGTCCCTACTTTCGGCAACTACCCCGGCCAATGAACCGCGAGCTGCAGGCAGTTGCCGTCGACGCACGACTCGGGCAATACGCGGAGCGCGAGAGGTTCGTGCGAACCGCCTTGACGGGCGAGGAGGTCAGCGCCGTCGTCCCCGTCGGCCAGCCCCCCTCTGGGGAGCTCGCGATCGATGTCCTCGTCGGGGGCATGGCCGGGCTACATCTAACGGAAGTCGAGGTCGCTGGGACCGGCACCTGTGAGGACCAGGGATGGGAGCTCTTCGCGGACACCGACCTCAGCGACGCTTTGGATTACAGCACCGACCGACATCTGGTCCATGCCGACGGCAACACCCCGACCGCCTTCGACCTCGTCGTCTACCCGGGCGTGCGGCTCGTGCCGCGCAAGCCACACCGCAGTCGCGGTCTGGTTCGGACGGAGCCGGAAACCCGCCGCTACCGCCTGTTCCTGAACTCGGGAGGATGCCGACCGGACGAGGTGATCTTCCGCGGGGTCAATCTGGTCACCAGCGCCCCCTTTACAGTCGAGCTCGACTCGGTCGCTCCCACCGACGTCAGTCCCATCGCCTCGATCGAGTGCGAGCTCGAGTTCCACCCAACGCCAGACGAATCGTCGCCCCATCCCTGGTGCCTCGACGCGCCGTCCGCCGAACGCGTCCAACTCGGTCCCGGAGCGGTGGAGATCCCGAAGACCCGCGTCTTCGAACCCTACCAGACCGTCGAGATCGTGGCGGGTACCACCCTCTTCATGGGCCCCAACGCGAGTCTCGTGTTCCTCGGCAAGGTGACCGCGCGCGGTCGCCTTGACGCCCCCATCCGCATCGTCCCCCGCCGCGACCGGTGGGGCGGCATCGCGCTGCAGGGCCCAGGCACGGCTGGGTCCCGACTCGTTCACGTCATTGTTGAGCGCGGTCGGCGGCCGGCCTTCGGTATCGTCCACTACCCTGGGATGATCAACGTTCACGACACCGACTCCATCGAGTTGGCGCACCTGAGCGTCCGCGCCAACTCGCAGTCAGACGATGCCTTGCACGCCGCCTACGTGCGCGATCTGGTCGTGCGCCACTCGGAGTTCGTGGACACCGCGTCCGACGCGATCGACCTCGAGTTCACCACAGCCACCCTAGACGACATCACGGTTCGCCACGCCGGGGACGACGCGGTCGACCTGATGACGTCGAACGTCAAAGTGAGCAATTCGCGCTTCGTCGACTTCACGAACAACGCGGTGTCCGCGGGGGAGTGGACCGAAGCGTCAATCGAGAGCTGTCTGGCGGCGAAGGGTGAGCAGGGGATTCTCGTCAAGAACTCATCGTCGGTCTCCCTTTCGAACGTCCTGGTGTATCGCGCCACCGTCGGACTGCAACTGGAACCCGTGAGCCAGTGGTACACTGGCAAGAGTCACGTCCACGGTGAGACGTTCCACGCAGTCCAGTGCCGCCAGCAGGTAGCGGCTCGAGGGCGGAAGCTCAAGAAGCTCGGTCGCATCGCCAGTCAAGTTCGGTCGGGGGAGCTGGAGGCACTACAGCGCCAGCTTGGCATCCGAGAATGGGAAGACCTCGATGCTGCGGTCCAGCGGCTGGAAGCGGGTTCCCAGTGAGGCGCGTTCACCTGCGGTGGCCGAGCCTCGGGTTCTGGATCTTCTCCGGCAGCTGGACCGCATTTGCCGCGCTTCTGCTCTGGGGGCTGACAGAGCCCGATCTGGTCCAGGCCTGGCGCATCCTGCAGCGGATGGAGGAGCCGGGCTTCTCCGGCGTTTCCCCCGGCGAACTGCACGCGCTGTCCCGCTCCCTCGACTACCATCCGACCCTAATCGATGCGCTCTCGGGCGATCGCATCGCCGACTTCGTCGAACCGACAGAGCAGAAATGGATTGCGTACCGTCAGGCCCATCTCGCGGTGCGTCCGCAGCCCGACGCGACCATCCGCATCTGGACCGAGTCCCGCGCACACCCCTCTGCCTACCCGCTCACGGTCAACTTCTCCGCGGGCTGGATGGAGCAGAACCTGGTCTTTCAGGAAGACGGTCGCCAGTCCTTCGACTTGCCCCCAGGACAACCAGCCCGGGCTGCGCTCGTGCGAGTCTCGGTGGCCCCAACCGGCGATCTCGCCGAGGACAGCCACCCCTTCGAGATCAACGTCAGCGGCGAAGCCGTGAAGGCAGGCGAGGGGGCCCCATGATCCGACACTTCAACCGCTACGAGCTCAAGTATACGGTGCACGCGAGCACTTACCGCGCACTGGTCCGGGACCTCGTCAACTTCATGGTGCCAGACGCCCACGGGGACGGGGACGGATTCTATCGTGTCACCAGCCTGTACTACGACAGTCCGGATCTGTCCGCCTACTGGTCGAAGCTGGACGGACTGAAGTACCGTCGCAAACTCCGACTCCGGATCTACCCGGGAGCGGACATCCGCCAGGTTCAGCGAGGCTTCGTCGAGATCAAGCAGCGCACCAACCGCACGGTGCAGAAACGCCGCCTGGTGCTCCCCCTGGCCGACGCCGAACGGCTCTGCGCCGGCCAGGAAATCTCCAGCGAACTCGACGCCGCCGACGTGGTAACCGCCTCGGAAGTCAACTATCTGGTACGGGCCCAGCACCTGCGCCCGCGGGCCATCGTGAGCTATCGGCGCCGCGCATACGTCGGGAGCCGCTTCGAGAGCGGGATGCGCCTGACGTTCGACATGCAACTCCAGGGCCGCGTTCATGCTCTGGAGGTCGCCGAGGTGGCGCGCAATCGCTATGTCGCGCCCCCCGACTGGCTGATCATGGAGGTCAAGGTCAATGATCGAATTCCCGCCTGGATGGTGGCCATGCTCGCCAAGCACGAGTGTCAACTGACGCGAGTCAGCAAGTACTGCACGGTGGTCTCGCACGGCCTACGGCGCCTGCAGATCGCGCGCAGCCACAAGGAGAATCTGTATGGGTGAGTTGATCAGAGAGTTCGAGCAGTTTGGCGACATGAGCTCCAACTTCACGATCCTTGATGCGGGTGCCGTGTTCTTTCTCAGCTTCGTGCTGGCGCTGGTAATTGGCTGGGTCTATCGGAGCACGCATCGCGGCGTCTCGTACTCGCAGACGTATGTCCACACACTCGTCATCTTCAGCGTGGTGGTGGCATTCATCATGTTGATCATCGGCTCCAACATCGCGCGCGCGTTCACGTTGGTGGGAGCGCTGTCGATCGTCCGGTTCCGGCACGCCGTCAAGGAACCCCGTGACATTGGGTTCGTCTTCTCGGCAATGGCCATCGGCATGGCCTGCGGGACCCGTTTCTACATGCTCGCCATCTTCGCCACGATCTGCCTGAGCGCCATCATCATGACGATGGAGAAGCTCAACTTCTTTGCTAAAGTCGTCCGCGAGAGGATCCTCATCGTACGCCTGCCGAACGAGGCCGACTACGAGGAAACTTTCGCGGATGTCTTTCGCAAGCACCTCGACGAGTTCAACCTGATTAGCATGGAGACCGTCGGCGAGATGCAGTTCCAGGAGGCCATCTACTCGGTCGTCCTGAAGCCAAGCTGCGAACCCAACGCGCTCCTCGAAGCGGTTCGTTCCGTCAATGGGAACAACAAAGTGTCCTTGATCCTGGGGCAGCAGGAGATTGACGTTTGACCCCGAACCTGCCCCCGAGCCCCGAGAGAGATGCGATGAATCAACCGGCAAACTGTATGAAAGTAGCGGCGGCCGCGGTCGCCACCCTGACTACCGTCGCTTGCGGCTCCTACGATGAATCGAGCGGGCTCATCGACTTGGGGGGTAGAACGGGACTGACCACGGTCCGCGTCAACGAGCTCATGGCAGAGAATTCCAGTACCGCAGCGGATGACTTCGGTGAGTCCGACGACTGGATCGAGCTGTACAACCCCAGTCGGAAGGAGGCCTCGCTGGGCGGCTACTTCATCAGTGACGGGGCAGAAAGTCCCTACGAGTGGGAGCTCCCACAGCGGGTCGTCGTCCCGGCCAAAGGCTTCCTCGTGCTCTGGGCTGACGGAGATCCCGAACAGGGAGACCTGCACCTCGGCTTCCGGCTGAGCAGTAGTGGCGAAGGGGTCTGGATAACTGGCCCCGACGGCACCTCGATCGATGCCGTCACCTTCGGCGTGGCACCGAGCGCCAACGCATCGTACTCGAGGTATCCCGACGGCGCGGACATCCGGGACGACGGAACCTGGGAATGGTGTTCGAATCCCACGCCTGGGGAGAGCAACGGCGAGGCCTGTGATCAGTGAATCGCAGAACGATGGTCGACCCCGACGACGATTTGTACGCCTCCTTCTGACAAGAGATGCCAGAATTCGCAGACGGGCCGAGCACCCTTGGAAACAGCGCACATGGGCGACATAGACCATTCCCGGAGAGCCAAATGGTCTGCCCTCGCTCCATCGCAGACTGGCCAACTAGCGAACCAGGATCGAGCTCGCTCATCCCGAGGGTCCACGACAGCGCACCGCCGGGCACGTCCGCACAGTCGCGAAACGCGGGTGCCGCCGTCGCGCCGGACCGGTCACCAGGCTAGTCGTCTAGGTGAGGTCCTACTACTGTGCCTGGCGATCGCCTGCGGGGGGCGCTCGGGGCCCTTCCCGCCCGCGACAACCGATACGGGAGGACGGACCGCAGACCCCTGCGAGAAGCGAGAATGTACGGTACCCACGGCCGGATCCACTGGTGAGCTCCACCATCAAGGGGACGGTCGTGGAGGTAGAGGAGGCAGACCCGACGATGAGCTGGGCCACGGGGGGAGGGCCGGGGCCGTCCAGGACCGCCCACGAGTCGACTACGTGCTGGTGGTCACCGTAGATGGCCTGGCGCCGCGATTCGTCGACGACCTGCTCGAGCGCGACACGCTTCCCACCTTCCGTCGCCTACAGGACGGTGGCAGCTTCACCCACAACGCACGGTCCGACTACACGCACACGGTCACCCTCCCCAATCACACCAGCCTCTTCACGGGGCGCCCCGTGTCGGTCGTCGAGGACGAACCCCCAGACACCCACCACGGCTACGTCTCCAACACCACCCCCAGTCCCGACACCACGCTGCACAACGGTGGCAACCCCGAACTCGAGTACGTTGCTGGCGTCTTCGACGTCGTCCATGACCACGGTCTTTCCACCTGCCTCTTCTCGGGGAAGGACAAGTTCTCCATCTTCACCCAGAGCTGGAACTCGGCCAACGGAGCCGTGGATCGGGTCCCGCCGAACGATGGCAAGGCCAAGATCGACGTTCCCCTGATCCTCCACGACGACAGTCCAGGATTGCTCGGCGCCGTGCTCGGACAGCTGACGGGTTCCCCGTGCCGCCTCACCTTCCTGCACTTCACGGACACCGATCCGGGCGGGCACAACTTTGGCTGGGGGAGCCCGGAGTGGTTGGAACTGGTGCAACGGGTCGACGCCTGGCTGGGACAGATACTCGACACCTTGCTCGCCACGCCGCGACTGCGTGACCGCTTCGCGCTGATCGTCACTGCCGACCATGGTGGAGCGGGATACAGTCACGTCGACGCCAGCAACCCCGACAACTACACGATTCCCCTCTACGTCTTCGGCCCCGGCTTCCCCGGGGGGACAGACCTCTATGCCACCTTCGCAGGCCAACGCGCCAACCCTGGGAGCACGCGTCCCGACTACTCCGCAGCCAACCAGCCTCTGCGCAACGGCGATGTCGCCAACATCGCACTGTCCCTGCTCGGTCTCCCGCAACTCGAGGACTCGTTGATGCGCGACCTCGTGCTCCCTCCCGAGTAGCAGGGACCAACAGGCCGCAGCAACGGCCCCCTTTCGGGAAGGACCGTCGAGGTCCCCTCTGGCGGAGTAGCGGAGTTGGAAGGGCGACCTCGAGTCGCGCGCGCTCGCTCGTCTAGCGGGATCGGCTTACGCCGAACCACCCCGAGTTGGCCTGCGACCCGTTCGAGGGCGGCTTGAGGCGCTGGCTGCCTAGCTGGACTACGGCACCGGAATCGAATCCCAGAAATGTGACCGTTGCCGTAGCAAGATCCAAGATACCAAAGCACGGCTCCTCGGCGGGCAGCAGTGTTCCGGCGTTGATCACGGTGAGTCCCCCGAGATCGCGGACCATGCGGCGGTGCGTGTGCCCGGCGACGACAAGATCGATGTCAGGGTCGTCGATCAGCGCGCGCAGGTGCTCGTTGGCCTCCAACGTGTAACCATCATCCTCTGTCCTCACCCCTCTCATGTCGTCGCTACCGGTTCCATGGCAGAGCAGAAGCCCTCCAAGAGGAGTCTCGAAGCGCCGAGTTGGTGCGAGCCCCTCCAACCACCGGCGGTGCCGGAGAGCGAGGGCATCGACGGGCAAGGCATCCGGCAGCTCGCGCATGACGCCGCCCAGGTACCACCGGTCGTGGTTACCCCGAACGACGCAAACCTGAGCTTCGCTGAGCAGATCGATGGTGCGGCCCGGACTGCCCCTCCCATCCAGCACGTCTCCAGCACAGAGGACGGCGTTGACGTCTCTGTCAGCCAGACATCGCAGAACGCGCTCCAGCAGTCGGTCCTCCTGGTGGACGTCTCCGATCAGTCCGACCTCGCCGGTCAGCTGGTGCATCGCTCGTCATGGTATCCGCGCGTGCCGCCGGAAACCAGTTTGCAGCGTCCAACCCTGTCAGTCCAGCGCTCCGCTGGATGGTTCGGTCGCCACGGGCGCGAGTCTCCAGGCCACACCTGGACTCATCCGCCGACTCCTGGTCCTCGGTCGCCACGCGACCTGCGGCTCGATCCGAGTGAAGAGTGCGGTATTCCCAGAGCTCAGTGGCACGCGAACCGCAGATGCGTCCCGCCGGCCCCCGCCCGCGCCCCAGGCCAACCGCAAGCGGGAGACGGACCCACGAAGCGCCCCGGGTGGACCGCCCACAGCCGCGTCGCGGCTGCGTCGGCGTAGTTTCCGCGCGACCGCGGCAGGGCGAGACAGCAGCGCCAATCCGCGGTAGGCGATCCCCATGGCCAATCCGATCGCAAAGTTCGAAACGTCCATGGGGTCCTTCGAGGCCGAGATCTACGTCGACCAGATGCCGATCACGGCAAACAACTTCATCCGTCTGGTGAACGAGGGCTTCTACAACGGACTCCACTTCCATCGCGTCATCAAGAACTTCATGAATCAGTTCGGCTGCCCACACAGCCGTGACCCAAACAGCCCGCGCGCGGGAACTGGAAGCTCTCCCTACGGTTCGATCCCGGACGAGCATCCCGCCGAGCATCGACTCTCCAACGAGCCGGGGACTCTCTCCATGGCCAACGCTGGCCCTCAGTCGGGCAGCTGCCAGTTCTTCATCAACACCGTCCACAACCACTACTTGGACTACTTCACGCCCGGCCAGTCAAAGCACCCCGTGTTCGGCAAGGTGTCGTCGGGCATGGATGTGGTCAACGCCATCAACGCCACCCCCACTGATGGCAACGATCGTCCTCGCACGCCAGTGCAGGTGATCCGTGTCTCGATGCTGTAGACCGATACCCGCGCACGCTCCCTGATAGCGATCGCACCTATCGATCTGACCCGTGGGAAGCACCGGCAAGACCGTCGGTGCTTCCGCTGGGTGAAGCCGATGTATCAAAACGGTGTCGGGAGACGGTCGACGACAGCCATCCACAGCATGGCGTTCGAACGCCCCCAAGTTCCCTGCTAGGCTGGACTCCGTTCGCGAATCCATGGTGCCATGACAACCTCCACCGCCGAGCTCCAACGCCAGGTCACCGAGCTCGAGCAGCTGCTCGCTCAAGAGCGCAGTCGAAACGAGCAGCTCGAGTGGGCCCTCTCTCGATCTCGAGAGGGTCTCGAGCGCTCCGAGGACCTGCTTCGCAACATCACCGCCACGGTCCCGGTAGTCGTACATCAAGTGCGCTTCGACGAGCACGAACAGCCCTACTTCTCGTACATCAGCGACCGTGTCTCGACGATCTACGAAGTCGACGCTCAGACGGTCCTGAACGATCCCACCCAGATCTTCCGTCTTGTCCACCCGGAAGACGCAGAGTCCATCGCCCGCACTACCGCCATTGCGTTTCGTACCCGTTCGAAGTGGGCGCTGGAATTTCGCGTCATCCCGGCCAGCGGGAGGCTGCGCTGGGTGAGCGGTGCCGCCGAGCCCTTTCAACTTCCCGATGGCTCGTTCGCCTGGAACGGGGTGACCTACGACATCACTGAGTACAAGCTGGCAGCACGACAGTCCCAAGACAACGAAGAACGGTACCGCGCGCTGTTCACCAACGACATCGACGCGATCAGCATCTTTGACATCGAGACCAAGCGCATCGTGGATGTGAACGATGCCTACCTCAAGCTCTACGGCTACGAGCGCGAGGAAGTCATAGGACAACCGGTTTCGATCGTCAGCGCTGAACCCGAGGCGACACACCGGGCTGTCGACCAGGCAGCAGTGGGCGGGGAGGTCCTGATCCAGGAGCGCCGCCACCGGCGCAAGGACGGTACGCTCCTCATGGTGGAGATCGCGGCGGGCCCGTTCAGCTGGCGCGAGCAGAAGCTGATGTACGCCTTCATCCGGAACATCACTCCCCGCAAGAAGGCCGAGGAGGCCCTCATCGCCCACGAAAAAGGTCTCCAGCAGAAGAACGCTGAGCTGCGGAGAGCACTCGACGAGGTCACCCAGTTGCGTGGCTTTCTCCCCATCTGCTGCCACTGCAAGAAGATCCGGGACGTCAATGGATACTGGGAGCAGCTCGAGGTCTACATCTCACGCCACTCCGCCGCAGACTTCACCCACACGTACTGCCCCAACTGCATCCACGAGTTCTTCCCGGGACTATCTGCTGACGAGCTCGAGCGTCCAGTCTTGGCCCATGGCACGGGAACGAACGAGCCCGGCGAGGAGCGATAGCACTGGGCTCCCCGCGGGGGCACGGGAACACCAAGCTCACTGGCAGTACCCGCGGAGCACGCCGCGGCTGCCGCCGACCATCACATCTCCAGGCAGCTATCCCAGGACCGGGTCAGGACAGCCGTAGACCACATCAATGTCCGCAACGAGGTCTTGCTGCAAAGCGGCGCACGCCTGCCCAAAGAAGGAAAGCGTGCGAGTCTCGGCATTGAAATCCCAGCCGTCGACGTGCGTTGGATCGCGCGGCACCAGGGTCGTGTCGTCGAAGAGAACGTAGAGGTCGTCGTCTGGAGGTGCGGAGTCGAGGGTGTACTCGCAGGAGACGATACTGCCAGCGATAGCGTTCAGTGCGGTCAGCAACTGATCACCGTCCGCAGCATCATAGTATGGTTCTTCCGCCGAAGGTGTCGTGCCGCCAGCTGCCGCATAGCGCGCCAGCGCGGCGGGGTCGACATCGGCCGCGTCGCCAAAGCCGACCACAAACGTGGGCACCCCACGCTCCGCCAGGTCGGCAATGACCTCGTTGATCAGATCGTCATCGACCTCGTTGCGTTGCCGCCGGTCGCTGCAATAGGGCTCACCGTCGGTTATCAGTACCACATAGCTCGCACGCTCGGGGTCGTCCAACTCGACCTGCTGGGACGCCTGAACGAGAGCCGACCAAGTATTCGTCTCGCAGGGATCGCCAGGGTAGATGGGGTGGGTGTCGTCGGTGCGCGCGGCCTGGAGCAAGGTCGCGGTCTGGGCCCCTCCGTCTGGGCCGATGGGCACGGCAATCGCACCGGTGGGGTCCTGCGCACAGCTGTTTGCTGCATCTTGACCGTCAGGGAACACCTCCAGCCCAAAGCGGATCTCTCCGCCCAGCGCGGTCGTGACCTGTACCAGCGCGTCGATGACCGGTACCCACTTCTGCTCCGACACGTCCACTCCCGTGTCGGTGCGGCTCATCGTCATCGAGCAGGACCGGTCGAGCACGAGCAGGAGGTTTGGCGGCACGCTGGAGATGTCGAATTCTGACGCACCACAGTCGCCACCCGTCGCGCACTGCCCGAGCTCGTTGCACTGCTTGCCGTCACCACAGTCCGCGTCCGCCAGGCACGTGCCCAGCGGAGCGCACTTCAGGAGGGCGCTGCAGAAGAAACCATCCGCACACCCGCCACAGTCGGACGGTGGCACGATGACAAGGCCGCCACTGGCAGACACCGTGGTTCCACCCGCACCCTCGCTTCCCCCCGTGTTCACCGCCGGTGGGTTGGAGTCACCGGGGTTCGAATCGACTTCCGTGTCGTCGCAACCCCAAGCAACGACGAAACTGAGCACCGCCGCCATGGGGACGGGCGTTGCACGACGAGTGAAGACCGCCATGTGTCACCTCGCTGGGTCGATAAGGTAGCACGTGAAGCCGCAAGGTCACGGGGAACCGAACGGCCTCGGTGTTGTGGAGCTGGGAATGGTGATCCGCAACGGTGGAACCCGTGGAGCCCCGCTGGAGTCGACGAGCGGACGGGATAGGTTAGCTTCCGAAGGATGCCCCCCACTCGGGACAGTGATCACTGATCTCGTGCGCTCGCACGAGATCCAGAGACCGCAGCGCGGAGCCGGGCATGCCAAATCACAGTGAGGGTGTTCCCGCTACGACTGTACGTTCCCAGTGGGTCGCGGTCGCCGTGCGCTAGGCGGTCCGCGACACTCCAGGTTGCGGTACCCGGCACGCAGCGCCAAGCTGGCCGAACCGCCGTGACGCACAGCAGCGTCTGGGCGCGGGTGCTGGTAGTCGAACATTCGCCGCCGTGAATGGCGTGGGTTCGCTTCGCGGATGGCTCGCCTTGCGTGACCGAGACGAGCCGCCGACGGCGGCTCTCAACTCGTGGGCCACGAAGGCCATCGTGTCCGGGCGCAGCCGGCGGGAGGGCGCGGCATACCCCGAACCGACCCGCCAGAGTGCATCCCCGAGCGCGCGTTGCCAGACACCTGCGGCAACTGCGTTGCGGCCATCGCGAAAGGCTGAGATATGCAGGCGATGGAACGGTTCTTGTGGATCTGTCTTGCCGGAGCGCTGGGCACTGGCACACGCTACCTCGTTGGGGTTTGGGCCGGTCAACGGTTCGGGACCGAATTTCCCTACGGCACACTGGCCGTCAACATCGCGGGCTGCTTCCTCATTGCAACGATCATGCAGGCGACACTCGACCTCGCCACGTTCCCGCCCAATCTCCGCCTTGCGCTAACGACTGGCTTCATGGGGGGGCTGACAACCTACTCGAGCTTCGCCTACGAGACGACCCAGCTCGCGCGAGATGGCGCACCCCAGTCCGCCGCAGCAAACTTCGGGATCACCACGGCGGCTTGCTTCGTCGCGGTGTTGCTCGGCCTCGCCGTGGGGCGCGCGCTCGTCCGCTCGTGAACGCGCGGCGACGGACTCATCCGAGCACCAGAGCGCCGGTGACAGGCACGACCACACCGATGCACGAGACCCGCCACTTGTCGGGACGCTCATCCCGACAAGCTGTAGAATTGGCGCCAAGGTGATGCGCATGAGCCGATGGCAGGGTTGGACTGGGCTTCTCGTGGTGTCGTTCGCTGCCTCCTGCAGTGCTGACGACGCCCCCCCAAAGCACCAGTCGGCCTCCGGGGGTCACTCCCCGGGCGGTGCCTCGGCAAGCCCCGGGGGAGCCGCCGCAGGGGGCAGCAATTCGAGTGCTGGCACGAGTCTGGGCGGGGCACCCACCGGGGGGGCGACGAGTGAAGCAGGCGCCACCAGCGATGGCGGCCGCAACGCCACGGGGGGGCGCACGAACAGCGGCGGGGCAACGGCAGACGGCGGCGGAGCATCCCGCGGAGGTGCCCCGAACAGTGGTGGGGCGACCCCAGGGGGTCAAGGCGGCACCACCGGCGGCGCCTCGCCCATCGGGGGAGCACCCGGCAGTGGTGGCGCGGAACCGACAGCTGGCGCCGCGGGGTGCGTGAGCTGCACGTTCATGGCCGCGGAGACGGTTCGCATTGGCGCGAGCATGGAGAACGAGACCGCCTCGTCCGCACCCTTCGACGTCCGGTACCTCTACCTGGCCGGAGTCGTACCCGAGGCCGGCGAATGTGGTTCCTGCTCGGAGGCGTGCGGCGATTGGTGGGGCTGCTGGCAGGACTGGGCCCAACCACCCGGACAGTACGTGACATCGTTCCTCGACCGGGCGGAGTCCGCCACCTGGCAAGGCAGTCCACGACCGCAAGTCCCGTTCATCACCTACTACACCGAGCTACCGGCCTCGGGCCTCGAGGAGGGGGAACCCCAGGTGGCGGCCCTGGACGACACGCCCTTCCTCTCGCGCTACCTCGACGACTGGCGCCTGGTCCTGCAACAGATCGGTCCGCGCCGCGCCATGCTCCACATCGAGCCCGATCTGTGGGGCTACGTCCGCTTCGTCAACCCCGACCCCCACCTGGTCCCCGCCCAGGTGACCTCCGCCAACCCCGGGGACTGCCCGAACCACGAGAACTCGGCCGCTGGTCTGGCGCGGTGCATGATTAAGATGGTCCGCGACTACGCACCTGCTGCCACTGTCGGTCTGCACGCCTCGGCGTGGCTGATCGACGTCCCAGGCGATGGACCTGACACAGGCACGTTCATGGCCGAACTGGGCGCAGGAGAGGGGGACTTCATTGTCTCGGACACCGCCGATCGAGACGCCGGTTACTACGACACCCAGGGACGCGACAGCTGGTGGCACGACGACGCCGACGCAGAGCAGTATCTCGGCTGGGTTCAGGACGTCTCCGAGGAGCTCTGTCGGCCTGCAGTCATCTGGCAGATCCCCGTCGGCAACATGGCGCTCGACAATACCCCCGACCACTGGCAGGACACGCGCCTCGACTGGCTCTT
>JBNLDK010000122.1:0-44556 GCA_050304295.1 Polyangiaceae bacterium
AGCGCCTCCGCCGGATTGAAGACGATGTCAGCCCGGCTATCTGTCCCAGCCCCAGCGCGCGTTACTTCCGACGCGACCACACTCTCGAGGAGCTGGTCGATCACATCTACGGCAGACGCGATCTACTCGCCGGGCAAGAACGACCGCACCAGTTGATCACCGAGCTGACGCTCTACGTGGACTTCCTGCGCGACGAGATCGAGCGGGTAGGGTCACCGTTTGGCACGCGCTCACCCAAGTCTTTTCAGCGGTACTTGGCCAATCTGCGCGCGGGCATTGCCCACTATCGCGCGATGGCCGACGTGCTCGGCGCTGAGCGGGACCGTTTCCTGGCCGGTCTCGACGAACAGGAGGCACGCGTCCTCGAGCTCGATGCGCCTGGGAGCGCCGAGCCTGTCTCTCACGAGGTAAGGGGGGCGGCGACCTCCGCCGCTTGAGATCCCTCCAGGTGGGCTGCGGCTGGGGCCCTACTCCAGGGTGGGGCGACACCAAGTGCGGTCGTCGCACCAAGGTCGAGCCTCGGCCAGGCACGTTGTCGAGGTGGACAGTCCGGCGAGGTGAAGAAGCGCCTGCGCGTCGCGGCCGTCCCCGGTCGGTGGGGGCGCGTTGTCGGCCGAATTGAGCGCGAAGTCGAAGGCGATCGTGCTCCCCGAAGATGGCCGGCCCGAGCCCCAGGGGAGGCGCAGCTCGACCACGTATCCGTCGGCGGTGATCACCGTCTCGTAGAGACTCCGGGGAAGTGGCGCATGGGTGGCCGTCCCGCCGTCCGTGGAGACCGAGGCGGCGAGCGAGAGACTGGCGCTGATCGCCGCGTGTGTGGCCTGGTCGGTTGCCGGATCCCCGGCGAGATCGGTGGCTGTCGTGAAGAACACCTCGACGCCGTCCCCATTCCAGATCGAGCCGAGCGTGCTGGCTGGCGCCAGGTACGGATCGCTGACCCTGATGAAAGCGTGCAGGCCGGTCGCGGACCAGCCGAGGCGGACCGTGGCCGTCTCGGGGCGCTCGTTGCTCGGGTCGTTGCTTCCGCTGTGGTCGATGTGCACGAATCCGTTGGCGCTCACGAAATCGACGGAGAAGCTGGGAAGCTCGCACAGGTCCGACTCGTCCCCGTCGACGATCTGTGTTCCCGCGAAGTAGGGGATGGTGGCGCACGGGTCCATGCTGCCCCCACCGCACCCGCCTCCTGCTCCACCGTTGCCAGCGATCCCGCCCCACCCGCCAGCTGCGAAGGCGCCACCAGGAGCGGTTCCCGCCGTCGGAGCTCCCGCCGTGCCGGCCGTGGGTGCGCCGGCAGCAGGTGCTCCCGCCATCGGGCTTCCCCCGGTGGGAGCGCCGCCGGTGGCAGACCCGCCAGTGGGAGCGCCGCCGGTGGGAGCGCCGCCGGTGGGAGCCCCGCCAGTGGGAGCCCCGCCGGTGGGAGCCCCTCCGGTGGGAGCCCCGCCAGTGGGAGCCCCGCCAGTGGGAGCCCCGCCAGTGGGAGCCCCGCCAGTGGGAGCCCCGCCAGTGGTAGCACCACCGGCGCCGCCATGGAGTATCCCGCCATGGCCTGCGACCCCAGCGCTGCCGATCGTGCTCGACCCTCCGGTGGGAGCGCCACCGTCGCCCCCTGCCGTCGCCCCGCCGACTGCCGAAGCCCCTCCGGTGGCGTCGATGTTGGTCAGGTCAACGCACAGACCCGAGGCGCAGGTGAGTGGGACGTCACAGGTCCCGTCGATTCGGCAGGGGCAGGTTTCGCCACCTGCCGGGCAGGACGACACACCACCCGTACTGACGGCGATTCCGCCCGTGCCGCCCACGAGCATTCCGCCCGAGGGTGGCATCCCGCCCGAAGCCAGTCCTCCCGCAGGGAATCCTCCAGTCGGAAGTCCACCAGTGGCAAGTCCGCCGGTACCGGTTCTCGTCCCGTACAGGTCGCTGTCGTCACTACCGCACGCAGTGCTGGCGGCGGCGATGCAGGTCAGAGCGGTCGGCAAAAACCACTTCATGCTCTCTCTCAATACCACCGACGGATCGATCCGTCATCGCGCAGCGCACAACTTTCCTGCGGCGCTCGCGGGGGCGCAGATCGAGTCAGCTGAACAGGGTGTCGTGCGACCGGACCCTGACTGGTTGGGGCCCCGGCGGGGGGACTCTACGGGTTCTGCTGCAGGATCGGGTCAGGGATGGTCACCCACACGGCGGATGGTGACCGGGGCCTGATGGTCGCATCGCAGCAGCACACCGTCGCGTCTTGAGGCTCCTCGATAGGGTCCCGACTGTGACCCTCCTGGTACGGAGCGGGCGCGTCCGGAGAGTTCGAAGCTATGCAGGTTGGGCAGGCCTCGAACGACATGACCCGTGACCTCGACCCGGTCGCCAGCGTGGAGTGTCACCCATTCTCCGGCCTCGGCACCAGTCACTGGACCATGGCGAGCGAAAGCGTCGCGGGTCGCTGCGCCCAGCGTCTCGAGCATCGAAGTGGTGGGTTGGGTGCGAGGCGTGGCGATCAGCGTCGGAGCTGCGAGGCACTCGATCACTCCGACGCGGTCCCCCTCGGTCACCACCGCAAAGTCGCTAGCCTCCGTGAGCCGGCCTGGCGGATCGGCATGCTCGAACCAGCCGTCCACCACGACCGGTCCCGAGGGGGTGCTGCGGGGCTCGAGCTCGACGACCGTTCCTAGCAGGGAAACACGCTCACCGAGTGTTCGGCCCGAGGCGGGTGACGGCGCTGGATGACGTACGTGTTCCGCCGCCCGTCCCGCGGGAGTGAAAGGTGGACGGAGTCTGGCGCGGCCAGATTCGCGCAATCGGAATGCCCAGGCAGAAAGCACAAGGTAGGGCGACAGGAGCGTGAAGAAGACGACCAATAGGCAGACGAACCCCACCACTACCGTGTCGCGGGCCACGGGTGAGATGAGTGACGCGGCGCATGCTGCGACGAAGAAGGCAGGTCCGGAATACAGTCCCCGGACCGCCCACTTGAGCGGGCGACGGAGATACCCCTTCCACCGCGCATGCGCATCGCCGGGAAGAACGACGAACGAGCGCTCCACCGCTGGCGCGAGACCGGAAGGTCCGACCTCGAGGTAGGTCTTGCCGTCGATACTGCCGACGAACCCCTTTCGCTCCATGGCCGTTGGCTCGCGATGGTACACTGGATCGTGATGCTTCGGTTCTGGATGCTGATGGCGGTGGTGATCGTGACCCTGCTGGCGCTGTCGGGACTGAGCTCGGTGCAATCTCCGGAAACGGCTTCGCTGTTGGGAATGCCCGTCGTCTGTGGTCCGGAGCAAGCGGGGGCGCCTTGCTGGATCGCTTATGGGGGCACTGGGGTGGTGGTGCTGGGGGCCGGCCTGGGGCTCGTCGAGTTCGGGATCGGTGGCGTGGGCTTGCTCTTTGGGACGGGCCAGTTGGCGATTGGCCTCATCGCGATGGGTCAGGTGGGAATGGGGCTAGTATTCTGGGCAGGTCAGGCTGGCGTGGGGCTGACGGGGATCGCCCAAGGAATGTTTGGATGGGTGACCGCCTACCAGGGTGGGGAAAGCGGCGGTGGGCGGAGCTACCTGCGGGAGCTCTCTGTGGACATCGCGGACCTGTGCTCGTTCCGCTGAGTGCCTGGCTTCCTGCCTACTCGACCCGATAGCTATAGAGCAGCGTGTTGCCGAGACCGAGGAACTGAACGTCGACCGCATCCGGCGCCACGTCGACGCGGGTGTGCCCGTGCTGGAGCCAGGTGACTTCCGCGTCGTAGCCGGTTTCCGATGAGGAGAACATCCAGGGAGCGCCAGCGTTGCCAGCCAGTGAGTAGTGGATGCCATCGACGACCATGTCCGTGAACACGTGGTCGTGACCGTAGAAGAAGATCTGGACTGAGTAGTCGAGCATCAGTTGATGAATCAACGCCTGCTCGCCGACCTGGGCTGCCTGTCCGCCCCCCCGGCCGTAGGCAGCGTCAGCCGGACTGGGGCTGGCACCGCCCACGGTGTGGTGGATGAGCACGAACCGCCACTTCGAGGTGGCGTTCTGCAGTGTCGTTTCGAGCCAGCTGAACTGTTCCTGTCCGAGGGTCCAGTCGTCGGGGAGACCCGGTTCGGTGCTCAGCAGGTGCGTCGTCGGGGTGTACGTCATCACGTTGAGCACGACGAACAGAGCGTCCCCCCAGGTGAATGCGTAGTAGTCCTCGTTTGGGCTGCCGCCCTCGGGATAGCTCGCCGCGTTCGGATTGGGCAGGTACCGAAGTCGTTGTTCTCGCGACCAGGCGATCTGTTCGGCCGTGTAGTCGCCGTTCTCCCCCTCCCAGTTTCCGATTACGGCGTAGTGGGGCACCTGTCCCGGCGTTACGCCGAGCAGCATCCGATAGTTGAGATAGGCGAGCCGAGTGATCGAGCCGTCAGGGGGCGGATCATTGAAGCCGTATTGATGGAAGTCGAGCACGTCACCAAGGTGGATCATGAAGTCGGGGGGATAGCTGGCGATATCCTCGGCGACCGCGATCAGGGTTTCCGGTATTCCCTGATTGCCGAACGAAAGGTCGGCTCCGATGTGGCTGTCCGTCAGGAGGCTGAACGTGAACGGCTCGCCTGCCGGTCGCTGCGTGCGAGCGGATCCCGCAAATAGCACCCAATGGTTTACCCCGTCGTCGGCGAAGATCTCGTACTCGTACCGAGTGTTGGCGAGCAGACCGTCCACGATCCACTCGGCGACATCGTCACCCTTGATCGTGGCGGCGATCGGCGGCTGCCAACGCATCGCCCCTTCCTGGCGCACTTGTACCAACAGTTGGGCGGGGTCTCCGCCGGTGACGACTGCGTTGAGTCCGAAGCTGCTGACGGTTGGTGCGAAGGTCAGCGGTGCGACACCCAGCGAGAACGGGCTCGCTCCGCCGGCCGAGTATCCCCCGATCCCCAGCGTTCCGCCGGTTCCGCCGGTTCCGCCGGTTCCGCCGGTTCCGCCCGTCGCCGCTTGCCCACCCGTGCCTCCTGTAGAAATCATCCCTCCCGTGGTGGGTGTCGCGCCACCGCTCGTCTCACCCCCGGTTGCGAGAGCGTTGCCCGCGCCTCCGGTCGCGGGTGGGTCCGCAGGATCGTTGATTGGGCTCGGGCCGGAGCAACCCGCCCAGGTGAGCAGAAGCGACCAGGTAGCCGATCGGTGCAGTCTCACTGAATACTCTCCCGGTGGGTGAAACGGAGAGACGACCCTGCCAACGTCGCGCGCGCTCCGGACCCAAACGCTCGTGTCTACATGTCTACCCTAGTTCTCGTACCACGACCCGGAAGCCCATTTCGGGTCGTCGCGCGGAATCCGGGATTGATCACCTCCGGGAGTTGCTCACGACGCGGCTTTCAGATCGAGCTCGCGGCACGCCACTTGGTAGTGGTCCAAGGTTCCGCAGTCGACGGGCGGCAACCGTCGATAGGCCCGGTAAATGCGGTGGTTCATCATCCAGCGCTGACGGGCCATGAAGAGGTGACGATAGAAGGCCCCAGGGCGACGGGCGATGAGCCAGCGGATCCTGCGGCGTACCTCGGGAAATTCGGCGGCGAGGCTGAACAGTCGCTGCAGACTAGTGATACGGAGGCGGTCCTGCTCGTTGAGATGGTTGAACGGTGGCGGACTGAAGTAGGACTTGCCCAGGCGTTCGAAATCGCCGTCGAAGAGCGCTGCCTCGATCGACCAGCGTGCGAGCTCGGTGCCAGGGTACGGCTGGAGGATGGTGGCGCTGGCGTGGTCGACTCCGCAGGCGACGTTGAGCGCCAGCGTGCGAAGCGCGTCTTCGACGGTTTCGCGGGGGATCCCCAGCATGTTGAAGCCCATCACCGTCATGCCGGCCGCCTTCAAGCGACGGCAGCCGGACAGGATGTCGACGTCTCGGACCGGTCGGTGCAGCACTTCTCGGCGCAGTGTCTCCGAGCCGCACTCCAGGCCGACACCCACGCCGGTGCACCCCGCCTCAACCAGGGTGTCGACCACGCGCTCGGTGGCACGTTCGGGCCGCAACTTGCAGAAGAATGGGAGAGCTATGCGTCGGCGATATACGCTTGCGAATCGCTCTAGCCAGGGGCGGTCGGCGACGAAGTTGGCGTCCAAGAACCACACCAGCTGGAGGCCCCAGCGGTCGCGGACGCGCTCGATATCGTCAGCGACGCGTTCGGGGTCAGTGGTGCGGATCAGTCGCCCAAATGGGCGATGTCGCTCGTTTAATGTGCGGTTGAAGCAGTAGCTGCAGCGATATGGGCAGCCCCGCGTGGCGAGGAAGATGCGCAATGGCAGGTTTCGAAAGCGCGGATCGTCGTAGAACAGGTCGTAGGCAGGTGTTGGCAGCGCATCCAGGTCGCGAACTGGACCCCGGGGCTCGCCCTTCACGACCGTTCCCGCGCCGCGGTCATGGCGCAGCCAGAATCCGGGCGGAGGAAGAGGGTTGGGGGCTGTCCACGCGGCCAAGAACTCCGGGAAGGACTCCTCTCCCTCTCCAATACAGACCGCGTCGAGAGGTCCCTGCTCGATCACCTCGGGGAAGTAGGTGGGGTGGGGACCACCCATCACGTAGCACTTGTCCGGGAAGGCTCGGCGCAACGCTCGGACCCACTCCAGGTACAGGTGGTGCAGGCCCGTGGTGCAGGAGATCGCGATGACGTCCGCGTTGCGAACCGCCGCGTCCTCGAGCAGTTCGGTTACTTCGCGCGCGTAGGCAAGCGCGACCCGATGACCATCGCGACGCACTGCCGCAGCGAGCGAGATGATTCCGTAGGCGAGCGGCTCGGACGCCGTGAGGGAAACGAAGGTTACCTGCACGGCTCACCCCCGGCTATTCGCAGGGCAGGTCGTGGAGGCCGCCTTCGCCGCCCGCGCCACCCGTCACAGGGCTCGTCCCCCCCGTAGTCGTGCCCCCGGTCCCGGGGCTCGCCGCCCCGGTACTACCGCCAGGTGCGTTGCCGGCTCCAGTGCCGCCCGTCGCCGGCTCACGAGGTTCGGTGGCCGTTCCGCCGCAGGCCTCGATCAGCCACGAAGTGCCGGCCATGGCGACGAACAGTCCCAGCCTTCCCAGGCGTCGGATTCGCTCAGTCATGCTTTTCACACTGCTCCGTAACGACCCGACTCAGTCTACGCTACTCGAGGGGCGGATCGCGAGCGTCTCGCGGCTTATTCTTCTGCGCTGTCAGTCGTCTGCGCATCTGCGGCATGTCACGCTGTCCAGCATCTGTTCGGGCGGTAGGACTCGGCGGCACCCGACACACCAGCGGTAGGTGCGCAGTCGGCGCGCACGCGCCTTCTGGATGGCGGTGGCGACTTCGGAGGGGCCCGTGTCGAGGTCGAATACCTTCCACTTCTTGGCGTTCACGACCGGGGTATCGCCGCGCATCTCGGCCCGGTAGGCGGCCAGCTCCAGTCCGTCATCGCTCAGTCGAACTATGACCTCGGGCGGGTCGCCACCGATGATGCCTACCTCGGTCTCGACGATCGGATTCGGCAGCATGCTGCGCAGGAGGTCGCGCCAGGTGGTGGGACTGAGTTCGAGGAACTGGTGCTCGCAGTCGTCACATCTCCACAGCGGCTCGCCCCCGTCCAGGCGCAAGGAGGTGGAACCACAGGCAGGACACGAGGGGGGCGGGGAAGCAACCATCGCGCCACTTTAGACCTGGATATCGTTTCTGGGAACAGTCGCCTCCCGAGGACGAAAGGCGGCGGGCCATTGCAGTGAGAGTGATCTCCGACAGGGTCCCAGTGGTCGCCCTCTGTCAGTCGTCGCTAGCGAATCGGTCGCGGATGGGGCCGAAGTGTTGCAGGCGGAACGGTGGGGGCTCGCCTCGTGGCGCCCCTCGTGGCGAGCTCAATTGGCCCACGACAGCTCCGTCGGGCCGCGGGCACTGCGGTGCCGCCCTCCGTTTCCTCGTGGCTAACCTGGGCGCGCTGGTTCGGGTCGTGGAGGGCTACCAGCCGTTGTGCTCGAGCATCGCGATCGCCTCCGCTTCGCCAGGTCTGGCCGAGGTCGTGGCGAACCCGGCCGGAACGTCGCGCTTTGGCTTCAGCCCGATTTGCCGGCCCAGCACACAGGCGCGAGCCTGCCTGGCGAACGTGGTGGTGTAGGGGCGCAGCAGCTGGGCTGTTTCGTCGGTTTCGACGTCGTACACCGTGAACCCGTCATAGTCGGTGTAGCGCCCCTTCTTGTAGTCGTCGTAGCCCGCCTGCATCCAGAACATGATGCCCGCTCCTCCGCGCTGGGTCATTAGCTCGTTCCACTGGTGGTACGCCTTCTCGCGCCGGTCCCACCCCTTGACGATCTTGCCTTGGTCGTCGCGCTTGACGATGATCCCGTATTCCTCCAGCACCGTTGGTTTCCAGGCCTTGCGTGCTGCGACGATGTGGTCCTCTATCCAGGCGTCGGCCCAGGAGATCCCGGTACCCCAGTGATCGGGATACAGATGGAAGGTGCCGTAGTCGACGTCATCTATGGCCAGCAGCGCTTCGTGGTCGGTTCCGTCCGAGCCGTCGTAGAACGGCTTCGTGTCATTCCAGAAGCCCCCCTCGTCGCCGACTGAGATGAGGTGGTGCTGGTCGATGGAGCGCACGTGCGCCGCCATCTCCTGCGCCCAGTTGGAAATCGTCTCCCGGTCCCAACCCTCCGTGGCGTCGCTCTTCGTGTAGTTGCGAATGCGGGGCTCGTTCGCCAGTTGCCACGAGAAGATCGTGGGGTCGTCCTTGTACGCGACTCCGGTCAGTGTATTGACCCGATTGAGCAGGTAGCTGACCCAGTCCTTGTAAGCCCGCTTGACGCGCTCGTCGGTGTAGAATTGAGGGTGCTGCTCGAGACCGTAGTAGTAGAGGTACTGGTCCATGCCCCCGAAGTCAGCCCAGTTGTTCGTCAGAGTCAGGACGAGCTTCAGATCGTACTCCGCAGCCTTCTTGATGAGAAAGTCGAGCCGCGGCAGTCCGTCTGGGCCCTCGTTGTAGGCAGGCTTGCCTGCCTCGCTGTCCCAGTACTGAAAGTAGACTCCCTCCTTGGTCCCGTCATCCTTGAGGTGGGGGACCTTCCCGTCCATCGATCCCGCGTCCAGATGACCCCAGTGGCGGAACACAGTGAGCCCCAGGCTCTTCGAGTTCCGAAACACGCTATCGATCATCTCCTCCGACTTCCAAATCAAGTAGTAGTTGTTGCTTCCCGCGAAGCACATCGGCTCCCCGTCGAGCATGAACGTGGCGGAGGGGTCGTCGGTCGGGACCACCTTCGCGAGCTCCCTCGGCTTGAGCTCCGTGTACTGCTGGGAGGGAGGGGTGGCTGGCCCCGTCTGGGCGAGTCGGAGACACCCGGTGGTAGCTAAAACGGTTAACGCTAGGCAGATCGTGCAGGAGTTCCGGCGCATGGCGGAACTGATGCCCGATCCAGCGGTGCCGTCAAGTCCCACTTTGCCAGCTGGAAATTTACGGTGCCGCCGCTGCTTGTCCCGGGCCCTCCGCCTGATAACATTGCAGCGGTGGGCTCGAGCCGCGTCAGAACCATCGGAGTGGTCACGGGCTGGGTGGACTCCGCGTACCATCTCCGCGTCCTGCGGGCGATTCGCCGCACCGCCACGGAGGCAGGGCTACACGTTGCTACCTTCGTTTCAGCGGTGGAGGACGACTCGGGGCACTGGCACACGCTGGAGTGCCTGGATCCCTCCGTATTCGACGGTCTGATCCTCGTCTCCTCGGGGATCTCCCACCTGAGCGATGCCGACCGGGAGGCATTCTTGCGGCAGATTGCTGGGGTCCCGACCTGTGGGGTGGCGATGCAGTCTCCCGGTGCTTCCAGCGCTTCAATAGACAACGAGTCGGGGCTCTTCGAGATGGTTCGCCATCTGGCCCGCCATCACGGCTATCGGCGCCTGGCTTTCGTGGGTGGGCCCGCGGCGGACGACGACGCTCAAGCTCGGCAGCGCGCGTTCTGTCAAGCCGCCGAGGCGGAAGGTCTCGACCTCGATCCGCGATGTGTCCTCCCCGGGGATTTCATGATGACCGGCGGACAACGCGCGGTACGAGTGCTGTTCGACGAATGTGGGTTGGGTCTGGATGATCTGGACGCGATCGTGGCGGCCAACGACGGCACTGCCCGAGGCTGCGTTGACGCACTTGCCGACCGGGGTGTTCGAGTCCCCTGGCATCTGGCTGTCGTGGGCTTCGATGACGGGATCGTGGCCCAGCAGTCGCCGGTGCCGCTGACCACCGTTCACCAACCGTTCCACCGGCTTGGAGCGCTGGCAGTCCACCAGCTGCTCGAACGTATGGCAGGAAAGGCACCGGAGCAGGCGGTTCTCCCTACCGAGCTCGTCGTCCGCCGTAGCTGTGGCTGTCTGGAAGGAATGGGACAGCTACAGCTGTCTCTCGAGGATCTGCGCCGGCGAGGTGGTCAAGGTTTCGGTCTCGCACTCCTCGAGCGGCGCGACAAGATCGTCGCCGAGATGCGGCGCGCTACCCGGGAACGTCTCGACCTCGGGGCAAGCTGGGAGTCTCGGCTACTGGGGGCGCTGGTTGACGAGCTCACGGGTCGGTCAAGGGATGCTTTTCGGGTGGGTCTTCAGGATCTCTTGGACCGCATCATCGAGTATCGCGGCTCTCCCGCCGCGTTTCACGACATCGTCTCGATCCTGTGGCGCCACCTCGTTCCCTGCGCCATGGCGGACTCGGCCCTCCGCACGACTCTGGAAGGATTGCTCGACAGCGCTCGGCTGGCGGTGAGCGCCGCCGGGCAGCGCGTTGCGGCCGCAGAAATCGAAGCCAATCAAGAGCTTGCCGAGCGGGTCGGAGGGGCGTGCGTCGCGCTTGCCGCCAGCGTCAGTCTCGAGGACATTGGGCATATCGTGCAGCACCGCTTGCCGCAGCTTGGGATTCGGCGCCTCGCGATCGCCCTCTACCCGCGGGGGGGGGCGGTAGGGGGAGTGGACGAGGTGATGCGATTTGATGGTCGCTCGCTGACCACGGATTGCAGGCGAGTGCCCCTCGCGTCGCTGTCCGGTACGGTAGTGGATGGTGGGCCGCCGGCCGAGGTCCTGGTGATGCCGCTGCACGCTCATGGGGCCGCCTTTGGCGTGCTGTGCATGGAGGTACGCCCGCTCCGGGCGGTGGTCGCCATGTCGATTCGGGATGCGCTGAGCGCAGCGCTGCGGCGCGTTCGTCCCGCCGGGCGCGCGTGAATGTCGACGCGCCCAGGTACCAAAAAACCGGGGGGAGATCGGGCGGCGCTGGACGTGGTGCCGCGTCCTGATAGGTTTGGAGGCTGTGGGGTTCGACCGCGCAAGAACCGTCGGAGTGGTGACCGGGTGGCTCGACGCGGCCTACCACCTGCAAATTCTCCGGTCCGTTCGCCGCGGGGCTCGGGAGCACGGAATGAACGTGATCACGTTCGTTACTGCCGTGCCTGGCGACATCGGTCAGAGCAACGTGGCCCCACTGATCGATCCGGACGTACTGGGGGGGCTGATCTTCTTCACGTCGGGACGCGACTCGATGGTGAACCTCGACCACGAGGCGTTGGCTCGCGAGTTCCGGTCAACTCCGATCTGTGGGGTGGCGATGGATCTGCCTGGTGCGTCGCGGGTGTCCATCGACAACGAGTCTGGAGTGAAGGAGCTGGTCCGCCACCTCATTCGGCATCATGGTGCTCGACGCTTCGCCTACGTCACGGGGCCCGACGGCAACGAGGAAGCGGGGCTCCGGTTCCGCGCCTTCAAGGAGGCGCTCGAAGAGCACGGACTGGGGGTCGACCCAAGGTGCATCGTTCCAGGTGACTATCGCATCGCCAGCGGACAGCGGGCGGTGCGGATGCTCTTTGCGGAGCGAGGGGTCCTCGCCGAACAGATCGACGCGATCGTTGCTGCCAATGACGGCATGGCGCGTGGTTGCATCGACGCGCTCGCGGTGCTGGGAGTTCGTGTCCCGTGGCAGATGGCGGTGGTTGGTTTCGACGACGGCATCATGGCACAACAGTCGCCCGTGCCGCTGACGACGGTACACCACCCACTGTATCGTGCAGGGGAACACGCCATTCGCCTGCTTGTCGAGCAGATGAACGGTGCGCCGGCTGCCGATGTCGTGCTCAACACCGGCCTTGTCGTTCGCCACAGCTGCGGCTGCTTGGAGGGCATGGGTCGCCTTCAGCTCTCCGATGACGACCTGCGTCGTCGCAGTGGTCGAGGCTTCGAGGTGGCGCTGCTCGAGCGTCGGGAACAAATCCTCAAGGAGATGCGCCGTGTGACTCGCGATCGCATCGGCGGGCTGCAGAGAGGCTGGGAGACACGCTTTCTAGGGTCGCTCGTGGACGAGCTGAAGGGGCGGTCCCCAGACGGCTTCCGCGTCGAACTCGAGGACATCCTCGACCGTGTGATCGAGCATCGTGGGCTCCCGTCGGTCTTTCAGGATGTGGTCTCGATCCTCTGGCGGCACCTGATCCCGTGCGTCATGGCAGATCCCCCGCTGAGAACGGCCATCGAAGGGTCTCTGGATGGGGCGCGGTTGGCGATTGCCGCGGCCACCCAGCGAGTCCAAGCCGGGGAAGTGGAGGCGACCGACATCCTGGCGGAACGGGTGGGCGAGACCTGCGTGGCGGTCGCGGGTGCGGACAGCGTTCAGGCGCTGGCTCGAGTGGTGCAGAAGCGCTTTCCCCATTTGGGAATTCGACGGCTGGCGTTGGCAGTGTTCCCCGGTGGGACGGTGTCTGACATCGTTCACCAGATCCTCTGGTTCGAGGATGGACCGGTACTGATTGAGAACGTGCGCATGTCGACCGCGGCCCTGCCTGGTTCGGTGATCGCGCCCGGCCCGGCTGCCGAGGTGCTCGTCATGCCGCTGCACGCACGTGGCGTGGCCTTCGGTGTCGTCTGCATGGAAGTGCGGCCGATGCGTCCATTCGTCTTCATGACGATTCGCGATGCCCTGAGCGCCCTAGTCGATCGCCTGGGACTGGTCGATCAAGTCTAGTACCCCAGTTCGGTCGTGTTGGACCGAACTCTCGCTCTGGGGGACCCCCGCAAGGTGACGAGCTCAACATAGGTGGGCCCTGGGTCTTCAGCAATCTTCACTCCCATCCATGACAGCACCGGGCGCAGACTGGCCCCTCCGAGCGGATCCCGCACCCTCATCCCCACTGGGGCGGGGGCAGAGCGGCCAGGATCGACGCGGCCGAAGAGTGCTGGGCGCGGACCTGGCAGCGAGCTCCGAGCGCAGCTGGCACGAGGTGTGCTGGGTGCGGGCGATGGGCCGCGATGTCCGGTGGAATGTGGAGGCCTGAACCATGACGAGACTGTCGATCGCTGTTGCGCTCGCTGCCCTGGCTACTGCCTGCCGAAGGTCGGCGGCAGGTGATGGTGGAGTCCCGGTTGTGGAGCTCGAGACGGAGTGAACGGCGATGCTGCACTGCGCGGCGACAGAGCTGCGGCCCGGCGACGCAAAACTTGCGTCGAGCGGCGTCCGCGACTGAGTCGTCTGGCGCTGGGATGGCTACTGGGACTCTTCGCTGCGACCTGCGCACCGCGGCCGATTGCACCGGTCGTCGAGGCCCGGGCCGCGACCGCCGAGACGATTCCGTCACTGGTCGCGCTGAACCATCGGGATCCGTCGCGCCTGTTGCGGGGGGACTGGGAGCCACCTCAGACGTTGCTGCTTGCCTACGAGGACGACTGGGCGCACGTCCTGGGTGAGCTCATCGCAGCTGCTCAGGTCGATGCCCCAGTGCTCGTGGTGCTCAAACCCGAGCACGAAGCGGAGCCGAGGGTGCGCCAGTGGCTCCGCGCGCTGGAGGTCGAGCACGTGACCCTCGCTCACGACTCTCCGTGGATCCGGGATTATGGCCCGTTCGAGTTGCTGGACGAGAGCGGAAGCCGGCGCTGGTTGGATCTCGGCTACGATGCCACGCGCCCGCTGGACGACCTCTTGCCCGAGCAACTGGGTCGGGTCAGTGGCATGGTCGTCGAGCACCACGCGCTGATGCTGGATGGGGGGGGGATGATCAGCAACGGGGAGGGACACTGTGTGATGACGGACACGAGCTTCATCGCGTTCTCGGGGGCTCAGTCCTTCGAGCTGACGGCCGATGCCTTGGAGAGACTTGGCTGTCGGGTGCTCACCGTCGTTCCGGCACTCCCGGAGGAAGACACCGGTCACATCGACGTGGTGGCCCAGTTTCTCTCGTCGAGTGTGGTCGCGGTGGCCCAGATCGACGAGGACCAGCGACCGAGCGATGCGCAGATCCTCGACCGGACCGCCCAGCTGTTGGTGATGGGGGCGGAGCACCTGGGGCAACATCTGCGCGTCATTCGCGTCCCACTCTTCGTCGCTGATGGGATCTACTACTCCTACATCAATGGCACCCGTCTCCGGCGACGTTTTCTGGTGCCTTCGTACGTCGACGTTCCCGAGTCGTTCGAAGAGCTTGCCTACCGCCGTCTCCGCAGCGGCCTGGGCGACCGGGTTGAGCTGACGCCGGTCGTGGTTGACGAGTTGGCGAGACTGGGTGGCGCCATTCACTGTGTTACCCTTGGGCTGAGCACGCGCGTCGTTGCCGGGGCCCCACCCGACGCGGAACGGATCCGTTACCTTCCAGCCACGAGCATGCACTGACGCATGCCGAGCGTTCCTGCCTCTGGTTGCTGGGGCTCAGCGACGTCCTCGGCCACGGGACCAGCCGCCGCCGATCTTCTCCTCGTCGTCGAGCTCACGATAGGTGGTCATCTGCTCTGGCGATAGGACCTCCCCGAGCTTGCGCTCGGACTCCGCACGAATTGCCGCGGCGCGTTCGCGCCAGTCGGCGCGTGTGACTGGGCGATCGTCGGCGTCGTGCAGCGCGCGGATGGCGTCGAAGTGCCTTTGGATGACCTCTCCGACCCGAATCTTTTGCTCTGGCGTGAGGGCGAGCGACTCCTCGAGCTGCGTGCTCATTCGGTCCGCGAACTGCCGTCGCATCTCTGCCCGCCGCTCGTCCCGCTCGTCTTCCTTCTGCTCGTCGACGCGGTCGATGATGTCCATGACCGCGACCTCGAAGACAGGGTCCGCCACGTCGAGGGTGCGCGGTGACCGGGCGCCCTCGGCGGACTCGTCTGGAGCGGGCCCGCGGGCGATGGCGGCGGTCAGCACGCGGACCCGGCGCTCGAGCTGTCCCACGCGGCGTGTGACGTCGTCGTCTCGGGAGAGTGGGTCTTCGTTCGCATTCGACTCTGACTGGTCCTTCGTGTCTCGCTGGCGTTCCGGTTCCGATTGAGCCACCGGGGGACTCGAGAACCCACGCGCTACCGCAAGGGCGACCGCGGAGCCGATGGCTCCTCCGATAGTTGCCGCGACCAACAAGCCTGGGAGATCCTTCCGCATCCGCGCAGTCTAATGGAGCGAGCTTGATCTTTGGCTACCTCGTGACCAGGCCCTTCGGAGGCGAGGGCTGGCGCCGCCCTCTGAGGGGTTGCCTGTAGGGGCCCATTCCAGCTGTCATCGAGGGAGGATCGTCCGTGCCCAGTTCGCTTCTATGCGCCGTCCACCGCTCGCCCCCACCCCCCCGGTCGTTTGGAGGGGGGCCTGCGTGAACCGACCCACGCGGAACTCGCGTCGTCTGGGGCCACTGGCGCTACTCGAGGAAGGTCGGGTCCGGGCCGGCTTCGAACGAGGTGGCAATCTGACTGGCCGTGAGCGCTGCCGCGTAGATCCGAAACTCGAGGAACTGGCCACGGAACGAGGGGTCCCCGGCGTATTGCGACTGCCCAAGCCAGTTGTTGATATCGTTGATCTCGTCGAGGCGATTCTGGAACGCAACGGCGTCAACGAGGGCGCCGTCCCGGAAGAGTGTCAGCTGGTCGCCGGTCGTGTCGACGACCACGGCGAAGTGCTCAGTGCTGCCTACTGGGATACCCGGCGCGGTGATCGCGATCTCGCCGGACGGAGACGCCGCAGGCTGGGTGATGAAACTCACGTGCGATTCGACGGGGAATTGACTGACCCGCGGCGAGAGGAACAGGTAAGTGCGCCCGCACGGTCCGCGCTGACCTTCCGCGGCGGGCAGCCCCCCGGCGTAGCACTGCATTCCCGCCATCGCGTCCCCGAAGTCGAAGACGCGCTGCCAGTTCGATCCCCCTTCCCACACGATCCAACCTTCGATGGTAGCGTTCGTGAGCGCGCTCAGGATACCGTTGGGCAGATCTGCGTACTGTCCGCTGCCGTTCAGATCGAGCTGCCCGGTGTCGGAGAGCGTTGCCCCACCCTTCAGCGTGCCGTCGGCGCCTCCTACCGAGTCGACGACCGTGACGCCCGTCCCATCGAAGCGATACCGATGGCGCAGGGTCGTTTCCAGGGTGGCGCAGTCGGTTGCAGATCCGGCGCAAGCGCCGCCACCCGTGCCCCCGATGGGTGGGCCTCCGGCATCTCCTGCGCTACCTCCCGAGGGCTCGCCTCCGGTCGAGCCGCCGGAGCCACCACTGCCACCGGAGCCACCACTGCCGCCGGAGCCACCACTTGCGGGTTCACTCCCTGCGATGCCCGCCGCTCCGGAACGCGAAGGTTCGGCTCCGGCGAGTCCTGCTGGGCCACCGCCGTGACCGGCTGCCGTCGACCCCGCGCTTCCGGACACTGCGCCGCCGCCGCCAGCGGAATTTCCCCGCACGCAGGTCCTTGTCCCCTTCTGGCAAGTGTATCCCGGCGCGCAGCGGTTGGCCCCGGTGCACCTCTTGCCGTCGAGGAGCTCCGCGTCGGTCGGCGAGGTGCACCGAGCGAGTGGTGCCAGCAGGAGGAGGCACCCGAGACCGAGTACTCGCGCCGGCCAGCACCGGTCGGGAAGCAACGAGGCGCGGCCCATTCAGAAGCGCCCCTTGGCGGCTACCCAGCAACCGTCGACGCCACAACCGCCCGTTGGTGCCACCTCGGCGTGGTCGCGGCGTGGCGAGCCCAGGTCGAAGACCAGGGACGCCCCTCCGACGACCGTGAAGACGGCGCCTACGATGGCGAAGGTTCGGGCCGTGGATTCGTGACGCCGCATGCGGTCGACCGCGTGGCGTGCGTCAACCTGGATGGGTTCCTGGCGCGCCTCTTCTTCGGCGCTGGCCCGCGCCGCCTCGAATCCAGCTGCTGCGCCGAGCAGACCGGATCCTCCGCCGAGTAGGACCCAGGTTCGCGTTCGGACTCCCCCCCCGCGCGGCGCCGGGTGTTCCAATGGCGCTCTCGTCGGAGGGGGAACGGTGGCGCCGGGCACGGGCGCCGGTTCCGGGCCGGCTTCGGAGAGAACCAATCGCACATCGATGGCGCGGTCCTCTTCGAGTGTGAATTCGGCGGCCGACGGACTGAAGCCGGCCAGGTCCACTCGGACGCGGTGGTCGCCGGGTGTCGTTTGTCCGGTCCAGGGGGTGGTCCCGACGATTTCGTCGTCGAGCCGTACGGTCGCGCCCTCGGGCTCCGACATGATGCTGACCTGCTGCACCCCGAGCTTCTGCAGCTGTCCTTCGAGGCGGCGAATGCTGAGCTGCACCTCCGGTCGATCGGGAGCATCCGGCAATCGTCGCAGATAGTCGCGGTACCAGTGCAACGCCTCCGGCACATCACCCACCGCGTCACAAGCTAGCGCTATGTTGTAAGAGAGCGCTGGATTGGGCGCGAGTCGGGCTGCCTGCTGGAAGCGTCGAACGGCCTCCAGGTAGCGGCCAGCTCTGTAGGCCTCCTCGCCCTGATCGTAGTGCTCTCGCGCCCGGGCGCGGACATCCAAGGGTTGGTCCTCGGGGGGATCCGGGGGACTGGCGGCCGTCGCCAGAGTGTCGGATTCAGTCGCATCCTCCGCCTCGGGCTCATTCGCATCTTGCGCCAAGGCCGTGGTCGACACCATCGCGCCAGCGAGGAGCGCGAGGAGCGCGAGGAGCTGGCGGCGATGGTCGCGAAGGCGGGGCATGACCTCAGTCGAAGGGGTTCTTCAGCTTCTTCCAGGGCTGCGGCCTGATGGCTGGCGGCGAATTGCGTCGGAATTCGGGTCGGCGAACTGCGTCACCCGCGGTAGCTGCCGGCTCGGCCTCCCCTTCTTCCAGCGGAGCCACCGCGGTGACGGAATGCTCCGTGCTGGAGGCTGGTTCGACCCGTGGTTCTGGCGGGGTGGTCCCCGAATGGGTTGCCGGTGGTCCGTCGACCCGGGCCGAGATCTCCGCACCGGCCGCCGCGCTCCGAGATCCGCGGGCGAGCCAGAGTCCCCCGCCGATTGCCAAGACGCCCAGACCCGCGACCACTGCGGCAACCATCTTTCGCGAGCGGCGAGATGGGGTCCGCTGGGACGCGGCCGCGAATGACCCTGGCAGGGTGGGGATCGCGTCCTCGCCTCGCCGTGGGCGGGCGCTTCTGGGAGACTCACCGACGGGATCGAGGCCGTCTCCAGCGAACAGCTCGTGATCGGTCTCGCGGCGGTCCAGCCATGTGGTCTGCAGTGAGCTGCCGGCGATATCCTCACGGACATCATGTTGGTGGAGCCAGCGAGCTAGCGCCTCGCCCAGGTCGCGCATCGACCCCCAACGCCTCGCGGGTTGCTTGGAGAACCCTCGCGTCAGGATTGCCCAGAGTTTGGCGTCTCCGCCGAACTGCGTGGTGGTCGGCAACGGCTCGTCGTGTGCGATGGCCCAGAGTAGTTGGTTGTAGTTGTCCCCGTTGAAGGGCAGGGTGCCGGTGATGAGCTCGTAGAGAACGACGCAGATCGCCCACAGGTCGGCGCTGTGGTCGACATCCTCGCCGCGGGCTTGCTCCGGCGACATGTATGCGGGACTCCCGACGAGCACACCCGCGTTGGTCACTCGTTCGAAGTCACCCCGGTCCAGCTTGGCAACGCCGAAGTCGAGCAGCTTGGGCTGCACGCCACCCGCGTCCATTCTGGCCATGAAGATGTTGGCTGGCTTCAGGTCGCGGTGGACGATTCCCTTGTCGTGCGCAGCAGCCAGCGCGTGAATGACGGGAAGCAGACTCTGGACTGCCTTGATCTCGGTGATGTTGCCCCGTCGGTCGAGCACGCTGCCAAGGTCTTCACCGTGCAACAGTTCCATCACGATGAATGGCGCGCCTGCCGCGGTCTTGCCGAAGTCGAACACACGGATGATGGCGGGATGCCCCAGGCTGGCCGCTGCCTGGGCTTCCTGGGCGAGTCGGGCGACGAACGACTTGTCGTGGGCGCTGGCGCCGATCAGCTTGATCGCTACCTTGACGCCGAGCGCCTCATTGTGGGCGACCCAGACCTCCCCCATCCCGCCGGCGCCGATGCGGCGCACCAGCCGGTACTTTTCGGCAATGATCTCGCCTTCCTCGTGCGCCACGGGAGGGGGGCGGCTGCTCGGCGTCGAATCGGCAAAGACGTCGGACGTCCGGGGGGCGGACGCCACATGGAGAGCCGGCTCTTTCGGGATGGGTCGCGAACTCCGCATTACCGGTTGTGGCGGAGTTTACCCTTGCGCCTCTCGCCAGGCGAGCAGAACACCAGGAGCGGCAAATTCCATTTGTAGGCCACGCCGGGTCCATCGCCGGGCTCGATGATGTGAGATGGTTACCCACAAGCTCCCGCAGCATCAAGTGGATGGACCGGGGTCAGGCGCGGACCCTGCGGCGTCGCCTTCGGTGGCACCTGTCTCGCTCCGCGCCGCAGCGCCGGGGTGCGGGAACTACAGCAGCGTCCGACCCAGGCTTTCGATCAGGACAGTCGCGCCGACCGCAAACCGTCGTCCGAGGTGGCGCGCTGCCCAGGAGTTCGAGAGCCACAGCAGAGTGGCCCCGATCATGCCCAAGGCCAGCATCATCGATGCACCACCGTAGACCGCAACTTGCACGCCCGAATAGCCGATGCTGATGAGTGCTACGGTGTCGAGCCAGGAACGTTGGCGGAGCTGGCGGGTCGCTACGATCAACGCGGACCGGGTGTCGCGCTCCACGAACTCGCGCAGCGCGTGGCGGCGGGAAGGACCTGAGTCGGTGTGGGTGGCCAGGAACCGGAGCGTGGACTCGGCGATAGTGGTGGCGATACCGAGATACACGCTTGGTCCACTCTGGCGTAGTAGGGCTGGTAGCTGGTCGCCCTGCTTCCGGGCAAACGCCGACACGACGGCTACATTGACGACCTCGACGCGACCACCGAGTCGCCAGAGGTCGGCGGCACGGATGGCGCCGACAACGAATGCGGCAGCAATTCCGACGAGGGCCAGAACCATGGTGGCGGGACCGGCTAGTGTACCGAATCGCCGATTCGGTACACTAGTCGAGTACGGGTGTGTCGAGCCGACCGCCCCGGAGGCTCAGCGGATCTAGCGGCTCTCATCATCTGCGGGATTGCGGAGTTCACGAGGCGAGATTCAGACGCGGGGACGGGTGGCCGGGAACGAGCTGACGGTAGCACGCCTTGCCCTTCGTCTGCTCCGATGGCTCCTGGCGGCGGGCGCGAGTTGTCGCGGGTTTGACGGAGATTGATCTCAGCACGCCAGCTCCAGTGTAGAACTTGTCTCAGGACCGACGGAGATCGCGAGCTAGCGCTCCCGCGGATCGAGATTGCGGTCCGGAGGCAAGATGAAGGCAACAGCAGAGATTCAGGTGATTCCCATTGGAGTGGGCGTGTCTTTGCGCCGGGACGTGGCGGCGGCACACCGGGTGATCATCGAGTCCGGGCTGAGCTACGAGCTCCACGGATTCGGGACGAACGTTGAAGGCGAGCTGGCGGAGATCCTCGCCGTTGTTCAGCGGATCCACGATGTTCTGCATGCGGCGGGTGTGCCCCGACTGGCAACCCATCTCAAGCTGGGGACGCGGGCGGACAAGGAGCCCTCTCTGTCCGGCAAGGTGCAGGCGGTCAAAGAGTCGCTCTGAGTTCTCCGGCGCAGCGCCTCCAGCACCACCAGGACCCGTCACACGGGTGCCTGGAATTTGTCTCGGCCCCCCTCCCGCGCGCTACGCTGCGCCTGGACCATGGTCGACCAAGCACCAGATCCCGGGAGCACCGGGACGAACGGCGAACTTCCAGAGCGGATTCATGGATTTCGGATCATGGGCCGGCTCGGGCGTGGCGGGTTTGCCGACGTCTACCTCGCTCGCCCCGATGACGCTTTCCGGCTGGTGGCGTTGAAGGTGTTGCGCGCCAACGTCGACGAGCGGGTGCGCGAGCAGGTCGTGTCGCGGTTCCACACCGAGGAGAGTATCGCTCGTGCCGTCGACCATCCCGCCGTGGTCGAAGTCTTGGCGACGAGCGCGCCGGGGGTCGAGCCAGCGTACATCGCCATGGAATACGTGGACGGCCAGTCGTTCTGCGACTACCTCCGGACTCGGTCGGAGCCCCTCGATCTCCATCTCGTCGCACGCTTGGGGGGACAGGTGGCCCGAGCGATGGCTGCCGCCCACGCCAAGGGGATCGTGCATCGCGACCTCAAGCCCGAGAACGTGCTGGTGACCACGGCGGCTACCGGGGGACCCAGCGCTCGGATTCTCGATTTCGGGATCGCGAAGGCGCCCCTCGGGCTCTTTGCCAGAGCCCCGGACCGCGCCGTCACCCGCTACGTCACCGAGCTGGGGACCGTGATGGGATCTCCACCGTACATGGCGCCCGAGCAGAATGGGGCAGCACACGCCGTCACGGGCAAGGCGGACGTGTTTGCGCTGGGGATGATGCTGCTGGTGGTGGTCTGTCACCTGGATGAAGACGCGCTCTACGAAGCCAAGTTCGTGATCCCCGATCCCGACGTGTTGCGGGAGCTGCTCTCGTCTCGACCGCGCCTCCCCGCGAGCTGGGCTGGATTGCTCGAGGAGATGCTGGCCTTCGATCCGCAGCAACGCCCCAGCATGGACGTCGTGGCGCGGCGCCTCCAGCGTCTCGCGCAGTCCAACGTCGAGTTCGCTCATGCCGTCGAGGCGTGGATCGAACGCCGCGTCGTGCCCTCTCCTCGGCGCCTGCGGGCGCTCCTCGAGTGGGCCGGGGACGGTGTCGATCTGACTCCGGACGAACTGCGGTTCCTGCGCCAGGCTCCCGCGGCGCGGCTCCCGCGGCGGCGCGGAGCGAAGATCTTGGCGTGGGTGATGGTGCCGCTTCTGGCTGCCGCGGGGGCCGCCGCTGCTACCGAGATGCGACGCACGGCCATGGCGTCACCTGTCGTGTCCGCTTCCCCGGCACCGGTTGCCCAGTTGCCGTCCGCGTCGGCCGTCGTGGCGCGCCCCCCATCGTCCGCGCTGCCAGTCTGCGAATCTGTCACGTCGGATCGACCTTCGGCAGCTGCCGCCGCGGTCGAGATTCGTCGGCAGCTGGACGCCTGCCGGCGCGCCGAGCGAACCGAGCGCGCCAAGGCCGAGCAGCTGCGCGCCAAGCTCGAGTCGACCGCGTCCGCGGTGGCCGATCTCGAGGTCGATGTCGCCGAGGAACGTCATCGAGTCGAGGGGTTGCAGCGCGAGCTCGAGCGGTCGCGAGAGACCGCCGCCGAGGAGGGCAAGAAGGCCTTCGCCTGCAGCCAGCAGCTGGAGAGTCGAGGTCGCCAGCTGGAGGAGAGCATGCAGCGCTGGCGGCTGTGCGCGAAGGGGCGCGGGGGCGTGGGCCCGGCGCCGGCGAGCGAGTCTGGTGCGGCGTCCGACGGTGAGGTCACGTCGGGAGTAGGATCCAGCGAACCCTCCGAGTCATGAACGAGCGGGCCGCGGGTCAGCGAGGCAGTCGCATCGTGAAGGCGACGCCCAGGCCCGAGTTGAAGGCCTCGAGATGCCCACCGTGCTGCTCCATGATCCGTTCGGAGATCGACAGGCCGAGTCCTGTCCCGTCGGCATGACCGGTGTGGAACGGGTCGAATACGTGCTCGATGTCCGCCTCGGGGATGGGGGGGCCGTCGTTTTCGATGGTGAGGGCGGCGTCGCCGTCCCCCTGCTCGACAGATAGTCGAATTCGGCCCCCGCTGTCGCCGATCGCTCGCATCGCGTTCAGCACGATGTTTAGTGCAACCTGGGCGAGTTGGTCGCGATCCCCTCGCACCGCAACGGGCGCGTTCCCCAGGGCGGTTTCCCAGGTGATGCCTCGCTGGCGCGCGTCGGTCCCGGCCAGCTCTTCGACCCGCTGCGCGACCTCGCGCAGGTCGATTGCGACGAGTTCGGGGTCGCTGGGGTTGGAGAACGAAAGGAATCGATCCGCGACGCGGGCGAGTCGATCCAGCTCGGACACGTGCAGTTCCCACATTCTCCGCTCCTCTGCCCCGGTGGGGATGAGGGGGTCGATCACTTCGGCAGTGCCCTTCAGGGAGTGCAGGGGGTTCCGGAGTTCGTGGGCGATTCCGGCGACGACCTCCCCCAGCGCTCCCAGTCGTCCGGCTCGCACCAGCGTCTTCTGCAACCGGCGCTGCTCGTCGAGTGCAGCCTCGAGCGCTCGCTGACGTCGGCGGAGCGCGTCGGCGAGGGCCCCCGCGAGCGCTCCCACGAGGTTGTACAGAGTCATTTCCAGAGCTTTGTCCACCGCGTCTGCCGGATCGGTATGAGCGAGGTGGCCGAGGTGGAGGAAGGCGTGGGGCAAGTAGGTAATGGAGACGGCGATGGCGGCGGCCAGTCCACCACGCAGTCCCAGTTGGAAAGCCGCCGCGACGATCGGCAGGTAGTAGAGTCGGCGCAGAACGTTGTGCACCCACGCCTGTTCGCTGTGAGTGCTGTAGTGCAGCAGGCCGATCACCGCCACGGGTAGCCACACCCCGAGGAGCATCCGGGGGGCGAAAAAGGGGCGCCAGCTACCCCCGCCGGATCCCATACTTCGCCATCCGGTAGACGAGTACGTGACGGGGGACGCCGAGGTACCGTGCCGTCTGCGTGACGTTGCCATCCTTGAACGCTAGAGCTCTCTCGATGACCTTCTTCTCTAGGTCGACCAGGTCAAGGCCGTCTGGAGGCAGTGGGGGCCATCCCTCGGGGTCTTCTTCCGCGGGGGGCACCGAGGAGCGTCCTGGCGTGGGCGGAAGGTCGGCGACGCGCAGCGCGCCATCTGGGGAGAGCAGCACGAGGCGCTCGCAGGCGTTCTCGAGCTGACGCACGTTGCCCGGCCAGGGGCGGCGCTGAAGTTCGGTAAGAACTTCGTCGCTCAGCTCCACGTCGCGACCGCGACTGGACTGCTCGACGAAATGGCGCGCCAATGGCGCGATGTCCTCGGGGCGTTCGCGGAGGGCAGGGACGCGGACCTCGACGACGTTCAGCCGATACAATAGATCTTCTCGAAACGCGCCGAGCGCAACCTGCTCGGTGAGATCCCGGTTGGTGGCGGCGACCACGCGGACGTCGACCGGCAGGGCTGTGTCGGCTCCGATCACGTCGACCACTCGTTCCTGGAGCACGCGCAGGAGTTTGCTCTGCAGGGTCCGGGGAAGCTCGCCGATCTCGTCCAGGAAGAGGGTGCCCCCGCTGGCTTGCCGAAACCGGCCCAGGCGAGCTCTTGTTGCACCGGTGAACGCCCCTCGCGCGTGTCCGAATAGCTCGCTCTCGAGCAGCTCTGCTGGCATCGCAGCGCAGTTGACCGCGACGAACGGGCCGTCCGAGCGGGGGCCGCGCGCGTGGATGCGCCGGGCCACGAGCTCCTTGCCGGTGCCCGTTTCGCCGGTGACTAGTACTGTCGCGTCACTCTCGGCGACGCGGTCGGCCACCTCGAGCACGCGTTGCATTGCTGGGGACACGGTGACCAGGGGACGCTCGACGCCCGAGGCCCGGCGGCGCAGTTCGCGAACCTCGGCGCGAAGTTCCACGCCCTCCAGCGCGCGGGCGACCGTGAGCAGGAGGTGATCGCGGTTGAATGGCTTGCCGATGAAGTCGTAGGCGCCCGCCTTCATCGCCTCGACTGCGCTGTCGACACTGCCGTATGCGGTGATGACGAGGACAGGCACGCTTGCCGCGCGGCGCTTGATCTCTCGGAGTACATCGAGACCGCTCCGGCCCGGAAGGCGCAGGTCCGTGATGACTAGCGCGTGGCGACGCGCGTCGAAGGTGGCGAGCCCAGCCTCGCCGCTATCGCAGGCATCCACTGCGTATCCAGCGCGTCGGAGGTTGAACTCGCCCAGCTCGCGCCCGGCTCGGTCGTCCTCGATGAACAGGATGGGTCCCGGCTGACGGGAACGTTGCTCGGTCATCGTTCGACGGTCATGCTCCACGATGTCGGAGGCGAGCGCCAGGGGGTCGGCGCGCGCTGGGGTCCTCGTCTGGCGTTGGACGGGCCGTGCACCTGCCACTGAAGGTACGCAGGAGTCACAGCATAGTCTTCACGAGCCCCGTTGGCAGTGCTGACTGGGGCAATGAGGGGCTGGACCCCTTGGGTATCGGTGGACCCAAGTTTCGACGGCACGCATCTTGCGTTGTCCTCCCGGTGAAGACAGTGGCGCGGTCCGTCAGAATGCCAGGCGGAGCGTCAGGCTGGCGGATGGTTCGAACGCCACGAGGAGCCCTTGCGTGGAGGTCTCCTCTACCACGTCGCCCTCGTAGACGAGTTCCAGCCTTCCCTGAGCGTAGATCGGGTCGAGGGGGGGGCCGCGTCGCCAGGTGGCTCGGGAGAAGCCCGGGTGGCGCCTGGTTGGGGGGTGGGAGTCGCGGGCGCGGGGGAAGCTTCAGGCGCGGGCTGTGCGAGCGCTGCGAAAGAAGAGGTGATGATGGACGCACCGATGACTACGCGGAGAAGTCTCGCGGAAACGATGGTAGCCCGCTCCGAGCACGAGCGTCACCGAGAAGCCGAGACTCGCTCGTTCACCCTGGGTAGTTGCCTATCGCACCCAGATTCAGCACGTGTAACCCAGCGTCACACAGGATGGCGGTGGCCTGTGCGGAACGGCTTCCCGATTGGCAGTAGACGACGAACGGACTGGAAGTGGGAAACTCGTCGAGCCGGCCTGGGATCTCGACGAGAGGCACATTGATTGCGCCTTCGATGTGCCCGGCTTCGTACTCACTACTCGTCCGCACATCGACGAGCAGCGCCCCGTTGGCGACCAAGTCTCTCGTGGTTGGTCCGTCGATCGTCGTGCATCGGTCGGGCCAAGGTGCTCCTGACGCCCCGCCATCTCCTCCGGTGGTGGGTGAGGCTCCGCCGGTGTCGCCGCCGCTACCGGGGGTCCCGGCGTTGCTCGGAGGCGTTCCTCCCGTCGCCGATCGCGCACCTCCAGCACCCGTCCCGCGGCCTCCCGTCGCGGTTCCTCCAGAACCCTCCGGGCAGGACAGCCCGGAGGGACAGTGCGCCTGCTCACTTTCGGTGTTCGCTTCGCTGCACCCGATCGCCGCCAGCAGAAGGCCGCACCACAGCAGTGTGTTCCGCACGGGTTCACCCTACGCGATTCGGCGCCCCGTGACCACGCGCGTTGCGGCCGGACGGTCACCGCAACAGCGCGCAACAGTCCATCCCGATCTTCATCCGTGCCCGTCGGGCGCTGGCTGGATGCGATTTCCGACTGAATATCTGTTTCACTTCTCATATGGTGGCGGTGGGCCGTAGAGGCGCCGGCGACGCACGACGTAGCTCGCACCGCCCGTTGCTATCTCCTGGACGAGTTCTCCCGCCGGGTTGACCTCGTGCAGCACCCCGGCATTGGAGAAGGAGACCAGGGTGTTGCCGTTTGGCAGCCGCTGGGTGCCCCCGAACGTTTGGGAGAAGGCTCCGCCGTCGTAGCTGAATACGAGCTCAGCGGTTCCCTCCCTGAGTTCGTATTCGAGCGCTCTCGAAGTGCCGTCACCGCCAGAGTTGTTGAACAGCAACATGTGGTCGCCAATCAGATGGTGCTGGTGCTGACGCTCCCAGCGGGCTCCGACGAAGTCGCCGCGCTCACCCCCCAAAACCCAGGCGAGCGCGCCGTCCTGCCCAAAGGCGATAATCGCGTTCCAGTTGAGCACGGAGACCGTAAAGAGTTCGGCTTCCGGCCACCAATTGATCGCGTTCGAGTGGCATTCCCCTCGCCAGGTGGGATTTGCGGCTGCGACCGAGTAGACGAGTGTCCGCCTGCCTGTCGCGGGGTCCAGTTGCCTAACTAGGTCGCAGCCATCGCCGTCGAGCGTACCGTCGGCGGCGTATTCGATGTAGGTGATGGTCTCGTCAGGCATCACCACGAAGTCGTGGTGCCGCCGTGGGAGAGCGAACTGCTCCTCCTCGGTGCCGTCGAGGCGAACGCGAGCCAGCGTTCCCCGGCTGCGGCCTCCCACGTTCGTATTGCCCATCCACAGGTGTTGACCATCGTAGGACAGGCGCGCTCGCGCACACCCGCGTGTCGCGTCGCTTCGATACCACCACACGATGTCTCCGTCCGTGTCGAAGATGAACGCCCACCCCGACTCGCCCAGGGTGCCCGCGCTGCTGGTGGAGGGAAGGTACTGGCAGACGATCGTGAAGCCGCCGTAGGCTTCCTCGGGTCGGGTGGTGTCCACGACCACGCGTGGGAGACCGTTGCGCAGGGGCCCCGTCGTGACTTCCTGGACGGCGCTCGTGCACACCTCGCCCTCATGTTCGACGTTGATCGCGAATGAATAGGTCGTGGCGGCCTTCATCCCCAAGAGGACTGTTCGGTTCCCGGTCGGGCTGAGGGTGGCCACCGGGGCCCGGAACTCGTATTGCTCCGGGTCTCGACCGAAGTCGATCCAGGCTGCCTCGATCGAGGCGCTCGCTGACCATTCGACAACGCCCACGGTGCCGATTCGATTGCTGATCGACGTCGTGATGGCAAAGCTGACTTCCGAGCAATTCGAGTTGCTCTTCGTATGGATCGGAGGGGGAGGTCCGGGCGTGGTGGCATCGCTACCCGCGCAGCCGCAGAGCATGATGGCGGCGAAGGTCCAGAGGGGGCCCGTCACCCCGAGGGCGCGGCCGCTCTGACGGATCCCGGGTCGCGGCGCAACCTCGGGGATGGGGAACGACGCCATCTGGGCCTCACCACAGCACGGCGACGACCAGCCCGCCTGCCACAGCTCCGACGAGGAGCAGCAGCGCGAGGGCGGCGATGACGACCAGCCCGCTGACCCGCGCTGCGGGACCGGGCGGGGGCGCTGCACCCGGCGGAAGCGCCGAGGTCGCCATCGGTGGGACGCTGACCAGCGGCGGCGGCGCGGGCGCGATGGGTACCACGGGAGCTTCGGGGGGGAATTCGCTGCCGACCGTGCCCAGTGCGGGGACGTCGGGTTCGGTGGGCGGCGGGCGACGCGATGGGCTGTTGACGAAGCGCGAGACCGTCGGAGACTGCAATCCTGGATGCTGCGGCGCGAGCCGCGCGAGAATGCGATGGAATGCCGAGGCGACGTCGATTGCTCGCTGGGGGCGGTGGATCGGATCCTTGGCGAGCAGCTGCTGCACCAGCTGGACGAGCTCGGGGTCGATCGCGGCTGGCAGTGGGGGCGGTGGTTCTGTGAGCTGCGCCAGGATGACCTGACTAGCGTTGCTACGATCGGCGAAGGGCGCTCGTCCGGCCAGCATCTCATAGAGCACGATGCCCAGCGTGTAGAGGTCCGTGCGCTCGTCAATGGCTCCCCCGCTGGCCTGTTCCGGTGCCATGTAGTCTGGGGTTCCGAAGACGCTCCCGGCGACGGTCAATTGCTGGCCGCGAACCGGCATCTTCGCGATCCCGAAATCGAGGATCTTGGCAAAATCCGGGTCGTCGGGACGCGCGATGAGCATGACGTTTTCGGGCTTGAGATCGCGGTGGACGACGCCGGCGGCGTGCGCGGCGATCAACCCCAGCGCTACCTGCAACGCAATCTTCAGCGCCCGCTCCTGGGCGAAGGGACCCTCCCGGTGCAGCACCACGCAGAGGTCGCTGCCCGGTGTGAACTCGAGCACCATGTACAGGCAGCCGTCCGGGAGCCGACCGAAGTCGCACGCGACCACGACGTGTGGGTGCTGCACGCGCCGGTACGCCTGAACCTCGCGCTGGAAGCGGGTTGCCACCTCGGCGTTGGCGCTGAGGTCGGGATGCAGGATCTTCACGGCGAAGGAGACGCCGGTGTTGACATGCTCGGCGCGGTAGACCGATGCCATGCCACCGTCTGCGAGATGTTCGACGATGCGGTAGTGGTCGTCCACCAACTCACCGATCCGGGTCGGTGGGCCCACTGTCATGGTCATCCCGGGAGGGTACGAACTCGATTGGAGCCGCGCAACTCGGGTGATTCCGCGAATCCCAGTGCGTGGCTCTGCCGGGACAGTGTGCGGCTGGGGCCATCCACCGCGTGTTGGTCGAGGAGCTCGACGAATCCCCCTTCCTCGTCGACCCACTGAGCGAGCGCGATTGTCGGCCACCCCGGCAGGTCCGCGAGCTCACTGAACCTTGCTGCCAGGACGCGGACCGAAGTGCACCAGAAACAGCTGGATGTGATGTGAAAGCATTCCATCCAGCGCCGGTTGCTCCAGTCCTCCTTCCACCAGGGCAGGGCAACCAGCCATCGAGGATCGCGCCTGATCAGTTGCGCCGGGTGCTCGTGAGCGAGGGTTGTTGTCGCGGATGGGGTTGGGCGCGCGGCGATCCGGGCCCCGACTGAGCGCAGCACCTCGCCGGGCGGACCGGAGCGTGGCTCAGGGAGTCGGGGGTGGCGGCTCGCGGCGGAGCTGTAGCTTGTACAAGTAGGTGAGACCGGGTCCGGACGGCTCGATGCTCACGAAGAGCTCCTGCTCGCGCGTCACGACGACGGTTGCTTCTTCTGGGGATTGGGGCCGAGCCCCCGACCCGAGCCGCACCAGGGGGGGCACTCCCCGCCAGTCGAGCTCGGCGCGCCACGTCCCCGCCTCGGGGATGCGCAATGTGAGTCCGCCGGCTTGCCCCCGGCGGGCGACCGTGGCGAGGTTCCCGGCCGCGTCTTCGCGCGCTTCGGCCGGGTCCTGAGCGAGGAGATAGCCCGGAATGGTGATGAGGTCTGGCTCGTAGCGGACCCCCAGGCGTTCGCTGTCGATCTTCACCCACCACCGTACCGGCAACGCAGGGGCCCCGTCGGCAACCATCACGATGCGGCGGTAGCGTTGCTTGAACTCGGGACGCCTCGCCATCTCCTGTGAGGCGGGGAACTTCGGGTGCCCGTGATCCGACGGGATCCCGAAGTGGAAGACATCGGGGGCCCGCTGCAGAAAGTAGTCGGCGTTCCCGAGTTCGTGGCCGATGAGGTTGGTGCCCAACGTTTCGGGCGGATGGCGGGCCAGGTACCGATCGTTGAGCCCCAGCAGATCGAGCGACCGAAGCTTGTTCCAGTAGGGGACGCAGCCGGCGGAGTCCACTCCCACCAGTGGATCGAGGTGCCGGAAATGGCGCTCGACGAAGTTGCCGACGGTGGGACCCTGCAGCTCCCAGCGCTCGCCGACACCGACCTGGTTGCGGTCGTCTCGGAGCTGCAGCAGCAATAGGACGCCGGAGAGTGCGACGGCCGCCCATCCGTGCAGGTGGCGCTCCGGTGCTGGCCACCGTGCGAGCCAAGCGCTGGCCTCGGTGACGAGCATCGCCACCAGCACGACCGCCTCGAGCAGGTGGCGCCAGCCGGCAAAGATGTCCCCTCCGATTGGGATCTGATAGGCGAGCCAAGCGAGCAACGCGGGGAGCAAGATGAGGACGCGCCGACGCGCGGGTCGCCACCGAAATATCGCAATGACGGCGGGCAGCGCGAGCAGCAACGCGGGCCACAGGATCCACATGCCGTCCGTGACGTAGGTCCATCCTTCGTCGAGGCGCGTCTCCGTCCACGAGACCTTGGCACGCGCCGTGTTGGGAACCCAGTCGTCGTAGTACAGCTTGCGGAAGAGCAGCTGTCCCGCGACGAACAGCGATGGAATCGCTCCCAGTCGCATTCCCGTGGCCATCGCCCGCCAGTCGAACCGCAGGACGACCGTCACCATCCCGGCGATGCACGGGACGAACAGAAATGCGTCTGGACGCGTGATGCTAAGAAGGCCCAACAAGATGCCGGCAGGGAACACCCGCCGCCAGCGCTGCAGCTCGGTCTGCTGGGGTCCGGGTGCCTCGACAATGCGGAACGCGGCGACGCAGGACCAGGCGAGCAGCGCCCCCACCATCGGAGCCTCCAGTCCTCCGACGGCCCACACTGCCAGCGACCCGGAGCAGGCCGCCACGGTGACGCCGATCAGTGGCGCGGAGAATTCCCGCCAGGACCAGTCGCGGGGGGGGCGCTGGCTGGCAATCGCCACGATGACGGCGGCCGCACAACCTGCGCTCAGCAGCCGCATGGCGAGGACCAGATCCATTCCTGTGGCGCCCAGCGCGGCGCAGGAGAGTACCCACAGAAGGTTGGAGTACCCCTCGACCCGTTCCCCATCAGTCCAGGTGAGTCCGTGTCCCTGGAGGAGGCGCTCGCTGTAGCGCAGGGAGATCAGCGCGTCATCGACGATGAACGGCCAGTAGTAGTAGGCGTGGGCCGCCAGCAAGGCGCAGCCGAACAGCGAGACAACGGCGATCCGTGACGCCGGTTTGCTGGTGAGCGAACCGAGCCAGCTCACGGCGCCACCCCGAACTGTCGGACGTTTGCCACCATGATGTGTCCCCACCCATCCTTGCTGTCGTCAACGATCAGCAGGCGGACCTTCTTGCCCCGCTGCGAGCGGACATTCCACAGGACTCGGCGGAAGAGCTCGCTGTTGCACCCGGTCGCGGTGTGGGCAACCGTTCGGTCCTCGACGAGGAGCTCCACTCGGAGTCGGGCTGGATCCTTTCCACCGGCCACCTCGAACGACAGGACATCCCCGTCGATCGTGAATGGTGGCGACTGCAGAACGCCACGGCTGCCGTCGCCGGCGGTCGCCGAGTAGCTGTTCACGAACGGCGAATGAGGGAGCATTCTCCCCTGGTTGACGGCGGCCTCCTGCACCGGCCATTCCTCGAACGCCGTGCCGTCCTGGAGCCAAGGGGCGCTAGAACTCTGGTGCAGAGGGAGGTCCGAGACGTGCCGCCAGCCTGGCGGATCCGTAGACGCCGGTGCAGCGAGCCACTCGGCGATCGGGTCCTCCAGGCCGAGCTGAGCGACAAGCCTTGAACGGTCCGAGGCAGGACTGGGATCGAGGAGGTAGCGTTCGATGAACCAGAGGTGGCACTGCCGGGTGGCCGGGTCCGTGGGGCGGTTCAGGTTGGCGAGGAGCTGTTCGGGGGTCGGGATTGGTGTGACGGCCAGGGGCGCGAGAGCACCTGCGACGTCGGGACGGTATTGCAGGAGATAGAGCGAGTGCTGCTCGAGCCGGGCCAACGACAACGAGGCGTAGGGATCCGGAAAGACGGCGGACTCGCTCACGTCGACACCAGCTGCGAGCAGGACGTCCGCTGTGGCCCGCTTCTCGTTGCCGACCCGGCCGCGTGCGTGCAAGGGGTGGCGAGCGACCGACCGATGGGTGGGGCCGGGAAGAAACAGAACTGGCGCCGAGGTGGCCAGGGCTCGCTCCGGGTCATCGAGTGCCAGGTGGGGGACTGGAGAGAGCCGTTCCAGCGCTTGCGCAACCGTTCGCCACGCAGTGGTGCGTTCTTGGGCTTCTGCAACGTTCCACGGGGGGGGGCGTTCGAGGCGGCACTGTACTTCCCCCGAGTCCAGCATGGGGTGAGGGACCACGACGCCGGCGGCCAGCACCGTGGCCGCCGACGCAAGAATGCGCAACGCGACGCGGCGCGAGCTGAATGGGCGCGCGGCCCACCCGAATCGAAGCCCGGCCTCGGCGACCAGGATCCAAACGGGGAGCAGCGGTGTCAGCGTGCGACCCAGAATGTAGTCGCCTCCGAGCATCAGCACGTACAAGAGGTGGAGTCCACTAGCCACCACCAGGTAGCGCCCGAGGAACTCGGCTCGCTGCGCGTAGTGTCCGAGCACCAGCGCAGGGATCAGGAGCACGACCCCGCTGTCGAAGAGGCTCCACAGTGCGTAGACGGTGCCCTGGCCCCCGTACCAGCTCGCTCCCGACCAGGCATAGAACCGTTCGGGGATGGGGTTGCCGAAGTACCACCAGCTGAACGCCGTGGCGGGCGCGACGACGAGTGCCATGGTGCCGAGCTGGCGGCCCAGTGCTGCCCAGGGACGCAGTCCCAGCTGGGCGGCGGCAAGTGCCAACCCGAGCAGCCAGTAGTCCGATCCGCAGAGCGCTGCCAGTCCCGCCAAGGCGCCAGCGTTCACGGCGCGACCGCGGTCGGCCTGCTCGAGTGCCCACAGAAGGAGTCCAGTTCCCAGCATCACATCCACGTCGCCGCTCGCGAACCCGACGAACGTGGCGCTGCCGCCAAGCAAGAGTGGAGTCAGCGTGAAGCCGCCACGGGTGGCTTCGGGGCTCTGGCGGCGCGCCAACCAGTGACTCGCCAGCAGGGTCAGCGCGAGGCTTGCGGTGCCCACTGAGGTCACCAGCTGATGGGCCGAAAGCCCTACCGTCCGCAGGGGGGCTGCGATGAGCACCCCCAGCAGGCTCGAGTATCCCGCCGTCCGCTCTCCCTCGTTGAACACGAGTCCCGCGCCGGCGGCGAGATGGTCCGCGTATCGCAGGGTGACGAGCGCTTCCGACGACACCCAACTGAGATGGATCGAATACCAGATGCTCCCGGAGATCACCGCCAAGAGGGCGAGCCACGGGACAATCCGTCGGCCAATCCAGTTGGCGGGCCACCGTCTCAGTCCCCCAACCATTAGGAGCAGCGCCACGCCCACCAGTCCCCACATCTCGAGGGGCAGCGAGCGGTAGGCGTCGATTGCCCCCCGCCACACGGGATAGATGCAGGAGTCGTAGGGGGCCATTGTCGACTGGTGGAGTGGCGACGCGGTGCGAGCCCGGAACTGACGCCCCGTCCTGTCGTCTTCCGGCTCTAGGGAACAAAAAGTCGCGTGAGTGTCAATCTCCGGGTCGACTGGCTTCGCTCGTCACTCGTCGAGAAGCTCGCTGGCGGGCGGGTGCCAGTATGCAGGTCAGTGATCCGTTCGGATCCTGGAGTCCATCCCGCCCCAGGGCGGTCGTCCGACTCAGGTTCACTCGGACGAACGAATCCAGGCCGAGCTCGCTCCGGCTGTTAGCGGTGGCTAGCATTGGAGCGGCCCTACTCCAGCGTGGGCGTGCACCAGGTTCGGTCGTCGCACCAGGGTTCCGCAGTATCCCCGCAGGGCGAGCTGCTGACGGAACCCAGGTAGAGGATGGCCTGCGCGTCGCGACCGTCCCCAGCATCTGCCGGCTCGTCGTCGGCCGAGTTGAGGGCCAGATCGAACGCGATCTGCGTCCCCGAGGACGGCGCAGTTCCGGGCCAAGGGAGTAGCACCTCAATGGTGTATCCCGGGGCGACCACCGACGTCTGGTAGGAGTTCTCGGCCAGCGGCGACGAGGATGCCGAGCCGTTGACCGTGGAGATCGCCGCTGCCAACCCGGGGGTGGCGGCGATCGATGCATGGGTCGTGGGGTCGGAGCCCGGGTTTCCGGTCAGCTCGGTAGCGTTCGACGCGAACATGAGCTCGACACTGTCTCCGGCGTAGATCTCCGCGATGTTGCTGCTGGGGAGGACCGCGGGGTCGGTCACCGTGATGTACGCGTGCAGACCGGCCTCGGACCACCCCAGATGCACCTTGGCCGATTCGGGTCGGCTCTCGCTGCCCGTGTGGTCGACGCGGACGTGACCGGCGGTGTCCGTGTTGAGCTCGAAGAACGGGAGCGTGCAGATCTCGGCCCCGTTGCCGTCCACCGTCTGTGTTCCGCTGTAGTAGGGAATCACCACACACGGATCCATCGTGGTCGTGCTGCAATCGCCGGGTGCCCCGCCAGTGGGAGGCGCGCCCCCGGTCTCGCTGCCACCGGCCCCCACGCCGCCGGTCGGATCGACTCCTCCGGTTGGCTCCGCGCCCCCGGTCGGGGTGACCCCGCCGGTCGGGGCTCCACCTGTGGGGGGCGCGCCGCCAGTCTCCGCGGCGCCACCCGTCGTCGCCGCGCCCTCGCCACCCGTTGCTGTCGCGCCGCTGCCCGCCGAACCGGCACCCCCGGTAGGAGCTCCGCCGCTTCCAGGGCTACCGCCGGTTTGGCTGGCCCGGCAGACCCCGCTGATACAGCTCAGTCCATTGCCACACGTCCCGTTTGGCCGGCACTGGCAGTCCGGTGCGCCCTCCAAGCAACTGAAAACGCTCGTACCGTCACCACATCCAAGGAGCAGCCCCGCCACCGCGAGGGTAAGCGCGCGCCGCTGGCGCAACCAAGCTTTCATGTGGACAGTCTACACTGCGGTGCCGGGCAACGCGAAGCACCCTCCGGCAACCAGGCACGCGATCGAGAGCCGCGAGCGGCGCCGGACTTCACGCAAATCGTGGCCGAACAGTCCGCACGGTGCCGGACGGGCAGCGGCCCTTTGCTAGGGAGTCGCCGTCGGTCACTCGAGAAGGCCACGTGGCTCTCGACGAAGCCGTCACGTGGCTCTCGCAGCAGGAGCCGAACGTTCCGGTCGCATCGAACTGTAGCGCTGACTCGTGAATGGCGAAGACGCTGCTCCGCACTCGCTCCGGGGTGGCCTGGCGACCCAATCTGCTCGTGGTGAGACGCTAGCCACGGCGAGACCTGGGCGGCACCGCGCGCAGTGCGCCCATCCTGTCGATCGCCCGATGGGCGCGCCGCCCGACTCCGTCCCACCCTGTGCGCCAGCGTTGCCTCCGACGGCCACGCCGCCCGCGCCGCCGCTCGAGGCGCCCGGTGCCGGCTGCAGCGAGGCCACCGCTCAGGGACCGCCCGGGACCGGCCAGCCCGCATCGTCGAAGGGCAGCTCGACGATTCGCAGCGTCGCCGCCCCGTTCGACTGTCGGTAGGCATGGTAGAGGTGGAAGATCCGGTCACCGGACACGACGACGTCGCTGTGCCCTGCTGCCGCCCACTCGACGCCGTCGCCTTCGACCAGCAAAGTGCCTCCGCCGTCGATCATCGGGACCCCGTCCCGGTCCACGTAGGGGCCGAGGATGTCCTCCGAGCGCCCCACGGCCACTCGATACGTCAGATCGTTCACGCTCCGTCCCTCCCCGGGGCAGCACAGTCCCCAGGTGACGAAGAGGTAGTAGAACCCGCAGCGACGGAAGAGCACCGGCGCCTCGATCTGGCTGGCCCAGGCGAGTCGCGTCAGTTCGGTTCCGTCGCGACTGCCGTCGGCGTTGAGGGGGAAGGCCAGGATGCCGTCCCAGAAGCTGCCGAAGGCGAGGTAGGCGTTGCCGGCGAAGTCGAGCCCGGCATCCGCATCGATGGCATTGTGCCGCTCGGTTCCGTCGGTGCAGATCACGGGTCCGTGATCAGTCCAGGAACCGCCGGGATCGCTGGCGGTGAGGTGGGTGATGCAGGAGCGGTTCTGGCCGAAGAACGCCGAGAAGGACGAGTAGAGGTGGTACTGGTCGTTGAAGTAGGAGGCGTCGGGTGCCCAGGGGAAATTGAAGGTGTTCCCGGGATAGGTGCCGAGCCACTCGCTCACCCACGGGGGGTAGCTACCGTAGACGGCTGCCGCGTTGGACCAGCGGCGCAGGTCGGGGGAGGTCGCGTGGGGAACGTTGTTGCCGGTCCAGAAGAGGTGGAAGGTGCCGTCGGCCTCCACGATCGTGGGATCGTGGGCGAACTGCCCGCCCGTGTCGAGGACCTCCGGGGAGCTGCCGTCCCATACGCCGACGTCGCAGAGGTAGTCCGTGCCGTTCCCGCCTGGCGCACCACCGGTATCGGCACCGCCTGTTGGTGGCGTGCCCCCGCTGGCGGCGCCGCCGGTGGAACCACCGCCGACCGGCGGGTTCCCGGCACCTCCGTCGGCGCCCCCGGAGGCGGTGCCTCCCGTGGGAACACCGCCTGTAGTCGTGCCTCCGGTCCCACCCGTGCCACCGCTCCCGCCGACGCACGCGCCGGCGACGCAGCGCTCGCTGGCAGCGCAGGCGGTCCCGCACGATCCACAGTGCCGCGCGTCGGTGGACGTTGCGGTGCAAGTGCCCGCGCACCACTCCTCCCCAGCGGGGCACGAACAAGTGCCGTTCGTGCAGGACTGTTCATTCCCGCACGCGACCGCGCAAGCCCCGCAGTGTCGGGGGTCCATCGTGACGTCGACGCACTGACCGTCACACAGCAGCTGTCCGTCCGCGCATTCACAGTGGCCAGCGGTGCACGTCTGGCCGGCAGCACAGGCGTTCGCGCAGGCGCCACAGTGGAGCGGATCGGTTGCCAGTGTGACGCATCCCGAGTCGCAGTTGGCGGTTCCTTCGGGACAGGCGCTAGCGCAGTGTCCCTCGGCGCAGACCATCTCGGCAGGACAGGCCGCATCACAGGCTCCGCAATGGTCGCGGTTGGTCGTCACCACGGTGCAGGTGGAGTGGCACCACTCCTGTCCGTCGGGGCAGGTGGATGCTGGTCCCCCACCAGTGCTCGCAGGGTTAGACTCTGCTCGGGGTTCGGCACTGCAGGCGGCGCCGACCGCCAGCGTGCAGATCGCTGTCGCACGGAGTACGCGCTGCTGGGCTCGGGTCATCCTGGGGGTGCTCATGGAGGCTACTTCTTTCGAGTCTTACCCTCGCGACGGGAGGCCCCGCTGCGCGGTGAACGGGAACGACGTGCACTGGTGGAAGGCTGAGTGGTCTGCTGAAGGCATGTCGGGTGGCGATTTCTGTCGAGCGGCCCAGGGTCTACAGTTTGCATCGAGCTGGCGAGGTACACCCAGGAGATCTGGCGCTCGGGTTGTCCCGACGGCGCCATTTGGGGTCGCCACCTCTCCGGGCGGGCAGTAGGTTCTCTGGCTGTGGCAGGACCGGGGATCAGCTGGGCTCGCGCTTTGTGGCTGGCTGCTGCGGTTCTGCTCGCCTCGCCGGTGCTTGCCGAGCCGTCCGAGTACACCGTGGTGGTGATCGTTCCCGAAGCATCGTTACCCGTTCCTTCCCAGCGCCTGACGGACGCCCTGACCAGCCAGCTCGCGGAGCTAGGGATCCGGGTCCAGCTCTCCCGCGGACCTGCCATCGGTCGGGATGCTGCGGCCGCTGGCCCGAGCGGTCGTCGGGTCCTGGCTTTCGTCTGGATCGAGGGCACGCCCGAAGCGCTGGTGGTCCATTTCTACGAGCCCGCGGGCGCTAGCCTGCGGGAGCGCCGGATCCCCGTCGCTGATCTCGACGCGGCGAGCCTCGAGGAAGTGGCGGTCGTGGTGCGATCGGCGGCGAGCGCGCTGCTCGAGCGGGCCGACGAGCCGTTCGAGCGGTCCGAGGGCCCCGAGCCCGTCGCTGCCGCGCCTCTCGAGCGCGCGCCGCCTCCCGTCCCGCCGCAGCGCACGCTTCGGGTGCAGCTTGCGCTCGCCTATTCGGGAGGTCTCTACGCGCCCGAGCTGGGCTGGGAGAGTGGGCTGTTCGGTTCAGTCGCCTGGCGTCCGGTGCGAATGCCTTGGGTGTTCGGCATCGGGTACACCTGGTTGCCTCCCGCCGACTTCGTGGCTGATCGTGTAACGCTCGAGATCGCCAGGCGACCCGCGGATGTATCGATCGGTTGGGAGCGACCCCTCGGCTGGGGGACGAGTTTTCGTGCCACTGGGGCGGTCGTGGTCGATCCGATCCGCCGGCGCACCGGTTCCGCGGCCGAGCCTTTCGAGCGGACACGAGAGGAGACGCGTTGGTCGTGGGCCGCCTCGACTCGCCTGCGACTGGGCTGGGCCCCGGCGCCACGCTGGTCGCTGTTTGTCTCAGGCGGGGCCGATTTCGTCCTCAACCGGTTCGAGTATGTCGTTGGGGGGGAGGTTCAAACCCCGATCATTTCCCCGCTTCGAGTACGACCCCGCGCTCACCTGGGCGTCGCCATCGACATTCCGTAGCTGGAAGATCCGCCCGATTCACGCGACCAGGCCCACTGCACCCACAGTTCGCACGACCGTCCCGGGGTTCGCCCGTGCCCTGCCGAGCGGCCAGCGGAGCTCGTGGACTCGTCCGAGCTGGTTGGCTGATCCACACTGGCATGGCGGCCGAGGCCTTGCCGCAGCAGCTCCAGAGAGATCCGAAGGGACCACCGTTGGCGAGCGAACCGGAACGGAACGAGAAGCTGAAGCTGGTCTCGAGGGCCGGGGCGGGCGATCTGGCGGCTCAGGAGCACCTGGTGGCGCTGCTCCGCCGTCGTGTGCGCACCATCTCCCGGGCCATCTTGGGCCACCCCCAGGACGCCGAGGATGCCGCCCAGTGCATCCTCCTCGAGATCCTCAAGTCCGCGCCGACCTACCGCGGCGACAGTCTCAATGCATGGGCAGACCGGATCGCGGTACGAACGGCAATTCGGCATGCGCGGCAGCGGCGGGTGCGCGCGGCGCGAGCAGAGGCGGAGGTCGAGGTGGTGGCGCTGGTCGCGGACGAGTCGGGCTTCGAATCGTCGCTACCCCGGCCCATCCTCGAGTATCTGTCCGAGTTGCCCGAGGCCCGGCGCACCGCGCTCGTGCTCCGGCATGTTCTCGAATACTCGGTGGCTGAGATTGCCGAGATCACCGGAGCGTCTCCGAACACGGTCAAGGACCGCCTGCTGCAGGCACGGCGGCAGGTTCGTCAGGCGATCCGTCGCGAGCTGATCGCGGTGCCCGCACAGCAGAGGAGCCCTTCATGAAGCAATCCGATTGCGAGCGTTGGGTCGAGCTGTCCGATCGCGTCGCCATTGGGGACCCATTGTCCGACGCCGACCGGCGTTTCGAGCGCGAGCACGTGGTCACCTGCGCCACTTGCGCGGCCGAAGCGCGCGTGTGGCTGACGCTGAGCCAGTCACTGGAGGACCGTTCGGAGCCACCGCACAGCCTCGAGCCGCTACCGCGGAGGTCTCGCTTCGAGAGGCGCTCGGGTTGGCGCTGGGGGCTAGCGGGTGCCGGGGCGGTGGCCGCCGCCGCTGTCGCGGCAGTGGTCTGGCGGGCAGTCCCCTCGCCAGAGCAGGACCCGCGTCCGACGTCGGGGAACGAATCTCCCTCGGAAGCCCGGGTGAGCCTGGTCCTCGTGGCGGGGGATGTGGCGGTGGGCGGCGCTCAGGCATCCGCGGGAGCCGAGTTGCGGGCCAGCGACGTGGTGCGAGTTCGCGAGGGTCGGGCGTGCCTGTCCTACGCGAAGGGATCGTCCGCATGTGTCGGCGAGGATACCGAGGTCCGTCTCGTCGCAACCGATCGCGATCGCCGACTGATGCTCGAGTCTGGCGCAGTCGTCTGCCGCCTCGACCGCCAGCCACCGGGAGTGCGATTCAGCGTCGACACGCCACAGGGTCGAGTCACGGCGAAGGGGACGGTATTCGCGGTGGAGCGGCTGGGCGATGGTGGGGTTGGGGTACGCGTGCACCGGGGGGTCGTCGAGCTCGAGACCACCACGGGCTCGATCCGGGACCTGCATGCACCAGCGGGTGCCATCATCGCGTCCGGCAAGATCCGTCGGACTGAGACGACCGGTACGGATTGGCATCGGGATGCGCGGTTGATCGAGGCGGCCGATCTGTGGGCCGAGGGTGCCGTGGCGCCGGTGGACATCGTTGCCCAGCCCGAGGCAGCCACCATCGAGCTGGATGGAATCGTGCTCGGGGCGTCACCAGTGTCGATTCTGGTGGGCCGGGGTGAGCACGCGCTCACGGTCACACGGTCGGGGTTGGTACCCCATCGGGAGCGGTTCGTGGTCAAGGGTGCGGAGCGCGTCAGTCGCATGCCGGTGCTGGAGGCGGTGCCACCGCCGGCGGCGCTGGCACCGCCGGCAGTGAACCCGAGTGGTGCTCACCGGAACGCGGTCCCGGTGGCGGTGCCGACTGCCGATGAGCTACTGGCTCGGGCGCGCGAGTTGCGGAGCTCAGCCCGGTATCGGGAGGCGGGGGCGGCATACCAGCAGCTACTGAAGGTCCACCCGAACAGCGCGGAGGCCCGCGCGGCACTCGTCTCGCTGGGAGAGTTGCAGTTGTCCCAGTTGGGCAGCCCGGCCGCGGCTCTGCGTTCTTTCGATGGCTATCTCGTGGGCGGGGGAGCGCTCACCCAGGAGGCACGCTACGGGCGGATCCGCGCCCTGCGCCAGCTGGGTCGAACGACCGAGGCGCAGCGGGCGAGCGAGGAATTCGTGCGTGACTATCCCGGGAGTGCTCAGGCAAGGTCGCTGCGTGAGGGATCCCGACAACGCTGACTGTGGGAGCGGGACGCTGGTGGTGTGGCGACGGGCGCCGCGCCAGTTGGCGGTCCCTCTGACGGTGGGTCCGGCGGTGCTCGTCGTGCTGGGCTGTTCCGTCCCACCCGACGTTGTGGCGATCGATCGAACCGCGGCGGCGGGTCGCGAAGTCGCGGCCGGAGGAGTGAATGGCGGGTCGCTACGAGGGGGGGCAGGGGGGCTCGCTCCGACGGGGGGGACCGACGGGGGGGGAGCGCCGACGGGGGTCGCGGCGCTTCCCCTGTCCGGGGACCTCGAGACCCACGATTCTTGTGTGATTGAGGCCGCCGGGCGCTTCACCCTGTTCTACACGGGAGCGGGGCTTCGGATGAAGGTGTCCGAGGACTTGCGGTATTGGGACGAGGCGGGCACCGTGTTCGAGGAGAATCCGGCATGGATCGCGGACCGTGTTCCGGAGGCCACCGACCTCTGGGCTCCAGACGTGTCCTTTGCTGGTGGTGAGTACCACCTCTACTATGCGGCCTCGACGTTCGGCAGTGGGCGATCGTGTATCGGCCACGCGACAGCCGAGTCGCTGGCGCTGCCCATCGCTTGGACCGATCGAGGCCCCGTCATCTGCTCGGATGTCGGCGGTGACGACGTCGATGACTGGGACGCCATCGACCCCAACGCGGTGACGGATCCGAACGGGGAGCGCTGGCTGGTGTTCGGCAGCTTCGGCAGCGGGATCAAGATCATCCCGCTGGACGCGAGTGGGCAAAGACAGGGTGACGCCTTGTACTCGCTGGCGGCACGAACGCCCGAGAACCCGGCCATCCAGGCGCCATTTCTGCTGTACCGGGCACCGTACTACTACCTCTTCGTGTCGTTCGATCGGTGCTGTCAGGGAGTCAGTAGCACCTACAACATCCGCGTCGGACGAGGGGATCAGGTCCTCGGTCCCTATCGCGATCGGGCCGGGGTCGAGATGCTCGCCGGTGGCGGCACCCTTCTGCTCCAGGGCAATGAGCGGTGGCGTGGAGTCGGCGCGAACACCATCCTCTCCACCGGAGGCCGCGACTACAACGTCTACCACTCGTACGACGCGAATGCGGCGGGGCGAGCGACCCTGCGGATTTCTCCGATGACCTGGGACCCGGAAGGGTGGCCGGTGCTCGGCGGCCCATAGCGGCCCTCCGGGGTGAGCGCTGCGGTTAGAATTTTGGCGGCTCGCGCTTCTGCGCAGCTAGCGCAGCGGCCGCCAGGGTCTTGCGGTTCTCCCGCTCCTTGAGGCACGCGAAACACTCCTCGGCGCCGCTGTCCCCACAATCGCGTCGGGTGGTCAGCTTGGCCAGGGATCGGATGGCGCGGGCGTCGCCCACCTCACCCACGCGTTCAATGAGGGGCATGACCTCCTCGCAGCTCTCGACTTCGCGTAGCTCTAGGGTGACCGCCAGCGCCGGCGAAGCGTGTTGGCGCACCGCCTCGCTGGTAACGAGGCGCTCGGCGAGCACCGTGGCCGGCGTACGATCTCGCACGCCGGTCCAGATCTCGAACAGGAGATCGACCGCCGCGGAGTTCTTCAGCGAGGCGATGAGCTCTTGGGCCGCGAAAGTGGTGTGGGGATCGCGGGCATACTCGAGGAGGGTGACCATTGTCCCCTCGTCGTCGGCCAGGTCGGGGTTCTTCGCGAGCAGCTTCCCCAGCTTCTCGAGTTCGGCGAGCCGATGGGCGACCTCGCCACGGGCCAGAGCTGCGTTCTGGACCGGCGTACGCTTGGTGTCGGCGATCGCTTCGAGCTCCTTGATGGCGTCCTGGTTGCCCGCCGCTGCCAGCTCTTCGCGAGAGAGTTCGGGCTCCGCATCAGCCTCGGGCTTCGCCGAAGGCGCCGTGGACGCGCTGGCGCTCGCCGCTGGCGGGACGCTCGCCGTGTCCGCGGTGGCTTCGGGGAGCCACCCTTCCGGGACGATCCCGTCGAGCATCTGATTCGGGATCGCGAGGCCCCCGACGACTCCTGCGCCCAGCAGCAACACGGCGCCAGCGATCAGGCCCAGCGGGTTGCGCTTGGGAGCTGGTGGCGGTCGTCGGGTGTAGATCGTGGGCGCTCTCGACGCAGCCGACGGGGACGGAGGCGGGCTCGCGGGCTCCGGGATCACTTCGGGTTCGACCTCGGGCGCGAGCTCCACCGCATTCGCCTCGTGCGTGGTGGTTGGCGCTACCGAAGTGGCGGGCGGGGCCACCGATCGGGTCGGAGGTGGCGTGGAAGGTGCTGGTGGAGGGGTCGAGGGAGCGGGCGCCGACGGGCGCGCGGGGGGAACCGACCTGGCTGGAGGCGGTGCCGACGGTGCCGGCGGCGGTGCCGAGCGCACGGGCGGCGGCGCTGACGGCGCTGAGGGGGGCACCGATCGTGCCGCCGGGGGAACTGACCGCGGCGGTGGAACTGGCGGCGGAGGTGGGATCGAGCCGCCTGGGGCCGCAGGCCGGCCACCTGGGGGGGCAGAGCGAGCCGGGGGTACTGGCGGTGGCACCGAGCGTGGTTGCTTCACGGCTGGGGTCGGCGGGGCAGTGTCGTCGAACGATGGCAGCGGCTCTTCGTCGGCGAACGACGGGAGGCCGAGCGCCTCCTCCAACGACGGATCCGGGCTCGGTTCTGCGCGGCGAGACATCGTTCATCCTTCTACCGTGCCCGGCGGCCTGTGGCGAGTATCACGGGGCGGTTGCCCGTGTGGGAAGAGGGAAAAACGAGCCGAGTAAGCGTGAAAACGAACAAAGGCCGGGCGACGGGTCAGGGTGTCTTGGCTGTAGTTTTCTTGAATACATGAAACCCCCAATCGAACCCCCATGGCGGTCGCCGGGGTTTTCGCCAGCGCCTGGATGTTGCTTACTCGACTGCCGGAGGTTGCTTCATGAGGTTGGCGATGACGAGTTCAACGTGGTTCGCGGTCTTCTGCTCGGGTCTGGCGGGGACGCTCGTGCTGTCCTGCTCCCGTGGCGATGAGTCCGACACGGTGGGGCTGAGTGCGGGGCGCGTGCAGATCTATGACGGGCCAAACTGCCAGCTCGAGCTGGCGAAGGTGGACGCGGACGACGGATCCGGTCAGTCGCAGGTCGAGTTGATCGTCACTCTCCCCAACGGCGGGAATCCCAGCTGGAACGAGTGCGGGATCGACTCCATTCAGTATCTCAACAGCGGCTGTCAGCCTCGGGGAGGAGTCCAGCTTCAGGGCAGCCCGGCGGCGGGGAGCCACGTGCTGCCGCTCGGATTGTTCGCCGATTGCAGCGGGTGCGGTTCCATTCAGGGGATCGAGTTCCACGGTCAGAGTGGCTTTCAGGTTGGCTTTGCCGGACAAGGCTGCGGCGTGGACGCCACGCTGCTGGCGGAGGGGGCTGGCGAGGTCAACGTGCTGAACTGCTACGACGGGGTGGTCGTCTTGGAGACGACGGCCCTGGGCACGCCTGCGGACTGCGAGGTCCCACCGGGCACCGGCGGTACGGGCGGGACAGGTACGGGCGGAGCGCCGACGGGCGGAGCGCCGACGGGCGGAGCGCCGACGGGCGGAGCGCCGACGGGCGGAGCGCCGACGGGCGGAGCGCCGACGGGCGGAGCGCCGACGGGCGGAGCGC
>JBNLDK010000123.1:0-54945 GCA_050304295.1 Polyangiaceae bacterium
GCGCGGCAGCAAGCTGCCGTGCGATGCCGATCTTGGTGGGATCTCCAAACCCGAGGGAAGCGGACGCGTCGAGGAGGACGCGGAAGAGGCTGTCCTCCTCGGCTCGGAAGAGCTTCACCACGGGTTCCCCTGTCCGTGCGAACGCGGCCCAGTCGACGCGACGCAGGTCATCCCCTGCTGTGTAGGCGCGGTGCTCCTGGAACTCCGCAGCGCCGCCACGACGGCGGGCGACGCGGTCTCCGGCCCCTCCCGATCGGGCGCGCACCTCCAGACGGCGGCGAATCGCCTCCAGTTGCTGTACGAAGCTCGCGTCGAGGACCTCGGAGGCTGCTCTCATGATGGGACCAGTGGCCCGAGTGGTGGCGACACGGAGGTGTCGCGCGCGTCGTCCTCCGCCAGCATGGACTCCACCTTGGCCAGCGCGCGGCGGTGCTCACCGATGAGCCGGCGGGTGCGCTGTCCGGCGGCGCCGAGGAGGCCAAATCCCAGCACCGCCCAGCCCAGTGAGCAGAATGCTCCGGCGAGCAGAATGAGGTCGAGTCCGGCGCGAGGACTTCCGACCCAGTCGTAGACGACGAACCAGACGTAGGTGGGGGAGGGCGCGGCGAGGACGAAGATGGCGTCGCTCCCGTCAGTGATCATCCCGCCGATCGCCATGACGATCCACGGTCCGACAATGGCGAGAAACAGCGCTCCAAGCAGGAGCAGTCGCGGGGTGGCGCCAGTCTTCGCGCGCGACCGGGCGAAGGCCGTGAAGCCAACCAAGAAGACGTGGAACCCCGCCACGTACATGCCGGTGTACAGCGTTCGTAGGATGTTGTCGTCAAGGTTCGGTCCCCCTCGATTTACTATGGCGAGCGTTCCGCAACCGACTTCGACGGTGATCGCGGCCAGCCCGAGGATGACGAGCAGCGTTGCCGCCCGCAAGATTCCAGGACCCAGGAATCGACGTGCTCCGCCGGCGCGGGCGCGCTCCCAGTGAACTCGAACGCGACGAGAAGGACCGAGAGGTTCGCCGGCAATCATGAACGTGACGACGAGCAGGACGAACCCAGTCAGGGTCATTCCCCAGGCGGTCATCGACCAGTGCCCTGCCGCCGCGAAGCTCAAGGCGGCAAACCCTGCCGCGGTGGTGGGAATGGCGACCAACATCCAGCGTCGCAGCCCCGAGGATCGATCGTCGCTCGGGCTTGCCATGTTGGCATTGGTGACCTCGTAGAAGAGCCAGGCGGGAAGCAGTGTCACGACGAGGGGGGTTGCGAGAAGGTAGGCGAGGTACTCGACCCCGTAGTCCGCTCGCGCGTACGCGGTTGGCAACCACACGGGAGCCCAGGCTGGGACCGCGGGCCAGATGGCGTGGGCGGCGTTGGACAGGCCGATTCCGAGACCCAAGTAGGCGAGGAGGGAAAGCGGACCCACCACCAGCAGCGTGACGAGGATGGCCACGGCGGAGTTGTTGAACGCGGAGCTGACGCTGAGGCCGAACGCTACGCTCAGGGCTGCGAAGAGGAAGAGCAGAGCGAACCCTGTCACGACCTCGATCGCAGTCACCCCCCCAAAGAGAAACGGCAGCGCCCCGACTGGCGCCAGCATGACGACATACATGCCGACATAGGTCAGTGATGCCATGAACTTGCCGCGGGCGATCAAGGGAGAACCGAGACCGGTGAGCAGTAGCGCTTCCCAGGTTCTCCCACCGCGCTCCGCGGCAATGGAGTTCGCTGCCACGGCTGGTGCAATCCATGTGACGACGAAGAAGGCCAGAGAGAAGAAGGTGTGAAAGAGTGCCACCCCGACCTTTGCCGGCTCGGTCGTGACACTGACGATGCCTCCAATGGACGCCATCAGGAGCGTCATGATGGAAGTGACGACTGCGAGGATGATGGGCGTTCGGGTCAAGCGCGCGGACTGGCGAAGCTCTCGCATCCAGACCGGATTCGGGTCGGAGCCGAGACGCTGGAGTTGGACCCTCGCGCGGTCCAGGGGGCGCGACGAGGGCGGGGGACGGGCGATGCTGGGACGTCCGGTCTGCGCGCTCACTGGAGATCCCCCTTGGTGACCTCGAGAAAGATGCGCTCGAGCTCGTTGCGCTCGGGCTCGACGCCGACGACTCCCACCCCGTTCGCCACGAGATGGCGGACGACGTCGGCTACGAAACGGTCGTCCCCCGCGTAGTGGATGAGCAGTTGGCCGTTGCGTCCCGGTTCCACTCCTTGAACGCCGCCTCCGCCGGCGATCAGGGGGACGATGGGCTCTGCGTCGCCAAGTACGCGCAGCTTGAGTCGCTTCCGGGTGGCGGTGGGGAGAGGCACGCCGGCGCTCGTGGCGCTGGCCCCCATCATCAGTGGCGCCGGTGGCATGGCGGATGTCGGTGGAGAGGACTTTTCGGGATCGACGGGCCTGGAGCCCAGCCAGGTCGTGGCTGGAGGGGCCTCGGCGCGCCCGGGCTCTGTCGTGGGAGATGGCACCGCGGGCGTGGCGGTCCGGCCTTCCAGGCGGGCGGAGATCTCGTGGATGGGGCCTGATACGAGCAGCTGACCCTTTTCGAGGATTCCCACTGATGTGCAGACGTCACTGAGCTCGGTGAGGATGTGGCTCGAGAGGAAGATGGTCTTGCCCAAGTCGCGCAGCTCGAGCAACAGATCGCGGATCTCGATCCGGGCGCGGGGATCGAGATCGCTGGCGGGCTCGTCCAGGATCAGGACCTTCGGGTCATGGAGCAGAATGCGGGCCAGCTGGAGGCGTTGCTTCATGCCCTTGCTCAGCGCTGACACGAGTCGATTCTGGAGATTGCCGAGATCGGTGAGCTCGATCACCGCATCCACGACCCCGATGTTCACGACCCCGAAGGCATCGGCAAAGAATTCGAGGTACTCGCGGACCGTGATCCCCTCGTAAACGCCGGCGTGGTCGGGCATGTACCCGATGATCTTGCGCACATAGTCGGGGTCGATCGCGACGTCCACACCGTCGATCTCCACGCGTCCCGCCATCGGCTCGAGGAGGGTAGCCATGACGCGGATGGTGGTGGTCTTGCCCGCCCCGTTCGGACCAATGAAGCCGAAGATCTCGCCTGGCTGGACCTCGAAACTGACATCGCGGACGACGTCGAACGTGCCGTAGCGATGCCAGAGGTGCCGGATGCGGATAGCAGGGTGCGGACGCGTGGGTACCGCCAGGAGCGCCGGTCCTGTGGAGGTCGGGGTCGGGTCGGGTTGGGTCACGGACGCCCCCCAAAGCCAACCACCCGCACCAGCACACGGTCTTCGGTGAGCTTCAGTTGGCTGTCCTGCTGGGCGCCTTCTCCGCCGGCGAGCTGCGCGATCAAGGTCGGCACCCCTTCCGGCCACCAGATAGTATTGTGGTCGCAATAGGTCTGGAGAGCTTGCCAGACCTCCCCCAGCTTTGGCTCCGTCTCGTTCAACTGCTTGAACACCATTCCGACCCCAAATCCCCGGGTCGAACCCAGCCCGCTGATTGCCTCGCCGCTGGAGGCTGCGACCGACGCTCCGTCGGGCACGCGCGCGAAGAACCGGGTCGCGTTTTCGGGAGTTCGCACGAGGACTCCGACCAGGTCGCGTCCGGTGCGGTTCTTGATCATCAAGTCGCGACCCGCGGCGACAAGGCTAACGCCTTCGCCGACGCGGGTGAATCCATCTTCACGAACGAGCACTGTTTGCCACGGTTTGGCGCGAAATCCTTCAAGGCGTGCCCCGTCGCGATCGACGACGAGCACGCGCTCACTTGCCTGATCGGGGCCCGCCAGGTCGAGGACGTTTCCGTACTCTGCTGCACTGATGGCCAGCTTGCTCGACGCGGGGGAATAGAAGGCACGAAAGCGCGTGACGGTTCCGCGATTCATTCCAGCGCCGACCTCGACCAGGGCCACGTGACGGGCTTCCCCGGAGAGCCCTTTTGCCAACACACCCAGGCCGACGATGATGGCGAATGTCAGCAAGGACCAGATCGGCAGTTGCCAGAGCGCCCGGAGTGGCTGCTGCCGACGAGCGGCGAGGTGGAAGCTGAGCGGACCAGCGAGCACGGAATAGAGCAACAGGATGAGGGTGGCGACCGCGATGGACCAGCGTGAACTCTCGTTGGGGTCCAGGAGTCGGCGGATCTCGCGAGTCTCGTGGGTGTCGAGCGCGGTCTCGCCATGGGGCAGCGCAATGTGGAGCTTCCGATTCCAAGCGTGGCGGATCAGGTCCTGCAGCTGGAGGTGGACCCACGGGTCGTTGGCGACCTCTTCGACGGTGGGGTCGAAGCCGAGCAGGTGCACCTCCCCGAGTCCGTAGGTCGCGGCAGCTCCCCACGGACTGGCACGGAGGTTCCCCCCGTCGTAGCCAATCAGCGTTGGTGCGACCGTCGTGCTGGGGCTGGCGAGCTTGCGGGTGGGCGCTCTGGAGCCGGGCGTTTCCGGAGCGACGATGAAAGCCCGGGGGGCTCGGAGCACGGAGGGGGCACCGGTAGGTTCTGGGCTTCCTCCGACGAGGGACTTCAACAGAGGGGAGCGCAGGTCTTCGGGACGACTGATCGCGATCGCCAGGGCCCCGCCGGATAGCACCCAGTCGGCGAGCGCCTGACGTTGGGGGTCGCTGGCGCGAGAGAGGGCCATGCTCGGTGCCAGTACCAGGGTGGCGCTGCTGTACCCGGCTGCGCGCTCGGGCAGGATGAGCTCACCTGACGCTGCTTGAACCTGCGCAGTCCCGACGTCCAGGGTGGGCAGGTCATAGCCGCCATGCGAGCCATGTCGAGCAGCCAGCTGCAGCGGATGGCCTCGCAGCCAGGGAGTGACCCGCGTGGGAATTGCGAGGCTGAAGAGCAGCGGATCGGCAGGGCGCGGGTCGGGCAGGTCGATGCCGACGATGAGGTTGCCGGAGCTGTCGCGAGCCTCGGCGCGGAGCGCCGGGGGTGACTCGTAGAAGCCGTGGGTCGGCAGTTGCAGCACCACGCTCCCGCCAGGAGGGACGGCGAATGGGGCTCGCGTTTGGAAGTGGCTCGAGTCGCTGGACCACGCCAGGTGCTTGCTGATGAGTTCGACGGTGCCCTCTGCCGGTTCACTGCTCGCATTGGTGACGCGGAGGCTGCACGAGAACCACCCTGGGTGGGTGGGGGTGCCGGTTCCGAGGATTTGCACGCCGTCGAGAGTGACTGGTGAGTGCGGTTTTCCACCCTGCGCTGCCGCGCTCGCGGCGAGGCAGGACAGGACGGCGGCGACGAGCACTCGGAGCGTCCAGCTCACGGTGTCAACCTTCCTTGATGACACGCTCCACCGGCTCGGGTCGCGTCGGCACTTGCGCGATGAGCTCGGTGACGATTTGGTCTGTGGTAATCCCGTCGGCCTCGCCTTCGAAGCTGCGAATCAGTCGATGGCGCAGCACGGGGAGAGCCACTTCCTGGATGTCACCGAAAGCGACCTGCGCGCGCCCCTCGAGCAACGCGAGCGCCTTAGCCGCGAGCACGAGCGATTGCGCCCCTCGCACCCCCGCTCCGTAGCGGAGCGCGCGTTTGACGAGATCGGGGGCACGGGGGTGGTCCGGGGTGCTCGCTCCGACGAGCCGCGCGGCGTATCGGGCTACCGGATCCGCCACGGCGATGTCGCGGCACAACTGTTGGAGATGAATCGCTTGCGCATGGGTCACGACGGCCCTGGGGGGGGCGATTTGGTGACCCGTCGTCTTCGTTACGATGGCCGTGAGGTCGTCTTCGCTTGGAGAGGGTACCAGCACCTTGAGCAGGAAACGGTCGAGTTGGGCTTCTGGGAGGGGGTAGGTGCCCTCCATCTCGATGGGATTCTCGGTGGCGAGCACGAAGAAGGGCTCGTCCAGGACGTGTCGCTTGCCCGCTATGGTGACGGAGTGCTCCTGCATCGCCTCGAGGAGGGCACTCTGGGTCTTGGGGGTGGCCCGGTTGATCTCGTCGGCGAGCACCACCTGCGCGAAGATGGGCCCGCGGTGGAGCTCGAAGCGCTCCGTGGCTCCTCCCCGAGCGTCCATGATCAGTACGTTGGTGCCCGTGATGTCGCTGGGCATCAGGTCGGGGGTGAACTGGATGCGGGAGAAGTCGAGGCTGAGGCAGGATGCCAGCGTGCGGACGAGGAGCGTCTTGCCCAGACCGGGGGCCCCTTCGAGCAGTACATGCCCTCCTGCCGCGAGCCCCCAGAGGACCTGGTCGACGACGGACTGCTGACCGACGACCACTGTCGCGATGGCGCTGCGGAGCTGCTCGCTGGTTTCACGAGCCTGGCGGAGACGAGTCTCGAAGCTGCTGGCGTCAGTCATGGGAGCTCCGGGCGAGCGTAGCGCAAAACGGTAGCGAGTCGGATCGGGCGTGTGGCCGATCGGGGGAGACGGTGCGAACAGGCGGGCAGTCTGCAGGGAAAGGCCCGCCGAACGCCCGAACCAGACGCGGTGCGGTGCGAATGGTGGGTTCCGCCCGGTTGGTCCAATCTGGCGACGAAGCGGCGCGCAATCCGGTGCCGAGCTGGCGCTTTCAGGGCTGGAAGTAGCGGCCGACCTGTTCCCGATACTCCTGAGGTACCTCGGAGCGCTCGACGGACTCGAGCTCTGCGTTGCCGACCTGGCCCAGAGCTCCCGTTCCGTGCTGGTTGGCGGTTTCGCCGGTACCGCCCGGTGCCCGCCCCAACGTTCCACCTCGCAGCGGAACAGATGGATCGAGGCGGGGTCTCGCCTTGGCGCGTAGCTGTCCGTCCTCGACCCGTTCCGTCTTGCCTTCGTGGTTGCCCTCGTCGCCCCCTTCGCCGGGGCCTCCTGTTCCGTGCGGATCGCCGTCGCGCGGATCGCCGGGATTTCCGCCCGACTGCGGACCGCCTGGGCTGGGGACCGGAACCAGACCGAGCTGGCGCTGTGCATCTGCTCCCCCGCGCTCAGCTTCGTCCAGTCCCTGTTGCCGCTGGGCGTCCTCGCCCGCTCCTGGCTTGGCGAGATCGCGGAGCATTTCCTCGAGCTCTTGCTGCCCCGAGTCGTCCTCGAGCTGCCGCTTGAGTGCCTCGAGCTGCTCCTTGGTGAGGGGCTGCACCTTGCCGTCGTCCAGCCGCTCCTGGAGTCGCTCCGCCAGGCGCTGGCGCTCCTCGCTGGTGAGGCCTTCCAGCGCCTTCTCGAGCGCCTCGGCGAGGCGGCGCTGCGCCTCCGGGTCGCCATGATCCCCGAACTCCCGAAGGTCTTCGAGTGCGTCCTCGCCCAGCTCGTCTTCCAGCTGGCGTGCGAGCTCGCGGAGCGCCTCGCCGCGGGCTTCCTGTCGCTCGAACGCTTGCTGCTGCCGCTCGAGGAGGTCGGCGAGCTCCTGTGCTCCTCGATCGCGGGCCGCCTGCTCTGCTTCCTCGAGGGCTTCGCGCGCGGCGTCGCGGTCCTCTTCCTCCGCCTGGTTGGCGAGCTCCTGCATCTCCCGATCGAAATCGGTGAGGTCGCCATTCCCGAGCGCTTCAGCCGCGCCCTTGAGTCGTGGGTCGCTCTGCAACTTGCGGATCGCGGCGGCCAGTCCCGCCCGGTTGCGCTGGTCGCCAAACCGCATCTGCTCGGCGGCGATCTCGTCGCGCAGCTTCGCGATGCGCGCCAGCGCTTCCCGCTTCTCCACGCCCTGAGTCAGCTGCTCGCGAAGCTCCCGCGCCTGCTTCGCGATTGCGTCGAGTCGCCGTCGCTGCTCGGGGTCGCGTGCCTCGAGTCTTTCGAGCGCGACGATCTTCTCCAGGCCGGCAAGTTCCGTGGCTTGCACCGTCTCGGCCCCCGGCGGGGGGGTGGGGGGCGGCGGAGTCGCCGGCAGTGGGATCCAGCTGAGCCACGCGACCAGGCCGGCGCCCAGCAGAGCGGCCATGTGCCCATACCGCCAGACACGTGGCCGCGCGCGCGCCGCGGGCGCTTCTCCCAGCAGCGTGGCCGCACGGTCGAGGACGACAGCGCGCGCGGCATCCCCCTCACCGGGCGCCAGCTGCACGGCGGTGCTGATGCTCTCATCCCCTTCCAGGCGAGCATCGAGAAATAGGGCGACCTCCTCGTCCGACCAGCGCGCACCCATGGCCAACGCCCAGCCCACCACGCCGCCCAAGGCACCTGCCGCGGCTGCCCAAGGTCGGAGGCTGTCGATTCTCCACCACCACATGAGCGCCGCCACGGCCCCGGCCGCCACGAGGCCGATGGCCATCCCCGAGAGCACCCGCCTGGCCAGGAGCCGGCGGCGCACCCGGTTGGCCCAGTGCCGGAATCGGGTCTGGAAGAGCGCCGTCTGTGGGGTCGATGGCGGCATGTTGCTGGTTCATTATACGGTGGCGGGACCAGAAATCTGGTCCAGGGCGTGTGGCGCCGCCAGTACTGCTCATTGTGACCGGGGCGAGGGTCTGTCGAGAGGACGGACCGGGCGTGGCTCCGGCGGGCGTTCCAGCCATTTGACGTGCGGGCCGGTCCCCCGCCCGCTAGAGTCCGTTTGGTTCATGTCTCTCGAGAAGATCACCGCCCCTGAGATCCGCGCCCGCAAGCGCGCTGGCCCGAAGATCGCGATGCTGACTGCCTATGACGCCACGATGGCGCGCCTTCTCGACGAGGGCGGGGCGGATGTGCTGCTGGTGGGCGACTCGCTCGGGATGGTCGTCCAGGGGCTGCCCAGCACGCTGCCGGTGACGCTCGAGGAGATTTGCTATCACGGTCGCGCGGTCGCTCGCGCGACGCGTCGAGCCCACGTGGTGGGCGATCTGCCTTTCATGAGCTACCAGGTCTCACCGGAACGAGCACTGGATGCCGCAGGCACACTGCTCAAGGAGGGCGGGGCCGAGGCAGTGAAGCTCGAGGGAGGCCAGCCCGTTGCCGAACATGTCCGTCGGATCGTCGAGGTTGGCATTCCCGTCATGGGGCACGTTGGACTGACGCCACAGTCGGTCCACGCGATGGGTGGCTTTCGGGTCCAGGGTCGAACGGACGATGCTGCTTCCCAGATCGTGGCCGACGCGCGCGCTCTCGACGAAGCCGGTGTCTACGCGCTGGTGCTCGAGGGGCTACCGGCACGGCTCGCCGCACGAATCACCGAGAGCGTCAGCGTGCCGACGATCGGGATCGGCGCGGGACCCCATTGCGACGGACAGGTGTTGGTCTGTTACGATTTCTTGGGCATGTACCACGACATTCGGCCGAAATTCGTCAAACGCTTCGCAGAGCTGGGGGAGCAGATCGCCGGTGCGACACGCGATTTCGTGGCTGAGGTGCGGGGTGGTACGTTTCCCGCGGCCGAGCACAGCTTTGGACCCCTCGCGGGGGGGGCCGAGACTGGTTCGCAGGCGCTCGTACACGGCGAGCCACCTGCCTTTGGCCCTGCCGGTGACGACGACGCATGAGCCTCCAGGTCATCCATGAAGTTGCGCAGTTCCGCGCGGCCTGTGACGCGCGGAGGCAAGGCGGACAAGCCCTGGGGCTCGTGCCCACGATGGGGGCGCTGCACGACGGGCACCTGTCTCTCATTCGTTCGGCACACGAGCGAGCGAGCGCGGTCGCGGTGACGATCTTCGTCAATCCGACGCAGTTCGGCCCCCACGAGGACTTCGACCGCTATCCCCGGGACCTGGAGCGCGACGTCGAGCGTTGTCGGGAGGTCGGGGCGAGCCTCGTGTTCGCGCCCGAGGTGGCGGCGATGTATCCGGCCAGGGAGCGAACGCGAGTGCGCGTGGAGGCGTTGACCGACCATCTGTGTGGGGCTGCTCGACCGGGACATTTCGAGGGTGTCACGACGATCGTTACCAAGCTGTTTGCGGTTACGGGTCCTTGCACGGCCGTCTTCGGTCGCAAGGACTACCAGCAGCTGAAGGTGATCGAGCGGATGACCCGCGATCTGCTCCTGCCCGTCACGATCATCGGTTGTCCAACGGTGCGCGAGCCCGACGGGCTCGCCCTGTCCTCGAGAAATGCCTATCTTTCGCCGGTGGAGCGCTCGCAGGCGCGCGCCATCCCGCGTGGACTGGGCCGCGCGGAACGCGCCCACCGTGCGGGAGAACGCTCTGCTGCGCGACTGCGTGGGATGGTCATGGACGACCTCGAGTCGTCTGGCCTCCGGGTCGACTACGTCACAGTGGCGGATGCTGACGAACTGAAGCCGTTCACCGAGGGGGAGGACGTTGGGGAGCGCGCCCTTCTCGCGGTCGCCGCGTTTGCCGGCGCCACCCGCCTCATCGACAACGTGGTCTTCTCGGAAGACGAGCCGCCCGCCGAGGAGCTGCCTGGGTGAGCGGGTGGCTCATCGTTCTTGAGGGGATTGACGGCTGCGGGAGCACCACCCAGACCGCGCGCCTGGCGGCGAGACTGCGGGAGTGCGGTCGCGACGTGGTGACGACATGCGAGCCGACAGCCGAGCCCGTCGGCTCGATGATTCGGCGCGCGCTGCGTGGGGAGCTGAGCGGGGAGGCTGGGCGTCCGCGGCAGCTGGACTGGGCGACGCTGGCGCTGCTCTTCGCGGCGGATCGCCTCGACCACAACCAGACTGTGATCGAACCCGCTCTGCGCGCGGGGCGGATCGTGGTCAGTGACCGCTACGACCTGTCGAGTCTGGCCTACCAGTCGGTGACGGCTCCCGAGGCCGAGGTGGTTCTGCCGTGGATTCGCGCCATCAACGCGCGCGCGAGGCGTCCAGATCTGACGGTCGTCATCGATGTGGCGCCGGAGGTTGCTGCCCGCCGACGCCTCGCGCGGGGCGGCGCCACGGAGCTGTTCGAGGTCGATGCTTTGCAGCGCCAGCTCGCGGTCGTGTATCGCAACGCCGAGCAACTCGTGCCTGGCGACCGTGTCGTGCACCTATCCGGCGAGGGGAGCGCGGAGAGTATCGGCGCCGAGTTGCTGTCGGTCATCGAGGCGCAGCTGTTCGCCTGAGGTAGTGTATCCTCGGGCTATGGGGCACCGCGACGTATTCGACCGGCAGGGCCACCCGCGTCTGGCCGCGGTAGATCGTCGGCGCCTCTCAGCCGCTGCAGGCCCGTTTGCTGGCCGCTGACGAGGGAGTGAGGACCGACGGATGAAAGAGATCGAGACGATCGAAGAGTTGGAGACGCACCTGGGTACCGTTCGCAGTCTGAGCGACGTGGTGGTCCAGGGGTTGGACCTATCCGGCCACACGAGCATGCTGAGCGCCGCTGAGCTTGGCGGCGCCACGTTTCTCGGCTGTCGACTCGACCAGTCCATTCTGGGCGCGGCGCTCCAAGCGGGGGCGCTCGTGTTTCCAAGCCTGCCGAACCTACCCTACGCGCCCTATCGGGGGCTGCTGTACACCGTGGCGGAGCTCTACGCCGGGTTCGAACCGAGCCGGCCCGAGTCCTACGCTCACACGCTGGATGCCCGGATCTATCAACATTTTCTCCGCACGGGTGGACCGAAGCCGGCCAGTATTCTGGAGACCCTCGGGCGACGGCTCCACGACCACGCGATCACCGATGCGATGCGTGATCTCCTGTATGACGTGCAGCAACCGCGACGGATCGTAGCGATCATGGGCGGACACGGCATGCCGCGCGGGTCGGCGGACTACGAGCAGGTGGCGCGCCTCTCGCGGGTGCTCGCTGAGCGAGGGTACTTCATGGTGAGCGGGGGCGGACCAGGCGCAATGGAGGCGACACACCTGGGGGTGTGGTTTGCCGGGCGCGACGACGCGGAGTTCGATGCCGGGCTCGAGATTCTGGCGCGTGCCCCGACCTTCGATCATCCCCAGTGGCTGTCGAGGGCCTTCGAGGTCCGCAGCCGGCTGCCCACCCCGGAGCTTCTGCCAAGCCTCGGTGTACCCACGTGGCTGTATGGCCACGAACCGCCCAATGCGTTCGCGTCGCACGTGGCGAAGTACTTCGCCAACAGTGTTCGCGAGGATGGCCTGCTCAGCATCGCCACGAACGGCGTCATCTTCGCACCCGGCAGTGCTGGCACGATCCAGGAGATCTTCCAGGACGCATGCCAGAACCACTACAAGACAGTCGGAGTCGTCAGTCCCATGGTGTTCTTGGGGGAGGCATTCTGGAAGTGGAAGCGTCCGGTCTTTCCTCTGCTGGCCCAGTTGGCTGCGGGGCGCGAGTACGCCCAGTATCTGACCATCACCGATCGCGACGAGGACGTGGTGCGCGTGCTGGAGGACTACTCGGCGCTCAATCCACCGCCGAGCTTCCAGTAGGTGGGGCCTGCGTCGGGCCCGCAGCGCGCCGGCCAGGAGGCAGCGCGTCGACTGGTTGCACCCGACCTCGAGAGACTGGCCTTCCGCTTCCCTGCTGCCTACGTATCTCGCTGTTGGGCTGGCGAAATCCGGCAACCAGTCTGAAGTTCTGTACTAGTTTTTGACCATGCCAGTCTGCAAGCAGTGTCAGGAGGAAGTCGACGAACTGGTCGCCGTCCAGGTGGCAGGAAAGCGCAAGAAGGTCTGCGAAGACTGTGCCGAGCGGCTCGCTGAAGAGGACGCGATCCTCGAGGAAAGCGAATCGGTGGTACAGGGCATGATGGGGTTCAAGGGCCGACGCTGAGCGCTGGCCCGCGCCGCTACCCCGTTGCCTGTCGATGGGGACGAGCCCTCGGATCGGCACGTCAACCTTCAGGCCGGCGGGTGGGTCGTTCACTGGGCGCAAACTTGCCCGGTTGGATCGAGCAGCACATAGTCGCCGCGTGCGACGTTTGCTCCTCGTGTCTCTGTTGGCTTGCGCGTGTGGCTCCAAGGAGCTGCCCCCTCCGAACCTGCCCCCCTTTCCCGAGGAGCCCGCCGAGAGCCCGCGTCCACCACCCGGTACACTCTGGCGGGAGGACGTGGACGTGGTGCTTCAAGGGGGGCTCGGAAACTTTCTCCAGCTAGTGGGAGTGCAGCCCTTCTTCGAGGCAGAAAGATTCGTCGGTTGGGAGGTTGTCGACCTGCGTCCTCCCGAGCTCTGGGCCGACGTGGATCTGCGACTCGGCGACGTGGTGACCGGCATCAACGGGATGCCCATCGAACGCGATCACGAGGCCTTTGCCGCTTTTGAATCGCTCCAGCAGGCCGATGAGCTGCGCGTCGCCGTGCTGCGCAATGGGCAGGGGCACGAACTGGTGTTCGCCATCGAGCCCCGACCCCAGGCCACCCCGACGAAGAAACCTGTGTCGGGGACGAAGCCCGGCTCGGCATCGTCCGCAAAGCCCGCTTCCCCCGCGCCGACGGCTACCTCTGCCGGATCCACCGCTCCCGGCGCTCACTGAACGAGGGTCCCGGTTCGCGGCGCGTGAACGAGTGGAACTCGCCGCAGCCCGTCGTGGTTTCGCGGGGAGGACGTTTCCGACAGCGGGTTGCGTTTCACTGGGACAGCTGGAAACTGGCGAGGACGTCCATCAGTTCACCGAAGCGGCGACGTGTGAACCGGGCGTCGCTGGTGATCCAATCCTGGTGCACGCGCGGTCGCGCGTCGTCGCGGAAGTGTCCCAGGACGTCGAGATGGTCGCCCTCGCCGCACCAGAGCAGCTTGCCCCACAGCATGCTGAGGGTGGGCACGACACCATCGTTGCGGCGGTCCGTCACCTCGCCGAGGCCCGTCGCCAGCATCTCCGACTGCTGCCTGGTCGGGCGCGCGTACGGATACATTTCGTGGCGCTGTGCCGTGAAGCGGTACAATGTCGAGTACATCGCGGACGTGAAAGCGGCGTAGGGAGACCGAATTCGCGCGGCGAGCCGGATCGTACTGGGCAGGGGGGCGGCTGTGGCGACGGACCCGTAGCGAACATGATCTGCGTCGACCGTGGCGGCGTTGAAGAGGTCCATGGCCTCGGGCATCAGCTGGATGACCCCCCCTTGGTCCACCTGGATCTTGCTGAGGAACTCCTGGATATCCCCGCGCCCCTCCTTGTTGACGAAGCGCAAGATGGTGTCCGTGAAGCGGCTGACCAGCTTGAGATCGCCGCCGAGGAGTCGGTCAATGCCGCCCACCCCGGCGATCAGGCGCGAGAGCAGGGCCAGCGGGGGCTCCCCGAGGGAGAGTGAGACGACGGTGAAGAGGCTCAGCGCGTACAGCACCCGTGTGCCCGAGACGGTGGAGAAGTAGCTGGCCAGCGGTGTGCCGTAGTGGGGGGCGTTGAGCGACACGGCCGTGGCCACCTGGCGGGTCCACCGGAGTCGCTCGCGATCGATCTCGAGGTGGCTGGTGGGGGCGAGGACGAGGCGCAGGTCGAGCCCTCCCGTGGAGTGCCCGACCAGGTGGAGCACCTCGTGCGGGGCCGCCGTCTGTTCAACCGTGCGGGAGAGGATGCGGGCTCGGTGCCGAAGGGACGAGGTGGGGGGGGCCGGGACGACGTCCGTCTCGCAGGGAACACCCGCGGCAGCGAACCGATCGGCGAGCGCCGCGCGGACGTGGTGGAAATAGTCGTAGCCCGCGAGACGGCCGAAGCCGAACATTCCGGGGACGAGGTAGATGCGATGCGCGGTCAACGGACGGGGATGCTATCGCAGCCACTCGCTGGGGAGAATGCCCACGGAGAACAACCACAGCACGAGGATGGCGGCAGGCACGATCAGGCGCAGCGTCCAGAGCCAAGGCAGATACAGGAACTGCAGCTTCGAGCCGCTGCAGAACTCGTTCCGGCGCGCGTCGGCCGGCATCGCCCACCCGGCACACAGGGCGATGAAGAACCCGCCCACGGGGAGCAGCCAGTTGGCGCTGAGATGGTCGACGGTACCGAAGAAGTCCATTCCGAAGATCTTCGCCCAGCTCCCGAATATCCAACCCGAGCCGGCAGTTGCGGAGGGGATGCCAAACACGAAGATGAGTGCTCCCATCACCAGGGTGGCACGGCGGCGGGTCCAACCGAGCTCGTCGATGACGCTGGCGACGACGACCTCGAGCAGACTGATGCCCGAGGTGAGGGCGGCAAAGAAGAGTAGGCCGAAGAACAAGATCGTGAGCACGGTGCTGCCCGGCATCTGGCTGAGCGCGATGGGCATGCTCTTGAACACCAGCCCGGGGCCCGCCTCGGGTTCCATGCCGAAACTGAAGATGATGGGGAACACCACCAGGCAGGCGAGGATGGCGACCGCCGTGTCCAACACGACGATCGTCAGCGAGGCACCCACCACGTCCGCTTTTTTGGAAAGGTAGCTACCGTAGGTCAGCATCGCGCCGAGGCCGAGGCTGAGCGTGAAGAACGACTGACCCAACGCCTGCAGCACGCCATCCGCGCTGAGCTTGTCGAAGCGGGGCGCGAACAGGAACACGAGGGCCCGCCCAAACCCGGGCTGGAGCATCGCATCGACCATCAGCACGAACAGGATGACGAGGAGCGCGGGCATGAGAAAGCGCGACCAGGCTTCGATCCCATCCTGGACTCCGCCGAGCACGATAGCCACCGTGACCAGCATGAAGACGAGGTGCCAGAAGACATTGATATCGCCCGCGGCGACGAGGGTGCCGAAGGCCGCCTCGATCTCCGCGGGGTCGCGCGGTGTGCAGACATTGTCCACGCATGGGGTGAAGAAGCGAGTGATCCCCATCAGCGTGTAGTTGAGCGTCCAACCGGCCACGACGCTGTAGTAGGAGAGGATCACGAAGCCAGAGACGACCGAGAGCCAGCCCACCACCCGCCAGGCGGAGGTGTCTCCCTTGAGGTGGGTGAACGCGCCGACGGGCGCGCGGTGCGCATGTCGACCGATGACGATCTCGGCGATCAGGATGGGAAGTCCGATCACCAACACGCACCCGAGGTAGATGAGCACGAACAGCCCGCCGCCGTTCTCCCCCGCCGCGTAAGGGAATCGCCAGATGTTGCCCAGGCCCACTGCCGAGCCGGCTGCGGCAAGGGTGAATCCCAAGCGGCTGGCCCACTGGCCACGCGGTTGGTCGATCGTCATGGCGGCGTCACCTCCGGGCATGCTCGAGTGTTCGGGGAGGGTCGGGAGCTGGGCTGGTCGAAGCCCTGGCAGGATCAGACTGCCAAACGTTCCAGGGCGGCCAGGTCTTCTTCCGCAGACCCGCTGCGCGGGGCAAGCGGAAAACGCAGGGCGGCTTCGCCCCCGCGGGTTGCCAAGTGCTCGGCGTCAACGCTGCCGTGCCATCCGCCGGCGCGGTGCAGTGCCTGGAGCGCAGTCCGAAGTCCTTCGATCGCACTGGAATCGAGTGTGGGCCGTGGTCCGGTCAGCGCCTCGACCCAGAGCTGATGGGAATCTCCCCGGTGGCACAGGATGGTTGCCAGTCGCGGCTGGTTGGCGCGCGCGAAGGAGCGCGCACGCTCCAGCAGAGCTGCGTCCGCCTCGATCACGTAGACGTCACGTCCGAGGAGCCGGTCGTGATGCAGGGGACCTCCCCGCGGCAGCAGCCGCAGGCTTTCCACCGCCGGGGAGGGGCGTGCTGACGCGGGGTCGGGGAGGGAACGCTGGGGGGGCTCCGCCGGCCACTGGACGGAAGCGACGAGGGTCCGCGCGGTGCGCGTGTCTGCGGGACGTTCGGGCTCGGGCGCGACCAACTGTCGCGCGATGCGGGCCTGTTCCTCCGTGATCTTGTCGGAGAGGAATTGGTCGGTCACTCCGGGCGGGGCGCCCGTCAGTGCGTGCCAGAACAGGGCGCCCGCGCTGTAGACGTCGCTGGCCAGGTTCGCCGGGGAGCCAGCTCGCTGCTCGGGTGCCATGTACGCCAGGGTGCCGATCACGCCGGTGGTGACCGTGTTGGCCGTGTCGCTGACGTGGGCGGTGCCAAAATCCGCCAAGAAAGGAGCTCCGGTGTCATTGAAGAGGACATTGGCGGGCTTGATGTCCCGGTGCAAAAAGCCACGACGATGCGCCTCCACCAGCGCCCCAAGGACGGTGCTGACGATCTCTGCGGCTCGCGCTGGGGAGATCGGTGCTGCCGACAGCACGTCGGCGAGATCGCCCCCGGCCATCCATGGCAGGACGAGCGCAGGGCCCTCGGGGTAGTACGCACGGAGGGGCACGATTCCCGGGTGTTGCAGCTCGCCCAGCACGCGCGCTTCCTGCTCGAAGCGGCGGCGGGCGTCCCGGCCCACGTCGCGGAGGGCGCGGGCGGAGAAGATCTTTATGGCGACTGACTCACCGGTCACCTGGTCGTGGGCCTTGAGCACCTGGGCCGTTGGTGTTCTGGCCACCTCACTTTCCACGGTGAAGCGCCCGAACAGGATCTGCTCGGGTCCGGCAGCCGAGGGTGGGCTGGGGGTACCGCGTGGCGCTACGCCACGCTCTTGCATCTCGGATGCGATCCCACGAGCCGCCTCGGACAGGCCGAGCCCGCACAGTGCGTCGTGGAGCAGCGGCAGGGCGGCTGCGCGCTCGGGTGCGGACTCGGGGATTGTCTGGAGCGTGCGGACTGCCGGCTCGATGCGCTGATGACGGAGCAGGAGCCGTCCCAGCTCGAGTCGGGCAGCATGGTGCTGAGGCTCGACCCGAAGCAGGGCCTCGAGGCAACGGGCCGCCTCACGCGGGGCGTCCGCGCGCGTGTGGGCGGCGGCCGCGTCCAGGAGTCTACCGGCAGCTTCCAGATCCCGCGCGGCCGCGTCGGGACGGCCGCAGGCGAGGCAGAGGCGCGCGGCGGTGAAGGGGCGACCCAGTCGGCGGAGCGAGCTCGTGATCGTGTCCAACTGGGGATCGCCGGCGGCGAGCTGCGCAATGGCGCGGTCTTCCAGCGCGGTGGCCTCGACGCGAGCCGCCAGCACGAGCGCCCGGCTCGCGTCCTCCGCCTCCAGCGCACAGCGCGCCGCCTGCTCGTAGGCGCAAGCCTGTTCCCAGAGTCGACTCGCCTCTGCCAGCTGTCCGAGATCTTCCGCCAGCTGGGCCGCCGACTCGTAGCGTTGTTCGGCAACGAGTGCCTGGAGGCGCGGGTCCATTCCGTCGAGAGTGTGTCGCGGGCCGTGCGCGCCGTCAGCCCGGTACGTAGACGACGCCGAAGAACTGCCCCACGTCGAATCGCAGCTCTCCCCGGATGTCCTCGCCGCCAATCGCGAGGCTGCGCAGGCGGTGGAGCGAAAGGCTACCGCTTCCCGGACTGCCGAACGCGCCCTCGGGAACGGTGCCCGCCCCGTCCTCGTCGCGGAAAGCGCAACGCGTCGCGTTCAGTCCGTCGTCGCTGGTCAGCTCGACGTACAAGACGTCCTCCGGCGAACCCACATTCCAGGTGAGATCGAGCGGTTCGCTCAGCTTCACCGTCGCGACTTGGGCGAGAGGGACGCCGCCCAGGGTGACGCCCGACAGGGTCGGTGGCGCGTCACCCCGGAACTCCTGCCCCGGTAGAGCGTCTCCGGTCGTATGGATTGTGTACGGCTGCCCCGGGGGCAGGGGGTCGGCGCTGGGGTCACGCGAGGTGTAGAGCACGCCGGTGAGCACATCGCCGCCGGTGAAGGCTCGCGGAGCGAGGCGGGTCTCGGAGCCGTCCACGTCGATCACGACATCACCGACCGCCAGCAACTCCACGCGCTCGATCGGTGCGAGTGGGGTGTTCCGATCGCGCTCCGCGCTCAGGGCCACGCAGCCCCCGATCTCGGGGAGCTCAAGGCTCCACTGCGCCAAGGACAGGACCGCCTCGGAGTCCACGTCGGACGGGATCTGAGCGAAACCGGCTAGCGCTGCCGCCTGCGTTTCCGGTTCCTCGTCGGCGGTGGTGGCATTGACGGTCCGGTGATCGACGGTGATCAGGATATGCGTGGTGCCGGTGTCGGCGTCGACCTCGGGGTCGACGTCGGGGCCAATGCAGGCGGACGCGACCATCCCCAAGCCAATGACAAGCCAAGCTGTCGCCAGCGAGCGCGGGCTGCTGGAATTCTCGAGCACGGAACTCACGAGTAGTTCACCAATCGTAGACATCGCCGGCGTCGAGGGCAAGCCAATCCCTCGGCCGGCTATTCGATCCAAGGGTAGATCATTGCACAAACGCACATGGCCCCCGATCTATTCGCGTCCGGATGGGTTTTCGGGAAACAGAGACGAGGGGCGGCCCTGGCCGGCCCCGCTGTCAGGCCGTCTTCGGGTCAGTTGAAGTTGCCCACGATGACCCCGGTGGGGGTGAGGCTCAATGCGCTGAGGGTGCCGGTCTCGATGCGTTCGAAGTCGGCGAGCGGCGCGGGCACCCAGAGTTCGTCCGCGGGCCACCCCTCGGGAGCGTGGCGCTCCACCACCTCATTCACCGACCCGCGGCCCACGTGATAGGTCGCGTCCAGCTCGAACCCGACCCACACCGGTCGCACCCCCACGAACAGGCCCAGCACGCCGCCAAAGAAGGCGCGGTGAGCCCGCACGTCGGCTTCCCCCTGGGTTTCGCGATCCACACTGGTCACGATGTACGTCCCAAAAAGAGATTCGTAGCCGCCGCGGGCGCCGCCGTAAATCTGTACAACACTCGCCGAGCTGCGCCAGCCCACGATGATCGGGACATCGAAGCCGATTCCGCCGAGGCCACCGTCATTGACCAATGGAACCTCGCCAACTGTCCCCGAGTCTTGCTCAGGGTGCAGCAGCCTTCCGCTCAACCCCGCGCCGATGCTCAGGGCCGTGGTGTCGGTCTCGAAAGCGTAGCGCCCGTCGAGGCGTGCGGCGCGGCCCGTGTAGGTCAATCCGGCCTCGAGATCGCGCCCCACGCCCACCCGTCCCCCAACCCACGGAGCGAGCCCAGGTGTCATCAGGGAATAGGCGAGCGCTCCCTCGAGGACTTCGGCGTTTCTCTCGGACTCCGTCGGTGCCGTCCCGGTCCCCGTGCCGGTCGCCCCGGAGTTTTCGGTGATCGTCTCGAGTGCCTGCTCCACCTGCCGGTCGGCGTTGCCAAGCACGAAGTTCTGGCTCGCCCCCGCCCCGAAGACGACCTCTCCCGTGGGGAGAGTGTGGGCGGGATGCATCAGTGCGGTGCCACCCCCGCAACCCATGCAGGTGCCGGCGAGTGTCACGACCAGCGGGGGGAGCAAGCGTGCGGCAGGCATGGGCCCTGCTGATGGCCCGATCCGGGCGGTCCGTCAACCACCGGTTCGAAAGCGCGACGGGAAGTCGTCGGCTTCGGCTCGCGCCCGGAGCTCGTCATCGTCCGGATGCAGCTGCATCGCGCGCTCGAGCAGTAGCTTTTCCTCCTCGCGGATATTGGGGTCGGGAAGGCAGCACTCGACGGGGCAGACTGCCTGACACGCTTCCTGCTCGTGGAAGCCGACGCACTCGGTGCAGAGCTCGGGGTCGATGACGTAGATGTCGTCGCCCTCCGAGATGGCCTCGTTCGGGCACTCGGGCTCGCAGGCTCCACAGTTGATGCAGTCGTCCGTGATGTACGTCGCCATGTTTTGCGTGTTCCGGGTGGTATTCTTGGGGGCCGGAACTTTATCTCCGCGACCGGGACTGTCAAAGGGGGGGCCGAGCTTGGGGCGGGGACGCGGTGGCTGGGCCGTTTTCGCCTGCTCCGAGTTGTGAGTTGCGGGCCAGCACGGTAAGACCCGGCCCGATGCGACCGGTTCTGCAGGCCGTGGTCACCGCGGTGGCCCTGGGTTTGGCTCTGGGGTGCAAGCCCAAGATCGGCGACGATTGCGAGCTCGACACTGACTGCTCGAACAGCGGGGATCGCTTGTGCGACCGCTCGCAGCCGGGTGGCTACTGCACCATCTTCAACTGCGAGCCGGGCACCTGCCCCGACGAGGCGACCTGCATCGGGTTTCGGACCACCCTGTCAGCGCTGGCGAGCGATGCCGGTGAGTGGGCCTGCCTGGACCCACAGCAGAATTCTCGACTTCAGCGAGCGTTTTGCATGCGGCGCTGCAAGTCGAACAGCGATTGTCGAACGGGGTACGAGTGCCTCGACATGCGCCAACCCGCCAACCCCTATGGGGCCGTCGTGCTGGAAGACGGCGGGAGTGGCAAGGTGTGTGTGGTCCCGGACACGGCCGAGCCGCTTTCCTATACCGACGGCGTCCCGGGTGTCTGCACTGGCAATCCCGGCGACGAGTCGTTGGGGGGGGCGCCGACTGCCACGCAATCCAGCAGCGGCGGCGTAGCGGGCCAGGTGAACGTTGGCGGGGGAGGCGGCTTGGCCGGCGCCGGAGGCCAGCGGGCGCTGGGGGGCGGAGCCGGCCGGGCGGGCGCTCCCGCTCCATAGTCCCACCCAGCGACGGGGCGGGCCCGGCGGGCGCTCAGAGCAGGTGTACGCTCCAGGCGATGAGCAGGTAGTAGCCCACGAATCGGGGGATCCTCAGCAACGTGACCCAGGCGATGCGGTTGAACGGCAGCTGAAACATCCCGGCGGTCCAGCAGGTGACCGAGAAGGGGATCGGGGTGAGCGCCCCCAGCGCAACGGCCAGCGTCCCATACCGTTCCACCAGCGCTGCGTTGTGTCGCTGGAAGCGCCCAAAGACGAGCTGGGGTAAGCGCGTGCTGCCGACCCTGCGGCTGACCGCCCACCCGAGCAGTCCAGCGCCGCTCGATAGCACGCCAAGCGCGGGTACGGCGACCCACCAGCTGGCTGCGAGATCGCTCTCCGCGATGACGATCAGGAGCAGATCGGGAGGAACCGGTGAGATGAACGAATCGGTGACGAGCAGGATCGAAGCGAGCCCTGCGAACCCGAGTCGGGAGTAGGCGCTGGTCGTGACGAACAGCAGCTGCTCCTCGAAGTACTTGCCGACAATGGCCAGGCCCACGATCAAGACGCCCAGGGCGACCGCGCCTCGCACCAGATTGGCGCGGATGTACTCTTGCAGATCCGCGTCGGTGAGGGGCGGTTCGTCCCGGGTGGGGGCCCGTCGCGGGTCGGAGAAGGGTTCCGGTGGGGGTGCCACGGTGGCCATGATGCGGGAGCGGCCCTTTAGCACGAGGGCCCTCGAGTACAGCACAAATCGCGAGGCGCGCCGGTCGCCCCCAAGTTGGAGTCAGAAAAATCCCTGGCCTGGTCGGGTTTGGCCTGCATCCTGGCCGAGGAACACTATGGTTGCCGACGTGTTCCGCGTTTCCTCGTTGCCTCGAACGCTTCCCGCGGCGGTTCGCGATCTCGACTCTCCGCGGGTGGCGGTCCGCACGTCCGCGCTGGGGGACCTCGCGCGGCTGGCCCGGCAGGAGAACGACCGCCTGCCAGCGTTGGCGGCGGTCAAGAAGGCGCTGGTCGAGGATGGGGACGCATCGGTGCGCGCGCAGGCAGCGATGGCGTTGGCCGACGCGGACGCCACGGAGAGCGTTCCGGCGTTGGTCGCGGCGGCGACCGATGCTCACAACCGCGTCAGGCAGATGGTCGTGGTCGCGCTCGGTGAGCTGGCGAACTCCGAAGACTCCTCGGCGCTCGCGGTGATCACCGCTGCGCTGGCGGACGATTCTCCTGCGCTGCGATTTCAGGGACTCATTGCCTGGCATCGGGTGATGGGGGCGGATGCCGTCGATCGGGTCGTCAGTGCTACCCGCGACGAGGACGACCACGTTCGCTACGTGGCCCTGCGCATCCTCGAGGAGCGCTGGGAGGAGGAGCGGGAGCCGCTCGCGATGCCGGTCGCAGTGCGGGTCCGCGCGCTGCTTCGGGACGACGCGGTCCACGTTCGACTGGCGGCCGCGATCCTGCTGGCGCGAGGGGGGGACCACGCTGGCGTCAGCGAGTTGGTGAGTGCAGTCAACGCGCGTTCGGGGAGCTACCAGCTGGAGGACGAGCTGGCGGCCGTGGAGCTGGTGGGTCAACTGTGCCTGCGTGGGGCGGAGTCGGGCTTGCAGCGGCGGGCATTTGGGTGGTTCGGTAGCTCCAACGACAGCGCCGCCTTTCAGGCGCGGGTCGCGCTGGCACAGCTCGGTGATGCGCGCGCGGTGGAGCTGATCCTGCGTGGCCTGACCGCTTGGTCGCGCGACTCCCGCACGCTGGCGGTTGCCGCTGCGGGACGGGCGCGACTGCGGGCGGCAAGACCGACCATCGCCGCCATGCGGGGGAACGCGATGCGTGCCGACCCTCACGCCGTGGAGGAGGCGCTGGCTCTCATCGACGCGGGCGCGTCAGCGACTTGAGCAGACGGTGCTGACCAGGCGCTTGAGCTCGTTGGCATCGAATGGCTTCTCCAGCACGGGATTGTCCACCCGATTGAGGAAGTTTTGGGCGTCAGGTCGCGCCGCCCCGGCGGTGACGAAGATCATCCGCCGGGCCAAGGCTGGCGCCTCGGCGAGCAGCGTGTCGTGCAGTTCCCAGCCCGTTCGCTTTGGCATCATCAGATCGCAGACGATGGCGTCGAACTGCTCGTTGCGACAGCGCCCCAGCGCCTCGTCGCCGTTGCGCGCGATGGTCACCGCGTAGTTTCTCAGGAGTCGGCTGAGTGCTTCGGCCACGCGGCGATCGTCCTCGACAACCAGCACCCGATGGCTTGTCTGGAGACGGCGGCTCGAGGGGGCGGCCGGGGCTTGGGACCCGTGACCGGACACGCTCTGGGGGGGGAGGACCACAGTGAAGGTGGTGCCCTCATGGGGGACGGACGAGACCTCCAGTCGCCCCCCGAGATCGCGAATGATCTTCACGCAGATGGCGAGCCCCAGCCCCGTCCCCTGGCCGATGGGCTTGGTCGTGAAGAAGGGCTCGAAGATACGCTTCATCAGCTCGTCTGGGATGCCGCATCCGGTGTCCCGGATCTCGATGACTGCCTCTCCGGACTCGCTGGTCCCGGTGCGGATCCGTACCTCGTTGCGGTCGGCAGCTCCCGCCGGGATGGCCTGAGCTGCGTTGACGAGCAGGTTGAGAAACACCTGGCCTAGTCGCGATGCGCTGCCCCGTACTCGAGGCAGGGGGCCCCACTCTTCCAGGACGCGCGCGTGATGCCGCAGTTCCGTGCTGGCGACGCGGATCGACGAGCGGAGGACGGCCAAGACGTCGATCTCCCGAGGCTCGTCGTCGTCGGTTCGCGAGAACGCCTTGAGCTCGGTGACGATGTCGCTCGCTCGCTTGGCGCCGTCGCGAGTGTCGCGGAGTACCTTCAGTAGCTCGAGCACACGATCCCGGTGGGGGCTCGCAGCGAGCAGTTCGGGCAGTTCGTCGCGCATGAAATCGAGATTGATGAGGACGAACGTGAGCGGGTTGTTGACCTCGTGCCCGACGCTCGCCGCGATCGTGCCCAGTGAGGCAAGACGTTCGGTCATGACCATCCGTTCGCGGATGTTGCGTTGCTCGGTGACGTCCTTGGCGACGAGGAGTTGGGTGCCGGGGCCATCGAGCCCTGCGTGGGGAATGAGTGCTGCCTCGAAGATCCGATAGGACCCGTCGCTGCGCCGCAGGCGGAGCTCGAGCTGCTGGTGAGCCGGGGACTCATCGAGGAGGTGGCGATCCTCGTCGTGCACCTGCTCCAACAAGGACGTGCCAATGAGCGCGCCGGCTTCCGGGGCCTGGAGCGCCTCGACCAGTGCCGGGTTGGCGTACATCAGGCGGTCGTTCCGTAGCACTGCCATGCCGATCGGGGTCTTTTCGATCAGGTCGCGGAGTTGCTGCGCCTGCCTGCGGATCGTCTCGTTGCTGCGGCGCATGAGATGCTGGCCAACGAGAACGAGGACCGTGAAGACGCCGAGGGCGGCTGGGGCAAGCACGAGCTCTCTTCGCTCCGCGGTCGGATGCAAAGCGGCCGTCGCGATGACGATCAGGTTCGCCACGATCGCCACGCGCCGGCCCTGGCGAAGCGGCAGGAAGAACGCGGCATACGCGATGCCACCGAGGGAAAAAGCCAGGGTGGCGACGATGCGGGGCTCGCTCGTCTCCGTCAGTGCCGCGAGCGGGGGCCCAACGGTTCCCACTATTGCCAGCGTCCAGGCGGCCACTCGCGGGTGGCGCGTGCGGGAGAAGGTGTATCCGACCAGGACGCTACCGCCCAGCAGACAGAACAGCGTCCACTCGTCCAGTGACAGCGGCTCGGTGCGAGAGACTGCCGACAGAATGGTCAAGGCGAGCAGGCCGGGAATCCCTGCGGCGAGGATGCTCGAGACCAGCTGTGCGGCGGCGCGCTCCTGCGGCTCCACGACATCGGGGTGCGGTGCCGTGAGCGCCGCCCACAACCGGGATAGGAAGCGACTTTCGCGGTGGGGACTCGGGGGGGCGGTAGACAACGCTTCGACTCAGCATGCTAGAAGTGGTGACCGCGGGGGTCAACGCGGGACGATGGGCGGGCGCGTCCAGCTCTGATATGAAGCGCAGATGGTCGACGACCCGACATCGCTGGAGCCCTTCAGCATTCTGTCCTGGGACGGGCGGATCGATCCGGAGCGTGATCCCGGATTCCCTCCTGACCTGTTGCAGCGCGTCTTTCGTGAGATGCTCTTCTTGAGGCGCCTGGACGAGCGCCTGACCATCTTGCACCGACAGGGGCAGATCGGTGCTCATGCGAGCACCAAGGGGCAGGAGGCGGTCCCTGTTGCAGCGGCCGTGGCGGCGCGCGATAGCGACTGGGTTTTCCCGGCATTTCGCGAGAGCGGTTTGGCGCTGGTGCGCGGGTTTCCTCTGCACCGCTACCTGGCGCAGGTCTTCGGAACTCGCGACGATGTGCTGTTGGGACGACAGATGCCGGGCCACCAGAGCTCTCGGGATGTGCGCTGCGTGTCCTGGTCCAGCTGTACTGGTACGCAACTCCCGCACGCCGTGGGGGCGGCCTGGGCCGCCCGCCGTCGCGGCGACGACATGGTGGTGTTGGCATTTCTCGGCGATGGAGCGACGAGCTCTCCGGACTTTCACTCGGCGCTGAACTTCGCTGCGGTGCTCGAGGCTCCGTGTGTGTTCGTCTGTCAGAACAATCAGTACGCGACGAGCACGCCCGTGGCGCGGCAGACGGCGGCCGAATCGATCGCCATCAAGGGACGCGCCTACGCGGTTCCAGCTCGGCGAGTCGACGGCAACGACGTATTGGCCGTGTACCGGACCCTGGCGGACGCACTGGACGAGTGTCGCGCGGGTGGCGGACCACGCCTGGTGGAGGCGGTCACCTATCGCCTGGGCTCCGCTTCGACCCGGGACGATCCGACTCGCTACCGCACGGAGGCGGAGGTCGAGCGCTGGGCGCGCTCCGAGCCGCTGAGTCGCTTCGAGGCCTATCTCAGGGCGACGGGGCAGCTCCAGAGCACCCAGCTGGCGGAGCTCGAGGCGACGGTGCGTCGCAGCATCGACGAGGCTGTGGCGCTGGCGGCAGAGCAGTCGCCGCCGGAGGTCGCCACCCTGTTCGACCACGTCTTTGCCCGCTTGCCGTGGCATCTCGAGGAGCAGCGCGAGCAGTTGCTGCGCTCGCCGGCCGTCGGCCCCGGAGGTTGAGCGCGGGACCGGGCCGGGGTTGTGACCGTGCGCTCGGTGAACTAAATGGGCGAGCGCGACTCCTCGTCGCCAACCGCCCTGCAGTGCCGGGGCACCACCCAGTCCAGACAGCACTCGATCCCCGCAGGGCGCTCGGGCGCTCGCAGTCAGAGAGTCAAAATGGCCGAAAAGGAATACGATGTCATCGTTCTCGGCGGCGGACCGGGTGGCTACCCCTGCGCCATCCGATCGGCGCAGCTGGGCCTGTCCGTGGCGTGCGTGGAAGAGGCGGAATATGGTGGGGTCTGCCTGAATTGGGGGTGTATCCCGTCCAAGGCGTTGATCTCCACCGCCCACCTGCTCGACAAGGCTCGCGAGGCCGAGACCCAGGGGATTCGGATCGGCGAGGCGACGCTGGATGTCGCGGCCCTGCAGGCCTGGAAGGGCGGGATCGTCAAGAAGCTGACCGGCGGCGTGCGGCAGTTGCTGAAGGCCAATGGGGCGGCTTTGGAGGCTGGGCGAGGCAGACTGCTGGACGCCAGCACCGTCGAGGTGCGGCGTTCGGACGGAGTCACTGATCGGTTGCGGGCCCGGCGCGCCATTGTGGTCGCCACGGGGTCGGAGACGATCCAGATCCCTGGGTTCGAGTTCGATGGAAACCGCGTGATCGGGGCGCGGGAGGCGGTGAGCCTAGATCACGTACCCGAGCGGCTGGTGGTGATCGGGGGCGGAGTGATCGGTCTCGAGCTGGGCAGCGTGTATCAATCGTTCGGCTCGAAGCTGACGGTGGTCGAGTTGACCCCGACCTTGTTGCCCGGGATCGATCCCGAGTGCGTCAAGATCGTCGAGCGAAAGCTGAAGAAGCGAGGCGCGCGCTTGTTGATGCGGACCAAGGCGCAGGGTCTGGAGAAGACCAAGAGCGGAGTCGTCCTGTCGGTCGTGGACCAGGAGGGCCGCGAAGATCGGATCGAGGCTGACGTGGTCCTGGTGGCCGTGGGGATGAAGCCGCGGTCGCGGGATATCGGTCTTGAGGACTGTGGGGTGCACATCGACGACCGCGGCTTCGTCACCACCGACGATCGCTGTCGCACCAATGTGCCAGGGATTTACGCGGTCGGGGATGTCAGCGGGGCGCCGATGCTGGCGCACAAGGCGAGCAAGGAGGGAGAGGTGTGCGCGGAAGTCATCGCCGAGCAGCCGGCCGCCAAGGACTGGGTGACCATTCCCGGCATTGTCTTCACCGACCCCGAGATTGCCACGGCTGGCCTCACTGAGGCACAGGCTCAGGAGGCGGGCCACGAGATCAAGGTCGGCAAGTTCCCGTTCTCGATTCTCGGCCGGGCGCTGAGCCTCCGGGAGACGGACGGCTTCGTGAAAGTGGTGACCGAAGTGGCCACGGGGCGGCTGCTGGGAATCCACATCGTGGGCCCGAACGCCAGCGATCTGATCAGCGAGGCGGTGCTGGCGCTGGAGACAGTGGCGACAGCGGAGGACATGGCTCTCACCATCCATCCTCACCCGACGTTGGGCGAGGCGCTCATGGAGGCGGCGGCGGCGTCGCTGGGTCACGCGATCCACCTCGTCAACCGGTGAGCCCGGCGGTGGGTCGCGCTGCCGGCTGAGGCGTGCCGGCGCGAGGCGTCAGGGTGTCTTGTCACGTGTGGGTCGGAGCGCGTTGGAAGGCGGGCCGGTGCTCCTGCGCCATCACTTGATCCGGCTTGCGGTCCGACCCGGGCCGCGCCGGCCCTGTGGTGGCTGGCGTGGCAGAGCTGACCCGTGGCACTCTTGGCCCCATGGGCATCTTCGACCGGATGGGGCGGGTTATCTCCGCGAACTTCAACGCCTTGCTGGACACTGCCGAGGATCCCCGAAAGTCGATCGATCTCACCCTCCAGGAAATGGCGGCGCAGGTGAAGGCTGCCCGCCAGGAAGTCGTTCGCAGCGTTGCCGCCGAGAAGCAGCTCCGCAACAAGGTGGCCGAACTCGATAGTGAGGTCGACAAGTGGGCGCGACGGGCCGAGCTGGCCGTCAAGCACGGTGACGACGAGCTCGCCCGCGAGGCGCTGGTCCACAAGCAGCGTGTCACCGGGGAACGGGACCGTGCCGAGGCGCTGCGCGGCGAGCAGCGCGGTCAGGCGCTCGAAATGAAGCAAGAGCTTGAGCGCATGGAGGCCAAGGTCGAGGAGCTCAAGGCGCAACGCGGCTCCCTGATCGCCAAGGCCCAGCAAGCACGGTCGGGTGCGGGGGCGGGTGCCGAGGGAATGGGGAGTTCGGTGGGTGGCCAAGCTTTCGACGAGTTTCGCCGCATGGAGGACCAAATCGAGGGCGTCGAGGCCGCATTCCAGGCTCAGCGGGAGGTCGACGAGGCGCTGGGAGGGGGGCGGGGACCCGGTGGCATGACGCCCGACGAGGTGGAGGCGAAGTTCCGCCGTCTCGAGTTCGGTGGTGGCGAGGGGAGTGCCGAGCGGAGCCAGGTGGACGACGAGCTCGCCGCGCTCAAGAAGAAGGTGCGAATCGGCAACTGAGATGGACCGCGTCGTCCTCTGTTTTCGTTGGCGCGGCCCTCTCGACCGGGAGGCTGCGACCGAAGGAGTCCGCTTCGAGCAAGCCACCGAAGCCCTGCTGCAGCGTTGCGCGGTCCTCGGGGGGCGCATCGTGGCTTGGCACGTGCGCTCGCTAGCGTTCGACTTTGCGGACGATGCCATCGAGGATGCCGTCGAGCTGGTGGCCACCACCGACGGTGAGCGCCCGGATCTGCAGGGATTTGGCGTGGGGTTGGCGCAGGGTGCGCTACGGGTCGTTCGGGAGGTGGCGTCCGACATCGCCTTGGCGAGCGGACCCGCGCTCGAGCGCGCCGCGGCACTGGCTTCGATCGCCGAGGCTGGCGAGGTGCTCCTCGATCCGGAGGTGGAGGCGGTTCGTGCTGGTCAACTGCTGACGCGAGGGGCCACGCTGGGGACGAGTGGCGGAAGACGATTGCGCGGTCAGCGACTGGATCTGAAGTATCCCTGGCGCCGACCGGAGCCCGCGCCCGGCTTGACTCTGCCGCCCCTGGTTGGTCCCGGTCTGGACGAGCTGACGACCGCACCGGGGAATCTCTCCCTGGTCGTGGCGGCGCGAGGCTGCGGCGGCAGTCGCTTCCTGGGCGAGTTTGCCAGTCGCGCGGACGGTCTCACTTTGCTCGTCAAGCCCTGGCAGGTGGGTGAGCCTCTGGGGGCACTGCGCGAAGCTTTCTGCCGAGCCGAAAGCGGGCAGGTTCCGGACCTCGACGAGTCGTCCACGGCGGCGCTTGCCGCACTGCTTGCGGGTCGGGGGATCGACGCGGGCACCGCAGGACAGCTCATCGGGGCCTGGCTGGGCACTCAGGGCGCGGTGCTGATTGACGATGTTGGTGAGGTCGATCGGGACACGATCGAAGCCATCGGCTGCGCCTGCCGCTCGGCGGAGGTTGCCGTGGTCGCTCGCGTGCTCGACCAGAGTCACCTGCCCAGCGTGTTCGGCGAGCTGCCGCGCGCGGGGGTGACCATCCTCGGTCCGCTCGATCCGGAAGAGGCGGCGGCCATCGTGCGGGCTTCGGCTGCGGAGAAGATCGACGAGAAGGCGGTGAGCCGCTGGGCACGCCGCGGGGGTGGACGTCCGCTGGCGATTCTCGAGGCGGTCCGCTTCGGCATCGAGTCCGTCGAGCTGGTGCAGGACCGCGACAGCATGGTGCCGCGCAATCGCGTCGCCGGTCGGGGCGGGCCACAGCCGGCACGGCACTGGATGATGGGTCGCATGCGCTTCCTAGAGGATGACGCTCGCGCCGTGCTCGACGGGCTGCTGATCCTCGGAGGACAAGCCTCGGTTGCCGAACTGGAGCGCCTCCTGCAAGCAGCGCGGAACGGTGCAAGCCTCGCGGGATGGGGATCGAAGCTGCAGCAGGCAGGATGGGTCGACGTCGATGCTCGCGGCGATCTTTGCTTGAGCAGCGCAACCCTGCGCGACGTTCTTCACGAGTTGCTGCCCCGGGAGCGGCAAGCGGAGTGGTGTGCGCTTGCTGCCCGGCAATGGATCGATTCAGCGCAGCCCCTCGCCGTGACTCGGGCCGTGCTCTACGCCTTCATGGCGGACGACATGACGCTCGCCCGCGACGCCGCGCGACGCGCGGCCGACGTGGCGCGGGTCGCGGGACTCGAGGCGACAGTGGCCGCGCTCGAGCAGCTGGCGGCCACCGGCGACGTGTCGCTGCTCATGGCCCGCGGACTGTTTGGTGGGATCAGTCCACGTCGTCCCACGCGTGGGAGTGTGATGCCCCGCGCCATGGGAGGCCAATCGCTCCATGTCGAGGGCACCGTGGGCGATGCGGGACTGCCCGGGCTCGCCGCCGCGGCTCTGCGACGGGGGGACTTGCAGGTGGTGGGGGAGCTGGCAACCCAGCTGCGCGATGAGTCGCACAACGAGCCACTGGCGCAGCGACTGGAGGCCATGGCCTACTTGCGTCGCGGGGAGGTCACGGAGGCTCTACGCTTGCTGCGTCAGGCCAAGGTGCGCGCCCGTGGGCTCGACGCCGAGGAACGCTGTCGCGCGGGGCTCGCCTTCGGTGTTGCCTTGTCTTCGGCAGGGCGTCATGGCGATGCGCTGCTCGAAGGTCTGGAAGCACTGGCGCGGGCGCGAGAGGTCGGCGATGCGCTCGGCGAGCGGGCGTGCGCTCGGTTCCTTGCCCAGCTCTCGGAACAGGCGGGCCACCACGAGTACGCCCGGACCTGGCGCGCGCTTGCCGAATAGCGGTGCGCTGTCGTGGGCCTGAGCTGCCCGACGGTATCGGGGTTCGCTCGGCATCGGGGTTGCTGGTACCATGTCACGATGAGCGATAGACGCAGCGACCCACCCCCGCCTCAGAGCGACGCGGATGAGGCGACGATGGTGATCCAGGTTCACGACTCGGGAATTCAGGCGCTGCGCGAGGAGTTTTCCAGCGAGAACCTGCGGAGCATGCAGAACGTGCTGGCGCGTTGCGAGGTCGAGCACATTGCGCCAGGTAGCGCCCTCGAAGGATTCAACTTTCGTGGCATGGTGCGCAACCTGCGGGGGATCGGGAAGGTCGAGGTCGGCGCGGTGAAGCTCTTCGCGCTGCTCACGCGCAACAATGCGTTCCTTCTCTCGAACCTCATTGCCGAGGAGCTTCACGACCACATCAAGGGGTTCATGGACCTCAACCTGTCCGACCGCGCCATCCTCAGTGATAGGGGCAAGCGGCGTTTCCTCTACAAGGTCCCTTCCGCGCACGTCGAAATGCTGCGCGCGATCGCCAACCAGAACCGGTGCATCACGTCTGTTGCGTTTCCGTTTCGCGACCTCGAGCATTTCCGTCGACGTCTCGCCGGCTGCACTGGAACGACCGGTGCGGGGACGCCGTTCGATGTGGCCACGTTTGCGCAACAGGTGCGGTCCGTCTCCAGCCTCTACGAGGATGGCCACGCGAACCAGTATCACCGACTGGTGGTTGGCGACGGCGAGCAACCCTACTCGCTGTTCGTCCAGCCTCGGACGAAGATCACCGACGCGGTTATGCTCTACTTCGGGGCCACTCCGCTGGCCCTGGTGTCTGATTGAGCTCTGCCGGGGACATGGCTGGGTCGCTCCTGGCTTGCCCGGCCTCCCACAGTTCGCGCAGGATTGTGGCGACCGCTTCGAACAGCGTTTCGGGGATCAGATCGCCCACCTCCAGTTCGGCCAGCGCTCGCGCTACTGGCACGTCCCGAACGACTGGGATGCCGTGAGCTCGCGCCTCGTCGGCGATGCGCCGAGCGAGCTCTCCCCGCCCTTGCGCGAGCACGAGCGGTGCTTCGTCTCTGGTTTCGTCGTAGCGCAGCGCCGAGGCCAGGTGGGTTGGGTTGACGACGACGACGGTTGCTTTCCGTACCGCGGTGAGCGTTGCCTCGGATAGCATTTCCTGGTGTGCGCGCCGGCGCGCTGCCTTCTGTTCGGGATCGCCTTCGGCCTCCCGGTGCTCCCGCTTCACCTCGTCTCGGCTCATCTTCAGCCGGCGCCACCAGACGTGACGAGTCATCAGCAGGTCGAGCGCGGCTAGAGCCAGCCCGACGAGGGCGGCCAGCCACGCGATCTCGAGCGCCAGGCGACCGGCGAGATGACCACCCGCCGCCGGATTGCCAGTGCTGTGAGCGAGGTCAGCGCTGTGGGCAAGCAACGAGCGTACCGCCAGCCAGCCGACGAGGAGTGCGGCCACCAGGGCACGCGCGATTCCCACCAGGCGCTGTGCGTTGAAGATGTTCTTCAGACCCGTGATGGGGTTGGCTCGGGACAGATCTGGGGCGAGCTTGCGGAGACTGACGCTGCCCCCGGTCTGGACCACGGAGAGCGCCGCACCGGTCACGGCAATCCCGAGTAGCAGCGGCAAGGTGAGGGACAGGACATCGCTGATCACCCACTTTGGCACGGCGTCGATGCCGGCGGACCCCAGCACCTGCCGAAGTCGGGCGGCAGCTCGCCAGGAAGTTGCTGACAGTGCCGTCGGGACGAGCGCCAGCGCCGCCAGAAAGGCCACGGCCTGGCTCGTTGCGACCGACACTGGAACGTCTCCATCCTGGCGGGCGCGGCGCAGGCGGCGAGCAGTGGGGGCTTCTGTCTTCTCGCTCACGGTGGGTGTTCGTCCAAGGCCCGGACGAAGTTGTGGGGAATCGACGCTGGTTGTTCAGAGGAGCCAGGGGAGGGGCGCCCCGCCAGTCGCACGCCACCCGGCGGCGGTCTGTTGGATGATCGGGGTCCTGACCTGGGGCGGGGGGTGGGTCCGCTCGAATGCGAAGATGATATCGACCGGGCTCCACCGGTCCATACCGGAGAAAAAGCGCATGGTGAGCAGCGCCCCGCCCTCGTTCCAGTGATAGTCGGAGCGGGTGCGTCCGGCGTTCAGTACGTTGTGCACTCCCGCCGTGTCCGCCCCCGTCTCGTTGACCTGGTTGAAGGCGGGAACCACGCTGGTCAGCACCATGCCCACCTCGGAGCTTGTCACGTTCCCTGCCGTACAGGGCAAGTGACCGAGGTAGTGGTGGCCCATCTCGTGCCCGAGGACGAATGCGACCTGTTCATCGTAGAGCTGGTGCTGGCGCTGGACTTTGCGACCGTCGAGGTCCTGGGCAGAATCGAAGAAGGTCGCTGGCGGACGCGCCACGGGCTGGCCAGGCTTCTGCTTCTTGGCCAGAAACTGGATGTACTCGTCCGTCTTGCGGGTTCCGAAGACCTCGTCGGTCGCCGCGCAGCGGGCGAGGTGGGCCATGATCTCGAGCAGCCCGTCAGTGATGGCCATCAGGGCCTTGCCGCTCCGCGTACAAGCGGCGAAGGCATTCACGTCGCCTGGCGTGTCATCGACGACCAGCGGGATCCCTTCGACCCGCGACTTGGGGCGGGCCGGGAGGGCCTGGATGAGAGCTCCGTAGACGTGGTGCGTGCGGTCCCGCAGCCACAGGATGTCCGTGCGATTGATCGGGTCGCTGGCAGCGGCCGGGTTGGGACCTGCGGGAGCGCCAGACGGTGGCGCCGTTGCTGGCGGGGCACCAGGGGGAGCGGGCTGGTGGGGTGCCGGCTGTCCAGGGTATGGCTGGGGCGCTGTCCCGTAGGCTCCCGGAGGATAGGCGGGAGGGGGCGATGCCGGAGGAGGTGTGGACTGGGTGGACCACTGGCAAGCGCTGACCAGCAGGGCGGCGAACAGGAAGGCGCGTTTCGACCCGGTGCTCATGCTCTTGGAGTGTACCTTCTGCGTCTGACGCCGGCTGCCGGCAACCGATTCACCTGGCACGACATCACCCCAGCGACTGCTGGCTGAGTAGGCCAATGAACACCAGGTAACCGGCCATTAGGACGGCTCCCTCCACGCGACTGATCCGCCGCTCGTGCCGGATTGCGAGGGCGCAGGCCAGCGTCAGTACCCCCATCACACTCATGTCCAGCGCCGTCTCGGACAGCAACCCGGGGATCGGATGAATCAGGCCGGCGATGCCAAAGATCAGCAGGATGTTCAGAATGTTGGAGCCCACCACGTTGCCGACTGCGAGCTCCGAGTGGCCTCGAATGGCGGCGACCAGCGACGCGGCCAACTCGGGCAGGGACGTGCCCAGAGCGACGACGGTCAGGCCAACGACCCGATCGCTGACGCCCAGCCAGCCAGCGATGCCGACGGCTCCTTCGACGAAGGCCTTGCCGCCGATGAAAAGCACGACCAGCCCCGCTACGACCAGCCCGGTCAGGCCCCACTTGCCGAGGGTCTCCGGCGGTGTGTCTTGCGAAATCGGCTCGGCTAGGCTTTTGGGTTCCCGCTCGGTCCAGCGGAGGGTGGCGTAGGTGAACACGACCGCCCCGAGCAGGAAGATGGCGGCGTCGACTCTGCCAATGGACCCGTCGATGAGCACTACGGGGACGGCCCCCGTGGCGATCAGCAGGATGGGCAGCTCCCGGGTGCTGAGTGATCCTTCGGCGATCGGAGGAGCGATCAAGGCAGTCAGGCCAAGAATCAAGCCGATGTTCGCGATGTTGGACCCCACGACATTGCCCAGCGCGATGGCGGGCTTGTCCGTCGCAGCGGCGAGCGTGCTGACCACGAGCTCTGGGGCGGAGGTGCCGAAAGAGACAACCGTCAGGCCGACCACCACGGAGCTGACCCCGAAGGCGAGCGCCAGGCCGGCGGACCCCCGCACCAGCCACTCGGCCCCGTAGTACAGGCAGAGACCACCGATGAGCAGCCAGACGAGCGAAAGGATCGGCATGAGGATCGGTACGAGAGACGCCCAGGGGCCCGGAGGCCGGTCGGCCGTGGACTATAGCGCGAGACTTCCTCGGAGACTGCTGCGAATTCTCCCCGGGGTCGTGGCCGCGGCAGAACGTGGCACTAGAGATAGGCCATGCGGTGCAGCAGCGAGCGCTTCGAGCTGGCCACACACGAGTCCGTCCGCGACATCGGGGAGTCGCTGTGGACGGAGTTGGTGGGGCAGGAGGCGCCACCGTTTCTTTCCTATGTCTGGCTCGAGGCACTCGAGAATCAACGGCGGGTGTCGCCCGAGCGGGGCTGGGCGCCGCTCTACCTCAGCTTGCGATCTGGCACCGACGTGCTCGCGGTGGCGCCCGCCTTCGTGAAGGGCAACAGCGAGGGCGAGTTCGTCTTCGACCACGCCTGGGCGCATTTTGCCCAGGAGCGTCTCCAGGTTCCGTACTACCCGAAGCTCATCGTCGCAGTGCCCTTCACTCCGGCGACCGGACCCCGCCTGCTGGTGCGCGCGTCGAGCGATGCCGGCGCGGTGACTCGCGCCTTCACGGCGGGGCTGCGAACCCTGTGCGACAAGCTTGGGCTCTCCGGGGCGCACGTGCTGTTTCCGCCGGTGACCGAGGCGGTTCGCTGGGTCGCGGCGGGAATGATTCATCGAGTCGGCATTCAGTTTCACTGGCAGAACGCTGGTTACTCGACGTTCGAGGACTTTCTCCAGGACTTCAGCGCGAAGCGCCGAGCGCAGATCCGTCGAGAGCGCCGCGTGCTCGCTGAGGAGGGCACGCGCCTCGAGGTTCTCACCGGCGCCGCGCTCACCGAAGAGGTGGCGGACCTCTGCTACGCGTTCTACGTCTCGACGGTCGACAAGTACTACTGGGGGCGCCGCTATCTGAATCGGGGGTTCTTCCGCGAGGTGTGCGCGCGGATGCCCGAACAGATCCATGTCGTGCTGGCGCGCGACGTGGCCACGGGTGAGCCGATCGCTGGCGCCTTCAACCTGCTGGGCCAGCGTGCTCTGTACGGGCGCTACTGGGGTGCGCTGGAGGAGCGCCGGTTTCTCCACTTCAACGTCTGCTACTACGCTGGGGTTGAGGAGTGCATCACGCGGGGGCTCGAGCGCTTCGAGCCGGGGGCGGGAGGGGAGCACAAGCAGGCTCGCGGATTCGAGCCGACAGCGACCCACAGCGCACACCTCATCGTCAATCCGGCCCTGGATCGAGCCGTTCGTGATGCCACGACTCGTGAGCGCGCGGCCATTGCCGCGCACGTTGCCGGCGCCGAATCGGTGGGGCGCGGGCGCTCGGGTCGCGCCGCGGAGTAGGGACTCAGCGGCGGCGCCGCACGAGCCGGGTCTCGACCAGCTGGTGCCACGCCAGCAGGATCAGTCCGGCCCCAGCCGCGCGTGGACTGAGGTCCGACTCCGTGGCGCTCCAGCGTGCGAGTGCGCGTCCCTCCAGCCACGGTCCCCCGGCTCGTCCCAGGAGGGGTACGCCGATCCCGACCGAGCCCTCGAATCCCCGCTCGACTCCGAGTCCGCGCCCCGGCGGCTGCGACCAGAAGGCGCCGGCTCCCAGCGACAGGGAGTCGAGCGTCAAGTCCAGCATGGCGGGGCCGCGGGTCAGATCGTTGGACCAGCGGGGGACGAAGAGTGGGCGCAGGTCGACGCCCAGGGTCAAGGTGCGTTCCGCTCGAGATTCCGAGCCGAGGGCGTCGGTGTAGCCGACGACCAGCCCCGCCATCGAGAAGTAGTGCAGGGAGAGGCGGGCGCCAGGGCGCCTCGTCTCGGGTCCGAGCTCCGCGCCGAGCGCCAGGCCGAGATCGAGGTCGCCGGCGAAGCGGCCGTAGCCGCCATCTTCACGGCTCGGAGATTCGCCCGAGACGGTCGGGTCGAGCGAACCCGGGCGCGGTCCCGCGGCGTCCGAGCTCCCGAGCGGTTGGCCGAGCGCTGCGGCCGCCAGCAGCAGGATGCCGATGCAGTGGCTGGCGGCCAGACAGAAGCGTTGCGCGCGGTGCATCAGCTTTCGAGGGCGAGCACGATGGCGTCGCGTAGCTCGGGGGCGAAGATCAACCTTACCCGCTCCAGGCGCTGACCGCGAAGTCGCCCGAGCAGGAAGGAGACATCGCCGGGCTTGCGCGCGGCGCCGCGCCGGAAGAGCACGGTGAGCGAATCGTGGGTGTCGTCGAAGGGCACATCCGAGGCGGCATCGAGTCCGACGTAGTGATCGGGGTCCAGACCGTGGTGCACGGCCACCTCGCGCGCTCGGTCCCAGATGCCGAGACGATCGGCGACCTGATCGTCGTGAAGTTCGTAGGTCTTGAACAGGCGGCGCGCGGTCAGCCGACGACACAGGTCGGCGAGCGTCGGGTCGCGGGCGTCACGCCAGGCGAGCAGCGCCGCCTGGATGACGAGGTCGTCGAGCGCCAAGTACTCGTCGAGCGATGGCTCATCGCCTGCCGCGAGACTGACGAGCGCCGCGGGGGTGTTGGCGAGCCGGACCCCTTCCGCCAGCAACGTGCGGGCGCGGTCCAGAATGCGCGTGATCATGAACTCGCTCGCCCGCCCGGCCTTGTGAAAGTACACCTGCTGGAACATGAACAAGCGCGCCAGGATGAACGATTCGATGGCGGGGAGTCCCTTGGCACCGTCGATCGCCAGGGTGGGGGACCCGTCGCTGGACTCCGGGGAACCGAAGCGAAAGCTGCGCAGGAGCCAGTCGAGGTCGAACGTGCCGTACCCCACCCCGGTGAAGTGAGCGTCACGCAGCAAGTAGTCGCAGCGATCCACGTCGAAGGTTCCGCTGACTGCTCGTGCGAGGTAGGCGAGTTGGTGGCGTCCCTGGACCAGCTGCGCCACCCGGGCGGGCAGCGTGGAGTCGTACCGGACGAGCACCTGGTTCACCTCCGTCGAGGGGTCCTCGATGATTCGCGCTGTCCAGTGCTCGTGGCGCGTCCCGTGGGGCATCACCTGCTCGAAGAGGTGCGAGAACGGTCCGTGCCCCACGTCGTGAAGTAGCGCTGCCGCCAGCGCGTCGCGCGCCCGCTCCGTGGTGAGGCGCTGCCAGAACGGGAGCGTGTCGTGGATGGCGCGCATCCGCTGGATGAACTTCTTCATCACGAATGCCGTGCCGATGGCGTGGGAGAAGCGCACGTGGTCGGCGCCCGGATACGAAAGTGAGGTCAACCCGAGCTGCCGGATGCGCCGCAGACGCTGGACCTCTCGGGTCTCCAGCAGCGCGTCGATGATGGCTTCCTCTTCCGTCTCGAAGGAGACCAAACCGTGGACGGGGTCACGGAGGATCATGCGGACGCCTTTCTCGAACGGCGACCGAGGCAGAGACGGTGCTGCTGCCCGTCGCTTGCACACGGACCCTGGCTACGGACCTTGGACACGGCACTTGGACATAGTGGGTTGCGTCCGGCTATTCCAGGCCCGGGCGACGTTTGACTACAAAGCTGGAACTTGGCGATGGCGCCGTGCGGTATCGTGCCAATCGGCCCATCGATTCAATCCCCTCCAATCCCGCTGATTGTCAAATCGAACCGCTGGCTGGACCCAGAAAAACTACAAATACGGGCTTCTCGGCGCAGCGAATCAAGGGATGAACCCCCTGGACAGACGCTAACTTTGGCGGTTAGCTAATCAGAATAGCGGGTTCCTAGCCATTCGACCCGCACGGTCATGACTCGCCCACCGCCCACCTCACCGCATCTCGAGCGGACTCGTCCACTGCGTCTCGTCGAGGTGCTGCGCTCGCTGCCCGAGCCCGAGCTGCGCTCGCTGATCGGACGTCTGGGTGTCTCGATCGATCGGGCCAAGCGGATCGACGTGCCCTCGCAGGTGGCCCGGGCGCTGCTCAATGCTCCGGAGTTGCGGGATCCTGGTGCACTGTCCGCGCCCACTCGTGAGCTTCTCTACCGAATTGTCGAGGCGGGTGGTGTGCTGCAGGTCGAGCGGCTGCCCTCGGCGGTCGAGCCCCTGGTGGCGCGCGGCATCGTCTTTGCGCGCGGACGGGGGCAAGGTGTCGAGCTCTTGCTCCCCATTGCCTACCTCCTGCATCTCAGAACCGGCGAAGGCGAAGACCCTCGCGGGATCCGGTCGCTGCTGTCACAGGCGGCGCCCGAGGTGGCCGCGAGCATCGCTTCACACTACCTGGGACGCCCCGCGACCCCGCCTATCGCGCTCTCCCTCGAGACGGCCTGGGAGGTGCTCGCTGACCCGGAGCAGCTACGCGAGGGGGTCGAGGCATTGGCGCCCCTGGAGCGCAAGCTGTTGGCCAGCATCGAGGAAGTGGGGGGCGAAGTCGACACCGAGGAATTGCTGGATCTCGAGCGGGAGCCGATGCGATTGCGAGGGGCGACCGGGGCGACCCCATCCCGACGCGGGGTCGGCTTCGCGCTCGAGCGTCGCGGATTTTTGATCCCGGTTCACCCGAATCGGCACGTCATTCCCACCGAAGTGGCGGTCCTCATCGGTGGGCGACGTCGCGAGGAACGCGAGGCGCAACGTCGGGAGATCCTCACCTTCGTGCTCGGCGAGGACCATGCCCCGCGGCGCGCTCGGTTCGCCGAGGACCCGGTGCCTCTGACCCTGGCCATGACGCTGGCGGTTCGCGACCCTCTGGTCGAGGTGCGGTCGGGTGTGGGCACGCCGCGATCATTGCTGGCGAAGTTTGCCGCCAAGTTTGGTCGCTCTCCCGAGACAGTGGCGCTGATTGCGGCGTTGAGCCGGGCCATCGGGCTCTGGGAAGCGTCGGTCGCGTCGCCCGCTGCTCCACCTGGCTCGTTCCGCGTTGCTGACCTCGGCCGGGTGCTCTTCGAGGCTTGGCGCCGGGGGGGCGCGTGGGATGAGGCTCGCCCCGACGGCGAGGTACTGCGAGTGTCCTCGGACAGTCGAGAAGCCAGTCCGATTGGCGTGATTCGCGAGATTGTCCTCGAGGCGCTGTCCGAGTTGGGCGACGGCAACTGGGCGCCATGGGAAGCGGTCGCGGCCTACGTCCGTGCCGACGAGCGGACTCCCGGGGTGGGGCGCCTGGTCGATCGCTGGTCGCAGCGTGCCGGCATCGAGCCGACGACTCCCGCCGAGATTGCGCGGCGGATCGCCCTCGAGAGCCTGCATGTGCTCGGAGTGGTCGACCTCGGGGATCCGGATGTGGACGACGAGGACGACAGTGTCGGACCGACCTTGCGCATCACGCCGCGGGGGAGAGCGTACCTGGAGGCCAGCTCGCCCGAGCGCGAGCCGGACGCGAGCCGATTCGTGGACAACGAGGTGCTGCGGATTGGGGGGCACACCCGAGTCGCGCATGTGGCTGCGCTGGCCCCCTTCGTCGACGTGGGCAGCGTGGCTCGCCATTTCGACATCGCACTGACACCGCAGGCGATTTCGCTGGCGTTGAGTGCGGGGTACGACACGGAGACGATTCGCTCTCGACTCGAGGAGGTCGCCCCATTGCCCGATCCCGTCGCGCGGCTGCTGGTTCAGGCGAGCGCGGTGGTCGGTCGGGCCGAGTTCGTGTCGTGTCAGGGGTTCCTGTGGGTCGAGGATCCGGAGGTGCGCGAGATGCTGCGGACTCGTCGGCAGACTGCGGACCTGTTCGTCGACCCGTCACCCCCGGCGGGACTGCTCGTCGCCCCTGGTATCGACATGGAGCGACTGGCTCGTCGGTGTCGAGGCCTCGGGATCGAGGTCATCGTTGCGGGGGAGGTCTACAAGACCCGTTCGATGGCGCCGGCCAGTCGAGGTAGTGGTGCCCGTCGGTTGAGCACGGAAATGAAGGCGGTTGGCGGTGGTCGGCGGACGACGGGGACGATGAAGGCCGTCAAGAAGAGCTCCCGCTCCAGTAGCACCATCCGCGCCGTGCAGGATCCCGACAGCGCCGGGAGCGGCACCCGTTCGAAGACGCGATCGACGTCTCCTCCACCGGCCAAGCGCGGTCGTGGTTCCTGAGCCGGCAGCGCCAACCGCTCGCGACGCAGCGCTGCGGTGGCGCCCGGTTCACAGGGCGGCGCCACGGTGGCGGAAGACGTCTTGGATCGCGACGCGCAGGCGCTGCGAGGCGCCAGGGTAGGCGGCTCGCGCTGCACTGATGAACTGGTCGCCCCTGCTCGCGCGCAGGGCGGCGAGCATTTCCTGCTGTTCCTCCGGTCCCCCGTGATCCAGAACCCCGAGGGCCAGTTCGGCCGATTCTGCCACGTCGATGCGCGCCAGCGCTCGGAGCGCCGCGATCCGCGCCTTGGCGGCGCCGCTCGTGCGGTAGATCCGGGAAAGTGGATCGAAGGCATGGTCGAAGCGCAGCCGCTCGATCGCGGAGCTGGCTTCGCCAACTACCCGTTCGTCCACGTCGGTGAGCGCTCGCTCCAAGGTGACGAAGGTGCGCTTGTAGAAGTAGCGGGAGAGCGCGCGAACAGCAGCCAGGCGCACCTCCACCTCGTCGCTGGCGGCAAGCCGCTCCAGGGGGGCCAGCAGCTCGTAGAGCCCCACCGGTGCCAGGTAGCTGGCGACGATGGTGTCGCCAGCGGGACGCGACTGCTCCGGCGCGAGTTCGGCTGCCAGCGCGGCGAGGCGCGCGACCAGCGTGCTCCGACGGGTGATGCGATCGCCGAGGGCATCGGGATCGAGCAGCACGTCGGCGCAGGCCTCGGCCGCGCTGCCTCCGCTCTCCCACTCGAGCAGGTCAACGTGCCATACATCGGGCGGCGCGACGTGTTCGCCGAGACGGTCCTCGGCGCCGCCGGTTTCGGGGCGCGCGTCTTGCTGATCGTCGTAGCGTCGCGCGGCTCGGGCGTAGTGGGCTGTGCGGGCAGGCTCGATGTCGAGCTTTGCCAGTTCGCGGAAGAGCGCCCCCACCCGACCGTACTGCTCCGCCTCGACCGCCGCCAGGAGACTGGCCAAGTAGGCGTTTTCGGACAGCTGTGGGGGCCCTCCTCGCTCCGTGTTGCCTTGGGCCACCCGCTGCCAGAGTTGGGACTGCCGCATCGTGTAGCGTCGGGCGAGGTGACCCATGCCCTGCTTCCGCGCGTGGTCGGTCATCTCCCGAGCGAGGGTGGCGGCGGCCGAGTGCTCGCCTGCCTGCTCGGCGAGGCGAATCGCGTGCTCGTAGAGACGCAGCGCGTGATACCGCAGGTTGTCCTCGGTCAGAATCCGGATGGCGTTGACGCTGCCTTCCAGCACGTGCTCGAACTCGCCGCTGAGCCGACCCACGGCGACCAGCACGTGGTAGCAGTCGAACGCGCGCTCGCGCTGGCCGATCGCCTCGAAGCGATCGGCGGCCTCCTCGAGGCGGTGCACCGCTGCCACCGTGGCGCTGCGCGTGGCGCTGCGGTCTTCCAGCTGATGACTGGTCCGGGCCTGATTGAACAAGGCGAGCCCCGCCGCATACGAGTCCGTGTCTCGACCCTCCAGCAACTGGGCGAGGCGGGCCCACAACGTTCGCGCGGCCTCGGGGTCAGCGGCGCGCTCATAGTAGACTGCTGCGCGGGCCAAGAGCCCCTCGTGCTCGAGTTCGGAAGCTGCTCGGCGATAGTGATGAACGGCGCTCTCGGGTTCGCGGTCGGCCCAGTGGGCCCAGGTGCGAGCTCGGTCGATCGCGGGCACGTTCTCGAGCAGTCGCCTCTGGTCGTCAGCGTTGCCCGCGTACCAAGCGGCGCTGAGGGCCATCCGCGGCTGTCGCTGTTCGACCAGGAGACGCGCCAGGAGCTGGGTCACCCCCGCGTAAGACTCCTCTCGGCCGTGAGTGTGGAGCAACGCGGACAGGAGCAGCTCGATGGCCTGGTCGGGTTGGGTGCGGGCCTGGGACCGGGCGCGACCGTAGAGCTCTTCCAGATCGCCTTCGGCATTCAAGCGAGCGAAGAGCTCGATCACACCTGACCTCGTCGAGTGGTCGCTTGAGGGCGCGAGCTGGGGCCGGTCCGCGGCGCGAGCGCCTCGCCGCCGTCGCCGGTGGCCGCTCCCGCACGCCAGGCGGAGGCCTTGCCGTCCAGGTCGCCGAGGATCCGTCGCGCTTCCTGGGCCCGGGTGTGGCGGCTGGTCAGCGCCTGGTGGTCGACCACCCAGTGGGTGTGGAGCAAGTCCAGGTAGTCGAGGTGCAGTTGGTTCCCCGACGGCAACATGAAGATCGCGGCCACGTGGGCGAGGCGAGTCAGCGCCGCGACAATCTCCCGGGGGATGTACAGGGCGGCGTGGGTATATAGATGCACGATTGGCTGTCGCCCGTCGCGCAGCGCCTGGATCTCGAGCTGGTTGACCAGCTCTCGGAACACCTTGGCGGGGTTGCGTCCGCGCTCCCCCTTGAAGCTGAGGACGTGGCCCACGGGGAGCTGGCCGTGCCTGGCGGAATGCGGTTCGTAGAGGTGGGCGTCGAAGAAGCGGAAGACCACGTCCTCGCCGGCTAGCATGAGCTGCTTGGCCGACGCGATCGCCATCCCCCGAGCAAAGGTCGCGCGGTCGCCGCGCATCGATGCTGAGGCATCGATCAGCACCAGGTGGATTCGCCGCGCCTCGTCGCGTGCCTGTTCTCGAGAGTAGTAGAAGACCTCGTCGTCGGCGAGGCGTCGCATCATCTCCTGCTCGTCCCAGGCGAGCTCGGTGAGCACCAGGCTGTCGATGCTTCCTTTGCGGGTAAGCCCCGCGTAGCCGAACGCTGCGTGGGAGCTGGCTCCCGGCCGCGCCTTGGCCTCGAGCACGCTGGGCAGGATCTCCAGGGAGAAATCAACGACGTCGTTGGCCTCGGGGGCCCCAAGCGCGCTCAATAGGTCGACCTGGGCCACCGCTCCGGTCGCGGCATCACCGCCGACGAGACCGAACAGGGCGAGGGTGTCGAGGTCCAGGGCGTCCACCAGTGTGAGCAGGAGCAGGCGGCGAGCCACGAGGCCGTGCAGTGTGGCCGTCTCGCGGTGGCGTGGAACGCTGGTGAAGAGGGCCGGCAGCTGCGGCCCCAGATGTTCGACCAGCTGGGCGTCGAGCGGCAGGCCAGCGGGGTCGGAAAGGGTCGTCGCGACCTGCTCCGCAATCACTCCGAGCAATCTTGCCAGCAGAACGACGACCAGATCGTCCCCCATCCGCAATGATTGCGACCGCCTCGCCGCTTCGCTGGCGGCGATCTCAGTCACCATTTCATTGTAGGCGCGGTGGGCGCTGGTGGCGGCCGGCTCTGCCGCGAGGAGGGTGTCGACTGCGACGCGTGGGCCCACTTCCAGCTGCTCGTTGTCGCAGGCCAGCAGCAGTCCCAGGTCGTGGACCACGAAGAGTGGCAGCACGATGCCCAGCCGCTGCAGGTCTCGGTGCCAGCGGAGGGCTCGCAGGGCGAGGGTGGGAGCTCGGGGGGCCACCACACTCAGCGCCAGCGAGCCCAACGGGCCCGCGATGGCGGGGTCGCTGGCGAGCTCGGGGGGAACCGGCATCGTTCGTCAAGACCGGGATGCGTCGGCAGCCCGGTTCGGCCACCAGCTCAGCCGCCCATGCGCGAGGAGTCGGGCCCCGCGCTGACGAGCTTCTCGCGCTGCTCCAAGGGAACGTAGTCGCGCTGGGTGGAGCCCCCGTACACCTGCCGAGGGCGTGAGATGCCCACCTCGGGACGATCGCAAACTTCCTTCCAGTGGGCGATCCAACCCGGCATGCGACCGATGGCGAACATCACCGTGAACATGTTCAGTGGGATGCCGATCGCACGCAGGATGATACCCGAATAGAAGTCGACGTTCGGGTACAGGTTCCGGTCGACGAAGTAGGGGTCCTTGAGCGCGATCTCTTCCATCCGTCGCGCCATGTCGAGCATCGGGTCAGAGACCTTGAGCACGTTCATGACCTTCTCGGCGCTCTTCTGCAGGATGCGCGCCCGCGGGTCGTAGCTCTTGTAGACGCGGTGGCCAAAGCCCATCAGCTTGACCTCCTTGCGCTTGACCTTCTCGAGATAATCATCGAGCGAGATGCCCTGCTTGATGATGTCCTCCAGCATGGTGATCACCTGCTGGTTGGCCCCACCGTGGCGCCAGCCCCACAGGGCACACACGCCGGCGGAGCAGCTCGCGAAGAGGTTGGCTCCACTGGAGGCCACCATGCGTACGGTGCTGGTCGAGCAGTTCTGCTCGTGGTCAGCGTGGAGCACGAAGACCTGACGGAGCGCGCTGACGACTTCCTCGGGTGGTTCGTACCGGCGGTAGGGCTCCGAGAACATCATGTGGAGGAAGTTCTCGCAGTAGCTGTTCTTGGAATCGGGATAGATGATGGGGTGCCCGATGCTGGTCTTGTAGGCGGCGGCGGCGATGGTCCTCACCTTGCTGAGGAGGCGCGCGGCGGCGTTCTGGAACGTCTCCTCGCTCTCCATCTCCATGATATCGGGGTGGTAGCAGGAGCAGGCGTTGATCATCGCCGAGAGCACGGCCATCGGATGGGCGCTCGCGGGGAAGCCGTCATACGTGTTGCGCAGACCCTCGTGGATCATCTCCTGGGAGCGCAGCAGACCACGCCACTTGTCGAGTTGCGACTCGGTGGGCAGCTCGCCGAAGATGATCAGCCACGCGGCCTCGACGAACGTACTCTGGTCGGCGAGTTGCTCGATCGGGTACCCGCGGTAGCGCAGGATGCCCTTCTCGCCGTCGATGAACGTGACGTTCGAGCGGCAGGATCCGGTGCTGCGGTATCCTTCGTCCAGCGTGATGTAGCCGGTCTCGCTGCGTAGCTTGGTAATGTCTACCGCGGGCTCGTTCTCCGAGCCGACAACGATGGGGAGTTCGATCGACTTGTCGCCGAAGTCCAGTTTGGCGGTCTTGTCACTCATCACTTCCTCGCTCTCGAGTGGTTTGGTGCGTCGGGTTGCCTCGGCGCTTCCGTGGGCTCGTGGGCCTCGAAGTGGCGCGACGAGGGGGGTGAGGGTTGTTGGTACGTCACAGTCGGGCGTCCCCCGAAGGGGCCCCCAGCCCCGGAACTCGCCCGGGATAGCCCAACGTATACCACAGCGCTGCTCGCGCTCTCCGGCAATCGAAGGGGGCCGCGTTTGTCGGCCAGCCTCCCAGCACGCGCGTCGCACCCGACCGCTCCGCCCGCAAGATGGCGGTGAGAGCGTTCCACGGGTACGACCGGCGCTCCCCGGGGGAAGCACCGGTCAGGGCTTGAGGGCGAGCTCGATTGCCTTCACGTCGCCTGGCGCGAGCTGCATGTTGCCCGCGGACGTGCTGTCGATCACGCTCTCGACGCGGCGCGCCCCGGGGATTGGAATGCATACGGGGCACTTGGCGAGCATCCACGCCAGTAGCAAGCGGTAGGGTGAGACGCGACGCCTCCGCGCTTCTTCGGCGATGCGGCCAAACGTTCCGAGGGAAGGGGCGCCCAGCGTTCCGCCAAACGGCGAGTAGGCAAAGAACGCCAGGCCGTTGTTAGTGCAATACTCCAGCATGCCGTCGGTTTCGGGCCGCCGGTCGTTGACGTTCCAGCGGTTCTGGACGCTGGCGATTGGAGTGACGCGTCGGGCCTGCTCGACCTGCTCGACAGTGACGTTGCACAGCCCAATGTAGCGAACCTTGCCCTGGTCGCGCAGTCGGGAAAGCGCTCCCACGCTCTCCTCGAACGGAACCCGCACATCTGGAGCGTGAAGCTGGATCAGGTCGACCGTGTCGCGCCCCAGCGCGTCGAGGCTGCGGTGGGTGGCTTCCGTGAGGTACTCAGGCCGCGCATCGACGGTCCACGCTCCCCCGGGGCGGCGGCAGCCGATCTTGGTCATGATGCGGATCGCTCCGCTGCGTCTTCGGAGCGCCTTCGCGATGAGCTTCTCGTTGTGGTTGAAGTCTCGCTCGTCGGTGCAGTACGCATCCGCCGTGTCGATCAGCGAAACTCCGTTGTCGAGCGCGCCGTGAATCACGGCAATTCCCTGGTCTTCCGGGGGGCGTCCCGTGATGCTGAGCAGCATGCCTCCCAGGGCAATCGCGCTCACCTCGGGGCCATCGGCGCCGAGCCTGCGTGTCTGCATGATTCGTTTGGGCCTCGGGTGATAGTTGCAGAGACCAGTCTAGCCTTACCAGCGCCGTGGCGGGAAAGTTCGGATCGTATCCCCCGGTGGAATCCTCTGCGGTTCTCGGTTCCGGGGGCGGGCCACCCGCGCCGCGGGGGACGGTCTGCCAGGATGTTCAGTGTCTGGGGATCGCCGCTCAGGCGAGTGCCAGTATGGGCAGTCGCCACTTGGCGAGCAGTCGTCGAACACGCCGCATCAGAGTCTCCTGCCTGCCTCGGCGCCTTTCGCCCCCACGACGAGGGCGGTCGAGGTGCTCCACGGGTATCCCGAATTGCTGGCGCGTCACAAGTTTCTGGCCCCAGGCGGCGGGGAGTGCACTAGAACGCGGCTGGCCACGGCGGATGGCGCAACGGCTGCGCGCCTCCGCTGGTCGAGGCACGACTCCGGGGTTGCCTGCTGGCCGTCTGGAGCATTTCTTTCGTTCGGGATCCCATGCGCGTGCTGATCGTAGGTTGTGGTGGCCTCGGCGGCGTCATTGCCGGCTACCTGGCCCGTGCCGGACACGAGGTGCGGGTGCTCACGACCAACGACGCGGTCGCCGCGGCCGTCGACGCCGAGGGGGTGCTCGTCAGGACGTCCACCCGGACCTTCCGGGCTCGCGTCGCGGTGTGGCGCGAACCACCGGACGGGGACGTGGAGCCGTTCGAGACGATCTTGCTTGCCACCCCGCCCAACCAAGTGGAGCGCGCCACGCGCGGGATCCTGCCCTGGTTGGCCGACGAGGGGCGGGTCGTGTGCTTCCAGAACGGACTGTGCGAGGAGCGGGTGGCGCAGATCGTTGGAGAGCGTCGTGTCGTGGGGGCCGTGGTCTTCTTCGGCGCGTCGATGGCGGAGCCGGGGGTCGTGGAACGCACCTCCGCTGGTGGATTCGCGCTGGGACGGCTCGACGCGCGGGTCGACGAGCCCTTGCGGCAGCTCGCGCAGCTGCTGGGTGGGGTGGGGCCGGTCCGCCTGACGCTGAACCTGCGCGGGGTGCGGTGGAGCAAGCTGGCGGTCAACTGCGCCATGTCGACCTTCGGCACCATCGGAGGTGAGCCGGTGGGGGTGCTGATGCAGCGAGCCGACGCGCGGCAGCTGGGGATCGAGGTGATCAGCGAGGCCGTCACTGTGGCTCGCGCGGCGGGCGTGCGGCTCGAGAAGCCTGCGGGGTGGATCGACCTCGGCTGGCTGGTGGTGAGGGAGGGAACGAGCCAGCGCGCCCCGACGATGTGGCTCAAGCACGCGATGGTGTTCTTGGCGGTCAGTCCGTATCGACGGCTCCGGTCGTCGATGCTGGCAGCGATCGAGCGCGGCCGTCCTCCGGCGGTCGACTTCCTCAACGGCGAGGTGATTGACCGAGCCGAGCGGCTCGGCTTGCCCGCCCCGATGAATCGCGCCGCGCGGGAGCTGGTGTGGGCGATCGCCCGTGGCGAGGCGCAGCCTGGGGTGGACACGCTCCACCAACTCTACGCGACTACCCGCACCGCTCGTTGAGCGGCTGGGTACAGAGACGAGGCCCGGGGCCGCCCCGGGCCCGCCTGAAAATCAAGCTCCGGCGGACTTCCGGCCCCGGGCCGAGGCGCGTATACGGGAAACGATGAAGCGTCGGACGCTGCTGACTGTCCTGCTGCTGGGCGCGCCTGCGCTCGTGGGGTGTCGACGTGCATTGCCCGATCTCGGAGCGGCGCCCGCGTTCGAGCTGATCGATCAGGCCGAGCAGCCCCGGTCGCGCGATTCGTTGCGTGGGCGCGTGTGGGTGGCAACCTTCATGTTCACCCGTTGCCCGACGGTATGTCCCCAGATGATGGCGGCGATGCGCGATGTCCAGCAGCGGGCTACGCAGCGGCGCCTCGACCTTCAGCTGGTGACGTTCTCCGTGGATCCCGAGCACGACACGCCGTCCGTGCTGACCGACTTTGCCCGACGACACGGGGCCGACCTCGAATCCTGGTCGTTCTTGACCGGCGATCCGGAGCGTGTCCACGCCGTTGCCAAGGGGTTCAAGGTCGCCTTCGAGGGCCAAGCCGATGCCGGAGTGGACCACTTCGGGATCCTTCACGGCGCGCACGCGGTGCTCGTGGACCGTCACCTCGCGATTCGCGGGTACTACCGGATCCGTGAGGCCGAGGAGCGAGATCGATTGCTCGTCGACGCGCGGTCGCTGCGCTGATGCGGACTCCGTTCAGAGGTCGGGTGCGTCGGGCGGTCGTGGTGGTTCGCGCAGGTCGTTGGGATGCGGCAGCGGTTGGTCGGAGCCGGCCAGCTTGCGGAGCGCCATCTCGAGTCCTGCGACCACCCGGGCCGCACGCTCGAAATCGAGCCGCTCCGAGGTATCGCTGCCGGTGCCCAGTCCGGGGTTGCGCAAGCCACCGGTGTCGGTGACGGACATTGCCGGGAAGCCGAGCTGGGAGAACGCCCAGCTATCGGAGACACCGAGGCCATCCGTGGGCTCCACGAGCAGGTCCACGCGAGCCGCAATGCTCGCGTGGGTGGCGAAGGCGCGGAGCATGCCATCCGCGAGCTCATCAGCACGCATGTCGCCCACGAACGAGATGAAGTCTCCTGTGTTCGGATAGGCCCCCTCGAGGCCCGACGGGGGCTGCTGGCTGCCCGGCAGCTCACTGAAGTAGCCCAGCGATTCGAGGCCCACCATGGCGACCACCTGGTCGCCGTCAGCGGCTACCTTCTGGGCGTAGACCATACTGCCCATCGTCGGGGTCAGCGCGTGCGGGGAGTGGCTGACCCCGAACGCCGCGAAACGAATCGTTCGCAGTGAGTCGAAGTCGCGGAGCGACCGCGCAAGCGCGAGCAGGGCTGCGATCCCCGTGGCGTCGCTGGCACCGGGAGAGCCGCTGGCCGAGTCATAGTGGGCGCCCACGACGACCACCTCGTTGCCGCGGCGCCCGCCGTTCACCTGGACGACGAGGTTCTGGGCCACTACCTCGTCATCGACGGGATGGCCCTGCCGCTCGACCGCGTAGCCCGCCGTCTCGAGCTCACCCGCGAGGTAGTCGGCCGTGTCGGCCAGCTCCCAGCGACAGCTCGGATTTCGTTCGCCGATCTCTCCGGCCAGGTGCTGGACGATGGCCTCGAGCTCGGTGCGGAGCTCCGCCTCGCGCGGGGTCAGCGGGGCGAGGCCACCTGGCGCGGTGACCGGAAGGTCCGCCGCTGCTGCCGCAGGGCTCGCTGCGGGCGGGCCGGGCGCCGGGTGGCAGCCGATGGTGGCGGCGAGAACGATCGTCGCCGCCACCGCCATGGCCGGGACGCGCATGGGGCGAGGGGAGTTGGGGGTTTGGGGCTTGAGGGTCACGCTGCGGGTTGAGTATGGTGGTCGTCCTTTGACTGACGCAACGCAGAAACCTCGAGTGGGTGTGGTCATGGGCTCCAAGAGTGACTGGGAGATCATGAGCCACGCCGTCAACACCCTGGAGCAGCTGGGCTTGACCGCCGACGTGCGAGTCCTGTCGGCTCATCGCTCCCCCGCCGAGACCATCGAATGGGCTTCCTCGGCCGAGGAACGCGGGCTGGAAGTGATCATCGCGGCGGCTGGCGGGGCCGCTCACCTGGCGGGGGTCGTGGCCGGCAAATCGTTGTTGCCGGTGCTGGGCGTGCCGATGCAGACCAAGAGCCTGGGAGGGCTGGATTCGCTGCTATCGACGGTGCAGATGCCGGCTGGTATTCCCGTGGGGACGTTGGCGATCGGGCGGGCGGGGGCGGTCAACGCGGCTCTCCTCGCGGCTGCCATTCTGGCTCGTGGGGACGCCGCGGTGCGAGCGGCGCTCGTCGACTACCGACGCGAGCAGACCGAGAAGGTGCTCGCGGTCGGCGACCCCCGCGAGGACTGAGCGCGCCGATCCGACTCCGGTGGGAGAGCCCCGAACGACCCTCCGGTTGTCTCGTGCCCGGTTCGCCGGGGGGCAGATCTCGCGGATTTCTGGCCTGGTAGAACGGGCGACCCATTGGTCTAACCTGCGCGTGGTCGACATTTCCGGAGAAAACCCGTGGGGGCCCGCTTGCGCACACCGGCTCACTGCCCTACCTCCCGCTCACTGTCTGACCAACCGTACGGGGTTCATTATGGGCGTTGCAGCAAGACGGCAGCGAGAGAAGGAAGAAAGAAAAGCCGCGATTCTGTCCGCGGCAGAGAAGGTGTTCGTCAGCAAGGGGGTCGGCATGGCCACCATGGACGACATCGCTCACGAGGCCGAGCTCAGCAAGGGAACGCTCTACCTCTACTTCGATAGCAAGGACGAACTGTACCTCGAAATCGCGGTGCGGGCCGTTCGCGACATATTGGTGGCATTCGAGGCGGCGGAGCATGGTGGCGGTTCGGGGTATGAGCGTGTCGAACGCATGCTCAACGCGTACGTCCGGTTCGCTACGGAGCACAGCGACAGGTTCCTGGTGGCGATTGGGTGGATGACCAGCGACCCGGGGGCGGTTGCCAACAGTGAGCGATTCGGCGAGTACAAGCGCCTGATTGGCGAGGCCTTCGAGAGGGTCGTTCGGGCAATCGACGCAGGCAAGAGCGACGGAACGATTCGATCGGACCTGGAAACAGGGACGTTGGTCTCCCAGATGTGGGGAGCGGCACTTGGGGTGTTGACTCTTCAGCTCAATGCGACGCAGGTTAGCCGGCGAATTCCGGGTAACGTCCACCTCGAGGGCATAGTGTTCTCGTTCGCCGAGCTGATCTTGCGCGCGATTCGACCGGCAGGCGCTGTCTCGGTTGAAAGGTCGGACCACCGGTCCGAGGTCGCTTGAATGCATCGCAAAGGGCGATAACTCAAGGAATACTCGTCTTCCTCGTCCTGGCGGTCGGGGTAGGCGCAATGGTGGTCCTGTACCGGACGCGGCCGGTTCCGCAGCGCACCGAGCGCACGGACGACGGGGTGCTCGTGGACGTCCAGGTGGTCGGGTCGTCTCGTCAGCGTCTGGCGGTCCCCGCCCAGGGGACGGTGATGCCGGCGCGGCAAGTGGTGATGATGCCGGAGGTCTCGGGTCGAGTCGTCTGGCAAAGCGATGAGCTGGTTCCCGGGGGGCGGTTCCAGGCGGGGGCGCCCATCATTCGCCTCGATGCTCGCGACTACAGTCTCCAGGTGCGTCAGCAGCAGTCGGTGGTCGAGCAAGCCCAGGTCAATCTGAAGCTCGAGCAGAGCCGCCGCGAGGTGGCGCGAAAAGAATGGGAGATTGTCGGCGAGGGTGCTGACGCGCCCGAGCTGGGTCGAGAGCTGGCGCTGCGCGAGCCGCAACTGCTCGCGGCGGAGAAGGCCGTGCAGAGTGCGGAGAGCTCCCGCGCCCAGGCCAAGCTCATGTTGGGCCGGACGGGTCTCGTCGCGCCGTTCAACTGTTTCGTCCAGGCGGAGCACGTGGATCTCGGGCAGCTCGTCTCGCCGGGTAGCCAGCTCGCCACGCTCGTGGGCTCGGACGCTTTCTGGGTGCAGGTCTCGGTGCCGGTGGACAAGCTCGCAGCCGTCGACGTGCCTGGCCTCAACGTGGATGAGGGAGGCGGAGCCCGGGCGGACGTGTGGCAGGAGGTCGGCACCACTCGCACCAAGCGCCAGGGTCGAGTGGTGCGCCTGCTGGGGGATCTCGATCCGGTTGGACGCATGGCGCGTCTCCTCATCGAGATCGCAGACCCCCTCGGACTCGACAATGGAGCTGAGCCACCGGAGCCCCCGGCCGAGGGAGCGCAGCAGACTCCGGAGTTGCCCATCCTCCTGGGTGCGTTCGTCCACGTGGACATCGACGCGCGGGAGATCGAGGACGTCATCGAGCTGCCGCGGAAGGCAGTGCATCGCGGCGACGAGGTCTACGTTCTGGGCCCGGATGGTCGCCTCGAGATCCGCGAGGTGGCCATCGCGTGGCGGAAGGAGAAGACCGTTCTGGTGCGTTCGGGCCTGAAGCCTGGCGAATCGGTCATCATCAGCCGTCTGCCGACCGCGGTTCCGGGGATGAAGCTGCGCCGCGGCAATGTCGTGAACGGCAGGGCACTGGGGCGAAAATGAGCTCGCGGGACGACCACCCGGACCTGTCGATCGAGTCTTTCGACGACGAGGACACGCCTCTTCCCGGATCCGTCGAGCCCGGTCAGATCGCCGAGCAGCGACGCCAGAACGACCCCGACGCGAAGCTGAAGCGGGGCGGCCCGCTGGCGTGGATGACGAACAACTCCGTCGCCGCGAATCTGCTCATGTTCGTGCTCGTCGTGGGCGGGCTGTTGATGCTGTCGAACATCAAGCAGGAGGTGTTTCCGGCGTTCAGCCTGGACATGGTGGTCGTCAACGTCGTCTACCCCGGCGCCAGCCCGGCCGAGGTGGAGCAGGGGGTGGTGCTCGCCGTCGAGGAAGCGGTGCGTGATGTCGACGGCATCAAGGAGGTGACGTCGACGGCGCAGGAAGGGGTCGGCGTCGTCACCATCGAGCTTCTGCTCGGAACCAACCCGGACCGGGCGCTGGCCGACGTCAAGTCGGCCGTGGATCGCGTGACGTCGTTTCCCCGGGATGTGGAGCGCCCGATTGTCAGCCTGGCCCAGACCCGGCACGAGGTCGTCTCCATCCTCGTCTACGGGGACCAGGGGGAAGCGGCGCTTCGGGAGGTCGCCGAGCGAGTTCGAGACGACCTGCTGGCGCACGACGACGTCACCGTCGTCGAGCTCGCGGCGGTCCGCCCCTACGAGATCAGCATCGAGGTGCCGCAGGAGAATCTGCGCCGCTATGGGCTCACCCTCGACCAGATCGCGGGGCGCATCGGGCAGGCGTCGATCGAGCTGCCTGGTGGTGGGGTGAAGACAGCGGGTGGGGAGATCCTGGTCCGGACCACCGAGCGGCGCGATCAGGGGCACGAGTTTGCCGAGATCGTGATCCTCGCCCGTCCCGATGGCAGCGAGGTCAAGCTGGGGGACATCGCGCACATCGATGACGGCTTCGCGGAGACGGATCAGAAGGCCTTCTACGACGGCAAGCCTGCGGCCATGGTGAAGGTGTATCGCGTCGGCGACCAGACGCCCACCTCGGTCGCCGCGGTGGTTCACGACTACGTGGCCGAGCAGAAGGGGCGGCTCCCGGAGGGCATGGGGCTCGGTCTCTGGCTCGACTGGTCAGAAATCTACCAGGACCGGGTCAACCTGCTGATGAAGAACGGGGTCATCGGACTGGTCCTGGTGATGGTCGTTCTGGGGTTGTTCCTCGAGCTCCGCCTCGCCTTCTGGGTCACGCTCGGCATCCCGATCAGTTTCACGGGAGCGCTCCTCTTTTTGCCCATCGCGGATGCGTCGATCAACATGATCTCGCTGTTCGCCTTCATCATCACGCTGGGGATCGTGGTGGACGATGCCATCGTCGTCGGTGAGGCCGTCTACAAGCACCGCCGGAGCGGAGTCTCGTACTACCGGGCCGCGGTCGAGGGGGTACGCGAGGTCGGGGTTCCGGTCGTGTTCGCGGTGCTCACAACGATGATCGCCTTCGCCCCCCTGATGTTCGTGCCGGGCATCATGGGCAAGTTCTTCTGGGTCATCCCGGTCGTGGTGATGGCTGTGCTCGCCATCTCCTTGGTCGAGTCGCTGTTCATCCTGCCCGCGCATCTGGCTCACCGGGGTGGTGTGCTGCGGATGATCCTCATCTTCGCCGTCGGGCTCTTCTTCTTGGGCCCGCCCTCCTTCGTCTTTCGGTCCGTCCTGGTCGTGGTCGGCGTGGCATGCGTGGTGGGCATGCTCGTGTTCCCCAGAGATGCCGAGGACGAACGCGGCGTGATGGGCTTCGTGCACCGTCAGCAGCAGCGCTTCAGCCGGGGAGTCGAGTGGTTCATCAGGCGTGTCTACGCACCGATCGTGCGGCGGGCGCTCGACCGCCGCTACCTGACGCTGGCGGTCAGCACGGCCATCCTCCTGGCGGCCGTTGGCCTGCGGATTGGCAATCGCGTCAAGTTCACCTTCATGCCAAAGGTTGAGGGCGATATCATCACTGCCAACCTCGAGATGCCCTTTGGAACGGCGGTGGCCGACACCAGCGCCGAGGCAGAGCGCATGATCGGTATCGCCCACGAGCTCCTCGACGAGTGGG
>JBNLDK010000124.1:0-147886 GCA_050304295.1 Polyangiaceae bacterium
AGCGCTGTCGCCTCGGGTGAGCAACCCGAATCCGGTCCCCAGCCTGCTCACCTACCTGGCACCGGAACGGGTTCTCGAAGGCGCTCCGGTGGTCGATGTCGCGCGGGCGGACGTCTACTCGCTGGGAGTTGTCCTGTACGAGATGTTGACCGGGCAGCGCCCGTTCCAGGCGACGACTGACGAGACGTTGTGGCGCGAGATCCTCGAGCGACAGCGCGAGCCGACTCCCCCGAGCCGGGTGGCTCCGTGGGTCACGAAACCGCTCGAGGACATCGTACTCATGGCGATGGCGCCGCAACCCGAGGACCGCTTCCGTCACGCCCGCGAGTTGGGTGACGCGATCAAGCAGTACATGGCGTGGGCGGGCCTCAACCCTTCGCGCAAACATCTCGCTCAGCAGGTGTGCGGCGTCGTGGCGCACGCCGATTCCGCTCCCCCGCCCAGCGCCCGCTCGAATCCGAGTCCGGTCGTGCCCCAGGTGCCTCGCGCTGCTCGTCTCCCTGCCGAACTGAGCGAACGAGAAGCGAGGGGGGATGAGGCGCCCCCCCACGTCTGGGACCGGGTCACCGCGATGGCGCGCCAGCAGCGCGCAGCAGTGCAGCGTGGGGCAACGGACGCCGACGACGGACCACGTCCAGGGCACGCCGGGCATCCCTGGGACCGAGTCGTGGCCGGCGCGCCCGAGTCGGAGCGGGGGCCGATCGACGCGGAAGCTGTTCGACTGTTCGAGGAGGGGGTCGATCTGGCGCGCAGTCGCGACTATCAGGCCGCGCTGGTCAAGCTCGAGGAGGCAGTGCGGCTCGATCCCGACAATCGCGTGTACGGTGCCAATCTTCGGCGTGTGAAGAAACAACTCCAGGGGCTCTGAGCGCGCTGGGGCGGGTCGTGGCGCTTGCCAGAGCAGCGCCGATCACGTCCTGCGCCCTCGGCCACGCGCGTCCTGCGGGAGCAGTCAGTCGTCGCTGCGCAGGCGCTCGTAGGTTTCTTCCAGGAAGCGGACGAGTTCCTGGTAGCGCTTGCCACCGGATTGGTCGTTGACCAGCTTGTAGAGCATCGCGTCCTCGCGGCGCGCGTGCTTGCGCAGACTGGCGACGAGCTCGCTTGCCTGCTCCGCATCGATCGGGTCGACGGCCTCGCCGTCCACCAACTCGCCAATGCGCCGTCGGATCGCTTCGTGCTCTTCGCGGAGCGCCAGTACCTCCTCGGGGAACTCGGCTCCGAGCTGTGGGAACAGGTGCTTCTCCTCGCCCTCGAAATGGGCGATCAAGGCGCTCTCGAAGTTGGCGAGTGCGGCCTGCTTGCTCTGCAAATCGTCACCCGAGGCGCTGCGTTTCAGCGCTTCGAAGAGCGCGTCGAGGCGCTGGTGGTCTTCCACCAGTCGCGCGTGGATGTCGGTCATGTCCCGAAGGTAGCAGACACCGTCGGAACCACTGGCAGCGAAACGTCGGCGGGGCGCTTATGCCGTTACGTGAACTGCGGGTTTGGCGAATGAGCGAGCGCGACCGAGGGGTCTCCAGAAAGTTTCCCAAGGGGCAAGGACGGAGATGTCCATCAGTGCAAGTGATCGGCACTGTAGTGGATGAGCTGGCCGCTCATCCGACGCCTCGCTGCGGGTTGGAGTCGGCATCATCCGCGGGGTTTCCCGCTTTTCGCAGCGCTGGTTCCGGGGCGCCGGGGGGGCGAGCCAGCCGGGGACCAGCGACGGCGCAGCGATCCAACAGGTCCAGCGCCAGGCTGGGTCCGCGCTCTTCGTGCTTGAAGAACACGTAGGCTTCCGTCCAGGGCTGGCTCTTGATCTGGGCGATCCAGGCGTCCAGCGCGGTCGCGGAGTAGCTGTCGTCCCTGAGCCTCAGATAGCCCCAGCTGGTCGTGGGTACGAGCGTGCGCCAGCAGTCCCCATCGTCACTTGAGCACAGGGCGGCGCCGTGCTGCCGGAGTACCTGCATTACTTCCTCGTCGTGCCAAGACGGATGCCGAAATTCGAGGGCAGCGCGGAACCCATCGGGCAACAGTGCCAGGAACCGGTCGAGGCGGGCGACGTCCCTGCGCATGCCTGGAGGCAGCTGAAACAGAACCGGCCCCAGTTTGTGCTGGAGTATGGCGGCCACGCGGAAGAGATACGCTACCGAGTCCGCGGAGTTCTGCAGTCGCTGCTGGTGGGTGATGCGTCGCGATCCCTTGAGCACGAACCGAAAATCGTCCGGCGTCTGGTCGAACCAGCCGGCCACGACCTCGGACCGCGGCATCCGGTAGAACGTGCTGTTCACCTCGACGGCAGGCAACTGGGTCGCATAGTGCTCCAGGTACTCTGCGGGCATGGCGGTGGCGGGATAGAAGGATCCCTTCCACTCCCGGTAGCTGAACCCACTGGTGCCGGCTCGAACCCTCATCGTACCGCCAGGGTCCAGGATATCAGGTAGGCGTGGCTCGGGGCAGTTCCAGATCCTTCCCGAAACTGGTCTGACGCGCTCGTCAGCCCATGAAAGTCCTTGACCTGAGCCCGGGCCTGGTCACGATCACGGCCCGATTCGCTTTTTGGAACTTCGGTACAAGAGGAGCATTGTTCGTGGCTCGAGCCCAGTCCGCGAAGGTCAGCGTCCACCAGAACCCCATGCTCACCAGATTGCTGGTGTTCGTCCTGGTCTTCGAGACGCTCGTTTCCGTTTGGTGCTTCGTCCATTTCGGCGCCGGCACCTCCAACATCTCCGTGGATCGCTTCCAGCCCTACGGGGCGGAAGTGATGATGGGGCTCACGGCGGTCACCGCGACCTTCGCGTGGTTCGCGATCTTTCGCCAGCGCTGGGCCATCGAGGGGACGTTGATCGGCCTCGGCGGCAGTTTTCTGTGGCTGCGTCTGAGCCCGCTGAACATGGAAGGCCTGAAGGGCAGCAAGGAGCTGGAGGTGCTCCCGGCATGGCCGGTGAACACCGTGGTGGCGATCACCGTCATCGTGGCGATTGCCGTTCTGGTGCTTGCCCTGCAGGAAAGCGCCAATTTCGCTTCGGGAATCACGCGCCGAGTGCAGGCTGACCACGCCACCTGGCGGGGGGGAGCCCTCATCGGTGCGGGACTCTTGCTTGCCGCCTACACCTACACCTCTTCGCCGAGCCCGGTGGGCTACGCATTTGCCTACATGGCGGCGGGTTTTGGCATTGCCGTAGCTGCTCGTGGCCTGCTGGCGCAACAGAGTTTCAGGTAGGTCGGCTGGGGTCAGCGACCCGCTTGGGACGTCGTTCCTCGAATTTCCGAGGTATTTCCGCAGTCACCGAAACGGCGAGTCGCTTTACGGCGGGTCCCGGAAGTGAGATCCTCGAATCCAAACCTTGGTGATGCCGTGACAAGCACGACTGCAGGCCTGGCCCCCGGAGTGGAGGTCGCGTCCCGGTTTAGGGTCGACGAGGCGCTGGTCGAAGCCGGTGCCCGTCCGGCTTTTCTGGGCACGGACTCGGAAGGGGGAGGACGCGTGCTGCTCTTTGCGCTCACGCCGACGGAAGCGGAAGCCATGCGGCTGCTGCCGAAGGTCGAGCACGCGCACCTCTCCCAGGTGCGCGCGATCGCTGAGACGTCCGATGGCACCTCAGTTCTGGTGGTCGAGCACGTGTCGGGTCCGGCGCTGCACGAGGTTCTCGACCAGGTTGAGCACGAGACGCCCGTCGAGGCAGTACGCTCCGCCCTGCGAGTTGCCGACGCCGTGTGCGCGATTCACAAGGCGGGTGCGGTGCACGGCTGCATCCGCCCGGCGGCGCTCATCGTGGCTCCTGACAACCACGCGCCTCCCCGTCTCACCTTCGCTCCCCCCGTCCTGGGAGCCAGCCCCTATCGCTCGGCCTCCCGTGGTGACGACGGGCCTCCGTCCGTGGCCGACGACTCGTGGGCCGTTGCCGCGTTGCTGTACGAGATGCTTCTCGGCTCGGAGCCGCCGGCTGCTGGTCTGACCAGTGAAGAGGAGCTCGACGAGACGGGAATCGATGGGGAGCTTCGCGAGGCGATCGTGCACGCGCTGGCCGCCGACGAGGCCCAGCGCGCGCAGGATCTGACGCGACTCAAGCGCGAGCTCGCAAGCTGGTTCGTCAACAATTCCGTCGACAACTCGTCGATGGGATCGCGCGGCACCGCGCCGCCCCCGTTGCCACCCGAAAGCGTCCGGCAGCCGGCCGCCCGCCCCGCCGCGAAGAGAGGAGCTGTCGGCTCGCCCCCGAGCCAGGCAAGTCGCAATCTCGTCGCCTACGTGCTGGCGGGGGTCGCCTTCGTGGTCACGGTAGGAGCGGTCTGGGGCTATTTCTCGCTGGGCCGCAAGAATGTCGAGGTCGTGGAGGTGCAGAAGTCGGCTTCGGCGCGCCCCAGTTCATCACGAGAGGCCAGCATCGACCTGAGCACCGTTTCGGTGATGGGCGAGGAGGACGCCGCCTTGGGTGACCAGATGGCCTCCTGCGTTGCTGGCTGGCTTCCCAAGGGGGCTTTTGGCAAGTCGCCCGAGATGGACTGGGTGTGTGGCGAGGACGATCCCGTTGCCGGTTCGGCCGCCCTTCGGTCCGCGCTCGTCAAGTACAAGCCATCGGGGCAGGTCACTGACGCGATGAAGGTGTTCAGCCAGCTGGGCTGGTTCGAGATGGCGGCATACTCCGTCGTTCATAGTGCCTGCTGCGTCGAAGCCAAACCGTTGAAGTTGCCTGACCCCGCCGAGGGTTGTTCGCGGCTCGACGACCCGATGAACGCGATCGGAACCTCTGTCGTCGCCAATCAATCTCCGACCTCGTCGGTTGACGCCTTCGAGCAGGCGGCGCGGTGCGAGGCGCAGGCCCAGCGCGCGGGTGTGTTCGGTCAGAAGGTGGCTCCCACGAGCGCGGAGCGCCACGCCTTCGAGGACTACCTGAAGCAGATCCAGGCGCCCTGAGGCGAGCCGTGAACCCGGCGGACCTCGAAATGCTCGCGATCCTGGTCTTGGGGCCGCTCAACGTCGCCTTGCCGCTCCTGTTGGTGGCGCTCGACTTTCGCCTCTTGCTCACGCCAGAGCAGCAGGCGCGCACGTGGCCGGACGCCACCCTCGGGAGTGCAGCGCTGCTCGTCGGTCCGCTGATGCTCCCGTTCCACTTCGCCATGTCCCGGTGGGGGGGGCGATACTGGGGCCTGCGGCCTGTCTCTGCAGCAATGGGCTTTCTGGTCGGAGCGTTGCTCCTGGGGCTGGTGAGCGCCTTCAACCAGGGCGTCGTCTGGTTGCTCGAGTGGATCGCCCTGGGTCGCGTCGAGTCCGGCTGAACGAGCGCCGGCTCTACCCCGTGACCGGAGTTCGCCCGTCGTCCGGTGCCGTTCGCGTTTCGGCCTCCCGTCCGCAGTGCCGGGGTCTGCACGTTCGCTCTCGTCGCCTGCCCAGGAATAGGTCCTCGGGCTCGATTGTCTCCCGCCGGGCGGCCGCGGTATACGCGCCGCAGATTTTTCGCGGAATGGAAGCCAATGCACGACGTCCGAGCGTTGAACGAAATTGTCGAGAAAGAGAGCGCGTTCATCGATGATCTGACCGCCGAAGTGGGCAAGGTCATCGTTGGACAGCAGTACATGGTCGACCGGATCCTCATCGGCCTTTTGGCCGGTGGGCACGTGCTGCTCGAGGGGGTGCCCGGGCTGGCGAAGACGCTCACGGTGAAGACCATCTGCGACGCGATCGACGCGAAGTTCTCTCGCATCCAGTTCACTCCCGATCTGCTCCCCGCCGACCTGATCGGCACCGTGATTTACAACCAGAACAAGGGTGAGTTCACCAGCAAGTTGGGGCCGGTATTTGCCAACCTGGTGCTGGCCGACGAGATCAACCGCGCGCCCGCCAAGGTCCAGAGCGCGTTGCTCGAAGCGATGCAGGAGCGCCAGGTCACGATCGGCGAAGCGTCCTACCCACTGCCCGATCCTTTCGTCGTCATGGCGACTCAGAACCCGATCGAGCAGGAGGGCACCTATGCGCTTCCCGAGGCGCAGATCGATCGCTTCATGCTCATGGTCCGCGTCGGCTACCCCTCGCGCGACGAGGAGCGCGCGCTCATGGACCGCATGACCCAGAAGACCGTCGCGAGCGCGAAGCCGACCACGTCGCCCGAGCAGTTGAACAGCGCGCGCAGGACCGTCAAGGACGTCTACGTCGACGACCGGGTGAAGGACTACATCGTGGACGTCGTGTTCGCGACTCGCGAGCCCGGACAGAAGGGAATGAAGGAGCTGGGGCCGCTGATCGAGTACGGGGCGAGTCCCCGCGCCAGCATCGCGCTCAACCTCTGCGCACGCGCGCACGCCTTTCTCCGCCATCGCGGCTACGTCACGCCGGAGGACGTCAAGGCAGTGGGTCCCGACGTGCTGCGGCATCGCATGGTACTCAGCTACGAGGCGGAGGCCGAGGAGGTCACCGCGGAGGACGTGGTGCGGCGCGTCTTCGAGGTCGTCGAGGTCCCGTAGATGAGTGAGTCCGACCCTCGGTTGCTCGTTGCTTCGTGGCTTCGGGGGCCAAGCCTGGCCACCTCTGCACAGCTGCGGACGGGTTCGCTGTGGCGCGCCCGGATGTTCTGGCGCGGGCGTCATGATGAGTGGACGGCGGGCGCGGAGGGGGCGCTGTGATCCCGAAAGAGATGCTCAAGGCGCTGCGCCGGATCGAGATCACGACCAACCGACTCGCGACGGACCAGTTGGCTGGCAACTACAGCTCGGTGTTCAAGGGGCAGGGGCTGGCGTTCCGTGAGGTGCGCCAGTATCAGCCCGGCGACGACGTTCGCACGATCGACTGGAACGTGAGCGCGCGAATGAGCGAGACCTACGTCAAGGTCTTCGTCGAAGAGCGTGAGATGACGGTCATGCTTGCGGTCGACCTGTCGGCCAGCGAGGAGTTCGGGACCGTTCAGCGCAGCAAGGCGCGGCTGGCGGCGGAGGTGGCCGCCGTGTGTGCGTTCAGCGCGATCAAGAACAACGATCGCGTCGGCTTGATTTTGGCGTCGGATCGGATCGAGCGGCTGGTGCCGCCGAAGAAGGGTCAGAAGCATGTCATGCGCGTGGTCCGCGAGATCCTTGGCGCGGAGCCGAGCGGCACGGGCACGGATCTCAAGATCGCCCTGGAGACGCTCTACCGTGTGGCGCGGCGTCGCAGCGTCGCTTTCGTGCTCAGCGACTTCTTCGCGGATGGATACGAGCGGGCTCTCAGTCTGGCCGCGGCGCGGCACGACGTCATTCCCGTCATGCTGGTCGACCCTCGGGACGAAGAACTCCCTGCAGTGGGGCTAGCCGCTTTCGAGGACTTCGAGACGGGTGAGGACGTGATCGTGGACACGTCGGATCCGCGGGTGCGGCGCCAGTACGCGCGGAAGATGCGACGTCTTCGGGAACGACACATCAAGTGTTTCCGCCAGTTGGGCCTCGACCACGTCATCGTGCGCACCGACCGCGGCTACATCAAGCCGCTGCGTGAGCTGTTCCTGCGCCGAGCAAGAAGGATGCACCGATGACCCGGGACCGACGCGCTCGTGTCTTGGTGGTGGTACTGGCGATGGCTGGAGAGGCCTCCGCGCAGCTGGACGGAGGCGTTGTGGCGGATGCCGAGGAGCACCGTCACGGCGACTACTGCGTCGAGCAGCTCCCCGAGGGCAAGGCGCGCCCGCGCCTGGACGAGAAGTTTCCCGATCGTGGGCTGGTCGGGCACGAGGCTCCGCTCGAGGTAGTGGTCGAGCATGGGAAGGGCGAGACGGTCCTTCCCGATGGGTTTCAGTTCCAGCTTGCGGGGGATCAGGTCGCCGAGCTCGAGCGGTCCGGGTTCATCTTGCCGGATCCCAAGGGAGCCTCTCCCCCCACCATCGAGCGCTCGGAGACGGATGCCGGAGCGAAGACCACCGTGGTGGTCAACTTCGTTCCGATCGCCAAGACCCCCGGCCGTCACGACCTGGTGCTTCCCCCTCTGCCCATCGCGGTGGCCCGGGCAAGTGGCGAGGTGATGACGGTTTGTACCCGCGCCCACCCGATCACCGTCGATGAGCCGATCGCCAACGCGAGCGAACCCGAGCCCCGCCCCAATCCTCCGCCCGAGCGCCAGCTGGAGAAGTGGACCTGGCTCAAGAATGCCACGCTGGTTTCCTGTGTCGCGTTGCTCGTCGGTGCGCTGCTCGGGTGGTTGCTCGTGCACTGGCTGCGCCGGCCGCGCGCCACTCGGCCACCGCCGCCTCCGCGGCCACCATGGGAAGTGGCGATCGAGGAGTTGCACGACATCCGCCACGCCGGTCTGGTAGACGCGGAGCGCTACGCCGAGCACTACGATCGAGTCAGCTACACGGTCCGCAAGTACCTGGGTGATCGCTATGGCTTCGACGGTCTCGAGAGCACGACGCGAGAGATTCTGGGGGTCCTGCGCCGGGTGGTACCATCGGTGCCGGCGCTCGACGAGATCGAGCCGTTCCTCCGCGAGGCGGACCTCGTCAAGTTTGCCAAGCTGACACCGACCTCTGAGCAGTGTCGTATCGTACTGGATCGCGGAGATAGCATCGTCATGCGGACGGTCCCCCAGTCGCGGGCGCCGTCCGCGAGCCCGGTCGAGCCCCCGTCTCCGCCTGTCGGCGATGGCGTTCCCTCGAGTTCGTCGACTCCATCCCCGGGAGACGTGCCATGAAACGAGCCGCGGTGATGGGTGGATGGCGCCGGCTGCTCGTTCTGGCGGCACTGACGCTGCTCATGGGCGGGATCGGGCTAGTCTACCCGATCCTCGTGCGGGGCCCCGAGCTGAGCGCCTGCTTCGCTCATCTGTTTGGCGCCGTGCCAGTCTGGCTCGGCTGGGACGATGGCCCGGACCTCGTGATGCTGTCTTGGCGCCAACCGTGGTTTCTACTCGGCTTGTTGGCGCTGCCGGTCGTGTTCTGGCGGGCGACACTCGGCGAGGATCGCCGCGTTCCGCGGGTGCGCATGGGCACGCTTCGGGGACTCGTTGCGGGGCCGCGGGGGGTTCGGGTTTGGCTGCGGGACGTCCCCGGTGTCACTCGCACCGTCGCTCTCGGTCTGATGATCACTGCGCTGGCGGGGCCGCTGAACGTGCTCCAGCCCCAGACTACCGACGAGGAAGGGATCGACGCGGTCATCGTGCTCGACTTGTCCTACTCGATGCGAGCCGTGCTCGACAACGTGCCGGACAGTCTCCAGCCCTACATCAAGCGCAAGTCGAAGGCGATTCGTCCAACTCGGCTGGACGTGGCCAAGGCGGTCATTCGGGACTTCATCAGTCGGCGCAAGACGGACCGGCTGGGGGTCGTCGTGTTTGGAAAAAGTGCGTTCGTGCTCTCGCCGACTACGCTGGACTATCAGCTGCTGGATGGTCTGGTGGCCAAGCTCGAACTCGAGCTGATCGATGGCGGAGCGACTGCCATCGGTGATGCAGTGGGCGTGGCCGTGGCGCGTCTTCGCCACAGTACCGCGAAGAGCAAGGCTGTCATCCTCTTGACGGATGGCGACAACAACGCCGGTCGGATCGCACCCGACTATGCAGCGCGACTGGCCAACAACAACGGGGTCCAGCTCTACACGGTGTTGATCGGGAGCGGCGAGTGGACCGTCACGCTGGACGGCTTCGACCTGTTTGGAAGTCCGCGCTACACGCGGAGTAAGAACCACCCCGCCAATCCCGAGTTGCTCGAACGCCTCGCCCAGGCCACGGGAGGAGCGGCCTACGTGGCGACGGATGCGGCGGCCCTGCAGCAGAGCTTGCACCAGGTGCTCGATGAGCTCGAGAAGACGAAGTTCTCTGCGAGCTATGCTTCCTTCGAGGACCTCTTCCGGTTCCTTCTGCTGCCGGGGGTCCTGCTACTGGCGCTCGACGCACTGCTCCGGTCCTTCGTGCTCAGGAGGTTCCCGTGAAGTTTGCGGCCTGGCCCTGGCTCTTCGGAACCGGCATCTCCGTTCTCGTGGCGGTGTTGCTGGTCGTTTCCGCGGTACTGCTCCTACGGGCGCGTCGGCGTTTTGGTGACGACGAGCGCATGGCCGCGCTGGTGACCGGCGCCAGCGGTGCGCGACGAGCGTTCAAGGGGGGGCTGCTGGTGCTGGCGCTGGCCTTCGCCTTTCTTGCTGCCGCACAGCCCCAGTACGGGCGTGGAACGCGACGGATCCCGGCAACCAATCTCGATGTTGCGGTGGTGCTCGACTTCTCCAAGTCGATGTACGCGCGCGACGTGACGCCCTCGCGGATCGAGAGGGCGAAGAGCGAGGTGGCGAGCTTGATTCGGGAGCTACCGGGGGCGCGCTTCAGCGCGGTGGCCTTCGCCGGGGAACCGATGGCTTTCCCGCTCACCAGCGATGGTGGTGCCATCTCCCAGTTCTTGCGGCAGCTGTCTCCGAACGACATGCCGGTGGGGGGGACCGCCATCGGCCGCGCCCTGACGGCAGCTCACGAGGTGCTGACCCGCGATCCGCTGGCCGAGAAGAGCAAGCAGGTCGTTCTGCTGATCACGGATGGCGAGGACCTGGAAGGTGACCCGGTCAGTGTGGCACGCGCCCTGGCCGCCGACGGGATTGCCATTCACGTGGTTCAAATCGGGGGGCGGACGCCCGAGCCGATCCCGGACATCAACGAGCAGGGCGAGATGGTCGGCTGGCGCACGGACCACGAGGGGCAGCCTCTGACCACCGCGCTGTCGGCGGAGGGCGAGGCGGCGCTGACCCAGATTGCCGAGGCAGGTCAGGGGATCGTCGTCCGCAGCGCAAAGGGAACCACGGGCATTCGCGAGGTGGCGACCCGCATGCGCGTGCTGATGACGGAGGAGCTCAGCGAGAACGTCGAGACCGTGTACGCTGACGTGTTCCACTATCCGCTCGGGATCGCGATCCTGCTCGTGCTGATCGAGACATTCGTCGCGCAGACTGGCGCGCGCAGGCGACCGGACCGACCCCCGCCGCCACCAGCGAAGGAGCGCCCTGCGGGTCGTTCGCGAGCGGAGCGTCGCCGTGCTCGCGACGAACTCCAGAAGATGGTGACTGCCATCGTGCTCGGCTTCGCGAGCGCTGCCGGCGCTGTCCACGTGGTGGGTTGCGAGGCGGTGGACTCGGCGTTCGTGCGCAACTCGCCCACCGTCGACGAGGCGATCGGTGCGCTGGATGCCGGGGATGCTGCCGTTGCGGTCGAATTGCTCCAGACATACCTCAACACCGGACAGTGCGAGGCGGGAGAGATCGGGGTTCCCCCGAGTGTGCTCGAGCACCACAACGCGAGCTTCGATCTCGGTCTCGGGCTGTTCGCCTTGGCCGAGCAATTCGGGGCGCGGTTTGGCGCAGAGGACTCGACCGCGGAGGGCAGCGGAGGGCCCCAACCCGAGCGCGGAGAGCGGATCCGCTGCGCGCTCCGTATCGTTCGCGCCGTTACGGGCGACCGTTCAGTAGCGCCGCAGTTGCGGGCACGTGCGCACTACCTCGCGGGCAACCTCGAGTTTCTGCGCGAGAACTTTCAAGACGCGATCTCGGAGTACGACCAAGCTCTGCACCTGGTTCCCGGAGCGGCCGACGCATCGGTGGAAACGTTGGGCAATGACATCGCCTGGAATCGGGCGATAGCCGTCCGTCGCCTGGAGGAGCAGCAGGATCAACCGGATGCGGGACCCGACGCTGCCGATGACGCCGAGGAAGAACCCGACGCGGGTGACGACGCGGGTGACGACGCGGGTGACGACGCGGGTGACGACGCGGGTGACGACGCGGGCGACGACGCGGGCGACGACGCGGGCGACGACGCGGGCGACGACGCGGGTGACGACGCGGGTGACGACGCGGGTGACGACGCGGGTGACGCTGGCGCTCAATCAGGGGCCGACGCTGGTGACGGTGGCCAGCCCGACGCCGGATCCGACGCAGGGGCACCAGATTCGCCGCCGCCTCCGCCGCAGCAGTCGGAGCCCGAGCCGCCAGCGGATGCCCGCCAGGACGAGCGCATCCTCGACGATCTAGAGCAGGCCCCCCTGTTGCAGCAGCACGACGCCCGCGAACGCGCCAGGATGGGGCGTCGCGGCGGTGGCATGGAGGACAAGTGACTCGATGGATGGCCGTCGGGATCCTGCTGACGCTGCTGGTCGTGACCGGACCGGTGCTTGCTCAGGGGAGTGCTCAGGTCCAGCTCGAGACGCGGGCTCGACGCGTGGGCGTCGATGAGCCGTTCCGGGTCACGGTCGTCGCCACAGGGGGGCCCCAGGATCCAAGTCCCGGCGCTCCCTCGCTCACACCTCCGTCGGGCATCACGGCCCTGGGTAGTCCGAGTATCGGCACGCAGCACCAGATGTCGTTTTCCGCCGGACGGACCGTTGTGCGACAGGGGATCCGCGCAACCTGGGTCCTGCGCGCGACCAGGACGGGACGCTTCACGATCGGTCCGGCGAGCGTCAGCTTTGGGGCCCAGCGCGTTCGGAGCAACACCATCACCATCGAGGTGGTCGCTGCTGGGCAACACCAACCCCCGCCCCGCAACCCATGGGGCCTGTTCGGTCCCCCTGGCTGGCCCACGCCGTTTGGTCCTGGGCCCGATCCGATGTTGGGGAGTGACCCGCTCGACCCGGATCTGCTTCCGTCGTACCCGCGGGAACTCGCCACCGACGAGGCCCGCGACGAACTCGCGTTTCTGACGGCGACGACTTCGCCGCGGCGGGTTGTCATCGGGGAACCGACGACGCTCCGGATCGTGGCCTACGGTCGGGGGGGACGGTTCAACGAGGGCAAATCGACCGAGCCCGTCACTTCGAGCTTCGTGAGCTATCCAGTTCAGGACACCTCGTATGCACAGCAGCAGTATCGGGTACCGATCGGCGAGGAGATCTGGTGGGCAATGAAGGTGCGCGAGATCGTTCTCTACCCGGTGGAGACGGGGAACCTCGAGATCGGTCCGATGCAGATGCAGTTTGTCACCCCGCACCGCGGTGGCTACATGGGCCGGCTGGTTCAGCGTTCGTCGCCCCCGGTTGAGGTGGTGGTGACCGAACCCCCGGCGGCGGGACGGCCCTCGGGGTATGTGCTGGGCGACGTGGGGCGGTTCACCCTGAAGGCCGAGGTGCAGCCGAGAGAAGTGAGCGCGGGCGAAGCGATCAGCGTCGTGGTCAAGGTGGAAGGGGAAGGCAACTTTCCGAGCCGTCTCCCGACCCCGCAACAGAAGGGGGTGGAGTGGCTCGAGCCGACGATCTCCGAACAGATCGATCTGGAGGGCGGAAAGCTGCGCGGATTCAAGCGCTTCAGCTATGTCGTCCGGTTGCAACAGCCTGGAACGATTGATCTGGGAGAGCTCGAGCTTCCCCACTGGGATCCCGTCCGGCGCGCCTACGCCTCGGCTCGGGCCAAGCTCGGGGTGGTGGTTGTCCAGGCTGCTGGTGAGCGAGGAGCGGCGCCTCCGGAGCCTTCGGATCGGCTGGCGGCCGTCGTGGCACCTCGTGCAACCTTGGGCGCGCCGGCTCGCTCGCCGCTCCGCTGGGCTGACCGTCCCTGGTTCTGGCTTCTGCTTGCCGCGGGGCCGCTGGGAGTGGTTGCAGGTGCCGGGGTAGTGCGGGTCGGTGGAAAACTGAGCGCCCGCTGGCGCAGTCAGCGCGCGTCGCTGGCAACGCAGTGCTCCCGAGCACTGCTCGATGCCAAGCAGGCGTCGCTGGCGGGCGACGCGGCGGCAACGGCGAGCGCCGGGGAGCGGGCGCTGTTCCTCGCTCTCGAGCAGGCAACGGGCATCAGGGCGCGCGGCGTGCTGCGCGGCGAGTTGCGCGAGCGGCTCACGGCGTCCGGCGCAGCAGAGCGTCTGACCGACGAGATCTGCGAGTTGCTGGATCGGTTCGACGAGGTCCGTTTCACGGGCGCCTCGGACCTTGCGCCGCGGCAACTGTTCGACCAGGTCCGACACGGAGTGCAGCAGGTTCGACAGAGCGCCCGGGGGAGGCGTGCCAAGTGAGATACGCGTGGTTCATCGTTCTCCTCTGCAGTGCGCTGTGGAGTGCGCCGTCCGCGGCGGCCGATGCGCCCGAGCAGCGGTTCGCAGCGGCGGCTGCGGCGCTCGAGAAGGGGGCGTTCGATCGCGCGATCGACGAGTTCGAGGCCCTGGCGGATTCGGGATTCGTGCATCCGGACGCGAGCTTTGATCGGGCGATCGCCTATATCCAGCGCGCCCGCTCGCCCCAGGCGCAGCCCGGCGATCTGGGGCGGGCTGCGGCTGCGCTGGTCGAGACGGTTGAGCTGCGACCTCACGATCGCGAGGCGCGAGCGACGCTCGACGTGGTCCGCCAGGAAATTGCGCAGCGGCGCATCCGAGCGGGCAGTGAGCCGGCGATCGTGAGTCCGGCGCTCGGGCGGGCCGTGGTGGGGATCCTGGACGAGAGCGTGTGGACGATCGGCGCGGTATTGGGATCGCTCCTGCTGGCTGCTGGCCTGGCGATTCGCTGGCTCTTTGGCGGGGCCACGGTTCGCTTGGGCGGAGGAGTGACCGCGTCGGTGGGGACGCTACTGCTGGCCATGATGGGTCCTCTGTTGTTGGTTGCAGTCCACTACCGGACCACTTCCCAACCCGCGGTCGTGGTGGTCCCCGAGTCGCGGTTGCTCACTGCGGCAGGCGTCCCGATCGAGCGCAAGCGAGGACCCGACTCCCATCCAGCGGTCCCGGAGGGCGCGAAGGTGTACGTGATCGATCGGCGCGGGAGACTGGCGCGTATCGAGTGGGGAAGCACGCGTGCCTGGGTGTTGGCGACGGACCTCAGAATCGTGGCGACGCGCTGAGCGGGGTCTGCAGCGGAGTCGTCGAGCCAACTGGCTGTGACCGGCTGATCCCGTTTCGTGGTGCCCCGAGCGGGTTGCTCTCTTGACTGCTCGCGAAGCCAGACGTACCTTTAGACCATCTGGTCCAACCTTCTGGTTTAGGGAGCTGCGATGTCTCGCTTTGAGGGAATTTCTCGACGTTTCTTCCTCGGTTTGGGAGGCTGCACGGCGCTTCTCTTGGTCGGAACGGGCAGTCGCGCGGAGCCACCCAAGGAGCTGCCAGCCAGCGAGATCCTCGACCGCGTGGACGACGTCTACCGTAGCCCCTCCGGTACCACGGGGCAGATGACCATGAAGGTCGTGCACCCCCGCTACGAGCGTGAAATGACGATGGACTTCTGGGCAAAGGGCGAAGAGAAGACGCTCGTACGGATCATTGCTCCGCAGAAGGATCGCCGTACCGCCACGCTCAAGAACGGCAACAACATCTACAACTACCTCCCCAAGGTCGACCGGACCATCAAAGTCCCGGCCAGCATGATGGGTGGGGCGTGGATGGGCAGCGACTTCACCAACGACGATCTCGTCAAGGAAAGTCGCATGGCGGACGACTATCGGGCTCGGGTGACCTTCCGCGGGAAGCGGAGCGGTACCGGCGAACCCATCCTCGTGATCACCTGCGTTCCCAAGCCGGAGGCCGCCGTCGTGTGGGGCAAGGTCCTCGTTGTCGTGAGGACGGAGGACTACCTGCCTCTGGAGACTCGGTACTACAAGGAGAACGGTCAACTCGCGCGACGTCTCACCTTCTCGCAGTTCGAGCGTCACGATGGCCGACTCATCCCGACCAAGATGACCATGGTACCGGTCACCAATCCCGGGCACTCGACCGAGATTACCTACCAATCCATCGACTTCGACGTGGCGGTGCCGGACAGCACGTTCACGGTTGCCAGCCTTCGCCGCTAGCGGTCTCCGCGTACTTCTCTGGGAGCCGCAAATGCTCAAGGTCGCTTGGCGCAACATCTGGCGCAACTGGCAACGCACCGCGATCACGGGCGGGGCGATCGCCTTCAACACTGCCTTCCTGATCGTGGTTACCTCGCTGAATGATGGGATGCTGCGGCAGACTGTCGAGAGCATCACGGCCGTGGTCATCGGGCAAGCTCAGGTGCACGCACCCGAGTACCGATCGAAGCGTTCCTTCTACGCCACCATCGAAGCTCCCCAACGCGTGCTGCAGGCCGCGGAGCAGGCCGGTGTGGGGGCGGTGGCTCGGGCATACGGGACCGGACTGCTCTCGGTGGGGAACAAATCCAGTGGGGCGCAGTTCTGGGGGGTGAACCCGTCCCGGGAGCGCGCCGTGTTCGAGCTGGCTCGCTACGTTGATCGAGGGGAGTATCTGTCTGATGCGCCTCCGCCGCGAGTACGGGAAATCGTGCTTGGCAGCAAGCTGGCCAGCTCTCTCCACGCCGAGGTGGGCCAGGAAGTCGTTGCGGTCGTGCAGGCCAGCGACGGTTCCATCGGCAACGAGTTGCTCGTCGTGAGGGGCATCCTGAAGACTGTTGCGTCGGACGTCGACCGTAGCGCGGCGATCGTGCATCAGCGCGACTTCGACCAGATCTTTGCGGCGGAAGGTCCCGTGCACGAGATCGCTCTGCTCGCGCCAGATCAGCGCAACTCGGAGTCCGTGGCCCGCGTAGCGCGGGCGTCCGCTCCTGAACAGGAGGTGCTGACGTGGGAGCAACTGGCACCGGAGGCCGCGAAGATGTCCGAGCTGTTCTCGGCCTTCACCGTCGTGTTCGCGTTCATCTTCTCGCTTGCTGCTGGCATGGGGGTGATGAACAGCATGCTGATGTCCACCTTCGACCGAGTTCGGGAATTTGGGGTGATCAAGGCACTGGGGGCGACCCCGTGGAGGATCGTGCGCGACGTGGCGGCGGAGGCTCTAGTGCTGACCACGATCTTCAGTCTGCTGGGAACTGTCGTGGGGTTGGCAGGAAACCTCTACCTCCACCAGTACGGTTTGAACATCGCCACGGGCGATGATCTGAAGGTAGCGGGCATCGCCTTCAATCCGATCTGGCGGGCGACGCTGACGGTGGACGCCGTCGTGTTCCCGTTGGTCCTGATGATCGTGGTGGGCGTGTTGGCTTCACTCTATCCCGCGGTCAAGGCGGCCCGTCTGGACCCCGCGGTGGCGATGACGGAACCATGACGCAGCTATTCAGACTGGCCTGGCGCAGCCTCTGGAGAAATCGCCGGCGAACACTGATCACGCTCTTCTCGATCGCGATGAGCCTGGCGATCGCCACGTTCTTCATCACCCTCGCCGATGGCATGTACGGTCAGATGTTGCACGGCGTGCTCCGGATGCAGGCGGGGCACCTCACGGTGGAACACCCAGAGTACCAGACGGCGCCTGCCATCGATCTGGTGGTCCAGCACGAGGCGGAGCTACGCGCGCGCATCGAGCACCTCGACGGCGTTGTCAGCACCAAGGCGATTGTTCTCGGCCAGGGGATCGCCAGCTCGGGGGCTGGCACGGTGGGGGTGGCCGTGGCCGGTGTGGAGCCGGCGGTCGAGGCGAGCTTGTCGCCACTAGTGGGTCGAATCCGTCGGGGCGAGTATCTGAACGGCGATCTCCGAACTGCGGTGGTTGGTGCGGAGCTGGCCCGTCGCTTGGAGCTCGACGTCGGGAGCAAGCTGGTACTGTCCGGAAACGATCGATCGGGTCAGCTCACTCAGGAGATGGTCCGGGTCCGGGGCATCTTCGCGACCGGCGCACTGGAGATGGACGGGCACTACGTCCAGGTTCCCATCGATTTCGCGCGGCGGCTCTACGCGGTGGGGGACGACGAGGCGACACAGGTGGGTGTCGTGCTGACTGATCCGCATCGCCAGGCCGAGCTGCTGGCCGCCGTCGATCCCCTCGCCAAGAAGCAGCACGCCGCAGTGCTGCCCTGGCAACGGGTGCTCCCCGAGCTGAGCACTTTCATGCGCATCGACAAGGGGTCCAACTACGTCTTCCAGGTGCTGATCATCGTGATGGCCATGTTCACCATCTTCAACACGCTGCTGATGAGCGTGCTCGAGCGGAAGCGCGAGTTTGCGGTCATGCTGGCGGTCGGCACACCGCCGGTTCGCGTCAAGGCGCAGATCCTCCTGGAGGCCGTCCTCCTGGCCCTCGTTGGCGTCGGGGCGGGCCTGGCTCTCGGGGCGCTCGGCGCCTGGGTCTGCGACGGCTACGATCTGTCTGGGGTCATGCCACAAGGAATGGAAGTAGGGGGATTTCTCATCGAACCACGCCTCTACATGAAGCTCGATCCGACCACACTGGCCTGGCTCGGCGGTGGTTCGGTCGGAGCCATCCTGCTCATGAGTGTCGTCCCCGCGCTGCGTGTGGACGCGATCACGGTGACCGACGCATTCCGTTGAAAGGCAATCGAGATGGACGAGGAAAGCGTGGATCTTACGCCGCTTGTCGAGGTCGAAGGGGTCACCCGCGACTATGCCCAAGGAAACGTCGTCGTGCGCGCCCTGCGCGGGATCGATCTCAAGATCCGAAAGGGGGAGCTGACCGCCATCGCCGGTCCCTCGGGGTCTGGGAAGACCACCTTGCTCAACATCATCAGCGGACTCGATCAGCCGACCACTGGACGGGTGGTGGTGGACGGCCAGCAGGTCACGGGGATGTCTCGGACCCAGATGTCGCGACTCCGACTGCGGCGGATCGGGTTCGTGTTCCAGGCGTACAACCTCCTCCCGGTGCTCACGGCCTACGAGAACGCGGAGTACGTGCTGATGATGCAGGGCGTGCCGCTGCGTGAACGTCGTCCTCGCGTGATGCGACTGCTGGAGCAGGTCGGTCTCGGGGGCATGGAGCACCGTTTCCCGCGCGAGCTGTCTGGTGGGCAGCAACAGCGGGTCGCCATTGCGCGCGCCATGGCCAGCGAGCCCGCTCTCGTTCTCGCCGATGAACCGACTGCCAATCTCGATTCGAGCACGGCGGATGAGCTCTTGGACTTGATGGTCCGGCTCAACGCGGAGAAGGGGGTCACCTTCGTCTTCTCGACCCACGACCGGGCGGTGATGCGCCGCTCGCATCGTCTAGTCGTGCTCCACGATGGCACCGTGCAGCACGATGGAACTCCTACCGCCGACGGGGGCGCGGCCGCCTGATGGGTGACCCGACGCGAGCCCGCGCTGTCGCCCTCGCGACCGCCGCCGGGTGCCTGCTGAGCAGCACCTCGGCGAGCGCGCTCTACGAGGAGGACTCCGGAGCGCTGGCGCTGGGTGCGAGTCTGCGATCGACGAGTGTCGCCGTGTCGTACTACGACTCTGACCTCTTCGGCGAAGTCGGACGCGCGGACGTGTTGAGCCAGAGTCAGCTGCGCCTTACCGTCGACGGCTATCCGCGGTCTTGGTTCGGTTACGAACTCCACTTGGCGCAGGACCTCTGGTCGGCGACTTCGTCCCTCAGCGGGGGGGGATTTGCCGGCACTGGCGGGACTCGGTACCGGTACCGGATCGGCGACGGCGCCTGGGACTGGCTGGACGAACCCGATGCGCGCGCGACCTTGACGCTGGACCGTGCCAATGTTCGCTACCACTTTCGGGCATTCCAGCTGAGCCTCGGCCGCCAAGCGATCAGCTTCGGCAAGGCGCGGTTCTGGAACCCCCTGGACGCGTTTCTCCCCTTCGACCCGCGCCAGTTCGATCGTGAGTACAAGCCAGGGATCGACGCGGTGCGCGCGAACGTTCCCATGGGTGACCTTTCCGGGGTGGAGCTGGTGGGCGTCCTGGGTCGGGACGATGGTGCGGAGGCGTTCCTCCGCTCGTGGCGTGGGTCGGCGCTGTTGGGTCGGGTCTACACGAACTGGCACGACTGGGATCTCGCCCTCCAGGGGGGCAAGGTCTACGGCGGGTACCACCTGGGTGCCGGCCTGAGCGGTGTGGTGGGTCCTCTCGAAGTGCGGGCGGAGGGCACTGGGTTCTGGCCCTTACCCGACGACCCGGTCAGGCAGCACTTTCTGGGTGTGGTGGGAGTCGGCAAGTACTTCGACTCCAGTCTCAATCTGCAGCTGGAATACCTCTACAACGGCGTCGGCGATACTCCCAACCTGGGCGCGGCTCTCGCCTTGGTGGAGGTGGGGCGTGCGCTGCAGGTGAGCGAGCACGTACTCGGGGGGCTCGTCGCCTACGACCTGTTTCCGCTGCTCAACGGGGCGTTGGCGACTGTGCTCTCCGCCTCGGATGGGTCGGCCCTGATCCTTCCCCAGTTGGAATACTCGGTTTCCGATGAGTCAGCTCTGACTCTTGGAGCCATGGTGGCAGTGGGTCGGCGACCGCGGGCTGGCGCCGGCCCCATTCCCGAGCTCCAGAGCGAGTTCGGAACCTACCCAGACTTCTACTTCATGCAGTACCGCGTCTACTTCTGAGTCGGCGTGAGCCGGTCCTGCAACTCTGACCGCTAGCGAGCGACCAAGCGCGAGCGAATCGTTTTCGCAGTGCCGTAACGGCACGGAAACCAAAGGTGGTGACGGAATGGGAAGAGACGTCTGCACCTCCCAAAAGTGCTAGCGCAGCTCGACCAAAAACGTTAAGCGTCGCCGCGCAAACTCGTTCGTCAAGGCCGCCCGATGAGTACCTACGTCTACCTGTCGCTGATTCCCGAGGGTTTGATTGCTTCGATGCTCCCGCCCCAGGACTTCGGTAGCTACTTCGCGACTGGCTCCCACAAGCGGTCCCACGGACAGGCGCTGTTCTTTGAGGTGGACGTTGACCAGCTCGATGGTCTGGGGTTCCCGCTCGACCTGGTTGAGCAGCGCTGTCATGCCCATCCAGACGGGACTCCGAAGCGTTCCGTCTACCTGTCGGTGTACCGGGTCCTCGAGCGAGTGCCTCGTTCGGCGCTCAAGGCGATGTACCTGACCACCGATGATGGGCGCGTGCTCGGGGTCGCACCACGGCCGTTCGAGGCGCATCCCGAGGAGGTGCTGCACCTCTATCAGGAGTTCTGCCCGTTCACTCCCCGTGTCGCGAGCCGTCTCAATCCGCTGGAGTTCGCCAAGCTGATCACGAACCCGAAGTTGCCCGTCCACGCCCCGCGGCTCGCCTTCTGCGACCTGGTGCTGGGTGATCTGCACCGCGATCCTGATTCGGAACGTGTCGATGATCTGCCCTACAGCAACATCGGCCATCTGCGCGACTGTCTGCGGGAGCTGCGTGGCAAGCCGGAGAAGAAGACCAAGACGGTCAATCGCCAGCTGACTCGGGAGGTGCTGTTCCGCACCATCCGTCATGCTTACTTCGTGGGGGATCAAGAGGGGGTCACCGCGTTTCCGCTGCCCAGCAAGGAGCGGCTGGAGCGTGAGTACTACGCCTGGTGGCGCTCGGCGCAGGCCACCTTCGTGCAGCACTGATCCACGGCGCCGCTGCGCGCCTTGTCGCGAGCTCACGCTCGAGGTCGCGACCACCCAACCCAAACCCCAACCCAAAGGTCGTCGACGTGATCAGTCCCTGGTTTTGGCTGGTCCCTGCCGCTTCGGTGGTGGCCCTCGCGTTCGCTCTCGTCTTCTTTCTGGCTCTGATGAAAGAGGACGAAGGGACGGACATGATGAAGAAGATCGCCGCGCACGTGCGCCAGGGGGCGATCGCCTACCTGCGCCAGCAGTACAAGATGGTCGGCATCGTCTTCGCCGTCATCACGGCGGTGTTCTGTGTGCTCGCCTATGGGCTGCAGGTCCAGAACCCGTGGGTGCCCTTCGCGTTCCTGACTGGCGGGTTCTTCTCGGGGCTGGCGGGCTACTTTGGCATGAAGACTGCTACCTACGCTTCGGCGCGGGCCGCCAATGCTGCGAAGGAGTCCCTCAACCGGGGTCTGAAGGTGGCCTTTCGGAGCGGTGCAGTCATGGGCCTGGTGGTGGTCGGACTGGGTCTGCTGGACATCTCGGTGTGGTTCCTCGTTCTGAACCAGTTCTACCCCCCGGGCGATCCGCACCATCTCGTCGTTACCACGACGACCATGCTGACGTTTGGCATGGGGGCGTCTCTGCAGGCGCTCTTTGCCCGCGTCGGTGGCGGCATCTTCACCAAGGCGGCGGCTGTCGGCGCCGATCTGGTGGGCAAGGTGGAGGCAGGGATCCCCGAGGATGACCCGCGCAACCCCGCGACCATCGCCGACAACGTCGGCGACAACGTCGGCGATGTCGCGGGCATGGGCGCGGACTTGTATGAGTCGTATTGCGGTTCGATCCTGGCGACTGCCGCTCTGGGCGCCGCTGCGTACCTGCACCACCCCAACGCGGAGCTGCAGCTGAAGGCAGTGATCGCGCCCATGGTCATCGCGGCCATTGGTACGCTCCTCTCGATCATTGGCATTTTCGCGGTCAGCACCCGCGAAGGCGCGAGCTCCAAGCAGTTGCTCGGTGCTCTCGGTCGTGGCGTGCACATCAGCTCGGCGTTGATCGTGGTGGCGTCTTTGGGGGTTCTGTACGTCCTCCAGATCCCGAACCTGTGGGGTGTCTGGCTCGCGATCGTGATCGGGCTCATCACCGGGATCGTGATCGGGCAGGCGACCGAGTACTACACGTCCCAAGCGTACCGGCCCACTCAGCGGGTCGCGGAGCACGCCAAGACCGGTCCGGCGACGGTGATCATCGGGGGCATGGGAGAGGGAATGATGTCCACCGCCATGCCCGTCTTGGCGGTCGTGGTCGGAACGGCGCTGGCCTACTTCTGCGCGGCAGGCTTCACCTTCGATACGGGGGCGATGACCGAGGGCCTCTACGGGATCGGCATTGCCGCCGTGGGGATGCTCTCCACTCTGGGCATCACGCTGGCCACCGACGCCTACGGTCCCATCGCTGACAACGCGGGCGGCAACGCCGAGATGAGTGGGTTGGGGCCCGAGGTTCGCAAGCGCACGGATGCGCTCGACGCGCTGGGGAACACCACCGCGGCGACCGGCAAGGGCTTCGCCATCGGCTCGGCGGCGCTCACAGCGCTGGCGCTGCTGGCGTCCTACGTCGAGGAGCTCAAGATCGGCATCCTGCAGGTGATGAAGGTGCGGGGCAGCTACGAGTTCCCGGACGGCACGCTGATCGCCGGCGATGTTGGTCGTGATCAGCTGTCGGTCTACGGTCTGATGGACATGATGAATCTGTTCGAGGCCAACCTGATGAACCCCAAGGTGCTGATCGGCCTGTTCCTCGGGGCGATGATGGCGTTCCTCTTCTGTGGCCTCACGATGAACGCGGTCGGTCGCGCCGCAGCCCAGATGGTGGACGAGGTGCGCCGCCAGTTCCGTGAGCTCGAAGGCATCATGGAGGGCAAGGTGGAGCCAGACTACGCGCGCTGCGTCACGATCTCTACCCTGGCTGCTCAGCGGGAGATGATGGTGCCGGCACTGATGGCGGTGGCCATCCCGGTGGCGGTCGGGCTCATCTTCGGAGTGGCGGGTGTTCTGGGTCTGCTCGCTGGCGGATTGGCTGGTGGGTTCTCACTGGCGGTCTTCATGTCCAATGCGGGAGGCGCCTGGGACAACGCGAAGAAGCACATCGAGGAGGGGCACCACGGTGGCAAGGGGTCCGACGCTCATCGTGCGGCGGTCATTGGCGACACGGTGGGCGACCCGTTCAAGGACACGAGCGGTCCGAGTTTGAACATCCTCATCAAGCTGATGAGCATGGTGTCGATTGTCGTAGCCGGTTTGACGGCAGCGTACTCGCTCTTCTGAGAGGCCGAGGAGCCCCATCGAGTGGTGGGGCTCACTGCGCCGATGGCGCCCCCTCGCTGGCGCAAGGGGGCTGTAGCTCCGTCAGTTCTGGTCTGTTCACTGTAGTCCGCGTGCTCCGCCTGGGAGCCCGCGAGCGGCAGCACCCGTACTTGGGAGCCGGGGGCTCTACCGGCAGCTCGACTTGAGCTGGTCGTACTGGACGTTGGCGCTCGACAGCTGGCGTCCAAAGCCCTCGATGAGCGGGTTTCCGTTGCTCGGGATCTCGCTGTACTTGGCCTGGATCACTCCGCGAGCGCGTTCGGCCGCATCCCAGGTGACCTGGGGTGTCTCGAAAGAGCTGCGCAGGGTCTCGGCTTCGAGTTCGATCGGAGCCCACTTGGCCTGGCGGTCCGCCTTCTCCTTCTCACTCAACACTTCGTAGCTGGCCGGCACCTTGCGGGCAGCTGCGGTCTTCTTCACGTCCTCCCAGGTCTTGGACATGCGCAGGCGAGCCTCCTCGCACGCCTGCTTGTCCTTGCACCCGGAAAGGGCGAAACACCCAATCGAGAGCGCTACGGCTACGCAAACGAAACGGCTCATGATTACCCCCGTTTGTTGATGCCGTTGAGGATACACCCGGAACTCGCGCTGTCCACGTCATCCGTTCGCCGAGCACCTTTCTCGAGTGGGCGTATCTGACGTTCCGTAACTGGCCGGCTGGTGCAGTAAATGGCAGCGGCTGCCCGTCGGGGGTCGCCTCGTAGAGTTGCCGCTCGGAGTCGCCACTCCCCGTTCTCGGGGTGATCCACTTGGGGGTCCTGGGTCAGAGCGATGACCAGCATCCAGGTCAACAGCAGCAGGAAGCTCAGGCGCTCGAGGATGGCGACGACCGGCGAGCTGGGCGTGGCAGTGGCGAGCTGGTGCACGTAGAGCACGAAGTCGACGCTGGCGATGGCCAGGAAAGCGGCCCCCACCACTGCTGGGAGCCGTCCGTGGGTGTGGCGCGCCAGTGGTGGAATCAGGATGCCAACGGCGACGAGTCCGGGAATCGTGCCAACAGCGATGCCGATGTCGTGCAGCGTTCCGAAGGTGTCGGTGGGCATGAAGGCGACGACAAAGGTTCCCACGGCGGAGGCTGCGCCCAGGCAGAGCACCTGACGGTAGGGTCGACGATCGAGCCCAGCGAGACGCGCTGCCAGCCAGAAGTGGGCCACAAAGGCCGACGCGAGCGTGGCCATGGCTCCCTGCGTCAGGTGGGACGCGACGGGGTTGGGAGCGCCGCTGCGGGCAGTAGCCCGCTGCAAATCGCAGAGGAAGTTGAGCCAGAAATCGTGACCCGGGGCCGCGGCGTTCCACGCGGTGCCCCCAGGATAGACGGTCATGGCGGCCCAGATCAGCGCACCTCCGGCCATGACGGCGGCGACCGCGGTAGCCCGGGCGACGACATCCAGCTCGGGGGCGGCTCGATGAGTGACACGTTCCATGGGCAATCGGACAAGCATGGAATGTGCCAGACGAGTTCGGCGAGGGAAGTGGCCTCGCGTGGGCTCGAGTGCCGTCAGTCCACGGCGGGCCTCGACTGTGAACTGTGCAATTGCACACCCTCCTTGCACGCTCTGCGTCCGGGCAAGCCGCCGGGGGTCAGTCGATCGCGAACTCGCCGAGCTTGTTGTACAGCGTGCGCCGACTGACCCCGAGGAGCCGTGCGGCCAGCGCCCGGTTGTTGCTTGCGTGCTGGAGCGCCTCGACCAGATCATCGCGGGAGATGTTGCGTCGCGGGCGCGGCGCCGCCCGCCCCTCGGGAGCAGTGCTCGGCCCCGCGCCCAGGGAGGGCCCGGCGACGCTCCGATTGCGTTCCAGCTCCCGTCGCACCTCGGCCACCGAGACGGCGTCGCGCGGCGCCAGTACCACGAGTCGTTCGATGAAGTTCATCAGTTCCCGAACATTTCCCGGCCAGGTCTCCGCACTGAGCAACTGCATCGCCTCCGGCTCGAGGCTCAGCTGTGGTCTCCCGTGCTCGGCCGTGAAGCGGCGCAGGAAGTGTTCGGCGAGCGCAGGAATGTCCTCGGGTCGCTCGCGCAGCGGCGGGACGACGATGGGGACCACCGCCAGTCGATAGAACAGATCCTCGCGAAATGACCCTTCCTGGATCATTCGCTCGAGGGGACGGTGGGTGGCCGCGACGACACGGACGTCGACGTGGATGGAGTGGGTGGAACCGAGCCGTTCGATTTCGCGATCTTGAAGTAGGCGCAGCAGCTTGACCTGGACGGCGGGAGCAATCTCACCGATCTCGTCGAGAAAGAGTGTGCCCCCTTGCGCCAGCTCGACGCGACCCGGCTTGCGGCTCGAGGCGCCAGTGAAGGCTCCCTTCTCGTACCCGAATAGCTCGCTCTCGAGCAGGGTTTCCGGAAACGCTGCACAGTGCAGCTTGACGAACGGCTGATCCCGACGCGGACCCAGCTGGTGGATGGCGCGGGCGATGCCCTCCTTGCCGACGCCACTTTCCCCTCGCACCAAGACCGAAGCCGTGGTGGCTGCGGCTCGCCGTGCGAGCTCCCACACGCCCTTGAGAGCCGGTGACTCGACCACCTGACCCTGCGCGTTGATGGGTGGGTCGGGGGGCCCGCTGGCGGGGCCCCTCGTGGCCCGCAGCACCTTGTCGAGCACGTACAGGAGCTCCTCCCGGTCGAATGGCTTGAGCAGGAAATCTGCGGCTCCCGCCCGCATGGCCTCCACCGCCAGGGGCACGGTACCGTGTGCGGTCAGCATCACGACGGGCAGATCGGGAGTCCCCTTGCTGACATGCCCGAGCAGGGTCATTCCGTCCATTCCGGGCATTCGCAGGTCGGTGATCACGAGATCGAAGGGTGTTTCGTTGATCATCCGGAGGGCGGATTCTCCGTCGTGCGCGTGTACCGCGCGCATTCCCGCCTGCTTCACCAGTGCTTGCAGCACGGTGCCCACCGACGGGTCATCGTCGACGACGAGAATGAGAGGCGTATCGTTCACGCAGGCATTCTGCCGCAAGCCGACAACCGCTACCATGGGCGAGCTCGCAAATGTTGTGGCTGAACCTCCTGGCCTGTTTCTGTTCGCTGGCGCTCGCGCTTGCGTTTCTGCTGGCGGGCGCTCGCGGCCGCCTGGCGATCCGTGCCGGTCTGGCGGCGGTCTCGATGTTCGCCTGGAACTTCTCGTCGCTCGCGCACGAGCTGTCGCACACCCATGCCTGGGTCGTGCTGGACCTCGCCGCTTCTCCGCTGACGGTCGCCCTCGGTCTCGACCTCGCTCTGCATTTCGCCGGGTGTGCTCGCGAACTGCGGCGAGCACTTTGGGCATCCTACTTCTGGTTCGGGTCAATCTCGCTCTCGACGGTATCGACGTTCTTCGTCCCTGCCTGGTCCTGGTGGTCCGACTCGGTCGCCATGAATGTCCTGTTCCTGACGGGGCTAATCGCGGCGTTCGGGCTGGCGGTGGTGGTGCTCGTGGGGCACGCGCGGCGTCACGAGGGGCGGGAGCGTCGGCGGACCCTGGTGCTGGTCACGGGGATGCTGCTGGGCGGTGCGGCGGGCGCGCTGGTGCTCCTCAACGGGTCGGGGCTCTACTTCCCCGCCTCGGCGGCTCCCGGGGCCATCTTGGGCGTGCTGGCGATCTGGGGGGCACTGGCACACGAGGACCTGATCGGAGTGCGCATCAGTTCCGGCGCCTGGGCGGCTGCGGGCGGACTGTCGGCGGTGGCCTGCGGCTCGCTCCTGTTCGTCTTCGAGACGACCGACCCGAACTCGGCGGCGCAGGTGTTCGGAGCTCTGACGGTCGTGCTGGTGGTGGGTGTTGTCGCGCGTGAGGTGGCTGGTCAACGGTGGCGGCGTCGCGAGCAGGAGACCGAGGCGATCGTTCGCGGGCGCCTGTCTGACCAGCTGGTGCACGACCTGCGCAACCCTCTTGCCGCTCTCCAGGGCGCGGCCCAGTTCCTGGAGGCAGAGCGCGACAGCCTGAGCCAGGAGCAGGCCGCGATGGTGGAGTTGATGTTGGGCGAGACCGCCCGCATCGAAGGGCTGCTTGCCGAGCACCATCGTATGGCGCGGGCCGAACCCCACCGGGTGCCGGTCAATCTCCGTGAGCGGTTGGCGCGCCTGGCGGCCCACTCCAGCGCTGCCTCCAGTCGTCACCCCGTGCGGGTGGAGGTGGCGCCCGAGGCCGAGCGGGCCGAGCTGGACGGCGACCTGCTCGAGCTCGCGCTTGAGAACCTGGTGCGCAACGCACGCGAAGCGCTACCCGAGGGGGGCGAGATTCGGGTCACCGCGCGCCGCGAGGACCGTTTCCTCATCATCTCGGTGCACGATTCCGGACCCGGGTTCGAGGCTCGCGCGCGGGAGCGCGCGTTCGACGAGCTTTTCACGACGAAGCCCGAGGGAAAGGGCCTGGGTCTGGCGTTCGTCCGACGGGTGGCACGCGCCCACGGCGGCGACGCGTCGATCACCAGCGCTCCCGGACTCGGGAGTACCGTTGCCCTGTCCCTTCGCGTTGGCGCGGCGCCATCGGCGGAGCCCGTGCGCTCTCACCACGATCCGGGACCGCAAGTCATCTCGGTTCATCGCCCGTGATTGGGGGGCTTGCGACTGGGAATGGTGCGTCGAGTCGCCCGGGATCCGCACCCGGTTCGGCAAGACCCGAAAGGGGGAGCTAGAACCCCTCGTCCAGCTTGGAATCGGGGTCGATGGAGTCCAGCGCGCCGGGACTGGCCGTTTCGTCGTCGCCCTCTTCTTCCGTTTCGCTCTCGTCCTCCGGAACTGGGCACTCTACGCCGGTGTATCCCTCCTCCCCTTCTGGGATTCGGCAAGGGTGAACCTCGAGGCGACGGACGCGCGGACTGTACACGACCTTGCGCCGCTCCTCCTTCTCCTTGCCGTCGGCGTAGCGCACCTTCCGGGACACGACGACGGTCCACCCAATCTGGCCCCGCTCGACGACTTCTTCCTCTTCCGGATCGATCTCCGCGTTGGGCACGTACTCGACAGGGGGTTGGATGATGTCGGTGCGCGGCCCGACGTGGGTCGTGATCTTTCGGCCCTCACGATCACCGAAGATGCGCACACGGATGAACGTCTTGCCGTACTCGCACTGGATCAGCATTCCCGCCTGGGTGTCATTCGTGAACTTCAGGTCGGGCTTGGGATAGCTGAGCGTCGCTTCGTGCCCCATGGGGTAGCGTGAGAAGTAGTAGCTGTGGGGTTGGCGTTCGACGATCTCGTAGCCGCCATGCAGGACGGCGTTGAACATCGTGGTCGCGAACTGACTGATGCCCCCGCCCAGACTGTCCACCATCTCGCCGTGCTCGATGGTGGGGGCCGCAACGAAGCCGTTCTTCGTGGTACGTGGGCCCACGTGTTGGTTCACGCTGAAGGTTTCGCCCGGTTTGACGATGACGCCATTGAGGAGGTCCGCGATGTGGTGGATGTTCTTGACTCGTGGCCGGCAGCACGGATGAAAAGTAGTGAACTCGCCAACGAGTTCCTTGATGCCGAGGGCCCGCGCATCGTCCACTGTCAGACTTGCCCGTGCGGCCCGATCGAGCGGAATCAGGCCGCGGCGACCTGGTGACGCCGCGGCGAACAGCACGGCATCGGCCAACAGTGCTGGATCGAGACGAATCCCCGGGCGGTCGGGGACGATGTGCACCTGGTTGTTCTTGCCGACGTTGAACGTGGCGTCGATGGGCTCGCGCTCGATGCGCTCGCGGGCGGTCTTGAGCCGTCGATCGAGCCGGACTGGATCGAGGTAGACCTCGAGATAGGGGCGCGGAACCACGCGGGGCCGGGTGGCGAGCGCGGCGGCGAGATCCGCAGTCGATACCGTGATCTCGTCGTCGGTGTCGGGGGCGATCACGTGGACGCTGCCGGCGAGCAGTCGCTTGGCTCGCGCAACCGCGGCGTCCACCGCCTGACGGTCCAGGTGCGGCGGTGCCTCGATCAACGGCAGATCGATCACGCCGCCGTGTTCCTCGGTCAGGGCCGCAACGATCCGATCTCGCGAAGAGGCGCGATCAATCACGTATCCCCGATGCGGGTACTTCGGTACGGGGTGACCATCGGTCAGCTCGATGCTGCCGTCGAAGGGAGCATCCTGCACGCCTTCTTGCTGGAGCTGCTCGACGATTCGGTCGAGCGCTGCCGAGTCGAAGTGGACGATGGGCTGGACGTGTGAGGACCGAGACCAGCGTGCGACCCACCACCCGAACCCGAACCACGAGACGTCGGTGCGCCCCAGCTGCATCGCGCGCTCGGTCGTGGCATCCACATCCACCTCGAAGCCGAGCTCCGCGCGTCGGACGCTCAACAGCTGGTCGCCGACCCGCACGTGGACGACCTGCTTCTCCAGGCTCTCTGCCAGCTCACCGATCGCTTGCCGCGCCGCGTCGCGATCGAGACCTGCCAGCGAGACATGCCCGATCCAGATCCCGCGGAGCACATGCTCCGCGCTGGCCGCACGCTCCATGAAGAACACGAGCCAGGGAAGCGTCACCGCGATGGCGAGCACTACCCCCGCCCGCCAGGCGAAGGACTTGATCACGACGTGCAGCTCATAGCCCAGAGCGCGCATCTTTTGAACGGAGGCGCGCTTCGGCGAAGCTGTCTGGAACACTTTCTGCCTCGTCGTTTCTCAACTTCGGCAGGGGAGCGTGCTAGAGATCGAACCGTGTGGGTACGACGCTCGGCCATTCGTCCGGTTCCCTCCTATGCGCGGGTCACTTCGCGAGCCATCGAGGCCGTGCGCGACAGCCTTGCCGATGACGATGACGAGGCACGGGAGCAGCTCGATGACGCTTTCGATCGGTTCGAGCGTTCCCAGCCGACCCTCGCCACGAGGATTGCCGACGAGCTCGGTCGCCCCCTCGACGAGACGGCCTTGGCGCTCAGCTACTTCCTGTCGTTGGCGGTGTGGCTCGCCTTCGAGAACGCCCATGGTGATCACATCGACGAGATCAGTGAGCAGGAACTGACCGCCACGGAGGAGCTCCTGACGCTCGACGAGGAGCTGCGCCGGGCCGATCCCGCCGAGGCGCTCGATAGCGACGACGTGATTGCGATGGAGCAGCCGCACCTGCTCGAGTTCCTGCACGAGCACGTCGACGCGACGCTCGAGGCTCACGCGGACGACATCGACGTAGACGACGTGCACGTCGTCTATCGGGCGGTGCTGATCGAGATCCTGGCGCTGTCCTACGCCGTCCAGCGCCCCGCCGGCTACCCGGTAGCCAAGACCGAGCTGCTGGCCTGATCCATCGTCCACGACAGCCGCGCGCCTCGCGGAATTCTTGATCGTTCCAGAAGCGGGGTCGCGCTTGCCCGCGGGTCCGCGCTCAGCCGAGGCTCATCACTCGCCGGACTCGCGCCGCGCACGAGCCGCAGCCAGTCGCTCGCCGATGATCTTGCGAAGCGCTAGCAGGTCGTAGCGGTCGGGGCGGTCGCCTTCTGGCATCTCCGCCACCTGGCGCGCGATCGCGTAGGCATTGGCGCGGGGACGCTCGGGCACCTTCAGCGCTTCGCCGAGCTGGTTGAGCGCGGTCTCTTCACCCTCGGTGATGACTCCGTCGAGGGTCGCGAGCCAGCAGGCCACGGCGTAGACGAAGAGCCGGTCCTCCTTGGACATGCCGCTGCGATCGATCACTCCGATGTCTACCGGCTCCTTGGTGGCCGCTTCGATCTCGGCAATTTCCTCGATCTCCAGTCCCTCCTCCAGGGCTGTCCGCACGATGGCGTCGGCCTCTTCGCCATCCAGCTTGCCGTCTGCCCAACCCACGGCGGCGAGTGCCACGTACACATCTCGACCCAGTGCCGGCTTGTCGTCACTCATATCTACCTCCCGGGCAGCCATACCACAGCCGCGCCCCGGGTGGACCTGGTCTCGGCGTCGCCCTCTCGCTAGGATGCGGTCGTGGTTCATCCCGCCCAGGAGGACAACCCGATGCTGCCTGAAAGCGGCGCTGGCAGTCTCCACCGGCGTCGTGCGGCGGCGAATTCCTGGGTGAGAGCTCCGGCTCCTCGCCATTTCACCGGACTCCTGGGGGAGCCGGCCTGCGGCCTCGTCCCGGTCACGGCCGCCCTATCGCTTGGTGCTGCGCTCGCTCGGAGCGCTCCGACGCGGGGGGGCTCCGTCGCGGGGGACGCCCCGGTTCGTGCGGCGGAGCTCGGGATCCCCCACTGGCGCGGGGGCCGTCCGGGGAGATGATGCCAGTGGCGGACTCGACGAGTGTCCTCTACCGGATCGGTGCCGACGAGAACGGTCTCGGTTCGCGCCTCGGTCCGATGATCACGACAGCGGTGCTGGCTCGGGTCGAGGGTGCCGGGCACCGTCTGCTCTCGCGCCGGCTGCCACCACGGCTCGCCGCTGATCTGGCGGACAGCAAGGAGGTTGTGTCTCACGGCGACGTGCGACTGGGCGAGGCCTGGGCTCGGGTCTTGGCCTCACTGGCTCCCGCGTCTCCCGCTTCCAGCCCCACGGAGGTGTTCCGCGCGCTCTCGCTGGAGGGCGAAGCGGCTCTGCGCCAGCTGTGTCCTCGCCACGTCGAGCGCCAATGCTGGTCGGCCCGGGGTGAAGCCTTCGCGGCGGGGGACGCCGATGTTGCTCGACTGCTCGACCACCTGGGGTGGTTGGCCAAGCGGGGAGTCCACCTGCAGGGGGCCCGCGTCAGTGTCGCCTGTACGCGGCGTCTGAACGACGAGCGGCTCGCCGGACGCAGTCGCTTCGTCGTGGACCTGCACGCGATGGAACGGCTCATCTTGGCCCTGCGCGAGTTGGCCGGTGAGGACGTTCACGCAGTGTGTGGCAAGGTCGGGGGCATCGGGGACTACGCGCGGTTCTTCGGACCGCTCTCGGGGCGACTCCATGTCCAACTCGAGCGGGACCGGCGGCACAGCGGGTATCGATTCCCAGGTGTGGGTCAGATCCACTTCGTCATGGACGCCGATGGTAGCGATCCGCTCGTGATGTTGGCGTCGCTGATTGGCAAGTACGTGCGGGAGTTGTTGATGGCGCGTGTGGCTCGCTACTACGCGTCCGCGGTTCCCTCTGGCGAGCGCGGACCGAGCGGCTACCACGACCCTCGCACGGGGCGTTTCGTGCTCGCAACCGAGGTGCTGCGTCGGGATCGTCGGATCCCCGTGACGTGTTTCGAACGAGCCCGCGATCCCCAGTGAGGCGGCTGTTGCGGAGGTTCGTCCCTCGGTCCGAATGCGTACCAGACGCGGAGCGCCGGGATGCATCCGACCTCACCCTTGCATCGCCGATGAACCCGATCGATACCCAGGCGATGAGCGAGACCACCGTGCATGTCGAAACCAACCTGGGCACTTTCAGCATCGAGCTCGATGCGAGCCGGGCGCCCCAGACCGTGGCCAACTTCCTCGCCTATGTCGACTCCGGTCACTACGACGGGACGATCTTCCACCGCGTCATTGACGGGTTCATGGTCCAGGGCGGGGGCTACGACGCGGCCTATGCCAAGCGGTCGACGCGTGCTCCCGTCGAGAACGAGGCAGACAATGGTCTCCGGAACGTGACCGGAACGGTGGCGATGGCGCGGACCGGCGACCCGCACTCGGCCACCGCTCAGTTCTTCGTCAATGTGGCGGACAACGCGTTCCTCGATCACCAGGGGAAGACGGACCGCGGCTGGGGCTACTGTGTCTTCGGGCGCGTCACGGCCGGCATGGACGTGGTGAACGCCATCCGGGGGACGCCGACCGGGGCACAGGGGCCGTTCGCCAAGGATGCGCCGCTGCAGCCGGTGGTCATCTCCCGAGTACAGCGAGCCTGAATCGTTCTGCTCGCCCCCAGCGGTCGAGTCGGGCCGGCCCTGCGGTTTTCGTCGACCGGACGGAGGGGAGGGCGTGGCTCGTTGCCGATTTCGCAATTGCCGCGTCGAAGGTGCCGTCGAGGGCGCAAGCTGATCCGGTGACCTGCTCGCACTGACGCGCAAGGAAGTCGGGCGTCGGCAAGAGCCCCGGCTCGAGCATCGGCGCGTGCTCGTTGTCGACGACGAGGAGGTGGTCCGGATCGCGGCCCAGCGCATCCTCATGCAGCTGGGTTTCGAGGTGGTGCTGGCTGCGGATGGCCAGGCCGCTCTCGATGCCTGTGCCGCTGACTCACCAGGATTCTCCCTGGTGCTCCTCGACGTGTTGATGCCGGGCTTGGGGGGCTTCGCCGTGCTCGAGCGATTGCGTCGGGAGCATCCCGCACTCCCGGTCTTGCTGGTCAGTGGGCACGTTGGCGAAGCCTCGCGGGATCGCGTTCTGTGTTCGGGGGCGGCTGGCTATCTTGGCAAGCCCTTCGATGTGCGCGAGCTCTGCCAGGCGCTCGACAGCGCGCTCGCCAGCACTCGGGTCGAGGTCGAATCCAGCTCGCGAGTGCCCGCGAAGGCGCACTGAGCTCGAGTCTCGACCTTTCGGCTGCAGGAGGCATGCCGTCCTGGGGCTCTTTCGGTTCCGCTGGTTGCCTCGAGGGCTGGGCGCCAAGCGATCGAGGTTCGCGCTCGCGCGTTCAGTGATGGAACAATCGCAGGTGGGTGTGCACCATTGCGATGTCGTACTCACGGCAAGCGGCGGTGACCTCCTCGTCACGCGTCGACCCGCCGGGCTGCGCAATGAATCGCACCCCATGCTTCTGTGCGTGGTCGATGTTGTCGCGGAACGGGATGAACCCGTCGGAGGCGAGGGAAACGCCTCGCAGGTTTGAGACCCAGGACTGGCGTTCGTCTGCGGTCAGTGGATCGAGGGGGCCGTCCAGCGCCTCGCGCAGTGACGCCATTTCGCCTTCGGTGAGGTCGCCCTCGATGTACCGGACGCGCCAGTTGATCCGCTGTTGCCGCTTGACCTCCGGCTTGAACGCCAGCGCGAGCACCTTCGGGTGCTGCCCCAGATACCAGGTGTCCGCCTTGCTGCCAGCCAGCTTGGTGCAGTCGACTCGAGACTGTTGACCCGCGCCGATCCCGATCATCTGACCATCGAGGGCATAGCCGACCGAGTTCGACTGCGTGTACTTGATCGCGATGAGCCCGAGAACGAGATCGCGACGGGCGTCGTCGGACAGGGCGCCGCAGCGCAGGTCGGCGAGATGATCGAGGGTCACCGCCGTGCTGTTGCGCTCCTGGACGAGTCGCATGCCGAACATGTCACGGCTCTCGACGAGGGGGGGCTCGAAGCTGGGATCGGCTTGCATGACGATGAAGCCACCGCCCTTCTTGCTCTTGAGCAACTCCAGAGCTGCTGGATCGTACCCTGGGGCCACGATGCCATCGCTCACGACTCCCTTGAGAAAGTGCGCCGTGGCTTCGTCCACCACGTCGCTGAGCGCGACGAAGTCTCCAAAGCTCGACTTCGGATCGGCTCCGCGGGCTCGGACGTAGGCGGTGGCCGCTGGAGTCAGCGCTTGGCCCTCCACCTCATAGGCCCGAATCAGCGCCGGGCTCAATTCGACCGCCACCCCGGCGCCAGCTGGGGACACGTGCTTGAAACTCGCTGCGGCGGGCAGTCCGAGAGCCTGGCGAGTCTCCCGGACCAGCTGCCAAGCGTTGAGGGCATCGAGGAAATTGATCAGTGACGGGGTGCCATTGAGCACCTGGACCGGAGCGGTCCCCTCTTGGAGCGGGGTGACGGAGGCCTGGGACTGGTGGGGGTTGCAGCCGTACTTGAGATCCATGGCGCGCATTGTGCCGGTCACTGCCGAGAAGGGAAGGTCGTCCGCGCTGCTGGCCTATTCGGCTGCACAATCGAGTGGTTACGGCGCCACTCGGAAAAGGCCGGCAGCTGCGCGGGGCGGTGGGTGCGCCCCGTCATCCGACGCGGGGCGAATTCGGAGGATGCCGTCAACCCAGCTGATTGGTGTCACCGAGTGACAGTCGCATGCAGATTGCGGAATCAGGACACGCTCCGCGCATTTCCGCGGAGGCGTTCAGTAGCGGATCGACCGCTGAACGGGGAATGGGCTCGAACCCGAAGCGCGGGAAGTACTCTTCGGCGGTTGTGGTCAGGAGGTAGAGCGACCTCAGCTCTCGCTGGCGTGCACGAGCAAGCTGCGCCTCGACCAGCGTCCGACCCAGTCCGTAGCCGCGGGCGTGTGGGTGCACCACGAGCGAGCGGAGTAGCCCCACTCTCCCGTACACCTCGAGACCAATGCAGCCGGATATCGTTCCCTCGTGATGAGCCACGAGGAAGTCGTGCCGGTGCTCGGCGACACCCTCGATGGGCAGCTGGGCCGCGGTCAAGAGGTGGAGGATCTGCGGAAGCGCTTCGTCGTTCGCGGCACGGATGGTCGGGGGCACGCCGGAATCCTCAGGGGCAAAGACTGTGAATCAGCCATCCACTGCAACTGGGCGGGACTTCACATGACTGATTCATTGCAAGCGATGCTCCCCGTGGTAGCGCAGTTCGCGGGTGCGTTCCAGGTTCGACGATCCCTCCGCCCGAGCTGCCTCGAGTTTCGCGAGGCCGGGCCATCCGGTCCGGCGATCCGTTCGGGAATCGCCACCTTCCCTTGCCGGCACTCGGGTGTAGACTTTCGAGCATGAGCAGATTGGCGAAGCTGTTCGACGGGACGGCGTGTGCTGTTGCCGTGCTGGCGGTGGGGCTCATGGTGGCTACTGCGTGCCGACCGGAGGAGCCAGCAGTGCCGACCTGTGCGCCACTGCCGCTCACAGCCGGGCCGTCGGTGGTGGGCGAGCTCAAGGAGCCATACGCGGACGCCGTTGTTCTCGCGAGTGACGCCGCAGCCGACTACGAGGGGCACCTCTACACCGAGGCTGCGCGAAAGTTCATGGAGGCGGCGCTGGCGTTTCGGGTGCCGCTGGCGGACGAGGAGCTGGCCGCCCGGTTCCGGGTGGCTCGACTCCGAGCCTACCAGGACGCGGCGACCGCCTGGGCCATGGCGAGCGATCTGGAGACGGCGCGCCGTGAGCTGGAGACGGCGCGCCGACAGGACGACGCGCTGGCCGCCGAGCTCGCCGAGCTCCTCGCTCACCTCCCCGAATCTTGCACCGACCGCTCATCCGAGTGAGAGAGGCGGGATATCCCGTCCGCTGCCGGGCGGGCGTCACTCGTCGTCGTCGCGACCCTTTTCCTGCCGCAGCAACCACCAGGCTCGAGCACTGTCGTACAGGGCGCGCGCGGCTTCTTCCCGTTCTGTCGCCGCCACATCGAGGTGGGGGAGTCGGGCCGCTAGTCGTGCGACCCGAGCGCGCGCTTCGGAAAGAGTGCCCGGCCAGCCGCCGGAGACGCGACGATTGTCGGCGACCGTCTGCTCGCGAACCTCGGCCGCCCACTGTTCGCCATCGGCTCGCGTGTCGAGCCTCGCCGTCGCCTCCCGGCTGGGACGTGCACTCACTGATGTTGACCCGTCTGCGCCTGGAATGAGGGAACCGGCTCGACGCCCGGCGAGGCTCCACTGAAGCTCGCGGGTTCCTAGCACAGATCGCGCCAGGGGGCGCGATCCGGTTGTGGTGCTCCCGGCAAGAATCGGGTGAACCCTGCGGGTGAGCCCGCCGAACTGGGCGGGTGCCCGGTAGCTTCGCGCGCGGAGCCGGTCGAGGCTCGGTTCTTGGGGGCAGGAGGTTGGCGTCCAGAGTGGGGCGGACGACGAGCCGGGTTCGTCGGATCGAACCAGAAATCCGCTCAGACCGCGAGACGCAGCACGCACTGGCGCGCAGGGAGTGATGCTCGTGTCTCGCGCTGGGATGTCGGCCTTGGTGGAGGGTTCTGGCGATGGTGGGCGGCTCTGGCGCCAGATGGGCTGAGCAGGCCAACCGATCGCTGAGGGCCGGGTGGACGCCGCGTTGAGATGGGGGTGCGGCGCGCGAACTACGAAGCGTCGCGCACTGCCGCGAAGTGGGGCGGCGGAGAGCTGATATCATCCGGCGATGGCCTTCGCTCCGCCGCCCCAACCACTGGCACCTACGCAGCGTTTCGCTGGCGGCCAGCTGCCGCCGGTGGGAACCGTGCTCAGCGAGACGCTCTCCGCCTTCACTCGCGACATGGGACCCTATGCCCTGGCTGGTCTCGGCCAGCTCGTCGTCGTCTTGCCGGTGGTGTTCGGGCTCTTCATCACCCTGTACGCGGCGATCGTCGTCGTCGCGTTCGGAGGGATGGCGGGGGCCGCCGTGGTGGCCGAGAGCGGCTCCGAGGAGGGGGCTGCGGCGATGTCGCTGTTGCTCGTGGGCGTTCTTGTCCTGCTCGTCTTGGGCATGATCGGGCTGGTCAACGCGCTCCTGGCTCCGGTCTTCGGCAGTCTCTACCGTGCGATTGCACAGTTTCAACGCGGCGAGGGCGAGCTCGGGTTTGGCTCCGCGTTCTCGAGTCTGGGGACGCAGCTCGTGCCGGGGATCGTGGTGATGATTCTGGTCATGGTGCTGGTGTCGATCGGCGCGGTCCTTTGCTACCTGCCTGCGCTGCTGGTGGGGTTCTTCATTCCCTGGGCCTTCCCGCTCGTCGCGCTGCACGGGGTCGGGCCGTTCGCGGCACTGAAGCGCTCCGCTGGCTGCGCTCGTCGGCACTTCAGCTGGCACCTCGGATTCTTCGGCTACTCGCTGCTGGTGAACATCGTCGGCAACTACATTCCGCTGGTCGGACCGATGTTCGCGCTGGCCTTTCACGTGCGGGTCTACCGCGAGGTGTTCGGCGACGGCGCTGTGCCTTCGGCGCCTTGACGTGGCCGGTCGCTTGCGCGCTGGACCGCGAGCTCGGCCGATGAAGGCTCATGCCGGCATTCCTAAATGGCCGAGCGCGATTCTCGAGCACCTCATTATGAGGTCAGAGGGGGCTGGGATAGACCCCTCAGAAACAGACATTGAATGTGTCGAGCGAACTTGACGAACGGAGCTTCTCACCGAGCCCTCACCCAAATGGGGGCTCGGTGAGAAGTGATCGACAATTGCGCTCGCTCATTTAGGCTTGGCCCCCGTGAGCCTCTTCGAGCAGCTGGGTGGTGCGGAGGCCCTGCGCGCGATCATCGACCGGTTCGTCGATCGGCTCTACGACGACGTCATGATCGGGTTCTTCTTTGCCCGGGTCCCCCGCGAGCGCATCAAGCAGAAGGAATACGAGCACGCCGCCGAGCACCTCGGGGGCGGGGTGGAGTACACCGGACGGCCCCTCGCGGCCGCGCACGCGGCCCACCCGATCCAGGGCGGTCACTTCATGCGGCGGCTGCAGATCCTGCGCGAGACGCTCGAGGAGATGGGCGTGCCGGAACCGGTGCGGGAGCACTGGCTGGCGCACACGGAGAGCCTGCGTCCCCAGATCACGGGGGATGGCGCGAGTGAGTGCGATGGGGTGGCGGCGCAGCGCCGCGTCTCGATCGCGAAGGGGACCCCGGTCTGATGGAATCTCGTGTGCTGCTGGTGCTGTGGGGCGCGTGTCTTCTGGGCTGTCAGTCGACGAGCAATCGCTGGCTGAACGAGCCGGTGGCCAGCAACGCGAAGTGGGGGGATCCCAGCGAGGTGCCGCCACCCACCGAGACCCGGGCGGAGCGGCCCGAGTACTACGATCTGGCGGGCAGTCGCATCACCGAGGAACCCATCGAGGGCGAGCCGGTCGGGGGCTACGCGGCGCACCCGGAGTCCAGCCCGGGCAAGGGGCCCCGGACCGTGGCGCGCCGCAAGATCGAGGGTCGCTCGCTCGGCAAGTTCCGCAACACGTACTACGACTTCCCCGCGGAGAGTGACTACGACGGCCCGACGGTCGCCCTGAAGAACCCGTCCTGCGACACCATCAAGGCCGTCCCACGCCCCTTCTTCGAGGCCGTGTGCGTGCAGGGCAGCGGTACCCTCACCAGTGGCGCGACGGTGAGCTTCGCCAAGCGCGACTGCAGCTGTGCCGAGGTGTGCCCGCGCACCGGACAGCGGATCTGCTTCGACCAGCTCGACCGGAGCCAGTTCCCGTGGGGGCGTGGCGCGACGGGAGGCGCGATCACTCCTCTGCTCACGGTGGCGGTCGACAGTGACGTCATCCCCCTGGGGACTCCCCTCTACATTCCCGAGCTCGATGGTCTGCCGCGCGACGAGCGGCGCACGTCCTTCCACGACGGCTGCTTCATCGCTCAGGATCGCGGCCTGAAGGTGCAGGGCAAGCAGGTCGACATCTTCACGGGTCACGAGGAAATCACGAAGCTCTGGAACCGCCTGGTGCCCAGCAACGACGGCGTGCAGGTGGTGCTCGACAATCCGCGCTGCGCTCGGGCCCAGGTCGGCGCCAGGTAGGCGGGGCACGGCTCCGCGGGCGAGGGTGAGGACGCCCGAGATGCCCCGGGTCTTCCTGGGCACTTCTCTACGGGGACGATCGATTTCCCGGCGGCGTCGGCGGCCGCGCGAGCAGCTGTCGGTCGTGCCAGAGCAGCATCTCCGCGGTACCGATCTCCCGGAGCCAGGGCTGGTTGTGCGGGCCCGGCGGGACGCGCAGCGTGTGCGGCACCCCCAGGCGCTCGAGCTCCCGTGACAGCGCCTCGTTGGCGCGGCGATACGGGTCGCCCGACGAGGACTCGAGATGGATGGGGCGCGGTCCGACGCGGTCGAGAGTGGCGGCCAGTCGCTGCGCGTAGCCTGCCGCGCGGGCGACGCCGAACGCGCCCTGCACCATGCCGAACGAGCCGAACAGCTCCGGCTTGCGGAGGAACACCTCGATGCCGACGTAGCCTCCCAGGGAGCAGCCGTCCAAGCCGATGCCCCAGGGTGCGGTGGCGATCGGCGCGCGCTCCCGCACGGCCGGCAGCAGCACGTCTTCTAGCCAGTCGGCGTAGCGGTCCAGGGTGACCGGTGCGGGGCCGACCCGGCTCGGGTTGGGGGTGACGGGACCGACGCAGGCGAAGCCGGCGAAGGGCCGCGCGGCGAGCGAGGCGTTGAGGTCCGCGCAGCGCTCGTCCGTCAGGTACGCCTCGCGCTCCAGGGTGCGCGCGAGGGGGGGCTGGCGGAGGCGGTCGTAGCTCGTCACCAGGCCGTACAGCTCACTCCAGGCGCGCAGGGCCAGGGGCGGGTTTCCGGTTTCGCCCAGGCCGTGGAGCAAGACGAGCAGTCGGAGTGGTCCCGGCGGGGGATGGCGGGGCACGAGCAGACGGGCTCGGCGAGCGATCCGGGGATCGCCCTCGAGCTTGAGGTCCTGCGCCTCCAGCTCGGGTGATCGCGGCTGTCCCTGGGCGAGCTGGGGGCGGGTGGCGAGCCACGCGCCAGCGCAGCCTGCGACGAACGCCCGCCGCCCGAGCTCAGGCATCGGGGGTTTCGGTTCTGGTCGAGGGTCGCGGCGGTGGCGAAACGCGCGCCATCGGTAGCAGCACGATGCCCACGGCCGCGATCAGCAGCCCGGCGATCACCGCGGTCGCCGACGGGACCTCGCTGGAGCTCTGGCGATTCAGGTGAACGGTGACGATGACCACGGCGTTGTGCGCAGCGTGCGCGAACATCGCGGTGAAGAGTGAACCCGAGAACAGTCGCGCCAGGCCGAAAGCCAGTCCCAGGACCGCCATCGCGATGGCGAGGGCCGGCTCGATGTGGAAGAGCCCGAAGAGGGCGGACGGGGCGAGCAGCGCCGCCCAGAACGAATGCTGGTGCGCCGCCGTGACCAGGCCGCGGAACAGCGACTCCTCGACGAGGGCGGGAATGACGGCGAAGCCGACCACGACGGTGATCAGTCGCAGGGGGCCACCGCCAGCGAGCGAGCGCTCCAGCAGGACGGGTCCCTGCACCACGGGATCGCTGTCGATCGCGCTACTGGCCGCCCAGTAGACGACGTCCGCGAGGGGTACCAGGCCGAACACCAGCAGCAGCGCGCCGACCAGCGAAATGAGACCCGGTGGCTGGAGCGGCAGGATCCGGTCGAACGGCATCCGGCGTCGCACCATCAGCGCGAGCAGCGCGGCGCCCAGCACGAGCTGCGGCACCACGACCTCGGCCACGATCCAGGCCGGCTCGTGCAGGAAGGGGCTGAGCTCCGGATCGGTCAGCTCGGCGTGCTGTTCCGGGGCAAAAAAGAAGGCGGCTCCCAGGGTCTGCAGGAGCGCGTGGCCCAGCACCAGGACGAGGAGCGCAGCGGCCACCAGTCCGACTGATTGCAGCGGGGACGGAATTGTCGAGGCACCGCTGGGCGGTTGGGGATCGGAGGTCTCCACCCGGCCGAGGATAGCGCTCCGCAGCGGAGCACGAGCGCGAATTGCTGCCGAATAGGTTCTGCTGCGGTATCGTCCAATGGTTCGCGGGCCCCGGCGGCCTCGAGGGAGTTGGAAGAAAAATGACTTGGCGTTTTGGGGCATTGCTCGGTGGCGTTCTGCTGGTGGCTTCCTGCGGCGGTGGGAAGGAGGGACCCAAGGGGCGAGTGGACCCGTTGACGACCCTCGAGGGGATCTGCGAGCGCTGGGCCGAGGCGGCCTGCAACTCGGACGTGGTGCGCGCCTGCAACGGCTCGAGCGCCACGGCCGAGGAGTGCACGAGCGGCCGAAACGGACAGCGGAGCTTCTGCGCCGATCTGCTGAAGGATCGGGACGAGTTCGATCGCGATCTAGCGAAGGCCTGCATCGAGACGGTCCGTGACGCCTACAAGGACAGCGAGATCACTACAGAGGAGCGGGAAGAGGTGATCCTGCTCGACTCGGGACCCTGTGCCGATCTGCGCGACTCAGGCGTGCAGGGGGCCGGCGGTTCGGGGGGCGGCAGCGGCAAGCCCACGCCCAAGGCCGCCGGCGCAAGGTGCGAGCCGTACGCTGACATCTGCGTGGACACGGCCTACTGCGATCCGGGGGTGGGCTACTGCGTGCTGAAGGCTGCCGCTGGCGAAACCTGCTGCACGATCGATCCGCTGTTCCTTTTGCCGGCCTGTGAGCCGAGAAAGCCGGAGATCCCTTGCACTCCGGGCACGTTCTGCAGCGAGGGCGTGTGTGTTTCTCTCGGCCGCGAGGGCGCCGACTGCGAAACCGACGACCAGTGTGCGAAGAACTTCTACTGCCACGCGACCGGGGTTTGCCGGTCGCTCGGTGAAGATCGCGATGCGTGCGAGACCGACGATGAGTGCGCGCGCGGATTCTTCTGCTCGGAGTCGTTTGGCCAGTGCCGCGACTTCATCGTCGTCGGCAGCCAGGAGCTCTGCCAGCACCTCGGCGCGGGCTGAGCGCACGCTTCGATCACGGTGCGTGGGGCGCTGGGCCGTTGGGGCCCTTGTCACTCGGCGCCAGTTCGCGGCATAACCGGTGTGCCCCCCAGCACGAGGAGCCACCGATGCATCGCCGTCAGCTCGCTTCGCTCGGGATTGCTCTCGCTCTAGTGGCTTGTGGCAAGACCGAAACCCGAAATCCTTTCGACTTGCCGGAGAGCGCCGCGAAGCCGGCGCCCAAGGTCACGGTCCCGCCGAAGATCCAGGGCCCACCGCCCGTCCGAGTCGAGGAGCACGGCCCCAAGATTGGCTGGGACACCGTCCTCATCGAGAAGAAGGACGGCATGGAACGGCTCGCCAAGGCGGTGGCCGATCTGAAGGACGATTACGCGGGCAAGCCCGTCGAGGTGGTGGCCGATCGCAAGGCGAAGTCACGCTGGGTGGCCGCGGTCATCAACGAGCTGGCCAAGATTGATGCCGGCAAGATCACGGTCATCACCGAGACCACTCGCCCGGGGTTTCCGACGCAGTTCGAGTTCACTCCCGTGGCTCGCGCGGGGAGCCCCCCCTCCTGCGCGCTGGTGATGATGATCCTCGAGAACCACACGCCCGCGATCTGGTCGCTCGCGGGGGGTCAGGCGAGCGGAGCGGGTCGCGGTCTGGCGGGTCCCGATCTGGCGCGTGCGTCGGACATCGTCGAGCGCCGGGCGAAGAAATGCACGAAGACATCCACTTACTTCGTATCGGCGGCCGAGGACGTCGAGTGGGGCCTCACCTACGATCTCGCGGTGAACGCCACCCGGGTCGAGGATGTGAAACTTGACAAGGCAGTGATCCTCGGAGAGATCCCCACGGCGGGGCGCCCAGTGAAGCTCTGAGTATCGTGGGCGATTCATGGCAGAGCCGGTTGAGCGGCCCGACGGTTCGGGCTGCCTTGACTAGACCGGCTCGGCAACTCACCTTTCCGGGTCCAGACCCCAGGCGGCGTGGTGGCAGCGAAGCGTAAGACGAGAAAGAAGTCCACTGACGAGACTCCCGAGGAGTCGTCGGTTCCCGAGTCGACCAGCGAGGACGACGCTGCCGATTCGGAAGCGGAGTCGGAAGAGGCGGTCATCGAGACGACTGGCGAGTTCGTGCAGTCGCGCGAGCCCGTCGACACGAAGCTACCCCAGGCCAAGACCAAGAGCACGACGCTGGCTCGCGTCGACGCGATGCAGGCGTACATGGCGGAGGTCCAGCGCCATCCCCTGCTCACTCCCGAAGAGGAGAAGGCCTACGCGGTGCAGTACGCGGAGACGGGCGACGTCGACGCGGCCGCAAAGCTGGTGACCGCGAACCTGCGCCTGGTGGTCAAGATCGCCTACGAGTACCGGCGCGCCTACCGCAACATGATGGACCTCATCCAGGAGGGGAACATCGGGCTGATGCAGGCGGTGAAGCGCTACGACCCGCACCGCGGGGTCAAGCTGTCGAGCTACGCGGCGTGGTGGATCCGCGCCTACATGCTTCGCTTCATCCTCAACAACTGGCGGATGGTGAAGATCGGCACCACCCAGGCGCAGCGCAAGCTCTTCTTCAACCTGAGCAAGGAGAAGGCGAAGCTCTCCGCGATGGGCATCGAGCCCTCCCACGCCGAGATCGCCAAGCGACTCAACGTCGAGGAGAAGGAGGTGGTCGAGATGGACCGCCGCCTGGCGCGGGGCGACGCCTCGCTGGATGCGCCCGTGAGCGAAGCCGACGGTCGCGGCACGACGCGGATGGATCTGCTGCCGGCTTCCTCCGTCAGCCCCGAGGCGATCGCCGAGGGCACGGAGATCCAGCGCATCGTGCGGCAGAAGCTCGAGGAGTTCCGCGAGAACCTCCAGGGCAAGGACGTCGAGATCTTCGACAAGCGCATGGTGACGGACGAGCCGATGACGCTACAGCAGCTCGGCGACCAGTTCGGTGTTTCCCGCGAGCGAGTGCGGCAGCTCGAGGCGCGGCTCTACGGGCGGTTGCGCGAGTTCTTGCGCGAGACGCTCGGCGACGCGGCCGAGGCAGGAAACTGACGTGGGCACCCTGTTCCTGGTCGGGACGCCGATCGGGAATCTCGACGACATCACCTGGCGCGCGGTCGAGACGCTCCGGCGGGTCGAGCACGTGGCGGCCGAGGACACCCGGCGCACGCGCGCGTTGCTCGCGCACCTGGAGATCCGTGGCAAGCAGCTGCACGCGCTCGACGCCCACGCTTCCGAGCGCGCCATCGACGCGCTGGTGACGCGGCTCGTCGCGGGGGAGGACATCGCGCTCGTCACCGACGCCGGCATGCCCGGGGTGAGCGATCCGGGTGCGGCGATGGTGCGCGCGGCGATCGACGCCGAGGTGCCTGTGGTGGTGGTGCCGGGTCCCAGCGCGGTGACCTCGGCGGTGGCGCTGTCGGGGCTCGTCGAGGCGCCGTTCTGGTTTCTCGGTTTCCTGCCGCGTCGGGGGCAGAAGCGGCAGGAGCTGCTGGAGCGCGTCCAGGCGACCCCAGAGCCAGTGGTGCTCTTCGAGTCTCCCGGACGGACGGCGGCGACGCTGGCCGATCTGGCGGCGCTCGGTCCCGAGCGCGCCGCCGCGGTGTGCCGCGAGATGACGAAGCTGCACGAGGAGACCGTGCGGGGGCCCGTTGGCGAGCTCGCGCAGCGCGAGGAGTGGCGCGGCGAGGTCGTGATCGTGCTCGGGGCGGCGCCCGCCGCGAGCCGCGAGCTCGCGCCGGCTCCGGAGCAGCAGGAGGCCGAGATCCGGCGTCGCCTTGCGGCGGGCGGCCACGTGCGTGACGTCGCCGCGGAGCTCGCGATCCTCTGGGGCCGACCCCGCCGCGAGATCTACGCCCTGGCGCAGCGGCTCCGCAACGAGACGCGCTGAGCTCGGGAGCGCCCTGCGCGCGGTGCGCTGCCTTGCGACGGCGAGTGCTGCGCCGGGACGTCAGGGCGTGGTCACCGGGGCGGTGGTCATCGTCGCAGTCAGATAGAAGTCCACTCCGTCCGCGCGGTACCACATGAATCCCGTATCCAGCTCCATGACGTCGTCCGCGTACTCCCAGCGGACGCAGGCCTCGGCAGCTGCGAACCCGAGCGCGAGGTGGGAAGACAGAGGCTCCTGAACCCGGCAGTTGCGGGGGTCCTGCTCCTGGCACTCGGGCTGACTCCGGTACAGCGCGCTGAAGAGGGCCGTCGCGCTTTCCCCGGTGGCGTCGAGCTCGAAGCACTGCTCGGCCCCGACCACACGACCCGACTCCAGCTCCACAGCGGAGTCTCCCGTCCAGCTGTCGTCTCCAATTTGATAGGTGACGTCCAGCTGCGTGAGGCTTGAATCGCCCGACGAACAGACGGCATCGCCGGTGGGTGTGACGGACACCTGCACCATTCCCTCGAACTCGCCCAGTGACTCCCGCGTGCCGATACCGGCGATCCGGCTCTCCTCATCCGGACCCAGGCTCCGCGTTTCCAGACCTCCACACGGTGTCGGCCAGACGCCCTTCAGATCCTCGGTGGGGTGAATGTTGCCCCAGATCTCGCCATCCTGGTTGATGCAGAGCACGCGTGTCTCGAAGAAGTCGACGCCCGGCATGGGGTTGCCACCTCCCCACGGCGGGAGTCGGAGATCTGCCTCGTCTGCCAGATACACGATGAAGCCCTCGTTGGGGTCGCGCTTCGGGTCCGGTGGCTCGGCGCTCAAATTCGTTGGCGCCGGGCCAGGCAGACAGAGCCCTGGGATGTCCGGGCGTGGGAACCCGATCGCAAGGAACTGACCGTCGAAGCGTTCGTCGCCCATCCGAAAGTCGATCACGAACGGGAGCTCGATCCTTCCCTCGTCCACCTCGACTCCACACTGGCGATACCGGAACACCGTTTCCGTCCCGGCGTAGCGCACCTCCATGGTCAGCGGGAGGGGCTCTCCGGCATCCTCGACTTCGGACGGCAGCGCGGGCAGCGAGAGCTCGGGGTTCACCCAGTACAGTGACGTCTGATAGCTGCCCTCGACCAGCTCGACCATTTCCTGGAGCTGCTCCGGCGGAACGAGCTCCGCCTCCCAGCAGGGGGGTTCTTCGCCCTCCTGCCCCGTCGAGCCGCCCAGACACGCACCGCACGGCAACGCGACCATGCCGGCCAGTACCCAGTAGCGCATGGGGTCCTTCCTCCTTGGATGCCGCCTGAGTCTGGCCTGGCCAGGAACCGAAAACAAGATCCCAAACGCGCATCGAATGGCCCCAGCTGGCCACCGAATGTGCATATGGAGTATACAAACCCGTGATCGACACGGAGCAACTGGCTCGTGAGTGGGTCCGTCGGGTGCGCGGAACACGGAGCCAGCGTGCCGCCAGCAAGCGCCTCGGCTATCGGAGCAACGTCGTCTACCGGTGGGAAACGGGCCGCGCGCACCCAACGGCCAGCACGGTCCTGAGCATGATGGCGACCTTCGGCCTCGATGTCCGCGCCGCGGTGGATCGTTTCTACGGTGGAACCTGTTCGTGGCTCGACCACTTCGACCCGACTTCGCGCGAAGGGGCAGCGCAGCTGCTGGACGATTTGCGGGGCAGCCAGACCTTTCTCGAGGTGGCGGCTGCCAGCGGCTTCACCCGCCACCAGGTCGCACGCTGGCTGGAGAGCGCCAACGAACCGCGATTCGCTGACTGGCTGGCCCTCGTCGAGACCCTGTCACATCGTCTGCTCGACCTGGTCGCCGCGTTCTTCGACGACGAATCGCTGCCCTGTGTTGCCGAGCAGTGGCAGCGCCTGGTGGCGCTGCGCCGCGCCGCTTACGATCACCCCGAGAGCCACCTGTTCCTGCGGGCGTTGGAGCTCGACTCCTATCAGCGGCTCGTCCGCCACCAGCCGGGCTTCCTCTCCCGCCGACTCGGTCTGACCCTCACGCAGGAACGCCACAGCCTGGCGCTGCTCGAGGCGGCGGGGCAGGTCGTCTACGAGGATCACAAGTGGCGCGTCGCCGACGAGCCCTTCGTGGACACCCGCGCGGACGCGGTTCGTTCGCGTCAGCTGCGCGCTCACTGGTTGCGTCAGTCGGCGGAAGCGGTGGAGGCGAGCACGCCCGGGACCTTCGCCTTCAACATCTTCTCGGTGTCGAAGCGAGATCTGGAGCGAGCGCGGGCCATCCACCGTCGGTACTACCGCGAGATGACGGAGCTCATCCGGTCCTCCCATCCCAACGAGCGCGTCGTCCTCTTCGCCACGCAGCTCTACGAGCTCGACCGCGAGTGACGCCCGCGTCCGACGCGTCCGCCCAGGCGCAGCGAAGGACCCCTGGCGACCTCGAGCCGGAAGTGCGAACCTCGTGCATTGCGAGAGCCTCGCGGGACCACGTGCGCAGTACGTCTCGCACCGCCTGCACCGTCTCCGGCGACGCCCATTTGCCGTCCGGGCCGGAGAGCAGGCGGATCGTCACCTCGGCGTGCGGTTGCACCAACGGCTTCCCGGAGTCTCCCCGAGTCGTCGCTCGCATGCGCTCGAGATCAGCGTCACGCTCAGGGTGAGGCTGCAGAGAGCGCGTGCGGCCCTAGTCTTCGACGACCTCAACGACCTCGATCGGGAAGAAATCCTCACACCCTATGTAGGAAGGCAAGACGCACAGAGCGTTTGAACCTTCACCGATGGTGCGGAACAAGGTTAGACCCGAAGAATCGCTTGCGATCTCCATCCTGTAGTTTACGCAAGTTCCGTCACCAAGCTCACGCGCGATGAAGGTCTCATGGGCCACGTAGCCATCAGGAAGATTCTGCGGCACGAGGTATTCTCGCGTGGTGCAAGCATGGCTGCCGCTGATGTGGGCGACCTCGACCTCGAGCGGCTCGCTTCCAAGGTCTTCGAGTCCATCTTCGTTCGCGCAGCTGTCCATGTATGGGTTCCGCTCACCTGACCCAATCCAGATACGGAGCTTAGTTCCTACCGGGTGCTCGGGGGCATTTTCGCACTCCTCGTGGCAGGAGGAGGTACCCAGCAGCAGGGCGAGGGTTGCCAGGCTCATCGCAGCCAAGCGTAGGGCGCGACGGTTCACGGCGTGCAGTCTCCTTCGTGCATGGTTGCTCCCTCCAGAAAGGACGCACTCGCCGGGTGGAACGTCAGTGGTGACCCCAGCGGCCACCAGGGCTGCGGCGGAAAAGAGGTTCTCATCAATAGCAGACCGCGTATGTCCCACCATTGTAGAGCGAGGCTAGCACGGAAGCAGGACAGATCTCTCGGAGGCATCCCATGTCGAGCAGTCCCGGGGGGCAAGGGTTTTCGAAGCATTCATACATGTTCCAGTCCACTGTCGCGTACTGCAGACATAGCTGGTCCGCTTCGCAGTAGTAGTCCGGGTCGCTGTTGCCATCACCGCAGAAGAACCTGTCGTCACGGGGGTCGCTCCACGTCACCGTCCACGCACCATGCGAGCCACAGGAACTCTGTTTCGACGTTGGGCGGCGCGGGTGCGCGCTGCGTCATCCAGGACCAGCACACTCTCGCACGAGCGCCGGCCCGACCGCATCCCGGAGCGCTCGCGCCAAAGCCTCCATCGTCCCCGGCATCGCCCTCGCACATCCCAGCTACACAAGTCCCGTAGTCGTACCCCGGGTCTGCCACAGGTCTGACGAGGGACGAAATCGCTCCCCGAGAGCGCTTCGAGGGGAGGGCCTCCACGTTGCCGGAGGGGCTGCGCCCCGGCAGCCCTGAGCGCGGGCGCACGGGAGGCAAAAAAGCTTGCCCTGCCAGGCGAAACGCTCCGCTGCTACCCGCATGGTCGCCGGGGCCGGGGGGGGGAACTGAAGGAGATGGAGATGAATTGGCGAAGTGCTGTGGTGCGGGGATCGGGGCAGGCGGGCCTAAGCGCCATCCTGTTGTTTTGCATGGTGGCGGCGGGGTGCCGGAGCACGACGAAGAATGAAACCCCCGCCACGGGGGGAGACGCGGGCCGTGGCCCCACGGGAGACACCGGCGGGGATCAGGGAGCAGCAGGCGACGCGAGTCGGACTGGTGGTCGTGCCTCGGGCGGTTCCGCTGGAGCTCCAGACGGGCCGAACGGCAGGGGCGGCGACGAAACTGGGACCGGCGGCGACGAAACTGGGACCGGCGGCGGCGAAACCGGGACCGGCGGCGTTTCCGCGACGGGTGGTGCCGGCGGCGACGAAACCGGAACCGGCGGCAGCGAAACCGGAACCGGCGGCGACGAAACCGGAACCGGCGGCGACGAAACCGGAACCGGCGGCAGCGAAACCGGGACCGGCGGCAGCGAAACCGGGACCGGCGGCGACGAAACCGGGACCGGCGGCACCAGCGGTACTGGGGGCGACGTCACTGCAACGGGGGGTGTGGGCGCCGGCACCGGTGGCACCGGCGGCACCTGCAGCCCAACCAACGACGCCGATGGTGACGGTCTCGACGACTGCGAGGAGCTGGAAGGGTGGACCGTCACCGTGGAGGACATGCGCGGCGACGTGTCCTCGTATACTGTGACCAGCGATCCGGAAGATCCGGACACCGACGACGACGGTCTGGACGACGCGCTGGAAAAGAGCCTGTTCTCCGACCCGACGGACGGGGACACCGACGGGGATTCCCTCGACGACCTGGAGGAAGTCACCGTCTATGGGAGTTCGCCCACCGACATGGACTCGGACAACGATGCACGGGGACCGGCTGGCGACCAGTCTCCGCACGCCTTCCTGTCCGACAACAACGAGGTCACGATGTCCCACGCGACCTCCCCGCAGCTGGCAGACACGGACGGCGATGGCCTGACCGACTACGAGGAGGTCGTGGGCAACTTCTCGTCGCAGAACCCCCTCATCGCCGAGGTGGCGCAGCTGGGGATCGAGTTCGAGGACGCGCTCACTCTGTCCATCGACGCGACCCTCACTGGTGGCTGCACGCTCTCGAGCGAGACTTACGAGGCGACCCTGACGACAGCCGGTTCGACCGCAACGCGGACCAGCTCAGAGGCGAACGAGTGGCTGATGGGGAATGCGTCGACCCTGACCATGCGCGCCGAAGCCGGGTGGTCGGGCTTCCTGCCTTCCTTCTCTGCGGAGCTGACCAAGAGCACCACGTCGGTCTCGTCGATGTCTTCGGAGACCACGACCGGCTGGGAAGAGGAGGTCGCCGAGTCCGTTGCCCGCGACTTCCGAAAGAACGACCGCAACGAGTGCTTCAGCCAGACGGCATCGACCAGCGGAACGGTGACGGGGGCGGTACGACTCAAGAACGTCGGAGGCAGGACGTTCACGCTGGAGAACCTGACCTTCAGCCTGCTCCAGCGGGACGCGGCCAACCCCACCCGGATGCGACCGCTCGCCGTGGTCGCGAACCCTCTCGGCGACCCGCTGGTGCTGGCTCGCAGCGGAGCTTCCGGTTCGAGTACGGGTCGGGTCGCCGTGCAGGCCACGGTGGACGCGCAGCGCATCATGGAGTTGCTCGACGACCCGTCAGGTCTGGTCTTCGAAGTCTCGACCGCCAGCCTGACGGACGAGTACGGGCGTGACTTCGGGTGGATCGCGACCGATGTCATGGCCCGTACCGCCCTGCTGGAGATCGACACCGGCGACCGGATCGACCGCTACCTCGTGGCGACCAACGTCGAGCGGGATGCCACCAACAACCCCGCGGGTGTCACCGCTTCCCGCGCCATGGAGATCGTGGGACGACCGTACACGACGGAGCTCTCCCAAGGAGTGAACGTGCTCGCGAGCGTCGACGGCATCGGCTACGACGCGGACCTGCCTCAGTTCTGGGCCACTCGTGGCACTGGCCCCGAGTTTGGTGGGGGCAGTCTGGACCCGGTCGACTTCGAGTCGATCGTGCTTCACGCAGGCGACTACCTCAACCTGACCTTGTTCCGCGACAGTGACAGCGACGGCCTCTTCGACCGCGAGGAAGCCTTCCACGGAACCAACCCGGGGCTTGGCGACACGGATGGCGACGGCGTCGGTGATCGCGAAGAGGTGGACGATCCGGAGCGAAACCCGGTCCTCGACGAGCTCGCTTGCCTGCTGGCAGGTGACTGCGCCCCCGTGTGCGGCGACACCCACTGCACGGGTGGCGAGAACTACAACACGTGCCCGGACGACTGCACTGGCGGGTGCGGAAACGACCTCTGCGAGCCGGGACTCGACGAATCGGCCACCACTTGTCCGAGCGACTGCGACCCCGTGTGTGGCGACGGTACCATCACCCACCAGGAGAGCTGCGAGCCGCCCTCGGGCACGGGGTCTTGCACCACGACCTGCGGCGGCAACCCGGGGACGTGGACCTGCAACCCGACCACCTGCCGGTGGGGCACCTGCGTGCCACCATCCACTGAAGCGTGCAACGGCGTCACCGACAGGTGCGGACGCGTCTGCGATGCCGGCTGTCACGTGCCCGTGTACCAACTCCGTTACAGCACGCACTTCTTCTACACATCCAGCGTCGCCGTCAGGAACAACCTGATTGCTCAGGGATGGGCGTCGCAGGACGCGGGGTTCACGGTGCTGCCAAACTCCCTCGCCGGGAGCATGCCGTTGCGTATGTGCCGGACTCCCGGGTCGGAGGTCTTCATGGTCGCGGCCTCGGTCACTTGCGAGCAGATCGGGATGCTGCAGGCGGACTTCATCGGGTACGTGGCACCCGGCGGCGCGTCCGGCGCGCTGTGCTCGAACAACCTCCGATACTACATGCAGAACGGCAGCTCGTTCGTCTTCGTCGACCAGGCGGGGCACGACAGCATGGTCGGCGTCTGGGCGGACGTGTTCCAGATGCGCGCCTGGAACTACCAATAGCGGCCTCCTCGGGTTTCCGCCGGCCCTCTACCCCGGTGTCTGCCGGCGGAAGCCCAAAACGCACTTGCGAACTGTCGTACTGAAGCTGGACACTCCCCGCCATGAGGCGGCGGGCGGGCGGGATGGACCGGGCGGTGGGCGAGACAGCGGGGGCAGAAGTTCTGTCCCCCGCCGCCCGGGAGCAGGTTCAGCGCACGATCGCCGAGACGGCCTTCGGCACCGAACGACTGATCTGCTGGGGTCGCCTGGTCTTCTATGCGGGACTCGTCCTGCACTTCACCTGGTTCGCCCTCGCCGACGGGGAAGTGAACTGGCGACGGGCGGCGCTGATGGTCCCGACCGCCGTCGGCATCGTCTTTTCGGCGTCGGTGCTGATCTGGGTCCGGTCCGCGCCGCGTTGGTCGGCATACTGGCTGGCCACCGTCACGATTGACGCGATGGCCGCCTTCTTTGGACTGGCAGAGAACGCGCTCTGGCCACGACCCGACTATATCGGCGCCCTGGCGACGCCCGACACGGCCGGCATCCTGGTCGCGATCATCGGCGCGGGGTTTCGTCTGTCGATCGCCGCGGCGCTGTGGGGAGGCCTCGTCAATACCATCGGGATCCTCGCGCTGGTCCAGATCGACGCGGCGACCACCGGCATCGCGGTGAACCCCGAGCGCCTGGTCATCTATCTACTGTTCATGACGGCGTCTACCATCCTGGGCACCATCATCGCCCACGTGACGCGCAGTCTGGCCCTGCGTGGCGCGGTCGCGGCGCTCCGAGTCGAACGGGCCGAGCGAGGCCTCGGCACGGTGCTCGCGGATTGCCACGATGCGCGTTCTGCGCTGAGCGCTGCTCGACTGCACGCCGATGTGTTGCGCAGCACGGCGTCGAATCAGGACCCCGATCTCCGCGCCCTGGCGATCGCCGGCGAGAGCCTCGTCGAGGACCTGGGCGTGGTGGAGCGTCTGGTGCTCGACGCGAAGACGCGTGCGGTCGCCGATCTCGGTGCGCTGGAGCAACCCTTGCCGGTCTTCTTGCCACCCGTGGTCGAACGGGCGCTGCGGCAGGCGAGAGTGCGGTTCTCTGGCGTGGTCCTCGAGGCGCCACGGACCTTGCCCGAGCTCAGGGTGTTGGTGGCAGGAGGGACGGTTGCCCTCCATCGAGTCCTCTTGAACCTCCTGTGCAACGCGTGCGAAGGCGATGGGGAGCGAGTCGCCTCGACGGTGTCGCTGCACATCGAGCCGGATCCCGACCGAGGACGGGTGAGCTTGCGAATCGTCGACGATGGCCCCGGGTTCCCCGAACGTTCGGGGGAGAATCCATCGTCCAAGGCTGACGGATTCGGTGTGGGCCTGAACGTGGTCCGCGGGATCTCCGAGGCGAGCGGGGGGCAGTTGACCATTCGCTCGCGGTCCGGAAACGGCACCGCCGTGTCCGTGGAGTTTCCGCTGGCACCAGCGGTCGAATCCCACGGGTAGCTCGGTCGAGCCCACGCGGGTCAGCGCCTCGTGGCCCGAGCGCCGCGCTGGCCGCGGTCGCCGCTCCCCTTTCTTGGAGAGGCTCACTCGGCGGCGTCAGCGCGCAACATGTACTGCAACAGCTGGCGCGAGATCTGCAGCAAGCGCGCTGCGTAGCGGCGATTGCCCCGAGCTTGCGCCAGCGCTTCGGACACCATCTGTGAACGCACCTCCTCCACCACCTGCTGCACGGGTTTCGCGCCCACCATGTTGCGCAGGTGCAGCGCGACGTCCGGCGGCTGCTCGGCCACGGCGAGAGCAGCCTCCAGCTCGACGGCACCAAACGGCTTGCTGAGAAAGCTCCTCACGCCGAGTTGCCCCAGACGAAAGGTCTCCTCGACTCTGGCCTGCCCGCTCATCGCCACCACGTACGGAGTGGGCGAGCACTTCCGGAGGTGTGCGATGATGTCGAAGGCCGAGCCGTCAGGGAGGCACACGTCGAGGACGAGCAGGTCGGGGATCCACACATTCAAGAGTTCGAGGCACTCCTGGGCTGAGGTGAGGAGGCGGACCTCCGAGTAGCGAGGCACCAGCATGGCGTGGAGTGCGGGCCCGAGCCGCTGGTCGTCTTCGACGATGAGCGCGCGGTCGCGCCGAGCGCCGCTACTCACACCATCCCGCTTGCTCACCGCCACCTCCCACGGTCTCGATTAGGATGTGCGGAAGTGGGGGTCAATTGCCTACAGCGACAAACGCCTGCATCGATCGCCAACGCATCCGGGCCCTCGTCGAAGTGCATGGCTCCGTCTCCGTATTTGCCCCTCCTCCCACGAGGGGCAAATACGGAGGATCCAATCCGAGCAAACGAGTGGGGCGCCAGCCCTCGCGCCAACCGCTGGTGGCCCTCTTCGCGCAGCAGCCCGTGCGACCACCCGAGAGCGAGGCTCTCCGACCCTCCAGCGGCCGGGGTCAGAGCGGCGTCGGGCGACGCACCCAGGCGGCGTGGTCCGTGAGACCAGCGCTCTCCAGCACCTGGTCGATCTCGCGGGTGAACTCGTCGAGCGCGGCGAGCTGGCCGAGGCGCGGGACGACCAGGAGCTCGGTGGGACCGAGACGAAGCCAATCGGGCGCCACCTTGGCAGGGGAGGCGGTGAGCTGCTCGAGCAGGGGCAGGGCACGCTCGTGGGCGGGATCGGGTGAGCGCCGGAGCAGGCGCACCGCGCGCGCGGCGGCGCGGCGGCTTCGCGCGGTGACGTCGGTTGCCTCGCGGAGATCGCTCGCGTCAATGACGAGCGCGAGGGTCGAGTCTGCGCGCGGTGCGCGCAACGCCTCGCGGGTGTCGCGGGTGGCAGCGGGACCATCGGCGCGAAGTACGGCGGCGGTGGCGATCGGCCAGGCAGTGAAGCGAACCCGGAGCGGTAGGTCGTGCGAGCCGACATCCAGGCACTGGACGTCGGCGGTGTTCGTCGCGCGCGGCGGACAGGTGGCGCGCGGGATCACGACGAGCGTGCCATCGGGGGCGACCCAGCGGCGGACCAGCAATGCTCGACTCGCCGTCAGGGTGGGGAGCAGGCGTGCGACCATATCGGACAGTTCCTGGGCGGGGTCGCCCTCGATGAGTCCGAGCGGGGCGGGGCTGAAGCGATCCGCGACCTCGTCGGCGAACAGCTCGAGCGCTTCCTCCAGCTCCCCACGTTGCTCCCCGGCGAGGGCCCGCACCGCGAGCTGGGTCGTGGCCGCCGAACCGGTGATGTGGCGGCGGTCGAGTTCGAGATCCAGCTGGTCGAAGGTGGCCTCGCCGAGCACCGCGACGAGCTGGTGCCGGAGCTCAGTGGTATCAGCTCCCTTCACGACGAGCAGGTAGAGCGCGCCGGTCCCGTCGGGCGTCGAAGACGCTGCGGGGTTTGGTCCTCCTGCTGCGGGGGCCTGGCGTGGAAGCCACCACCAGAGCAGGCCCGCGGCGAGACCCAGCACCGCTCCCGCGAGGACCGCCCACCGCCACCCGCGTTTGCGACGCCGTGGAGGGCTACTGTCGAAGCGCGGAGATCTCACCGCTGGGCGTCACCGTTCCGCTGGCCGTGTTGCCCGAGAATCCGATCGTCACCGACCCGGATAGATTCGGCGCTGCCGTGCAGTCGGCGGTGAACGTCGCGCCCTCGAAGGTGATCGTGCAGCTTGGCCCCGGGCTCGGTTCACTCACCAGCCACTCTCCACCGAGATCGCCGAACATCGACTCGAGGGGCCGAGTCCGTGTTCCGACCAGGTCGGTCGAGGGGGACGGCGACCAGTAGGTGCCACCCACGCCATCGCAAGTCCACGTGAAGGTCTCCTGCTGCAGCGTGATCGCGCACTGTGCGGTGCCAAAGGTCTCGCTGAATATCCAGCTCCCACCCAGCGAGAGCGCGAGCGCGCCGGTGTTCAGCGGTGCCACCGTTCGGGTCACGTCGAGGATCGACCCGTCACTGCTGTCATTGTAGACGGCGCCCAGGGTGCCAGCGTCGTCCCAGTAGCGAAACTCCGACTCCTCGACGTCGACGGTGAATCGGAACCGGTCGGGGGCGATCTCGATGGTCCCCGAGGTGAGCCCGCTGTCCGTCGAGACCCAGTAGTCCCAGGTTCCCGCCAGCGTATCGGTTCCCGTCGGGGAGCCGCCCGTGTTCGACGTGGCGCCGGTCCCCGTCCCCCCGGCGCCGGGAGTGCCGCCGGTGCTGGACTGTGGATCGGTGTTGGTATTCCCACACCCCGCCACCGCGCAGCTGAGCGCGGCCACGTGGATCAGTGCGACGGCCACTCGTCTCGTCCAACCATTGCCGGCTTGCATCCATCCCTCCACGCTGGCGGGGCCAAGCTCGCCCACGGCCCTCAGCGAACGCGATAGCATGATCCTGGCCGCCACACATCGGTGTTCAGGACGAAGCGAGAACCCGGACCTCTTACGACCGGACTCGCAGCGCGCCTCAGTGCGGGCCAGGCGCGAACCGCCTCACGCCATGGATTCGCAGAAGTAGCCCAGCAGCGCGAAGTCGGGGTCGTCGAACTGGGCGTGACAGGTGGCCGGGTCGAACTGGGCTCCGGCCTGTACGAAGAGCTCCGCGAGGTCGTCGGATTGCTGGGTGTCGAGAGCGCGGAGCAGCTTCGGGAGGGTCGCACCGAACGCCTCCACATCGGTCATCATCGCGATCTCGGAAAGCGTGACCTGCACCCACTGGTGGGGCAGCGCCTCGAGGTAGCTCTCCCACCAGTCGAGCGCACGACGTGCCGCGGGCGCGAGGCACCGCGCCACGACTGCGCGTCGGGTCCGGTAGCAGGCGAGCGCCGTGGTGCGCGGGGCCAGCAGCGTCGGGAATGCCTCGGTGCCGAAATTGCCCTCGGTGTCGACGCTGTCGAGCACCTGCACCGCCAGGTGCTCGGCGCTGAAGCTCGCGAGCCACAGCACCGGGATGCTGTACTTCGACCCCTGCATGCACACCGGCACCCCGTCGAACTCGCCCTGCGGCGTCGAGCTCTCGTGGGCCAGGAAGTACGCTACGTTCGCCAAGCTGCTCCGTTCAGGACCCCGTGACGCGGCGCCCCAATGATGGCCGTACCACGGAATTCGTCGAACCGGGAAGCGGACCGGCCCCTCGCCGACCGCGCGTGGGCACCCGGCTCCAGCGAGGGCGTACCGGGGACGGGAGAAGCCTTACGGCCGCTCGTAGGCGCCCACGTCTACGACGCCGTTCTGTCTGGGATGGTCGGCTATGTCCAAGGGCAGGAATTCCCCGATGGAGGCAGAGTGGGTTCCGACTCAGTCGGGCTCCAGCAAGCAGCTCGCGTTGCAGCCGTCGCCGGCAGTGGTGTTCCCGTCGTCGCACTCCTCGACGCGCCCGTTGAGCTGGCCGTCGCCGCAGAAGCCACCGCCTTCGCACATTCCAGCCACACAGGTGCCGTAGTCGCACCCCGGGTCGCTGCCACAGGTCTGGCAAGAAACGTATTCGCTCCCCGAGAGCGCTTCGAGGAGCGAAGCGTCCGCGGCCAGTACGGTTCTGTCCGGGTAGGCGCACTCGTCGTAGACCGGGTACTGCGCCCGCGTGCCATCGGCGTCGGTGATGTAGATCGACTCGCTGGTGCACATGTCCAGCATCGCGGAGAACGTCTTCTCGACGAGTCGAGCGGATGCCAGCGCCGCGAGGAGCTCGTCCGTCATTCCCTCTCGCGGGTAGCGCAGGCACGAGCTCCGAGTCCCAGCGTTCGGCCAGGAGATGTGGGTGTAGCTGGTCACGATGAGCTCCGTGCTGGTGTCGGACCAGATCCGCTCCCCGGTGTTCGAGGTGCCGCCCTGGCCCCCCGCGGAGGCTCCCGCTTGTCCCACCGTCTCGGCGCCGCCGTTGGTGGCGGTGCCTCCCGTGTCGGTGACCGTCGGCCCATCGCCGCCGGTACCTGGGTCGGCGCTGGCCTCCGTGTCTGCGCATCCCGCCATTGCCCCAGCGACCACCCAGGCACAGCCAAGCTGTGCCAACTGCGAAGCTCCTCGTCTCATGTCCCCAGGGTGAGCAACAAGCGTGCCGCTCCCCGGAGGCACGATCCGGCACAGTGCTCAGAACCCGGGAGATGGCTCCGCAGTCGGATGCAGTCGCCAGCCCTCGCGCCAACCGCAGGTGCCCTTCTTCGCGCAGCAGCCCGCGCGACCACCCGAGAGCGCGGCTACGCGCCGGGGTAGGCGGCGGGGGTGATCTGTCCGCCGTTCGTCCGCGCCTGGGCGCCGGACTTCTCGCGGCGCCGCGCCTCCGCGCGCTGCCGGCGGAGGTACTGGCTGGTGGCGCGGTGGTAGAGCTCGGGCTGGAGCCGATAGACGTGGCGAGCGACCTGGCGCACCCGTCCCATCCGATCGAGCAAGAGCGTCCACAGCTGGTCGCGCAGCTGCTTCATCCGATCGGCCTCGTCCGTCGTGTCGGCGGGGGCCGAGCGCTGGCGGAGCTGCCTGGCGAGCGCCCGCGCCTGCTCGATGCCGCGGGCGTCGAAGGTGCCGAGCGCCTCGAGCTCCGGCCGGACCTCGTCACACAGATCCGCGTACTCCTCGAGCGCGAGCGCCATACCGTCCTGGGTGGTGACGGCCTGGTGGGCGCGGCCCAGGTTCTCCAGCGACTGGTCCTCGGTACTCCGGCTGCCGTCGTCGAGCACGAACTCGAGGGTGCCCGTGATGTCTGCCAAGAGACCGCTGGCCTCTCGCATCGGATCCTCGCCAGGGCCCCCGGACTTCAGCAGATACAGCGTGTGGGCGCGCCGTGACGCTTGCTGCAGCTCGTCGATCTCGGTGTCGATGCTGGCCGGTAGCCGTTCGTTCTGCGGAGCGTTCACCTGGGAGAGCCCGGGCCGCACCACCTGGCCCCGCCCGTCCAGGATCGGATCCCAGTAGCGTCGCACGTAGGCCACGAGATCCACCGCTTCTCCAAACAGCACGTCAATGGGCACGGGCAAGCTCGTGACCGGTTGCTGCACCTGCTCCGCCGCGGCTCGCCACTTCTCGATCAGCGCATCACTCATTTCGGTCCCCTTTTCCGGTGAGTGTCGTTGGTGACGTCGGCCACGCTACTGATGCAGCGCTCGGAGTCAATTGTCGAATGGATACAGAATAGATATTGGAGCGACGTCGAACGGTTGCACAAAGGAATTCTAGGTTGTCGCCAAACAGGCATGATAAGCAGGCCCGGGCGGGCCCGCGCTGGCACGGTGGACGGACGCCGACGAGCCTACAGCCACACTGCACCTGGCGCGCTCCACAAGTCGGCCACTTGGCCAGCTGTCTGGGAAAGGCACCTGGCTGTCTGGGAAAGGCACCTGGCTGTCTGGAAAGGGCTCCTGGCTGTCTGGAAAGGGCTCCCGGCCGTCTGGAAAGGGCTCCCGACTGTCTGGAAAGGCCTCCCGACTGTCTGGCCCGGGAGGTTCGTGGATCCCGAGCGGCGAGGTTCGCTGGGGCCTGGCCAATCCATTCTTGAGCAAAGATGGGTATTGATAGTGGTTGTTGTGAATCCCAAATGTACTCAATGGTCAGCGGTCGCTGATTGCCTGTTGTTTGCCAGCCGCGCCAATCCTTGCGGCAAAGGGTTGGGGGATCCAGGGGACCACGCGTGCTTCCACACGCTCGGGGGATGGGAACCCGAACCCAGATGGGCGTGTGGTCGCCGACGTCGTCGCCGCCGTTGCGGCGGCGATGTCAGCGTGCCGCTGTTGGGAGAAGGCCCGCCATGGATCGAACTGCTCGAACAGCCGGGTGACGATCCGGCTTCGATCGTCCGCGGTGTCGGACACGAGCTGAGGAAGCGCGATGCGCCTGGGTTGGAACACGAACACCAAGCGCTCGCGAGTCTCCAGATCTCCTGGTGCGGCGCCACTCGTATCGGACCCCCGGTATGCGCATGCGTGCGCCCGAGCTGGCGTGCAGTGGGCGAAGGCCGTGCAAGCGGTCCGTCACCTCCTGAGCTCGAGCAAATCGGGCGGCTCGCCAGCGGTTGCAGGGGTGACGTTCCGTCATATTTTCTTTGAATTTTGCGTTAGCTTGCAGCTCGCAGCGTGTGGGGACAGCGGACGAACTGTGTCATGCTGACGCCACGGTGCTTGGAACGTGCCGGGAACCCAGATCCGATGCCGAAATGGGTCGAACGCACGACTGGAACACAGCTTGGTGAGAGGACTCAAGTGCGAAGGACTTGGCGCTTGACGCTCGGAATTGCGGTGCCCCTGCTGATCTCTTGTTCCCCGGACTCGGAGAGCTCGAGTCCGGGCGGCACCGGGGGCGACCCGCAGACTGGAGGCGAATCCGGCTCTGGAAGTTCGACGAGCACGGGTACCGGGGCCGTCCCCGGGTCGAGCGGTGCTCCTGGTACCGGCGGGTTGGCTGGTACTGGCGGGTTGGCTGGTACTGGCGGGCTTGGAACGCCCCCCGTGGAGTGCGTACCGCCCTGTGTGTGGCAGTTGTTGCATGACTGCCTGCCTCCCGGAGAGTGCGTTTACGAGGAGGTGTCCGATGTCTTCGCTCGAGCCTGCGTGCCGGGTACGGAGTGGCGCCGTGACTTCGAGCTCCTCCCTTCTGGGAAGCGCGTTTTCACGGCCTACGACGCCGTGGGGTCGCTCTGCTTCCGGAAAGAGTTAGAGGGGCCGAACCAACAAATCTTCGACGAGGCGGGAACCCTCGTGGCCACCTCTCCGGACGGGACTAACTACACCTGCGAATCCGACGGGGAGACATACGTGTACAACTCGAGCCCCTCGTGTGAGCCCTGGGAGCTGGACTGCTACGAGTATCAAGGGGACTGCACACCATGAACTGTCGCGCCCAACGCTTGGCTGCGATGAGCCTGGCAACCCTCGCCCTGCTGATGGGTACCGCCTGCCACGAGGAGTGCGAAAATGCCCCCGAGCACCCGGTAGGAACCAAACTCCGCATCTGGATTGGGCCCAGTTTGACGAGTTCATACGTGGACAGCTGCGCAAACGAGGATGGCCTTGACGACCTCGGAGCGGAGCCGCTCGAGGTCGAGGTCGCCCACATCAGCGACAGCCATGCGTGCACCACGCGAGAATACCTCGTGCCGCAGAATCTTCCCGACAGCTACGTCGCTCACGAGGAATTTATCGCTCGTGAGATTGCTGACGGCACTTGCGTGAACTACGAGATGCAGCTCGGCAGCGGATCATCGGGGTCAACCTTGTTGCGATCCATTGGTGGCAGTTCATCAGCGCCATGCACCAAGCCTGCCTTCATCCTCTGCGAGGATGTTTTCCAAGTCGATTTCGTTGAGGTCGTCGAAGACTAGGGCCGCACGCGCTCTCTGCAGCCTCACCCTGAGCGTGACGCTGATCTCTGAGCGCCTGCGAGCGCCGCCCTGACGCATCCGCTTGGCGCAGCCCGGCGGTCGCCTGACGCTTCAAGCTGGCGACTGCCGTCCGTAGCGCGCCCGGGCAAGGCTCAACCGCGAAACCGCGAACGTCGAAGCATCATCGTCCCGCCGTCGGTCGCCCCTGCTCGAACGGTTGCCGTGTCGCGCGGACGGCGAACATCGGCGAGTCGTCTGGGCTCCCGCCGATGCGGTCGAGGAACTCGATGTTGCCAAAGCCGGCCTCACGCAGCATCGCCTCGAGCTCGGCGTGCGAATACGCCTCGTTCGAGAGCGCGAATCGGGTGATGCGGCCCGAGTCATCGACCACGTGCCAGCGTTCGGTCGCACAGCGCAGCTTCTCGTTCCAGAACCGCTCGTGCAGCACGAGGTGCGGTCCTTCGGCGAACAATCCGCCATCGGCGGCGAACCACGTGGGCTGCGCGCCATCGGCGCTGCGGACCTGTGCCTCGGTTTGCACCTCGAGCAGGAGCTGGCCGCCGCAGCGCAGTGCGCCGTGGGTCCGCGCCAGCAGCGCTGCGGCCTCGCTGCGGCGGAACACGTTGAGCTGGCCATAGTTGAGCACGACCAGATCCTGATCGCCCGGCAGCGAAGCGTCGCGGAGATCGGCGAGCAAGAACTCGCAGGGCAGCCCGACGGCTTCACGCCGGGCGTGGCGGATGGACACGGGACTGAAGTCGAGGCCGATGCACCGGTGCCCGAGGCGGGCGAGCCGGTGCGAGTAGAGCCCCGGACCGCAGCCGAGGTCGAGGATGCGCGAGGGCGCCTCGCCGAGCAGTTCGCGATGCATCCACTCGACGTGGGCTTCGATGGTGTCGAGTCGCCGACTGGCGAGGTCGTGGTCCTGCGACAGGTGCTCGCGGAGCATCCGCTCACCGAAGGCAGGGTCGTTCCAGGGGATGTTGTCGCCCTCGGTCCAGGGCTGAGGGGGAATGGCGCGGGAAACGAGGTCCCGCATCGTGACATTGGTGATCATGATTCACTCCGGAAACTGGGGGTCCCGCGTTGCGCGGGTGCATGAAAGCGGCCACGTGGTGCTCGACGCCAGGGGGCGGAGCGCCACGAATCAGACGGTGCCAGGCACCGGACTCGCCGTCATTTCGGTTCAGAGGAACATGACAAGGACAGGGGTAACACCTCGTCGCGCCGACGCAACCGACAACGCCAGATCAATCGCGAATGACGTGGCGTCGAGTTTCGCTCCAAGGTTGGGTGCCGAGCGTGGTGCGGGCGACTCGGCTGCCATTGGGATAAAGTCACGACATGTCCCCGGAGGATCTGGCGCGTCAGGCGGAAAGCTACATCGAGCGCTCCCTCGGTGCAGAGAGCTCCCTGCGGGGCACGCTGGCGGATGAGGGTCTCCGTCTGTCCGGCGCATTGGAGCGCGCGTCGAACGATCTCGGATACTCGAAGGCCACCGAGTTCAGTCCATGGATCCCGACGCTCGATCTCCTGGGAGCAAAGGTGGCTCTGCTCAGCGGGGGACCGCTGGGGCTTGCGACGCGGCGCTACGACGAGATCTGGGGATTTGGTCGCTGCGGCAGCAACCAGCACGACCAGCAACGCGAGTACCACCGGTTCCGTATCGAGTACCTGGCTGGTCCGAACTTGCTGGAGCTGGTCCGCGAGAGCTGGGCGTGGGCGCTCCCGACCGTGGTGGACATCTGGGCCATGAGCCTCTTCGGCAACCTGCTGGTGGAGTGCGGCAACGGGACCATTTGGCGGGTCCAGCCCGAAACGCGAAGAGCCCTGCACGTGACTCGTGTGCAGGAGGGGCTCTATCCCAGATTCCGCGACGAAGCGTTTCGGCGGGAGTGGGAGGCCGAATCGCGAGTCGATGCTGCCCGGCAGGCGCTGGGCGATCTCGGTGTCGGCCAGTGTTTTGCTCTCCCGTCTGCACCTGTGGGGAGTAGGGAGGTGAGCACCGACGGCATGTCGATCGTTTCGATCCGGGAATGGCTCACTCGAAGCGGCGAAGAGGGACGCCGCAATGGGGAGCGCGCCCCATGAGTGGCCGCCTGTGCGACGCGAAGCGACGCGGCCCGCCGTGCCTCGCCCAGGAAATTGCCACACTCCGCGACGTTAGGGCTCGTCGAGCCCGCTCGCCCGAGCGGACGTTTTCAGGCGCCTCATCGGTCCCAGCCAGGCGATCGCCGCCACAATGACGGAGAACGCGGTGAGCACCAAGCCCCCCGCGATGAAGAGCTCCAAGGTCATGTGGTGCGACCCCGGCCCGGTCGGGTCGAAGATGACCTCGACGAGGCCCGGAAAGCCCAGGGTGCAGACGAGGGTGCCGAGCGCCATGGACAACGACCGCCGGACTCCATCGCGGCGCAGTTGGCTGTGCCAATCCTCCGGCACAGGCTCCTCTGGTACAGACGGAATCCTTTCGCGGTAGGGGTGGCCGACGCAGGTCATCTCGTGCGGTGGACACTCCGGGCGCAAGAGTCCTTGGGAAGACACCTCGGATGTCTCGGCCACCCAGGATCGAATCCAGGGATGTCACAAGAATCCGCCCTGGCGCCGCGAGCCCATTGACGAGGCGTGCACCGTGCGCGTCGTGCCGTCTGCCGGTTGCCACCGCGTCAGCTGGCTTCGCAGTGTGGTCCGCTAGTGGGTAGATCCAAGTGGCGGACGAAATGGCGGACATGTAGGCTGCGCGCGTGGAGGGGATGCGCCGCCGCGGGTCGGACGGAAGCGGGCTGGGACGCCTCTTGGGCGGCGACGCCCCCCTGGGCACAACCATCAAGGAGAACGTCATGAACGTGAATGGAACCCATCGCGCAGTGCTGCTCGTGGCCGCGTTGACCCCAATGGCTTGCGCCAGTGTCGACCTGAATGAAGAGGAAGCGCTGACGGAAACCGATGAGATCACCCAGGCGTTCAGCGCCGCAAGCTGTGCGGTCGCCGACGCCGACCACACGGACAGCTTCTATTTCGAACCGCACACGACCATCAAGAACTACAACACCTGCTACAAGAGCTACGTCGTGGACTGGGTGTGGGCTACCGACGAACGGATGGCCATCGCCCCGGTCGGGGTCAACCCAACGAATCAGTACGACTGCGAGCACCTTGCGCTGCACGTGTACAAGTACTGGCGGACCCGCACCAAGGTCCCAGGGGGCGGTAGCGTCGTTGGCCCCTGGACGGTGGAGGGCGACCGCGTGAGCGCATCGGGAGAGTGGCTGACCTACCCATCGGGATCCGCACACTGCCTCCTGCCGAGTTACTTCGGCGACAGAACGCACTTCGAGGAGCGCTATGCGGCGACTCTCAGGCTCAACGGCGTCACCCAGAAGATGCAGTTTTACTCCCTGCCGAACGGACCGCTCTGAAGGAGCGAGCGCAGCCGTCGATCACTTCTCACTGAGAGTCCACTCGGGTGGGGGCTCGGTGAGAAGCACCGTTGAATCCGGAAGGAGCCTTGCCGGGCTCTCGCCCCTGGGTGACCGCCGCAAGGAGACGAGCTACCTACCCTCGAGCGGCCCGCCGTGCTATGAGGCATCATGACGAGGGGCACGCTGGCCGGTGCGTCCACCCAGATTGTTCGCGTCTCGTGGCTGGCGCTGAGCGGTCTTGGCGTGGTTCTGGGGTGCGGATCCAGCGGTGACCCAGCGCGGCCGAGCGGTGATGGCGGTACCCCCGGAACGACCGGCGCCACTGGTGGCATTGTCGCAACCGGCGGCGGTCCCACGACCGGTGGGATGGGGGCGATCGGAGGCGGCGCCGGGACCGAAAGCGGGGGTGCGCAGCCGACGGGAGGCTCGCCTCCCACCGGTGGGACCTCGAGCCCCACCGGGGGTGTCGCTGCCGGGGGAAGCAATACGGGAGGTCTGCCAACCGGTGGTGTCACTACTGGCGGTCAGCCCACGGGTGGCGTGGCGACCGGTGGCGTGGCGACCGGTGGCGTGGCGACCGGTGGCGTGGCGACCGGTGGCGTGGCGACCGGTGGTTCGGGCCCGACCGGCGGGGGGGCTGGTTGCGATGGTGGTCCGCTCTCGGAGCCCCTGCCCAACTGCTCGCCGACCCCGGTCCCGGACACGGGCGACTACTACGCGGACTGCGTCGACCGCATCAATCAGTTTCGGTGGGAGTGCCAGTGCCTCCCCCCGCTCGAGAGATGGTTCGAGGCCGAAGCCTGTGCCGATCAACAGGCCCAGTACGACTACGAGCAAGACGACGCCCACGCGGGCTTCTCGGACCGCATCTGTGAACCGGGGGGGAGTGCGCAGAACGAGTGCCCTGGCTACGGTCCGAGTTTCGGCATCGTCGACTTCTGTTTGCAGCAGATGTGGGACGAAGGTCCGGGTGAGCCCTTCAGTGTTCACGGCCACTACATCAACATGAGCAACCCCGACTTCACGAAGGTCGCCTGCGGACACTACACGACCCCCGGTGGCGACGTGTGGGCGGTCCAGAACTTCTCCCGCTGAGGGTGTCGGGTCCAGGTCGGCTCCGGTTGCACAAGTTTCGGTACGCGGTCAGCCCGCGGATCAGTGAATGACCTCGCTGGTGCACGAGGTGCCGCCCGACCTGGCGTCGACGAGCAGCTGTTGCCGAAGCTCGGGGAACGCGCGCGACCCGTTGCGAAGATCGTCGTAGTCGAGATCCGACTGTGCCTGCGCGCGGAGCCTCCAGAAGTCCACCACCGTGTCGTCCGGGAACGCCTCTGCCAGGATTGCGTCGTCGAGCTCGGGAAACGTCAGCGACGCCCCGAAGGGTGCCTGGACCTCCCAGTAGTGCCGTTCGCCGGTGCTGGATGCGTCCCCACCGATGGTCAACGTCAGCGCGTCCGGTGCGGTCCCGTTGCACTGGGGAGGCTCGCCCAGTCCCGTCGTGACGGTGCGTGTGGCGGGGTCGAAGGTGGCGTCTGACATCTCGGGCATCATGGTCGAGGTCCGGAGCGCGACCTCGACCTCGTTGCCATCGTCGGGGATCGCATCGATGCCCACGTACTGCCAGACCCGACCAGTCACTCCGCCCCCCAGGTCACGGTCGTACCGGAGAATCGCGTGGGCCCAATCGATGACGGTCGAATCCACGACTCGTGTCTGCTCGGCCGAGGCCCCCGGCGCGACGCCGTCAGCGTTATTGCCGGACTGGTTGAAGCAGAATTCCCCTCGATAGCCCACCGAGCCCACCCACAGGTCCACGGGCGTCCCGAATTCGTTGGTGAGGCGCGTGACCACGCGCCCCGGATTGACGTTCCAGGTGTCCAGAGCCCCCGTCAGGTGGAGGTTGGGAACGACGCCCGTCGGCTCCAGATCCAGCAGGTACCCGAGCGCGATGGGTCGGTCGGCGCCTTCGTAGACCTCTGCCAGCACGGAGAACGGTCCCGTGTGGCGCAGCGTGCCGGTCAGGGTGGAGGGGAACGGGAAATCGGTGAATGCGTAGGTGTCGATGCGCACCCAGGCGGTCGTCCCGCCCGGCGGCGGGTTGGCAAGCTCGAGGGAGAAGGTTCCCGTTGCCTCGCTACCCGGCAGCCCGCCAAAGTGGATCACGTCCCCGTCCTCGACGGCTGCCACGGTGCGCAGCATCGCAGGAGAGCGGTCGCTGCGATACACGGTCACGTGGCCACCCAGCGGCACATCGTCGAACACCACGGAGCCCTCGTCGTCCGTCTGCCGGGTGACCAGATGGGAACCCGCCGCATCGGCGTAGGCCACGGGGTGCCCCACCATGAAAGCGTTCCCGTCGTGCACCACCACGCGGAACGCGGGCCCCTTCCCACCCGCTCCGATACCGCCGGCACCCGCTCCGCTCGTGCTGCCACCGGCACCGCCATCGCTCGCTCCGCCTGCGCCGGCGCTGGGGTTCGTTGTCCCGCCCGCACCTGCCGCAGCGCCGATGCCGCCCGCGCCCGCGGTGTCGCTCGTCACGCCACCGGTGCCCCCCACCTCGCTCGCGCCACCCGTTCCACCAGTGGGGGCCTGTCCGCCCGCACCGCCGCTCGCGACGCCGCCCGTTTGCGGCGGGCTCCCCGCGGCGCCGGCGAGGGCCCGAGTCGAGCCTCCCGTGGCGCCACCGCCTCCGTCAGCCGCGTTCCCGGTGCCGCCGGAATCGTCCCCACTCCCGCCAACCTCGCTCGTGGCGGCTCCCGTTCCCGTTCGTGCGCCCGCCGCACCGCCGCTCTGGGCGTGACTCCCCGACTCCGAGCTTTTCCCACAACCCACGAAGGCGACGGTCGCGATCAGTGCTGGCGCTGCGAGTAGCTTGGTTCGCTTCATCGTTCCCTCCTGGTGGCTGCGAGATGGGGCCGCGTCAGAGCGGATGCGGCAGCACCCAGCGCTGGGGACACAAGTCCAGATTCAATCGCGATACACGACCCGGACTTCCACCTACCCGACTCTACTCTGTGGTGCAGTCAACGGCCAGGGGAGCTGAAGAAGAGCGGGCTGGCTACCGCTGCAGGACGAGCGTGCCCGTGGTCGTCATCGACGTGTCTTCGGTCCACTTCTGCGGAGTCACGATGGCCGTGTTCCCCGAGATGCAGTACGCGAGCTCGGCCCCACCGTCGGTGGTGAGGTGACCGTCTGCTGCCACGTAGTTGCCGGACTCCCCCGAACGTTCGTCATCGATGATCGCCGTGCACACGCAGCCGTCAGGGACGGCCGGGTCGTCGACACAGATGACCGAGCTGAACGCGAGCCCTTCGAAGAAACCCACCGCGCTGGGGATGTCGCTGGCGGACAATCTGGCGCAGCTGGCCTGCGTCGCCATCCTCAGGCACTCCGGTGCGATCGTGAACTGCTTCTCGCCCGTCCAGTGCGTGCTGTCCGAGTGGGTTCCATCGGCGTGGAAGGTCCACGTTCCGCGGACCTCGAGGGTCCCTCTCGTGAGGGTGGCGGACCGACAGTTCAAGCCAGCCCACTCGATGTCCAGCTCGCCACCGAGCGACAGACACGATGCTGTCACGGTCCAGGTTCCAACGACGTCTCCCCCGCACGGAACCGCGACCTCACAGGAGGCGCCCCCTCCGGTTCCCGCGGGCTCTCCCGCGCCGCCCCCCGTGTCGCCCATTTCCGCTCCCCCGCCGAGATTCGGCGATCCTGCCTGGGACGTGCCACCAGCCCCCACGCTGCCACCCGTGGTGCCGCCGCTACCGAGCTCGGCCGGAGGGGTGCCCCCGCTGCTCCCACTTTCCTCCTCCGCAGAGCCGCCGCAGCTGAGAAGACAGGATGTCAGGACCAGTATCCGCCACTCGGGCCCCAGTACCCCTCGCTCCTCTCGCATCCCGGGGGAAGGGTACTGTGCTCTGGCTGGTGGTGCAATCGGGCGGGCGTTGCCGAGACGAGGCCCGGAGGGCCAGGCACTCAAGCGTCCCACTCCACCACGACGTGTCCATCGACGACGTACTCGACGCGTTCGACCTCGGGCAGCTGGTGCAGGGTGCGCTCGATGGAGCTCTTGACTGCGGTCTGGGCGCACGCGGCCTGGTTCAGGTACTCCATGGACGCGCCGGTGAAGGCGACGGTTGCCACGCCGTCGTCGATCGTCACGCCGACGAAGCACTCGCCGAGTCCCGGCGCGTCGGGAGCGCCGACGTGCCCGTGGTGGGGCGAGATCAGCCCGCGGTCGCGCTCCGCGCGCGTGAGTGGTGCGAACAGGGCGCGGAGCAGCGCGTCGGCGCGGTTCGGGGTGGGGCGAATGGTGCGTGTGACGGGGAGCGTCGCTTCGCAGTGCTGCTCGAGCGTTTGCTCCGAGAGATAGAAGAGCTCGACGGACCAGGTGGCGTCGGTTGGCTCGTGTGGGGTGGCGAGCTCGCTCGCCGGATCGCTGGGGGCGGTGGGCACCGAGAGCGTCGCGATCGGCGCCGCCGGGGCTGGGTCGGGTGTGGTCCGGGCGCAGCCGAGGCTCGCCGCGACGAGCAGGCACAGCACTCCGGGCTCGACGCTGACGCCGGAGCGGCGGGGGTGCCTCCTTCGCGGATCACTCATCGGCTTCACCATGCCGCCGATCCTGCCGCAACGCCGCTTCGTGCAGGAGGATGACGACGAGACAGAGGGCGACGACGGGCGCCGCCACCACGGCCAGCAGTGGAGTCCAGGCGCGGGCGACGAGGGCGATGGCGAGGCTCACCGCGCCCGCGAGCGCCGCGCGACCGTCGCGACTCTCCAGCGCGAACCACAGACCGTCGCTGACCCGGTGATAGCCCACCTCGTAGGTCGCGATGCCCGCCTCGCGGAGCTTCGCGGCGAGGCGGCGATCCACCTGCGCCAGACGCGTCGTCGCGAGGAGCGCTGCCAGCCGCGGGAAGCGCTCGCGCAGGTGCTCCTCGGGACGCACCAGGCGGTGCGCTCGCGCGAGCTCGTCGCCGACGTCGTCCAGAACGACGAGCTGGACCGTGCGCTTCCAGTCCGACAGTCGACGCCACGTTGTCCCAGCGTTCATGCGGGTTGTCCACTCTTGGTCCGAGGTTCGTGGCGTCGTATACCGCACCGGCGGCAGCGGGGGTCACGGCTCCAGGAACGGACGCTAACCAGGACTCGGTTGCCGCGGTGGCGTGCGGGGCCTACCGTCAAGATGATGAGGAGGAGGGGCGCATGACCTCGACCCAGGCTCGATGGATGCTCTTGGGGATGGTGGCTCTGCTGGGAGCGTGTACCGAGAGCGGCCCCGCGACTCCCACTGACGAAGCCGCCACCGGGGGCTCCTCGGGGAGCGACGGTGGGCGACTCGCGACCGGAGGCGCTCCGAGTGGCGAGGCGGGGCGCGGCGGGGCGCAGTCTAGCACGGGCGGCAGCGGCGCGAGCGAGGCCGGGGCGGCGGGCGCCGGGCCAGGGTCGGGTGGTGGTGGAGGCCTCCCTCCCGCGAGCGCGGGCGCGCCTGCCTTGGGCGGTGGGGGCATCGCTGGTAGTCCAGCGGCGGGTGGAGCCGGCGGAACGAATGGTAGCGCCGGGAACCCGGCGGCGACCGGCGGGTTGAGCGCGGGAGGAGGGGCGGGGGCTCCCCCCTCGTATGGGCCGTTCATCTCGGTGTGGAAGACGGACAATCCGGGCCGCACGGCAAACGCGACGATCGCGATCATATCAACCGAAGACCTGCACTGTGTGCGAGAGTCCTGTTTGGACGTCGTTCGCTGGGGAGATGGCACCTCGGAAACGAACATCCGGCATGCGTATGCGCGGCCCGGGACCTACACCGTCGAGATGGAGGGCCGGGTGGTCCCCTGGATGTTCCCCGGTCCCACATACTGGGAAGAGGACGACCGACTGAAGCTCATCGAGATCGTGAACTGGGGTGGCTTCTCTCTCGGGCATGCGGCCGACAAGTTCCACGGCGCGGAAAACTTGCAGATCACGGCGACCGACACTCCTGACCTGTCGCAGACCACCAGTCTGCTGAGGGCCTTCTCCGCGACGAGCTTCGAGCAAGCTTCTGGCTTGGGGCGCTGGGATGTCTCGGCCGTCACCTCCATGCACGGCACGTTCTCCTATGCGTTCAACTTCAACCAAGACCTGTCCAGCTGGGATGTCTCCGGTGTGACCGACATGAGCCACATGTTCGAGTTCGCCACCGCGTACGAGCAGGACCTGTCCAGCTGGGACGTCTCCAGTGTGATCGACATGAGCTACATGTTCGCTGGAGCGTCTGCATTCAATGGAGACGTGTCCGGGTGGGATGTCTCCCGCGTGAACAGCATGAGTCGCATGTTCGAGGAAGCGGTTGGATTCAATCAAGATCTGTTGGAGTGGGACGTCTCCCATTTGACCGACATGAATGGGATGTTCCACGATGCGTCCTCGTTCGACGGAGATGTTTCTAGGTGGGATGTGTCACGCGTGACCGACATGGCGGCTGTATTCTCTGGCGCCGAGGCGTTCAACGGGGACGTGTCCGAGTGGGACGTGTCCAGCGTGACCAACATGGGCAGCGCGTTCAGCGGCGCGTCCCGGTTCAACGGGGACGTGTCCGGGTGGAACGTGTCCAGCGTGACTAACATGAGCGTCATGTTCAGCGGCGCGTCCCGGTTCAACGGGGACGTGTCCGGGTGGGACGTATCCCGCGTGACCAACATGTTCTACATGTTCAGTGGTGCTGCTGCGTTCAATCAGGCCCTGTTGAGCTGGAACGTATCCCGTGTGACGAACATGAGAGACATGTTCGCGGGCGCGTCCGCGTTCAACCAGGCGCTGTCCAGATGGAACGTGTCCAGCGTGACTGACATGAGAGGGATGTTCAATGGTGCCGTCGCGTTCAATCGGCCCCTGTCCGGATGGAACGTATCCCGTGTGACTGACATGAGAGACATGTTCAGTGGCGCGAGTGCATTCAACGGGGACGTGTCTGGATGGAACGTATCCCGTGTGGCTGACATGAGAGACATGTTCAGTGGTGCGAGTGCATTCAACGGGGACCTGTCCGGGTGGAACGTGTCCAGCGTGACCGACATGAGCGGGATGTTTAGTGGTGCTGCCGCGTTCAACGGGGACTTGTCTGGATGGAATGTGTCCAACGTGACCGACATGAGTGGCATGTTTAGTGGTGCTGCCGCGTATCAGCAGGATCTCTCTGGGTGGAACGTGTCCAGCGTGACCGACATGTCGTCCATGTTCAGGGATGCGGGGTCATTCAACGGAGACGTGTCTGGGTGGAGCGTGCTTCGCGTGAGGGACATGGGGTACATGTTCAGTGGCGCCTCCACGTTCAACCAGGATCTGTCAGGTTGGTACGTGGCCTCGGTCGGGAACATGGACCACATGTTTGCTGGGGCGGTGGCCTTCAACCAGGACCTGTCGGCCTGGGACGTCTCGGGAGTGACCGACATGAGTAGCATGTTCGAGGGAGCGGCTGTGTTCAACCAGGCCCTGTCGAGATGGGACGTGTCCTGGGTCGAGAACATGGACCGCATGTTCGCTGGGGCGGCGGCCTTCGATCAGGATCTGTCGGGTTGGGACGTCTCGGCCGTGACCTCGATGGCGGGGATGTTCGAGGGCGTGAGCCTCTCGACGGCCCACTACGATGCCTTGCTGATTGCCTGGTCCCAGCAGGGGGTGAAGGATGCGGTCACGTTCGATGGCGGGCTGTCGCGGTACAGCAGCGAGGCGGCCGCCGCGCGCCAGTCGCTGATCGACGACCACGGCTGGACCATCACCGACGGCGGGCCCGTGGAGTAACACGCCAGGGGAGGCTCGTATGATTCAGGTAGCCAACACCAATCAGGACTCGACGGCCGCGGCGAAGCGCGCGGCGCACGCTCACGGCGGTGAGGAGGTGAGGCGCGTGACCTCGATTCCGGTTCGATGGATTCTCTTCGGGATGGTGGCTCTGCTGGGAGCGTGTACCGAGAGTGGTCCCGCGGGGCCCACCGACGAACCCGCCACCGGCGGCTCCTCGGGGAGCGACGGTGGGCGACTCGCGACCGGAGGCGCCCCGGGCGGCGGAGCGGGGCGCCCGGGCGGTAGCGGCGCGAGCGAGGCCGGGGCGGCGGGCTCCGGGGCGACGCAATCCGGGCCTGGGGGTGGTGGAGGAGTCCCTCCCACGACCGCAGGCGCGCCTGGTGGGGGTGTGGGCGCGACGGGTATCGCTGGCGAAAGCGGGAGGGGCGCGACGGCGGGCGCGCCGCCTTCGTCCGAGCCGTTCATCTCGGTATGGAAGACGGACAACAATGGGTACTCGGAGAACGATTCGATCATCATGCCGATACCGAACTACCGCTCCTCGGCGTACGAATTCGTCGTTCGCTGGGGAGACGGAACGTCCGAGAAGGGCACCCAGTTTGACCACCTGGCTCACACCTACTCGCGGCCGGGGATCTACACCGTCGAGATCGAGGGGTCTGTGCCCCCCTGGAGCCTCGCCTGGGACTACTTCTCCGACACCTGGCCGTGGCAACGAGATCGGAAGAAGCTCATCGAGATTGTGCAGTGGGGCGGGTTCTCCCCCGCAGATGGGGGCTACCAGTTCCGTGGAACGAGGAACCTCGAGATCACAGCCACCGACGGGCCCGACCTTTCGGGCATCACGAGCCTGTTCTCGGCGTTTGCGAATTCGGGAGTCGGCCGGGTTCCCAATTTGGCGCTCTGGGATGTTTCCAATGTCACCGACATGGAGTCCATGTTCGATGCTGCAACCCGGTTCAACGGGGACGTGTCCGGCTGGGATGTGTCCAGTGTGACCAACATGGATTCCATGTTTCGGTGCACGTATCGGTTCAACAGTGACATGTCCGGTTGGGACGTGTCCCGCGTGACCAACATGGATTTCATGTTCGAGCGAGCGTCCCGGTTCAATGGGGACGTGTCCGGTTGGGATGTTTCCAGTGTGACCACCATGGAGTCCATGTTCGACGCTGCAACCCGGTTCAACAGGGACATTTCTGGTTGGGACGTGTCGCGCGTGACCAACATGGAGTCCATGTTTCGGGATGCGGCTTCGTTCAACCAGAACCTGACTGGGTGGGACGTCTCCAACGTGACCACCATGAATGCCATGTTCTACGGCGCATCCAAGTTCAACGGTGACGTGTCTGGGTGGGATGTCTCCAGTGTGGAGCACATGTGGGGCATCTTCGCCCGTGCATCGGAGTTCAATCAGGATGTGTCCGGGTGGAATGTGTCCGCGGTGACCGGCATGGGTGACGCGTTCCGCGGCGCGAGTGCGTTCAGTGGCGACGTGTCCGGCTGGGACGTCTCCAACGTGGTCAGCATGGCCCAGATGTTCGATGGCGCGGTGGTCTTCAACGGAGACCTGTCGGCATGGGATGTTTCCAAGGTGCGTAACATGGACAACATGTTTGCCGGGGCGCGGACGTTCAACCAGGATCTGTCCGCGTGGGATGTCTCGGCTGTCTCCAGCATGGAGTCCATGTTCCGTGGCGCTACCGCGTTCAACCAGGATCTGTCGACATGGGATGTGTCCGGCGCGAGCAACATGCGGCGCATGTTTCGTCGAGCGGTCTCGTTCGACCAAGACCTGTCGGGGTGGGACGTGTCTGGAGTACGGGACATGAGCGGAATGTTCGACGCTGCCGTGGCGTTCGACAGCGACCTTTCGGCATGGGACGTGTCCAGCGTGACCGACATGAGCAGCATGTTCGAGGCTGCGGTCCTGTTTGACGCGGATCTGTCGGCATGGGACGTGTCCCGCGTCGCGAGAATGGACCGCATGTTCGCGGGGGCGATGGTCTTCGACCAGGACCTGTCCGCGTGGGACGTGTCCAACGTCACATCGATGGACGGAATGTTCGCGGGGGCGGTGGCCTTCGACCAGGACCTGTCAGTGTGGGACGTGTCCAGCGTCACATCGATGGACGGAATGTTCGCGGGGGTGACTCTCTCGACGGAGCACTACGATGCGTTGCTGATTGCGTGGTCCCAGCAAGACGTTCAGGGCTCGGTCCGGTTCGATGGAGGACTGTCGAGGTACAGCGCCGGAGCGGCCGCCGACGCGCGCCGGGTGCTGATCCACGACCACGGCTGGACCATCACCGACGGCGGGCGAGCGGATTAGCGCGGCGGTGCAGAGCCTCGGGTGCTGGGTGCAAGCGTGGTGGCAAGTCGTCTCGCGATCCGGCACGAGCGATGGATTCCAGACGGGTCACCGTCACGAGCGCGATGGTGCCAAAGAGGTCCGTCTCCACGTTGCAGGGAACCGGGGTGACGCCGTGCCCGAGCAGCAGCGGGTTGAACAGCCCGTACAGGCGTCGCGCGGACTGGGTCGACACGAGGTCCGGCATGCAGACCTCGAGCCCGGCCTCGGCCGCCTGGTCGTGGAAGCCGAGCGTCCCGAGATAGAACTCGACGTCGCCGAGCAGCTGCACGAGGGCGGCCAGGTGCGCCTCCACACCGTCGAAGACGGCGTCCACCAGGCGCGCCACGACCTCCCCATCACCGAAGCGGAACCCCCGCGCGAAGAGCTCGAGCTTGGCAGCCCAGCGGCGCCACGGCGAGCTCGCGAAGGGGTTGTCCTCGTTCTCCTCGACGGCGATGAGATCCAGCTTGCGGACCCTCCCGTCGGCGCCGATGTTCACCTTCAGCGTGACGCGTGCCAGGTGCTCGTCGTACTTCAGGAGGTCGACCAGCGATCGGTAGCCCATCCCGCGCGTTCAATCTTCGCTCCGCGCCGGAACGGGAAGCGCTCCCTGAGGTGCTCCTCGGGACGCACGAGCCCGTTTGCTCGCGCGAGGTCCGAGCACCGAGTGTAGATGTATTGAAATACAGCTCTTTCACGAGATGGACTACATAATGTAGTATTCTACTACAGTGTTCGTGGAATTCGAGATCTGGGTGGAAGGAGCCTGGCACCCCGCTGCTCGACTGGAAGCCCTCGGCGAGGCCAGTGGGGGTCACCGCGGGAAGGTCGCGCTCGAGTACGACCAGGACTACGCCACCCGGTTCCTCGGCGCGGGCGGGAGTCGGTCGCTCTCGTGCCGCTACCTGCCCAGCTTCGAGCTCTGGATCGAGGCACCCTGGCCGGCGTTCGTGTTCGACATCCTCCCGGCCGGCGCTGCGCGTCGGTCGATCGTCGTGCGGATGGGGTGGCAGAACACCGACGCCACCGACTGGTCCTTGCTCGCGGGTGCCCACTACCCTCCGGGCAACGTGCGGGTGAAGCGGGAGGTCCGCGATCCCCCGCTCGACCACGAAGGCTTCACGCGCGATGAGGTCGTCGAGCGTGGGCCCGACTTCATCGAGTACGCTTTCGAGCGAGGGGCACCAGTGGCCGGGTCGACGGGTGCTCAGGGGGAAGCCCCGAAGTTTCTCCTCTGCGAGGATCGGACGGGTCGATGGCATGCCGAGGGCGCCGTCCCCGAGGGGCGAGTCGCGCACCACTGGCTGGTCAAGTTCCCGCGGGGTCGCCACGACACGGATCGGATCATCCTGGCCGAGGAGGCTCGCTACATGGAGCTGGCTCGTCACGCGAGGCTCCGCGCGAATCGCCCCCTTGTCCACGAGGACGACTGCCTCTTCGTGCCGCGCTTCGACCGAGTTGGGAGCGAATGCCTGGGGCTCGAGTCGCTGGCGTCGCTCAGCGGGATCTCCGGCTACGGCGTCACCCAGTCTCTCCAGCAGTCCGCTCGGATCGTTGCCCGGTACTGCTCCGATCCCGCCGGGGAGCTCCGCGAGCTCCTGCTGCGGGACGTTTTCAACCTCGCCGTGGGCAATACGGACAACCACGTGCGCAACACCAGTGTGCTCAAGTACCCCGACGGGCGCGTCGAGCTCAGCCCGCTGTACGATCTGGCCCCCATGTTCCTCGACCGCGAAGGGATCCCGCGAGCCAGCCGCTGGGGCGATCGAGAACAGGCGGGTCGAGTCGACTGGGCGAGTGTCGTCACCGATCTCGAAGCGCTGGGCGCGGACGGCCATCAACTGCGTGACGGGCTGGGCGAGATGGCGGAGGTGGTAGCGAGTCTGGGCGATCGCATGCGCGGACTCGGCGCGGACTCCAACCTCGTCGAGCGCCTGGGGCTGCGTCATCGTGACCTCATCCGGGATCTCGCTCGGGCGGTGAACCCGTGAAGGCACTCCCGAACCGGCGGGAGGCCACCCTGGCGCTGTACGAGGCGCTCGAGCGGGGTGAGCTCAGCCTGCCGCAGGCCAGCAAGCGCATGCGCCGCATCGTGGGCATGTCCCAGGCCGCCTACGCGAAGCTGGTCGGCATCTCGACCCAGTCGCTGATGGATTTCGAGCGCGGCCGGGGCAACCCCACGCAGAAGACGCTCGAGGCCATCGGTCGCCCCTTTGGGCTAAAGTTGTGCTTCCGTCGCCTCCCCCGACCTTCCTACGGTTCTGAGCGCTGAACCTGCGAGGAGACCCGGCGTTCTCCTCGGAGCAGCGAGGTACATCAGACAGCGCCCTCTCGGCCCCACCCAGGGCACCGACACCGACTCGGTGCGTGCTAACTTCCTAGCCCCAGCGTCTCTCTCGAGGCAGCGAGGCACCAGATGCAGATGAGCCCGATCGGCAGGATCCTCACTCCGTTCAAGACCAAACAGGAGTGTCCGATCCAGTTTCGCGCCTCTGGCGCCATCGGTCAGGTGATCCTCGATGACCGCTTCGCCGATGGTCTGAAGGACATCGGGACCTTCAGCCACCTCTACCTGCTCTACCTCTTCGATCGCGCAGCAGAGGTGCAGCTGCAGCGCCCCACGTTCCTCGTCGACGCGGCGCACGGCCTGTTCGCCACTCGCCACCCGGCCCGCCCGAACCCCGTCGGGCTGTCCATCGTGCGGCTGCTGTCGGTCTCGGGAACGACGCTCGAGGTGGAGAACATCGACGTGCTCGACGGCACTCCGCTGATCGACATCAAGCCCTACATCCCGCGGTTCGACCACGTGGAGGATGCCTCGAACGGCTGGGTGGAGTCTCGAGCCTGGCGACCCAAGCCCGCCGGCCGCGAGTGAGGGGGCTCGTTTCCCCACGCCCGACCCCGACCCCGACGTCCCGCCGGACACCATGGCGATCCGGCCGCTCTTCCAGGGGTGTTCTGGGCGCCGGAGTCCGCGGCTTTCGCCCCCCGCCACGGGTGTGCTAGACCGCCCCGACCGTGTTCGAGGCGCTTACCAAGGGATTCCGCGAGGCCCAGAACCGCCTGGCGGGGCTGCAGGAGCTCGACGAGAAGAACATCAAACCCGCGCTGCGGGAAGTGCGGCTGTCGCTGCTCGAGGCCGATGTCGAGCTGGGCGTCGTCAAGCGCTTCCTGGCGCGCGTCGAAGAGAAGGCCATCGGCCAGACGCTGCGCTACCGCGTCAAGCACGAGGGCCAGACGCGAAAGGTCTCGGCCAGCGACCTGTTCGTCAAGATCTGCCACGACGAGCTGATCGAGATGATGGGACCGGAGCTCGAGGAGCCGGTCGAGTTCGCGGCGTCCGGGCGCACGGGCGTGATGGTGGTCGGTCTCCAGGGCTCGGGCAAGACGACCACCGTGGCCAAGATGGGGCGGTGGTTCGAGAAGCAGGGAAAGAAGCCGCTGCTCGTCGCCGCCGACATGCAGCGCCCCGCCGCGGTCGAGCAGCTGCAGGTGCTCGGCGAGCAGATCGGGCTGCCGGTCTTCAACATCGCCGGGGAGTCGCCGGTCGCCATCTGCGCGGCCGCCGACGCTGAGGCGAAGAAGCTCGGGCGCGACGTCATCATCTACGACACCGCGGGCCGCCTCGCCATCGACGCGCCGCTGATGGAGGAGCTCGCGGCGATCAAGGCCCGGGTTTCACCGCAGAACATCTTCCTCGTCATCGACTCGATGATCGGTCAGGACGCGGTCCAGACGTCGAAGTCGTTCAACGATCGCCTCGACCTGACGGGCGTCGTGCTGACCAAGCTCGATGGCGACGCTCGCGGCGGCGCCGCGCTGAGTGTGCGGGAGGTCACCGGCGCGCCGATCGTCTTTGCCGGTATCGGTGAAACGGTCGACAAGCTCGACATCTTCCGTCCGGAGGGCATGGCCAGTCGGATCCTCGGACTCGGGGATGTCGTCGGCCTGATGCAGGACTTCGAGGAGGCCGTCGACAAGAAGCAGGCGGAAGAAGATGCGATGCGCATCATGTCGGGCGAGTTCACGCTCGACGACTTCCTCAACCAGGTCCGCACCATCCAGAAGATGGGATCGCTCAAGGATCTGGTCGAGAAGATGCCTGGCATCGGCGGCATGCTGCCACCGGGCATGGACCTCGACGATCGCGAGCTCGTGCGCATCGAGGCGATGATCCAGTCGATGACCCAGGCGGAAAAGCGCGATCCGCATGCGTTGATCCGCGACCCGTCGCGAGTGACGCGCATCTCCAAGGGCTCGGGGCAGCCCGAGCAGGGGGTCAGCGAGCTGGTCCAGAAGTTCCTGTTCATGCAGCAGATGATGCAGAACATGGGCGGGATGTCCGGGCTCGGTGGGCTGCTCGGCAAGCTGCCTGGCATGCAGGGCCTGGCGATGGCGCGCAACATGCGCCGTGCGATGAAGTCAAAGGGCATGGATCCCGATCAGATCATGCAACAGGCAGCGGCGATGGGGGGCATGCCCGGGATGCCGCCGGGCATGCCAGGCATGCCGGGGATGGGTTTGCCTGGGATGGGGATGCCGGGCATGCCGGGCATGCCCGGCGGCGGTGGAGCCGCCCAGCCAAAGATGCGCTCCCTGAGCAAGCAGGAGAAGAACGCCCGCAAGAACCTGCGCAAGCGGGAGCGCTCCGCGCGCAAGAAAGGTAAGGGAAAGAAGTGACGCACCACACCCGTGTGCTCGTCCGACACCTCCTTCCAGCTGCGGTGCTGAGCGTGGGCTGCGCGTCGCTGCTGGCGGGATGCAAGTCGCCTGCGGCCTCGGCCGAGGAGAAGCCCTTGCCAGCCGCGGTGGCCCCCTACGTGCTGGACTCGGTGCCGACGGACGTCGCCCACCGCACCCTGATCGACTTCGAGAACCAGGTGCAGCTGGTGGCCTACGAGCTCGAGCCCGAGACGCCGCTCGAGGATGGCGCCGAGATCACCCTCCGTCTCTTCTGGCAACCGCTCGCGCGGCTGCAGGAGGATCCCGAAGGTCGACAGTGGACCCTGTTCACCGAGCTGCTCGGCAGCTCCGGCCGACCACAGCTCGACGGGCGCCTGGAGGCCACCGGGGTCCTGCGCGACTCGCTGCCACCCAGCGAGTGGCGCCCCGGCCACGTCTACCTGGACGAGGCCACCGTGCGCCTCCCGGACCCGCTGCTCAGCGCCGAGGTGCAGCTCGCGGTGGGCTTCGAGCGGCAGTGGGAGTACCTCGCGCGACCCGAGGAAGGGGCTGGCGGCGCCGGTCCCGGCGAGGCAAAAAAGCCAGCTGTGGCCAAGGCCGAGGACGAGGACGCTGCGGAGGCCGAGGTCGAGACGGTCGAGCTCCCGATGCGGTTGCGCGTCGTGAGTGGCGCGTCCGACGGTCACGGCCGCGGCATCGTGACGCGTTGTGCGACGCAGTTCGATCCGGAGGTCGCGAAGCAGAAGCTCGCGCGACGAGCGGCGGCCGAACAGGCCGCGGCCGCGCAGAAGGCGCGGCGGGCCAATCCTCGCGGGCAGCGACCCACGCCACCCGGCATGCGTCCGGCGCGCCCGGCGCCGGCGCAGGGGATGCTCCCCGGTCGCGCTGCGCCACAGGGCAGGATGCCGGGGATGCCGGGCAGGCCGCCGGGGCCGCCGCCGCAGGGCCGAGCCCCGGGTCCGCAGGGTCATCCAGTGCCACCCGGCGCTCGTCCGGCTGCCGGTCAGCCTCAACCCGCGCGCCGACCGCCGCCGCAGCCCTGAGGCTCCATGGGGTCGGGCTCGGGTGCCGGCCGTCGCGCGATCGCGGCAGGCGTCGCGCTGCTCCTCGTGGGCGGCTGCGTGGGGGGACCCCCCGATGGTGAAAGCGAGCGCCGTCGCCTCGGCGCCTACGTGGTCGAGCAACCACCGCCGGATGTCGGGAAGCGGCTCGACATCGACTACGATGGCAAGGTCGTGCTGCTCGGGGCGCGGGTCGAACCGGCGGGACCGGTGCGACCGGGTCAGCAGCTCAAGCTGGTCCTGTACTGGCAGGTCCGATCGAAGGTCGGGGCCGGGTGGAATCTGTTCACCCACCTGCTGGACGGCGCCGGTGAGCGGATCGCGAACCTGGACAACGCGGGGCCGCTCCGCCGCCAGGAAGGGGACCAGCAGGTGCTCGGGCCCTGGGCGTGGGAGGCGGGGAAGGTCTACATCGATGAGCTGGATGTGACCTTGCCCCCGACAATTCGCACGAGCCAGGTGCAGATCGTGGCCGGGCTCTGGAAGGGCAAGGACCGGATGCGGATCCGCTCGGGTCCTCGGGATCGACACCAGCGCGGCATCGTCGCGGAGCTCTCCATGGCGGGGGCCGCAGCGAAGCCGCGCATCGTGCTCGACACTCGAGTCCCCCAGATGCGAGTCGACAGGCTGGACGAGGGGACCGCGCCCACGATCGACGGGCGCCTCGACGAGGCGGTGTGGCAGCAGGCGGGGGAGACCGGCGCGTTTCGCGACGTGGCCACGGGACACCCCAATCGGCGGCGCGATCTCGGTGGGAGCGCCCGCCTCTTGTGGGACGACTCTGCGATGTACGTCGGGATCACGGTCATCGACGCCGACGTACGGGGTGGGTTCGACACCGAGGCGAAGGACCCCCACCTGTGGACTGGGGACACTGCGGAGATCATGGTCGACCCCGATGGCGACGGCGACAACCGCGACTACTACGAGATCCAGATCGGCCCGCAGAACCTGGTCTTCGACAGCCGCTTCGATGACTACAACCGCCCCGTGAAGCGGCCGGATGGGCCGTTCGGGCACGAGGACTGGTCGGCTCGGCTCGAGAGTGCGGTGGTGGTGGACGGCGAGCTCGACCAACCAGGCCCGGATCGTGGGTATGTCGTCGAGGTTCGGATCCCCTGGTCGTCGTTCGCGGTGGCCCGGCACGCCCCGCCGCGGGTGGGGGATGAGTGGCGGATGAACTTCTACGCGATGGAGAAGAACTCGGGGGTGGGGTGGTCGCCCATTCTCGGTCAGGGCAACTTCCACCGCGCGTCGCGGTTCGGGCGTGTGCTGTGGGCCGAGCGCGGCTGGCAACCCCCCGGCGCGCCGGCGGCGCCAGCGGCGAGCGGAGCGCTCCCCACGCCGAGCGCGTCGGGCAGCACGCGCCCGGTCCCGAGCCATCGAGCGCCGCCAGATCTCCGTCCCCGTCCGTCGAGCGGTCCCTGATCCGCGGGAACCTCGCGCCCCCCCTCAGAGGTCGTAGGCGCGCCGGGTGGCCGCTTCCGCCTCGGTGCAGTTCTGGATGTCTCGCTGGGCAGCGGTCAGACGGGCGGTGATCGCAGCCAGATTGGGTGCGTTTTCGCCTGGCGTTGCCTGCTTTGCGCGCTGCAGCTCGGCATAGGCAGCCACGTGCTCCCGATACCCGTGCACGCAGGTTGTCTGCAGCTGACACAGCTCGGCCGTCTTGCAGGGCTCGGCCTGCAGTGCCTGGAGCGCCGGTTCCTTGTCGGCGTTGTCGGCTTCGCGCAGCACCTCGATCGCCCGGGTCAGGCGTGCCGCCTCGGCTTGCCTTGCGCCCGACTGGCACCCCGCGCCCAGGAGGGCGATGGCGAGGAGGGCGAGGCGCAGATTCAGTCGACCGCCTTCGGCGGTGGACCCATCTGGATCCGTTCGCCAACGAACGATCCGACGAGGGTGAAGAGGACCCCGAGCGCGGACATCAAGACGTACATGAATGCGGGCATCGTCTTCACGGTCTGCGTCGCGAAGAGATACAGCGCGGTGGGGATGGCGACGAGAAAGACCGCCGCTACTGGCTCGATGAACGTGCGTCCCGGCGAAATCAGTCCCACGAGCATGCCCCCGACGAACCAGACCGGGATCGCGACCAGCATGCCCGCCGAGCCCTCGAAGTCGAACACCGGGAGGATCATCGGCAACCCAACGACGATCGCGGCCGTCAGCACCCCCATCACGACGAGCGAGATGCTGAACCACAGGAATTCAAAGCCTTCTTGCTGGTAGCGCCGCTCGAGCTCCTCCTGTCGAGTCAGCGCTCGCTTCAATTCGTCGATTTTTGCCCCGCAGCTAACGCAACGGTTGTTTGGCAGGGGTAACGAGTTCTTGAACCCGCAAGAGGGACAGATGACAGTCTTCTGCGTCGCCATTGGCCTCCCCGATCCCCTCGAGACTAGATGAGTGAGCGGGATTGTCGAGCACTTCGGCAAGTGCTCGAGCTCATTGAACTTTGGGGCTGGAAGCGACGGGCGTGGAAGGCTCCCGCCCCACCCGGGCCGCTCCCGGCCGCCAGGGCGCGAGTAGTGCCCCACTTCCCGAATCGCGATAAGCTCCGCCGGCACCGCCGAGGAACCTCCCCGGCATCGTGATGTCCGAACCCGGACGAACCTGACCATGTCCTCGAATCGAGAATCCGCAGCGCACCCCGAGTTGGACGCCGACCAGACGGATCCCGAGCTGGATGCCTTGCCGAAACCCCGTCGGCCAGGCCGACGAGTGACCCTCGTCACGATGGCGGTCACGATGGTTGCCTGCCTGGCGATGGTGTTCTCGCTCCGCTCGGAAGCCGCGTATGCACTGGCAAGCGGTCCGCCAGCTGACCAGGGTGACCTGACCGAGGTCGCACCGTCGGCCGCCCTGACGAATCGCTGGGTCCGGGGCGAGGCGCTGCTCGATTCCCAGGGTGCCATCCGCTATGCCCGGCCGCTCGATCGGGACACCTATCGTCTCGCACCAGTGGCAGGAAACGACCGGATCTGGGTCGAGGTGCGCGTTCCCAAGGGGCTCGAGGGACCGCACTTCTTGCCTCCGACATCCTTCGTGGGTCGATTGGTTCCCATCGGCCGCTCGGGCCTGCGTCACGGTGGCCTTCAGGCCGAGGTTGCCACCGCGGGGGGACGCGAGATCCCACCTGACGCCTGGCTGCTGGTGGACGGGGAGTCCCCCGCGGGCGTGCGCTGGGTGCTGGGGCTGGTCGCGCTGTTCGTCGCCTTCGCGCTCTTCAATCTGTTTGGCCTTTACCGGCTCCTCCGTCCCATTCGCGACGAGTAGGCGGGCGATCGCTCGGCTCCGCCTGGCGACGATCGCGCCCCACCGCGTGCGTCGAAGTGCTCGACAATCCCGCTCGCTCATCTAGCCTCCACCGGCACATGGCGATCACCTACAAGCAAGCGGGCGTGGACATCGCGGCAGGCGAGGCGCTGGTCGAGCGCATCAAGCCCCTGGCCCGGAGTACCCGGACCGCGAACGTTGTCGATGACGTCGGAGGGTTCGCCGGGCTCTGTGCGCTCCCCACGGACATCGAGGACCCCCTGCTGGTGAGTGGCACCGATGGCGTCGGGACGAAGCTCAAGATCGCCTTCGCGACGGGGCGCCACGACACCGTGGGGCAGGATCTGGTGGCGATGTGCGTCAACGACATCGTGACCTGCGGGGCGCGCCCCCTGTTCTTCCTGGACTACTTCGGCTGCGGGAAGCTGGCTGTGGAGGTGGGTGAAGCCGTCGTCTCGGGGGTCGCCGCTGGCTGCCGCCTGGCCGGGTGCGCCTTGTTGGGGGGGGAGACAGCAGAGCTCCCGGGGATGTACCCGGAGGGCGAGTACGATCTGGCCGGCTTCGCGGTGGGCGTCGTCTCGCGGCAGCGGGTGCTAGGCGCAGAGCGGGTGCGTGACGACGACGCGCTGGTCGCCGTCGCGGCGAGCGGGATTCATTCGAACGGCTACTCGCTGGCGCGCCGTGTGCTTCTCGACGAGATGCAGCTGTCGCTCGACGAGGTGGTTCCGGAGCTGGGGACGACCCTTGGCGAGGCGCTGCTCGAACCCACCCGGATCTACGCTCGCGCGGTCTCTGCGCTCCAGGCCGCCCTGGACATGGACCTGCACGCCTTGTGTCACGTGACGGGCGGCGGGGTGCCGGGCAATCTCCCGCGCGTGCTGCCTCCGGGGGTGGTGGCGCGGGTTGGTCGCGACTATCCCGCACCGCCGATCTTCGACCTCATCCAGCGCGGTGGGCCCGTCGCTGAAGACGAGATGCGGCGGACCTTCAACATGGGCGTGGGGCTGGTGGCGATGGTCGCCCGCGATCGCGTCAACGAGGCGCTCGTTGCCCTCCAGGCGGTCGGGGAGCGAGCGTGGCTTTGGGGCCAGCTGCGCCCCGCCGCGGACTCCGGACCGGCGCGAGTCGAATACACCGAGGGGAGCCACCGGTGACCCTGAACCTTGGAGTGCTCGTTTCGGGTCGCGGGTCCAACCTTCAGGCCATCCTCGACGCGATCCAGTCGGGGTCGCTCGCCGCCCGGATTGGCACCGTGATCTCCAACCAGCCGGGCGCGCTGGCACTGGAGCGCGCGGCGCAGGTGGGGGTGCCCACGCGCTGTATCCCCCATCGCGACTTCCCGTCTCGCGAGGAGTTCGACGCCGCGCTGGTCGCGGCGCTGCGCGAGAGCGAGGTCGAGTGGATCGTGCTGGCCGGCTTCATGCGGGTGCTCACCCCGACGTTCATCCGTGCCTTCCCACAGCGGGTGATCAACATCCACCCCGCGCTGCTCCCGTCGTTTCCTGGAACCCATGCCCACCGGCAAGCGCTGGACTACGGGGTGAAGGTCAGCGGTTGCACCGTCCACCTGGTGGACGAGGGTGTCGACACCGGTCCCATCATCGCTCAGCGGGTCGTGCCGGTGCTCGACGACGATGACGAGGAGGCGCTGGCCGCGCGGGTTCTGGAGGCGGAACACGCCCTGCTCGTGGAGGTGCTGCAGGATGTCGCTGCCGAGCGGATCCGAGTCGTGACGCCCGACGCCGGACGCCCGCGGGTGGTGCGGAGCTAGTCGAAGGGTGTCCGCGTGACATCGAGGCACTACGACGTCATCGTCCTGGGTCGCTCGCTGGGGGCGATCGCGACGGCGGCGCTGCTGGCGCGACGTGACTTCCGGGTCCTGCTCTTCGGTCAGGGGCAGCGCCCCGCGAGCTACCACTTCGACCAGCACTGCTTCCGGCGTCGCACCTTCACGCTGCTGGCTGGCGCGTCTCCCGCGTGGCGCCGGATCTTGCAGGAGCTGGCACAGACTCCCCGATTTCGCCGCCGCACGCGGGGACTGGACCCGATGTTCGCGGTCCTGTCGCCCACCCGTCGAGTGGAGGTTCCGCCCAACCTCGAGCTGTTCGCCCGCGAGATCGACCGGGAGTTCCCCGAGGTCCGGCAGCTGGTGGACGAGCTTTACTCCACGCTGGCTCACGTCAACGCGGCCGCCGACGCGGTCTTCGAGCGCGACGCGGTGTGGCCGCCGGGGTCCTTCTGGGAAGCGCTCGAGACGCGCCGCGCGGCCACCGGTCTGCCGTTCGTCGGGCAGGACCGCGCGGCAGATCTCCTCGGCAAGTTTCCGCCGGGGCATCCGTATCGCGAGATCGTGCACGTCCCGGCATCGTTCGCGACCGACCTCGCGACCTCCAGCGGGCACCTGCCTGCCTTGCCTCTTGCCCGCCTGCACGGAGCCTGGACCCGCGGGGTACTCTCGCTGACCGACGGCGCGGACGAGCTGGAGCAGTTCTTGCTGGAACGCATCGAGGCGCACGGAGGCGTGTGTCGCCTCGACCGTCGGGTGGCTCGCATCGTCGTCCGCCGGGGAGTGGTCGCCGGCGTGATCGAGGAGGGCGAGGAGGAACCGATCGGCACCAGCGCGGTCGTGGGCGAGCAGACTGGCGAAGCGCTGGCCGATCTTGCCAACGGAGATGGGGTGACGCCGCGCGCCCGCCGCGACTGGCCCCGGGTCGTGGCCAAGACGGGGCGCTACGTCGTCTCGGTGCTCGTCGGTCGAGAGGCGCTGCCAGATGCACTCCCGGTGGAGAGTTTCTGTCTCCCTGAACGCGGCCCGCTGCCCGATCCTCGACGGCCCATCGTCCACCTGCAGCGCCAGGACCTGCCCGAGGAATCGGGGGCTCCACTTCGGAGTCTCCTCGTCGCGGAGGCGGTGCTGCCCACCCGGGGCCCGCTCACGCTGCTCGAAGCGCGCGAGGCGGTGTTCGTAGCGGTCAAGCGGCACCTGCCTTTTCTCGAGGAGCACCTCCTGGCCCTCGACTCACCCCACGACGGTCTCCCCCTGTACCTCTACGAGGACGGCATCCGTAAGGAGATCGATCGCGTCCATGTTCACGAGACGGCACCCACTCCCGAGCCGATGCAGTGGCAGTGGTCGGTCGACCCGGGAGGGTTCCTCGAGCTAGCTGGGGAACCCGTGCGGGGCCCGATCCCCGGCACCTACCTGGTGGGTCCCACCGTCATGCCCGCCCTGGGCCAGGAGGGGGAGCTGCTCGCGGCCTGGAGCGTGACTCGGGTTATCTCCCGACGCGACCGGGCTCGTCAGCGCATGCGCCGCCAGATGTGGTCGAAGATCGAAACGGGCTGACCTCCGGACGAACGACCCGTGCGCGCAGGACCGTGTCAACCGCGCGAAATCCAGGTAGTCTCGCGACCGATGATGCGCTCGCTGTACCTCGCCTTCCTCGTGACTCTGGCCTGCCTGCTCGCTCCCGCTCCTGCCGGTGCGGAGTCGAAGCCGATCCAGGTGCTGACGGTCATGAGCGCCGACGCGTTCGACAACGCAGCGGCGCTGACGACCGCTCTCAAGCGCGCCGTGACGCGAGCCGATGGCTGGTCCCTCGCGCCGGGCGAGTACTCACTGGAAGTGCTCATGGCGGGGTTCAACTGTGACGAGCAACCGGACGCGGACTGCCTGACCCAGATCGCTGGTAGCATCGGTGAGAACCGGTTCATCTGGGGGACGATGGAAGTGGTCGACGACCAGGTGGTCACTCAGCTCCATCTCTGGGAGGACGGGAAGAACATTGGCAGGACCCGTCTGAAGTACTCGGCCAATCTTCTGGACAGCGCCGACGACACCCTGCTGGGGATGGCCGAGGACGCGTTCCACGAGCTGCTCGGGGTGGCGGAGGGGGAGCTCGTCGTGCTGGCCGGGGACGTGACCGGGGAAGTGTTCGTCAACGGCCAATCCGTTGGTCGGATCGAGGACGGAACCGCAGACTTCCGGGTTCCCGCGGGCGAGCTCGAGGTGATCCTCAAGGCGCCTGGCTATCTCGACGCGCGAGGGAAGGCGACACTCCGTCCCGGGGACTCGACCCGGGTGGTGCTCGATGTCCTGCCCGACCCGGACTACAGCGACTCGAAAGGCAAGAAGCCCCGTTCGCGTCGGGACGGCCGCGAACGCGGCTCGGTGAGCGCGCAGAAGGCCGTGGGGATCGGGGCGGTGGGCGCGGGGGTGATCGTTGCCGGCGTGGGGATGGGCTACTGGGTCTCCAGCTACGGGCAGCGCAGCGACGATGCCTACGAGGAGTACCGGACGACCGTTGACCGCGACGCGGATCCCTGCGACCAGGCGAAGATCGACCAGCGCCAGGATATCGTGGACCACTGCGAGGCGAACCGATCGACGCGCACCATGGCGCGCATCCTGACGCCAGCGGGAGGGGTTGTGGCGATCGCGGGCCTGGTTCTGGTGCTCACGGACAAGCCGGCGAGCCAGAGCGCGAGAAGGCGCGTGCAACCGGCTTTGGCGGTCGGCCCCCGCGGTGGCCAGCTCGACCTGACCGTGCGCTTCTAGGTGGCCGCGCGACAATGCGGGTGATCGCCGGCCGACTGCGTGGAAGAGCGCTCAAGGCGCCACGCGGTGATGCCACTCGCCCGACGTCCGATCGGGTTCGCGAGGCGCTGTTCTCCATCCTGGGGGACGTCAGCGACCTTCGGGTACTGGACCTGTACGCGGGCAGTGGCGCGATTGGGATCGAGGCGTGGTCGAGGGGGGCGGGGTGCGTGGTGCTGGTCGAGTCTGGTCGCAACGCGATCCACTGCATCCGCGACAACCTGGGGCAGCTCGGGATCGAGCGAGGCGTGACCTTGCTTCCTGCCCGCGTCGAGCGCTCGCTCGAGCGACTCGTGGCCCTGGGACCGTTCGACCTCGTCTACTGCGACCCGCCCTGGGGTCAGCTCGACCGGTCGGTGGCCGGGCTTGCCACATTGCTGGAGTCGCCGATCGCCGCCGAAGGAGCCACCCTCGTCGTCGAGCACCCGTCCCGAACGGACGGCCTCAACTGGCCCCCACGACTGGGTCAAATGTCCGACCGACGAGTCTACGGAGACACTGCCCTTGCCATATTCCGGGATTTTGCTCGATCTTGACTGGACTGGAATTTGGCAAGGCGCTTGGGGTGTGACGGGTGTTCGCTATAGTGGCCCCCACGGACCGCCGTAGGAGACTGCATGCCCACCGATTCGCTGATGCCCAAGAAGAGCTCGGGCAGCACCGGCTACATAGTTGCCGCTCTCGTGATGTTCGCCATCATGGGAGGGCTCATCTTCTGGAAGGTGTCCCAGGGCAACGCCCAGTCCGAACCCTCGGCGCCGCCCCCGCCGCCACCCAAGGAGACCGCCCCCCCGGTTCTGGAGGCTCCGCCGCCCCCGCCGCCTCCCCCCAAGGCGGAGGAAGATGCTGGTGCGGAAGAGACGCCGAAGAAGGTCGTGTCCGGGCACACTGGCGGTGGCGTGGGCATGAACGGCTGCGCCGCCAAGGTCTGCGAGGGCACCGCGGGAGCGGATCTGCGATCCGCCATGCAGGCAAAGGCTGGTCAGGCGCGCAGTTGCTACCAGAACGCGCTCCGCAATGACGCGACCCTGGCCGGCAAGCTGACGGTGGGTGTGCGGATTGGCACGAATGGGCTCGCCTGCAGCGCTGGCGTCACCAGCGACACCATGGGCAATCCCCAGGTGTCCGGTTGCGTGACCAGACTTTTCCGTGCTGGAAAGTTCCCCCCCCCAAAGGGGGGTTGCGTTGACATGGCAGTTCCGATGAACTTCCAGCAGAAGAAATGACTCGCCTGACCCTCCTGTCCGCACTTTCTGGAATGGCGCTCGCCACGGCTCTGCTCGCTGCGGCGTGCGGGGAAGAGAGCGGGAGCGCCCAGTGTCCGGCCGACGATCTCGAGCTCTACAACCTTCGAGACGGCGGCACGATGGATCCCGATGTGGCCGCTCGGCTTGCCGAGGCAGGCTGCATCACGCTGCCGTCACCTCCTGGTCCGGGTCCGGGCTCGCAGCAGGTTCCCGCTGCGGCGGGTGCCGGCGGCAACTGACTCGCTGACGATTGGATCGGTCGGCGAGCTTTCGCTCCGCGGTGCTGCTCACCGTCGCCTACGACGGACGTGGCTACTCCGGGTGGGCACCGCAGTCCAACGCCCGTACGGTGGCTGGTGAGCTCCAGGGTGCGATCGAGGCGATCGATCCGCGCAGTTCGCGGCTGCGCGCGATGAGCCGAACCGATGCCGGTGTTCACGCGCGGTGCCAGCTGACTGCCTTCGACACGGTGCGCGACATCGAGCCGCGCGGGTGGGTCTTGGCGCTGAGTCAGCACTTGCCACCGGAGGTGGGCGTGATGCGGGCGACACTCGCCCCGACGGGGTTCGATCCGCGCAACCACGTGCTCCGCAAGCGCTACCGGTACCGCGTGCACCTGAGTCAGACGAACGACCCCCTGCTCGCAGGTCGTGCATGGCGGGTGGGTTTTCGGTTGCGATTCGAGGGGATGGTGCAGGAACTTCGGGACCTGGTGGGACGCCACGACTTTGCGGCCTTCCGTTCCTCCGCCGACGCACGCATGGACACGGTGCGACGGATCTTGCGCGCCGAGGTGCGTAGAGAACGACGCGACGCCGAGCTGCTCGAGATCACGATCGAGGGTGACCACTTCCTCCACAACATGGTGCGCATCATCGTCGGTACCCTGGTCGACGTGGGACGAGGGCAGGTCGCACCGGGCGCGTTCCGACGCGCGATCGCCAGCGGCAGGCGGGGCGATCTGGGGATGACCGCCCCGGCCGATGGCCTCTACCTGGACGCGGCCGAGCTGGCGACGCCAGTGGAGCCCGGCTGGCCGCCGTCGGTCCCGGATGCGTGGCTGCTGCCGGGGTCCGACCCGTAGGCCACGACGGATCGGTGTGCCATGGCTCGCCCGGGACGATTCTGCTAATCACCACCCGCGGGCCAGCCGGGTCCACGAAGCAGGGTGCGCGGCGTTGACCCGCCCCACCAGGAGTTGTGCCGGAACATGGGTTGGAAGGAAACCATCGTCGCGGGCAGTAAACGTGTCGTCTCGCCGGTCGTGAACCGAGGGCGCAAGCTTCTCGACCACCCCGCGCTCATGCGGGTCGCTTCCGACGACCGCGTGATGAAGGTCGCCGAGGGTGTCATGGAAGCGCCTTCGCGGATGCGAGCGGCGGTGGGCATTCTGGTCAATGGTCACGGAATCCCCAACGTGGATCCTGCCCTCGATCGCTACCCGTCGGACCACGAAGCCTCCGCGCTCGCCGGGGCGCCGAAGCCCACCAACGGCGCCGGCACCGACACCGTCGAGACCACGGGATCGGTGGACGACTTCGACCGCGATCGCACCACCCTGGCCGGGCTGGGTGGCAAGGATCTGCTGAAGAAGTGCTACGAGTTCAAGACGGCCGACAACGCGCGCAAGCTGGGCGTGTACCCGTACTTCCGCCCCCTCGACTTCAACGACGGCCCCGAGGCGATGATCGAGGGGAGGCGGGTCGTCATGTTTGGTTCGAACAACTACCTGGGGCTCACCACCCACCCCCGGGTTCGGGAAGCCGCCAAGGCGGCCATCGACCGGTTCGGGACGAGCATGACGGGATCGCGGCTCGTCAACGGCTCGATGAAGCTCCACGAGGAGTTCGAGGAGCAGCTGGCGACCTTTTTCGGAAAGGAATCGGCCCTCGTTTTCACCACTGGGTACCAGGTCAACCTCTCCACGCTCTCGGCTCTGCTGAGCAACAAGTTCAACGTCGCCGTCATCGACCGCAACGTTCACGCTTCGCTCTACGATGGAGTGCGTCTGGGTCAGGCGGCGGGGGCGCGCATGATTCGCTACCGCCACAACGACCCGGCCTCGCTCGACAAGGCGCTGAGCAAGCTGCAAGCGCACGAGGGCGCGCTCGTCATCACCGACGGAGTCTTCAGCGCGGAGGGCGAGATCGCAAAGCTGGACGAGATCGTTCCCATCGTGAAGAAGCACCAGGCGCGGTTGATGGTCGACGACGCTCACGCGCTCGGCGTGATCGGCCCGCTGGGCCGTGGCACCGCGCACCATTTCGGGCTCGAGAAGGAAGTGGACATCATTGGTGGCACCTTCTCGAAGTCGATGGCGAGCATCGGTGGGTGGCTCGTTGGCGACCGCAAGGTGCTGGACTACGTGCGGCACTTCGCCCCAAGCTACATGTTCGCGGCGAGCGCTGCCCCGCCCTGCGTCGCGGCGGCGATGGCGGCGTTCGAGGTGATGAGGGCCGAGCCGTGGCGGATGACGAAGTTGCGGGAGAATTTCACGTACATGCGCGATGAGCTGACCCGACTCGGGTTCGAGCTCGGCAAGACGGAAACCGCGGTCATCCCGATCTACATCCGTCAGGATCTCCGCACGCTGCGTGTCTGGCGCACGCTACTCGAGGATTACGGCATCTACACCAACCCGTTCATCTCTCCCGGCGTGCCGCCCAAGAACGCGATGCTGCGAACGAGCTACATGGCGACGCACGAGCGCGAGCACCTCGACCGGGGCCTCGAAGCGTTCGAGAAGGTTGGCAAGAAGTACGGCGTGATCAGCTGACACCGTGAACCTGCTGCTGCTGGCTGCCGAGGAGCTTGGGCCCGACCGAGCTGTCAGGGTCCAGGGCCGGCGTGCCCGGCACTTGCGCGAGGTGTTGCGAGTGCGAGCGGGGCAGCGGATCCGCGTGGGTATCGTCCGGCAGGGCATGGGGACCGGACGCGTGGACGAGGTGACCGCCGTGGAAGTGCGGCTCACGATTGACGCGCCGGAAACGGCCACCGAGCCGCCCCCGGTCAGCCTGGTCCTCGCGTTGCCCCGCCCCAAGGTGCTGTCACGCGTGCTGCAAAGCGCGGCGGCTCTGGGGGTCGAGCGCGTCGATATCGTGAACGCCTGGCGTGTCGAGAAGAGCTACTTCGGTTCGCCCCGACTCGACCCCGCACGGCTCATCGAGGATCTGTGGCTGGGCTGCGAGCAGGGGGTCGCCACCTGGCTGCCCGAGATCCAGATCCACCGTCGCTTTCGCCCGTTTGTCGAGGACGAACTCCCCCGCCGGTTGGCCGAGCGTCGCGCGCTCGCGCTCGTGGCTCACCCCCACGACGCGGAGCGAAACGAGTGGGTGGGCGCGCGCGGTTCGCGAGAGAACGTCGTGGCGGCCATTGGCCCCGAGGGTGGCTGGACGGATGCCGAGCTGACGAGCTTCGAGCAGATTGGTGCGGCGCGCTTCCGAATCAGCGACCGGGTGCTGCGCGTGGAGTCCGCGGTGGTGGCAGTCTTGGCCCAGCTCGAGCTGCTACGTCGGCTCGGGTGAACCGTCGAATGCGCGCGTGGCCGCGCCAACGTAGCGTGCCGGCCGCGCTCACGAGCACGGCGCGATTGACAGAAGGCGTTGGCGGCAGTTAGCTCCCCTCACTGTGCCCGTTGAAATCAGGCAGACACCGTTGGGCGGCGACCTCCGCGATTTTCTCGAGATCGTGGACTACATCTATCGTGACGACCCGCACTATGTGCGCCCGCTCGACATGGACTTGAAGGGCAAGCTCAGCCCCAAGAACCCATTCTTCGAGCACGCCGAGGGGATCGTCTTCACGGCGTACCGCAACGGATGGTGTGTGGGCCGCTGCACCGCCCAGATCGATCGCGCGTACCTCGATCGGTATGATGATGGCGCGGGGTTCTTCGGGTACCTCGACACCGTCGATGACGAGGAGGTGGCCCAGGCTCTGCTGGACGCAGCGGGCGAGTGGCTGAAGAATCGGGGCTGCCAGCGCATGCGCGGTCCGTTCATGCTCAGCACGAGCGACACCGAGGTCGGGTGTCTTGTCGAGGGGTTCGACACGCCGCCGGTCGTGATGATGGCTCACCATCGCCCCTACCAGGGTGGGCTGATCGAGAAGGCAGGGCTTGCGAAGCTGAAGGACGCCTACGCCTGGCGCTACACCGTGGGCGAGTTGCCCAAGCGTGCGCAGAAAGCCCACGCCCAGATTCGCGCCTTGCCGAATGTCGTGGCGCGTCCCGTCGACACCAAGAACGTCGAGCGCGACGTGCGCATCGTGATGGATATCTACAACGATGCGTGGAGTGAGAACTGGGGCTTCATCCCGATGACCGAGGCGGAGCTCACCAAGATGGCCAAGGAGGTCAAGCTCATCCTCGATCCGAGCCTGACCCTGATTGTCGAGATCGATGGCAAGCCGGCCGCGGTGGCGTTCGCTTTGCCCAATCTCAACGAGATCATCCCCGATCTGAACGGAAAGCTGTTCCCGATCGGGCTGCCCAAGCTGCTGTGGCGACTCAAGTTCAATCGCCCGAAGTCGGCACGGCTCATCATTCTGGGGATCAGCAAGCAGTACCGCAACGTGAAGCAGTACGCCGCCCTCAGCACGTACATGTACGCGGAGCTGAGCGAGAGCTCGATGGCGACCGGGTACGAGTGGGGTGAGCTGTCATGGACGCTCGAGGACAATCACCCGGTCAATCTCGGGATCAAGTTCATGGGGGGTAAGATCTACAAGCGCTACCGGTTCTACGAGCGTGAGCTCTGACCGCAGCGAAGGAGCCAGCAGGCATGACGGTGCTTCTCTCGGGAGGGTCCGGGTTCCTCGGATCCCACATCGCCGAACAGCTCTCACGCGCCGGGCGCGCGGTGCGCGCGCTCGTCCGGCGCACCAGCGATACCAGCTTTCTCGAGCAGCTCGACGGCGTGGAACTCCACGAGGCGTCGATGAGCGATCGCGAGGGCATCGTCAAGGCGGCCGAGGGGTGCACCGCGATCGTGCACTGCGCGGGGCTCGTCAAGGCGCGCTCAGAGGACGAGTTTCATCGGGTCAACGTTGGCGGGACCGAGAACATGCTGGCGGCCGCACAGGCCATCCAGGGGAACCTCCGGCGCTTCGTGCACGTGTCCAGCATCACGATTGGCGGACCGAGCAATGGGCAGGGTGATCCGGTTTCGGTCGACGCGCCGCCTCGCCCCCTGACGCCGTATGCTCGGAGCAAGCGGGCAGCCGAGCGCGCGTGCCTGGCGCTGAAGGACGAGCTGCCTGTTACCATCCTTCGCCCAGCAGCGATCTACGGACCACGAGATCGGGAGATCTTGGCCATCTTCAAGGCGGTCAACCTGCGGCTTTTGCCCTACCTGGGATCGCCCGAGAACAAGCTCTCGATGATCCACGGCGCTGACTGCGGGGCGGCGTGCATTGCCGCCATCGACGCTGAGGTTCCCAGCGGGTCGCTCTATGCGCTCAGCGACGGCAAGGTGCATCGCTTTGCCGATCTTGTGGATGCGATCGAGACCGCGCTGGGCAAGCGCGCGTGGGTGCGGTTCCCGCTCCCCGAGCGGTTGGTCCGCGCGGTCGCGCTGGCCAACGAGGGCTACGCCAAGCTCACGGACCGGGCGGTGATGCTGACTCGGGAGAAGTGCAATGAGCTCTTCAATCAGTGGGTCTGCGATGGCGAGCCCGCCTTCGCCGCGCTGGGCTGGAAGCCGAGCGTTGAGGTCGCAGACGGGATCCGGGAGACCGCAGACTGGTATCGGGCTCACGGCTGGCTGTAGCTCTCCCCCGTCGGGTCCGCGTGCGGGAGATGGTCGTGTTGCGACGGGCGGGCCGAACACCGGCTACGCGGTCTTGGCCGCTGCCGACTGGCCGGAGCGATTCAACTCCTCGTCGAGTTCCTCGAGGAGCTTGCGGGCGCGCTTAGTGAGCTTGCGGGGCACCGCCACGTCGATCACCACGTGTAGCGAGCCTCGCCCACGGCCGTCCAGACGAGGGAAACCGTGGTTGCGCATCGAGAGCACAGTGCCGGGCTGGGTGCCGCTCTTCACGTCCACCGTGACCGCGCTCTCGTCCGGAAGCTCGAGCTCGAGCTCGCAGCCGAGCGCAGCATCAGCGAAGCTGATCTGCTCCCGGGTCACGAGATCGTAGCCTTGACGTTCGAATCCCTCCTCCTCAGCGACATGCACGTCGACGTAGAGATCGCCTGCCGGGGCGCCCGGTTCGCCGGGCATGCCCTGTCCCGGCACTCTCAAGCGTTGCCCCGCGTCGATGCCGGCGGGGAAGGTCACGAGCACCGTTCGTGTGCGTTCCACACGGCGGGCTCCATTGCAGGTCTTGCAGGGGTGGGTCACCTGCTTGCCCACCCCGCCGCAAGTGGGGCAAGTGGTCGCGAACATGATGAAGCCGCGCTGTGAGGTCACCTGTCCCGTGCCGCCGCAGCTGGAGCAGCTTTCCGGTTGATGTCCGGGCTCCGAACCCGTGCCGCCGCAGCCGTCGCATGGCGCTGCGCCCCGCACGGTGAGCTCCTGCTTGGTGCCGCGCATGGCGTCGGCGAGCGTGATCTCGGCGTCGACTCGCAGATCTTGCCCGGGTTGTGGGCCACGGCGCCGTGGCGCTCCCCCAAAACCCCCAAAGCCCCCAAAGCCTCCGAAGAAGTCGGAGAACATGTCCTGGAACTGGCTGAGGATGTCCCCCACATCGGCGCTGGCGTAGCTGGATCCGTCGACCCCGGCGTGCCCGAAGCGGTCGTAGTTGCGCCGCTTGCCCTCGTCGCTGAGCACCTGATACGCCTCGTGCGCCTCCTTGAACTTCGTCTCGGCGCTGGCATCCCCCTGGTTGCGGTCGGGGTGGAACTTCAGCGCTGCCGCGCGCCAGGCCTTGCGGATTTCGTCGTCGCTGGCCGTGCGCGACAGACCCAGTACCTCGTAGTAGTCCCGCTTCTGGCTCATGATGCGAATAAGGGGATTCGAAGCCCCGACTCCCGGGCGGACGACAAGCTAAGGCTTGTGCCTACCCTGTCAACGATCCGGCTCCGAGGCCTTGTCGGAACTGGCCCGGAGTGCTCCGGAATGATTGTGTGACTCAATGGTCATCTTCTGCTGGAGCAGCACCGACTGCCGCTGGAGCTCGACCCGCGCCGTGTGTAGCTGGCCCATGAGGTCTGCCACCTCGGGTCCCGCCGTTGTCTCGACCTGCGACAACAGCTGCTGGATTGTCCATTCAGCAGCGGCCAGGTCCGCTTCCTGCTTCGCCTGGATGGCTGCCATCCTCTCGAGCTCGTCCCTCACGCCGGGGGGCGCCGCTGTGGGATCTGCATCGGTGCTCGGTGCTGGCGACTCGGCGACTGCGGATTGTTCGCCGGAGACGACGGAGGACTCGTCGGCGTCCTCGCCTGGCACCTCGGTCTCGATGGTGGCTCTGGCGTCCTCGAGCTGGATCAGCAGATCTCGCCCCGCGCGGCTCGCTTCCCGCAGGGCGGCCTGCAACTTTAGGATCTCCATCCCGCGTTCGGCGAGCTGCGTTTCCAGGCGCTCGAGGTCCAAGCTGGTGTCCTTCTCGATCCCCACCAGCTGCGCCAGGCGCTGCTCCAGGGAACCGATGCGCTCGCGAGTCTTCTCGGCGTTGCGGTCGGCCTGGTTGGCGTGGGCGCGCGCGGCATCGCGTTCGCTGGCCACCTGATCTCGATCGCGCACGAGCTGGTCGCGCTCGCCGGTCGCTGCGTCCCGGTCGCGAACGAGCTGGCTGCGCTCGCGGGTAGCGGCGTCGCGCTCGCGCACGAGCTGGTCGCGCTGCTGCTGGGCGCGGTCCAGTTCTTCCTTGAGCGATTCGAGCTGCGCCTGGGCCTCGTCCGCGCGGGCGTCCGCGGTGGTGGCCCGCTCCTCGAGTTGCTCCAGCCACTGGTCTCGCTTGGCGAGCTGGGCGCGCACACGGCCGAGCTCTCCCTCCTCCGCGGACCGCTCGCGTCGTCGTCGGTTGCTCTCCTGCGTCGCGCTCTCGACCTGGGCCATCCGATCGCGCGCCTGCCGCTCTGCGGTGCGGGCCGCGGTCAGCTGCGCGCGCAGCTCGGTCACGCGGGTGGTGTCGATGGCCTCCTGCACCGGCAGCTGCACGATCGTGAACTGCTCCAGCGCGACATCGCGCTGGCTGGCGAGCGCGACGAACCACTCGGGGTCCTCGGCTCCCCCCGGAATGAACGCCGCGTCGAAGCTTGGCTCCGGGTCGTCGGTCTGGGTGAAGTCGACCACCGCGTAGCCCACGAAGGGGGCTTGCCCGAGCATTCTCACGTGTTCGAAGTGACCAGCGGCGGCATCGTACAGACCGTAGTAGTCGAGCGCTTCGTCCTGGTGCTCCGCTGGCAGCAGCGGGTTGGTGGCTTCTGGATTCGGGCAGGCGATGAGCGCGGCCCCCCGCTGACTCAGAACCCGAGCGACTCGTCGCAGTAGCTCGCCGGGCTTGTGGTGGGCGAGGTTCTCGACCACCGCCAGATCGAACGACCCCTCCCGCACGGCGATGCCAGTGTCGCCGAGGGGAGCGAAAGCGATGTTCCTCGAGGTGTTGCGTGTCGCCGCTTCGGCGACACGGGTCGGATCGGCGTCGTAGACGTGGACGAGTCTGGCGCCACGCTCCACCAGTCGCTCGGGCAACGGTGACAGGGCGTCTCCGAAGACAATGACGCGACCACCCTCGACGAGTGGCTCGGCATAGGCAGCCAGCACGACGCTGGCGCGAAGACGCGTGGATTCAGCCATCAGGAGCGCGGGACCTTACCCAAGTTGCTTCCCGAGCACCAGTGCCGATCGGGGGGCCGGCAGGGCGTGTAGCGTGCGCTGAAGACGGCTCAGGGCTGGCGGCACGTCTTCGGGACCACGCAGGGAGTGCCGCAGTTCAACCCCATGGCGTGCGCCTCGACCTGGGTGGCCGACCCCGTCCCGACACCCGTGCCCGCCAGGCAGAGCACCACTGCGTCGTCAGGTCCCAGCTCGCCCGTCGGGTCGACACAGAGACCGCTGATGCAATGGCCGGTGGGGGCACCCAGCTCGGGAGGACACTGGCGATCGTCCTCGCACTCGAGCGCGCGGCACCAGCGGGAGTCGTTCGCCTCCGCGGCTCCCGCCGCAGCGTTGCACACAGCCAACAGGAGTCCGGTTGGCTGCAATCGAAGCTCCGTCTCGGGTTCGGGCCACTCGGGTCCCCCCTGCTGCCGCAGCTCGCATCCCTGGGCGGTGCACTTGGCCAGCAGCTGGCGACCCTCCGTGTCGTGGAGTCGCAGGATCGGGGCCTGTTCGCGTCGGCAGGCGCTGCCGAGCACCATCGGGGCACAGAACGCCAGGACCAGCATGGGGGGTCGGATCACGTGGGTCTCCCTCCTGGGGGGCGCCGCCCGGCGCGGGAGGCCCGAGCCAGGGCTGGGGATGGCCGCGTTTCAGGGGTGGCTGAGGGTCGGGTGCTCATCGCATCGGCTCGGTTCGAGTGAACTGAGCAGTATGGTAGCCTCCCGTCCGTGTTCACCAAGACCCTTGTCGTCGATGGCATCACCCCCGTGGGGGCCTACGCTGCGTTCCGGTCAGCGGCCGGGCTGGGCTCGTTCCTGCTCGAGAGCGTCGTTCCAGGGGAACGCTGGGGTCGCTACTCCGTGCTCGGCTACCGACCCCGGTCCCATGTCGTCATCCGACCCGGTGGTACTGAAGATCCCTTCAGCGAGCTGGCCCGCCGGATCCCCACCGGAGGCGAGCACGAACTCGACGTGGCGCGGCGGTTCGCCCGCTCCCACATCGGGATGGTGGCGTATGACGCGGTCCACTACACGACCAAGGTCGACCCCTGGCCCCAACAGGACCCGCTGGCCCGACTCGTTGGCGACGCCACGGTCGTCGTCTTCGACAACCTGACCCACACTGCGACGATCGCAGCGGCCGATCCCGCCGACGTCGACCGCGCCGAGGCAGACCTGCGCCAGGTGGGCTCGCTGACCCCGCTCGTCCCACCCGATCCAGCAGCCATTCCGGCCGACGTGGACGTCAACATCAGCGATGACGAGTACGGGCGCCTCGTCGAGCGGGCCAAGGAATACATCCTGGCGGGGGACATCTTCCAGGTGGTGCCCGCGCGCACCTTCTCGACCCCGGTTGGGAATGCCGATCCCTTCGACGTCTATCGAGCTCTGCGCATCCTCTCGCCCGCGCCATACATGTACCTGCTCGAGTTTCCCGCGACCGCTGACGCGCCCGCGGTGGCGATCGCCGGCGCCAGTCCCGAGACACTGGTGCGCGTCGAGGGGCGCAAGATCTTCGTTCGCCCCATCGCTGGTACGCGGCGCCGGGGACGCACTCCGGACGAGGACGAAGCTCTGGCCAAGGAGATGCTTGCCGACCCGAAGGAGCTGGCGGAGCACGTCATGCTCATCGACCTGGCTCGCAACGACGTTGGACGAGTCGCGGAGACCGGCACTGTCACGCTCCCCATCAACATGCAGGTCGAGCGGTTCAGCCACGTGATGCACATCGTCAGCGAGGTCGAGGGGTTGCTGGGTCCGGACTTTGGCTCGTGGGACGTGCTGCGCGCGACGTTCCCGGCGGGGACCCTGTCTGGAGCCCCGAAAGTGCGAGCCATGCAGATCATCCGCGAGCTGGAGGTACGCCCGCGTGGCGCCTACGGTGGTGCGATCGGCTACGCGACGCCGGGAACCGATCTCGATTTCGCCATCGCCATTCGCACCGTGGTGATGAATGCCGGGCGCTTCGAGGTCACGGCCGGAGCTGGTATCGTGGCAGACAGCGTGCCACGCCTCGAGGCCAAGGAGACCCGCAACAAGGCCCGTGCTGCGCTCGCCGCGATCGAGGCCGCGCGGACGGCAAAGGCGTGATGATCGACGAGAACGCCTACGGGCTATGGATCGCGTATCACACCATCGAGAACGACGAATACGCACTCGAGCGCGAGGAGTTCCTTCAGCGCCTCGGTACGTTTCGGGAGACGGTGATGCAAGGGTTGCAGGAAGCCCGGCTTGGCGACGGACTGCTCACCGTTGACTTCGGGCACGCCGTCTACTGCGAGGTGGGGGAGGGGGACGAGGAGGCAGATCCCTTCGCGTGGTTGCGCGGTCTCCGCTCTCGGGTCGAGGCGGCCGGCTTTGCCAGCATTGCGGTTCTGACCTTCGGCGGTCGCTGGGTCGCGGACGAGGAAACGGACACGGACCTCCCCGCCGTGGCGGTGGTCGGGGAACACGTCGTGGCACGCGTGGCGCACAACAGCGAATCGCTGCGCAAGGCGTTCTTCGTCGAGGCGGCCACTCAGGACGACGACGAGCGCCCCGGCTGGGGACCGGGTCTGTACGTTGACGCCGAGGCCATCGAGGCGCTGGGCAAGAAGCTCAAAAACGCTCCCACCCCCCTGACGACAGCCGGCGGGACGTATTATCGATTCGCTCGCTGAGGGCGTCGGGGCGGTCCCGACGCTCGTCTCAGTACAGCGCTACGGTAGCGGACTACTCTCCCTCTTCCACGATCCCGTACTCTTCGGGAAGTGGCTGGGGACCGGGAACGATCCCCGCGATATCCGGATCTTCCTCCTGCTCGGTTCGATTGGCACGGTTTTCTCGGTCGGCCTTGCGCTGCTCGCGCTTCTCGGCCTTGTCCCGCTTTCGTTCTTGCCGTGCTCGCTCCTTGCGCCGCTTCTCGCCTGTGGGCCTAGCCTTCATCCAAACTCCTGCTCCATTTGGCCGGCGCGCCGATTGGGATCGAGCGGGACCAATTCTGTGCGGCGGTGCCGCGCGGTCGCGACCCTAGCACGGGGGCAACGCGCGTCCAGGCCCGGGGAGGGGCAGTCCGAGTCGCCCCGGTTTCTGGACCGCGGGACCAGTGGGCGAGCGTCACGGCCGGATAATGAGGCGCGGGAGCGCTTCCTGTTGCTCGTGGCCTTGCCGACCGATACGGTTGAAAGGTCATGGACCTAGGGAGTCTGGGGCCCGGCGACGTGCTCGCCGACAAGTTCCGGCTCGATTCGTTGCTGGGCCAGGGAGGCATGGGGTCGGTGTGGCGCGCGCACCACCTGACTCTGAACTCACCGGTAGCCTTGAAGCTGATCGATCCTTCGCTAGCCATCCATCCCGACGCTCGGGCACGCTTCATGCGCGAGGCTCAGGCTGCCGCGGCGTTGCGCAGTCCGCACGTCGTTCAGACGTTCGACTTCGGTCTCCACGCCGACATTCCCTACATCGCGATGGAGCTCCTGGAAGGCGAGTCCCTGGCCGACCGGCTCGAACGGGAGACGACCATCACTCCGCAGCTGGCTGCCCAGGTCATGACGCACGTCGCGCGGGCGATGTCGAAGGCTCACGACGCGGGGATCGTTCACCGTGACCTGAAGCCAGACAACATCTTTCTCGTTCACAACGAGGACGAGGAAATCGCGAAGGTGCTCGATTTTGGCGTCGCGAAGGCTACTGGCACCACCTCGCTAGGCTCGGATTCACGCACCCGAACGGGCGCTCTACTCGGCACGCCCTACTACATGAGTCCCGAGCAGGCTCAGGGCGACAGGACCGTGGATTGGCGTTCGGATCTGTGGTCGATGGCGATCATCACCTACGAATGCCTGCTGGGTCAGCGGCCCTTCGATTCGGACGGACTGGGCAACCTGCTGGTTCAGATCTGCGTGGCTCCCGTTCCCGTGCCTTCTCAGCGAGGAGCGGTCCCGCCAGGGTTCGACGCCTGGTTCGCCTGGGCGACGCAGCGCGATCCCACACAGCGTCCGCAGTCGGCGAGGGAATTCGCGAAGACGTTGAAGCTGGCCCTCACCGGTGACTCGACACGACTCTCCGAGAGCTCCTCGCCAGGTTTCGATCCGTCGGGGCGACCGCTCGAGGTGGGTGGCTATCCTGGTGCTGGCACTGGTAGCCAGCCGGGAATCGCTGGCGGCAGCCAGCCGGGGCTCGCTGGCGGCAGCCAGCCGGGGCTCGCGGATGGCAGCCAGCCGGGGCTCGGCAGCCAGTCGGGGATGACCCGTCTCGTCGACGCGCGACCCGGAACCGCGGGTGGGAGTCAGCCCGGGATGGCCGTCGTGGCCACGACCGGGGCGGGCACTGCTTCCCGACTGACGACTGGGGGCATCGGTGCCGCCGAGGTCGAGCCGGATCCGGTGGCGATCCCGAAGAAGAGCAGTCTGGGGATCGTTCTCGGCTTGCTCGCGGTGCTGGTCGTGGCGGGTGCGGGGGTAGCATTTGTGACGACCGGTTGGGGGTCGGGAGAGGGCAGCGAGGTGGCCGAGCCCGCTGCCAGCGCAGAGCCCGACGCCGTCTCTGCAGCATCGGCAGCAAACGACGAGGAACTCGGGGTCGCCCCTGACGTGCTGGTGGAGCCGGCTGCCAGCGCGAGCGGGTCGACTGCCGCCACTTCACCGCCGCCGGCCGCCGCACCGCGACCGCCGGTCACCGCACTTCGGCCGACGACTCCGACCCGACCGCCGCCGCGCGTGACGAGCACGGCGCGGCCTACGGCCCCGCCGCCGGTCCGTCCGCCGCCCCCACCGCCGCCCGCGACGACGACCACCAAGCCGCCGGCGCGTCCCAAGGATCGCCTCGGGTTCTGACTCGGGCGACGTGCTGCTCGAACGCGTCGGCTTCTGGTCATCGCTGCGGCCCCGGTTCGGCTCGTGCTGCCAGAACGGAGGTGGCGAGGGGCTCGCGTGCTCGACGCGTGCGGTATGCTCCGCCGGTGCCCACCACGCTCACCGCTGAGGTCGAACGGGTCACCTACGAGAACGAGGAGACCGGGTTTCGCGTCATCAAGGTGGGCCAGGTGGTGGGGTTGTCACATCAGGGGCAGCTGGCCCTCGTCGGTGTCTTTCAGGCGGTGGGGTCTGGCACTCGGGTGCGGGCGACTGGGGAGCTGGTGCGCGATCCCAAGCACGGGGAACAGTTTCGCGTCGACACCCTCGTCCCGTTGGGGCCAGAGACGCTGGAGGGGATCGAGAAGTATCTCGGTTCGGGCGTCATCCCGGGGATCGGGCCCGGGTTCGCGAGGCGGATCGTCGACCGGTTTGGGATGCAGACGCTGGAGGTGCTCGACCGCAGTCCCGACCAGCTGAGCGCAATCTCGGGGCTGGGTGCGCGTCGGATCGAAGAGATCAAACGAACCTGGGGCACGCAGCGTGCGATGGGCGAGGTGATGCTCCTGCTCCAGACCCACGGGGCGTCGCCAGCACTGGCGGCGCGGATCTTCAAGCACTACGGCGAGCGCGCGGCGAGTGTCGTGCAGCGGTCACCGTACCGCCTGGCGATGGACGTGCGCGGGGTCGGCTTCAAGACCGCCGATCGTCTGGCCCGATCGCTTGGCATCTCGGGTGACCACCCCGAGCGCGCCCAGGCAGGAGTGCTGCACGAGCTCGAAGGATTGGCTGACGCGGGCCACGTGCTCTGCTCGCGGTCGAATCTGCTCGCGCGCACCGCCGAGATGCTTCAGGTGGGTGAGGGACATGTCGATGCCGCGATCGACGCGCTCTACGCCGGGGGAAGGGTGGTGGTGGAGGCGGAAGACGTCTACCTCTCCCGCCTCCACCGCACCGAGGTTGGCATCGTCGAGGCTCTCCGGCGTCTGGCGGCGGAGCCCGGTTGCGAGCTTCCCGGCTTCGAGCGGGCGATCGCCGAGTTCGAGCAACAAGCTGGCGTCCAGCTCGCGCCGCGCCAGCGGGCGGGAGTCGAGGCGGCGGCGCAGCAGCGCCTGGTGGTGATCACGGGTGGCCCCGGCGTGGGAAAGACGACGATCGTGCGAGCGGTGCTCAGCGTCTTCAAGACCGCGCGTCTGCGAGTCGCCCTCGCCGCACCCACGGGCCGAGCCGCCAAGCGACTCGCCGAAGCGACGAGCGGCTCGGCGAGCACGTTGCATCGGCTGCTCGAGGTGGACGCACAGACCCATCGCTTTCAGCGCCACGCGGAGCAACCGCTCGACGCCGACGCTGTGATTGTCGACGAGTTCTCGATGGTGGACGCCGCGCTGGCGGCGGCGCTCCTCGACGCACTGCCGTCAACGGCGCGCCTGGTCATCGTGGGCGATGCGGACCAGCTGCCCAGTGTGGGCCCAGGCGCAGTTCTGCGCGATCTCATTGCGAGTCAGGTCGTGACCACGGTGCGCCTGGATGAGGTGTTCCGCCAGGCTGATCAGAGCGGTATCGTGCAGAATGCCCACCGGATCTTCCGGGGCCTGGCGCCGGTTGGGGCGAGCGATGCTGACGGCGACTTCTTCGTCGTTCCCCGTCGCGACCCCGACGAGGCGGCTGCCGTCATCCAGGAGTTAGTGACCACGCGTATTCCGCGCAGGTTCGGCCTGGACCCGGCCAGCGAGGTTCAGGTGCTGACGCCCATGCACCGCGGCGGAGCCGGCACGCAGGCGCTGAATGCCCGCCTGCAGGCGGCGCTGAACCCCGAGGGGGTCACCCTCGAGGTGCGGGGCGTACCATTCCGGGTTGGTGACAAGGTCATGCAGACCCGCAACGACTACGACCGCGATGTGTTCAACGGTGACGTGGGGCGAGTCGTGTCGCTGGATGCCAATCGTCGGTTGCTCGAGGTCGTCTTCGACGGTCGTGCGGTGCGCTACGAGGACGCTGACCTGGACGCTCTGGTGCTGGCCTATGCGACGACCATCCACAAGAGCCAGGGTAGCGAGTATCCCGCGGTCGTCATCGCCTTGCTGGCGAGTCACTTCGTGATGTTGTCGCGCAACCTGCTCTACACGGGCGTGACGCGGGCCAAGCGACTGTGTGTCCTCGTCGCTGACCCGCGGGCGATTGGAGTGGCACTGGGAGAGACGCGCCGCGAGGAGCGGATGACGCGACTCGCCCACCGCCTGGCTACGGCGGCAACCTCGGTGTGATCGGGACTCACCCTCCGCGGCGGCTCGAAGCTACTCGAAATGCAGGTCGGGGCGAGGCGCCCCGTGCGGCCAATCGACGACCAGCTTCTTCCGACCACGATCCCAGAAATAGGTTGCGGTCGAACGCCGCGAACGAACGACCTGCATGACCGTGCTCGTCTGAGTGCTGGGGCGAACGAACTTGAACGCCTGCACGCCGCCTGCGTGCAACTCGACCGAACTTGGGTTGCCCATGTGGTTTCGGTGACAGTTCACTTTGAGCCACTCGCGGTACATCCACGTGTTGCACTTGAGCGCCGAGGAGCCCCTCACGGTGCATTCCTTGGGTAGCGCCTCCCATTCCGCCGTCGTGGGGGGCTTGGATCCCGGCGGGGGGATCTCCTCGGGCAGGCCGTCCGCAGCCAGCACCTGCTCTGCGGGGGATGGCGGTTGGGGTGGTGGTGGCGCTGCCTGACATTCGCAGGCCTGCCACGACCCCTTGGCGTCGCACTCTCGCGACCCGTCCGATCCATCGCCACACTTGCAGGAGCTCACCTCGCCGCTCTTGCAGTCCGTCTTGGCGGCTACCTCGGTCTCCTTCTCCTTCTCTGGTGCGGCTTTCTCGTCCTCACCCTGCTTGCAAGCGAGCAGGGCGACCAGGAGGGCAGCGCTGGCTACCCAAGCGTGAGTGAACGAAATCCTCGAATATCCCCATCCCATCATGGGCGCAGTCTACCACGACCGACGCGCGAGCGGCGCGGCGACCCGGTCCCCAGCGCGTCTGCATGGGTCACGGTCAGCGCTCCACCCCTCCGGGCGCCGAGTGAGCGAGGAGTCCGTTCCTCGCCCGGTGGTGAGCAGCCGGGTTCGTGCGACGGAACTATTTTGCACCCGAGTTGACCGGGCCGTCCGCTCCCGCGTTGGTACGCGCTCAGGGGATGGTGAAGCTCTTCGAGACGGTCACCGATCCGCCGGTGAACGGCGGCACGTTCGCGCGGCGGAAGATGCTCGCAACGCAGCCCCCGACCGCCGTGCCCCCGAACCCGCTTCCGGAGACGTTCGCGCTCGTCACTCGCCCGCTGGGAGCAAAGGTGACGGTTGCGCGGCCCGTTCCCGTCGGGCCATCCGGCTTCTTGCAGGCTGCTGCCTGTGCAGCGGCGGCTCCCAGCGAGGCGATGGCGGCCTGCTTGTTGAAGCTGCCCAAGTCGTTCTTGGGCTCGTCCTTCTTGGGCTCGTCCTTCTTGGGCTCGTCCTTCTTGGCCGCTTCTTCCTTCGCCTTCTCGGCCGCCGCCTTCTTGAATGCTTCGAGCTCTTCCTTGGTTGCCGGCTTGCCGTCGTCCTTGGCGGCATCGTCCTTGGCGGCATCGTCCTTGGCGGCGTCGTCCTTGGCGGCGTCGTCCTTGGCGGCGTCGTCCTTGGCGGCGTCGTCCTTGGCGGCGTCGTCCTTGGCGGCATCGTCCTTGGCGGCGTTGTCCTTGGCGGCGTCGTCCTTCGGCTTCTTGTCGTCCTCGCCTGTCGCGTTGGTCTTGGCGGTGTCCTCGCCCTGCTTCGCGGAAAGATCTTCCTGTTTGGCCGTGGCGTCGTCCTTCTTCCCGCCCAGCACCAGGGCGAGCACGATGCCGACGATGACGAGGGTGCCGACCACACTTGCCACCGCGACGAGGGCGACATTGCTGCGCTTTGGCGGTGGGGCAGCCATGCTGGCAACGACCGGTTCCTCGATCTTCGGTTTGGGCTTGGGCTTCGGCGGTTCCGGTGGGGGAGCGGGCGCCATCAGCAACGCCTCGTTGCTGGCCGCGCTGAACATGGGGTCCGCGCTCAGATTCATGATGGCGCTCATGCCGTCGCCGCCCGAGCTGCCAAGTGGGTTCATCGGCGGCCTGCGCTCCGGAGGCCTCGCGGGCCCGGTCACTCCGGCCTTCAGCGCATCCAGGGAGAAGAGCACCGAGTTCTCGTTTCGAGCGCCGAGAGGCTTGGCGTCCGGAGCCATCGAGACGTCCGCTGCAGTGGCCGCTTCCGCCTCACTGCCCGCCGTGGCCACGCTGCCGAACAGATCGGGGGCGGGGCCCGCCTTGGGCTTGGCGGCCAGCGCGGCTCCGCCACCGGCAGCAAACGCGGGAGCTGCCGCCGCGGGCGGGGGCAAGCTCTTCGCCTTTGCGACCGCCTTGGCCAGCTCGGGAACGTCGAGCAGTGGCACCCAGTCGTCCATGCCCTCCTTCCACACGTAGGCGTCGTCGAGCTGTCCCGTCGGGTACATCTGGACGATCTCCGCAGTCGACATCGTCCGGGAGTCGGTCTCCGTGAGGTTCACGGACCACTCGTTGCTGACGGTGGCGGCGGACGCGGCCGCTGGAGGAGTGGAGGCGGGTTTCGGGCCCGGTGAATGGGCTTCCCGCCCGTCGACTACGATCGCGGCGCCACAGTTCTTGCACCGGACCTTGACGAGCCTGCCCGCCACTTTCTCGTCAGCGATTCCGTAGCTGGCACCGCAGGCGTTGCAGGAGATCTTCATGGCTCAACCTTAGCTCAAACCGTCGGCCAATTGCGTGCCGACACACGTGAGTGGGGACAGTGGAAGGTTAACGCGCGCAGTGGGGCAAGGGACAAGGATGAAGTGTAAAACCGGCGCTGGGGCTAGTTCACCGGCACCAGCTGAGCGCCGTCCCGGCCGCAGAATCCCGCGTCGCCCGGGTACTGGGTTCCGCAGACCGGGCAGATCTTCCGGGTTGGCGGCGGTTCGGCGGGGGGTGAGGGTGGGTACGCTGCGGGAGGCACCAGCGCCTGGCCGTGTTCCGGACAGCGGTCGACTCCAGGATCGAAGCCCTGTCCGCAGGCCGGACAAATGCCCCCCTGGGCCTGGGCGCTTCTCCCCTGCGCGACAACCAACCGGTTGCCATCGGTAGGGCAGAAGCTGCGGTCTGAGTCGTAGTCCCGCCCGCAGGTCGGACAGACCATGCGCTCTTCTGGAGGTGGCGGTTCCGCTGCCGTTGAAGTCACCGGTGGGGACTTCCCAGGCGGTGATTTGCGGCTACTGCGAACCAGCACCACGCCCAGCACACCGAGCACCAGCGCGGCCACCCCCAGCACGACCAGCAGGATCAGCTTCAGCCGTCCACGCCCTTCGTCGGTGACTGCCGTCCCGGCCCGAATTCCCCCGGAGGCGATGATGGCCACGGCGGCGCCCTTGGATTCTCCCTGGGCATCGAACCCTTCGGTCTGCAGCAGTTCGTCGTATCGCGCACGGGAAACGATCTTCAGTTTCACCACCACGGACTGGTCGCCGATGTGGGCTCGCAGCTCGAGCGAGCCCTCCGGGGCATTCGCGTCGACTTGGACGTTCCCGGGTGCCGTCAGGCGAGCGGGGGCGTCTTCTGCCACGAGCTCCCAGCGTGGCGTCATTGCGAGGCGGCACCCACCCGCGTCGAGCACGGTGGCTCGGAAAGAGAACGATTCGCCGCTGCGGATCAGCTTCTCGGCAGGCCGCACTTCGAGCCGCGCGGGGGGGCCGGGCGACGAGCACTGTTGGCCTGCCGGTTTCGCGGGGGGGGGTGGGGTGGTGGCCCGCGGTGGGGGCTCGGGCGTTTCCTCCGCGGGTGGTTCGGGGGCCGTCTCTTCCGCCGCCCTCTCGGCAGCGCGCTGCTCCGCTTCTGACGGCTCGCCGACGCGCTGCAGCAACCGAAATGTCCGTGACCGCCGCACACTGGCCGTGCAGTTCTGTTTCTTGACCACGAACTGGTACTGGCCCACCTCATCGAAGTTGATGTGGCTGTCGGTCGCCGTGATGTTGGTCGTGATGGTGGCCTGGCGGGGATCTCCCGCCGCGGTTCGGCACACCGTCCGCCAACCGCGCTGCCCGCCGGCGTGGCTGACGACCCGCATACCGGGAAACTGTTCCCAGCATTGCGTCGTCGAGTAGGAGCGGCTCGGACCCTGGATGTTCAGCTCGCCACCCTGCTGAGTGATGGTGGCGGCGCCAGCACCGTCGCCGCCGCCGTGTGGTCGCGGTCCACAGGCCTCTCCCCAGTCACCGATGTTCCAGGCGCTTCGCATCGAGCTCGCCTGCCAGCGTCCAGAGAGGGTCTTGGACTGTGCCGTCACGGGAACAACGACGAAGATCAGGGTCGTCGCGAGCAACAGCCCGACCCAGGTGGGCGCCGGTCGCGGGAGCCGGCGGGGATTCTGCGGTGGCGAGTACACGTTCAGCGGAATGCAGGCGGCGCTGCGGTCAGTATGATCTACTACTACGGGTGGGCGCGGAGTGGGGGGCCGTTGACGCGCCGATTTTTCCGGTGGTACCGTTGGCCGGTCGCGCGGAAAGGCCCGCATTTTCGGGTGCTTCGCTTCGCCAAGAGGAGACGACTCGGATGAACCGGCAGTGGGGCAAGTGGCTGTGGGGCTTCCTCGGCGTCAGCGTTGCGCTGCTCGCCAGCGGTTCGGCGCTGGCTCAGGACGAGGTGGAGGAGCTGGCCCCGGAAGGCAACGGCGATGGGTTCGACACCCACCTGTTCCGGCCTGCCATCGATTCCAAGGGGTTCTTCTACACCAATGGCAGCGACATCCTGCCCGTCAACAGCATCTCGTTTGGATTCACTCTCGACTACGGTCGCGGCATCGCTCCGACCAACGACGAGCGCGAAGACCGAGGGTCGAAAGCGCTCGTCCAGGACTCCTTCCAGGGCACTTTCAAGTTCAACTACGGGATCGCGAATGTTGCCGTCGTCGGTGTAGCGGTGCCGGTCGTGTTGATGTCGACGGACGAGGGGCACAGCGACATTGGCCCGACTGGCGAGACCTACGACACCACACAGATCGATACCCAGAAGATCAGCAACGTGGCCCTCCACGGGAAGGTGAGGTTGACCCGGGCCGAGCGCACTCTGGGCGTCGCCGTCGCGGTGCAGGCCGGACTGCCCGTGGCGTCGGCCGAGCGCAACGGTGCTGCGGAGCCGGGCGCCTGGGTGTGGCCGCGGGGTGTTCTCGAAGCACGCCTCTTCGACCAGAAGCTCCGGATCGGGGCCAACGGGGGCTATCGACTGCACACGGGCGAGAACGCCGAGTTCGGCCTCGATGCCGCGGGTCTCACGCAGCTCGAACATGGGGAGCTCGTGTACGGCAATCTTGCCACCTTCGGCGGCGCCATCTCCTACCGGGTGCTGCCCGCGTTGGACCTCGTGGCGGACACGTACGGGACCTACCTCCTCAGCGATGCCGACTCCGATCAGCGACTGAGCCAGGAAGTCCTTGGCGGCATCAAGCTCTTCACCGATGGGCAGAGCTACTTGTTCATGGGGGCGGGGAGTCGCGCTGGCTCGACCGGTTTCCAGGCGGCCAACACCCGTATGGTGCTGGGGTTCGTGTTCGAGCCGTCGATCGGCGATCGCGACGGGGACGGGCTGCCGGACGACCAGGATCAGTGCCCCGACAAACCCGAGGACCGCGACGGTTGGCAAGACGAGGATGGCTGTCCCGATCTGGATAACGACGACGATGGGATCCCGGATCTCGAGGACCGTTGCCCCAACCAGCCGGAGGACTTCGACGGAGAGGATGACGGGGACGGTTGCCCCGAGACGTCCCTCAAGGATCGCGATGGCGATGGCATTCTGGACATCCACGATCGGTGCCCGGAGAAGCGTGAGGATTTCGACAACTACCAGGATCGCGATGGCTGTCCCGATCCCGACAACGACAACGATGGCATTCCCGATCAGGAGGACAAGTGCCCCCTCGACGCCGAGGACCAGGATGGGTTCGAGGACACGGATGGCTGTCCCGAATTGGACAACGACAACGACAAGATCCCTGACTCCAGCGACGATTGCCCCAACGAGCCCGAAAACTACAACGGCCACCAGGACGACGACGGCTGTCCCGAGACTGGACGAGTGCTCGTCGAGGAGACGGAGCTCATCATTCTCGACAAGGTCCAGTTCGCGACCAACAGCGCCGAGATCCTGCCAGAGTCGGGACCGGTGCTCGACGACGTCGCGACGACCCTCCAGAAGCACCCTGAGTTCGACGTGGTCGAGATCGCCGGGCACGCTGATGCGCGCGGATCGGATTTCCACAACCTCACGCTGACCAAGGCGCGCGCCCGGTCCGTGGTGCAGGCCCTGACCCAGCGCGGAGTTGCGGCTGGTCGTCTCCTCTCGCAGGGCTACGGTGAATACTGTCCGCTCGACTCGCGGCGGACCCCCGAGGCGTACGACAAGAACCGGCGCGTCGAGTTCAAGATCGTCAAGAAGGACGGCAAGGTGACCGATACCGAACGAGGCTGTGCGGAGGCTAAGCGCAACCGTGTGGAACCGCCGCCAGCTCCCTGACGCGGCGGGGTCCTGCTTCCGGCGGCTCCCTTGCCAGGGGGGCCGCTTTCGGGCACAAGGCCAGGCATGGCTGGCGACGACGACCCCGCTGAGGTCGCGGGCGACGCGCGACCAGAACGCGCGCGCCGTCGGCGGAAGGGGAAGGCGCCGAGGCGCGGTCACCGACGAGCCGACTTGCCGGAGGCGGGTGCGAGCGCGAGGCGCGCCGCCCGTCAGCGGGCGCGTAGGGTCGAACTTGTCCTCTCGACCCTGCTGATTCTCGTCACCCTGACGATCGTCTGGTGGCGGTGGGGCAGCTGGGTCCTGCTCGCGAGGGGACCCGAGGTTCCGCGCTGGGGCTGGTGTCGGATTGCGCTCGACCGGGCCACGCTCGACCGATCGCTGGAGCTCGGCCGCGCGTTCATGATCCACAACCACACCGCCGCGGGAAACTTCAACTACGAGTACGACTGGAAGACCCAGACCTTCTCGAAAGAAGACAACGAGGTGCGTCAGGCGGGGGCGCTCTGGGGACTGACGCTGATCCATCTCGACGCTCCCGATCCGGAGCTGGCAGCGCACATCGATCGGGGCCTCGCCTTCTTCGCGAAGCATGAGCGACTGGGTGACCGGGGGCAGCGGTGCGTCGCGTACCCTGGCGATCCGGTGGGCACCACCGGAACCATCGCGCTCCTGGCGCTGGCGCACATCGACTATCTGCGCGCGCTGGGGGACGCCGCGCCTCGCGCCCAGACGGCTCCGCTCCGGGCGCGCCTGGATGGGTACCTGAGCTACCTCGTCGCGGCGCGCAACGACGCGGGGGTCTTCCACGGGTCGTTCGATCGTGGAGACTGCCGGCCCCTGGGTGAGCACTCGCCCTACAGTGACGGTGAGGCGCTGCTGGCTCTGACCAAGGCGGCAAGATACACGGGACGGGACGACCTGTCGGCGCTCGCCGTCGAAGTGGCCGACGCTGGGTATCGGGTCAACGTCGAGGAGGCGCTGGCCCAGGATCGGGATTCCGACACCACGAAGGGGTTCTACCAGTGGAGCTCGATGGGCTTCTTCGAGCTGGCGACCAGCGGCTGGTCCGACACCGAGCGGTTCGGCGACCACGTCATGGAGCTCGCCGACTGGATGATCAACGTCCACCACACCCTCTGGCGCGCGCGCAACACGGCCTATGCGTACGAGGGGATCATCCACGCCTACGAGATGGCTCGCCGGCGAAACGACCCCCGTCAGTCCAACTACGCATGCGTCATCGACGCGGGGCTCCAGAAGCTGACGTCGTGGCAGGTGGGGGGACCCAACCCCGCCGCCTATCTGTGGCAGACCCGTGATCTGAACGATCCCTTCGCCGTTGGCGGCGTTCAGAACGAGCCCCGTGCCCCGGGTCTTCGGATCGATGTCACCCAGCACCAGATGCACGCTGTGATCCTCGCCCGGCGCTACGTTTATCGGTGAACTGGGCGTGACAGAGACGAGGCGCGGAGCGCCCGCCCCAGGCCTTTCCCGCGTTCGCGTAGACCCCTACTCGCTGGCCGTCGCCGGGGCGCTCGGGGGGTGAGGTCGTTGCCACTGCAGCGGCCCGATGGCGAGCCGGTCGGCACTGGCTTCCGCACCGAGCACGACCAGGACGTGACCGTCGGTGGTGGCGGCGAGAGGGCGTCGGGAGATGGTGCCGAGCACCTCACCGCGGGCCACGTCGATCACCAGTGGGCTGACGACCACCACGGGTTCCTGGATGAGGATGTCGGGGATCGCGTCGGGGAGCGCTGCCAGCGGGCGTTCGCTCGTGGCGTCGACGTCGACCAGCACCAGGTGGTCTTCCCGTCGTACCAGGGCGTGGGCGTCGACGACCCCCAGGACCGTGTCGCGGGGCTTCAGCGGTACCGTACTCTTGCGGGCGAAGTCCACGAGGAGCGCGTCCTGGCCGGGGTAGATCGGGACGAGTCGGGGATTGGCCGTCGGCCACGTGCGCACTGCTTGACCGGCGACGGGGATCTCGAGTTGTTGCCGATAGCCCGGTCCCCGCAGCTCGAGCAGCGGTCGGCCCTCCTCCTGCTCGCAGGCGAACAGGGCGAGCTCGCGGTCGACGTCGGCGTGGACGAGGTGGCCGAGGCACTCGCCGTCCCCGAAGCGAACTCGCTTGCCGCGCCAGGTGCGGGTGTAGATCTCGCCACCGGGCAGCCGCACGAGGAGGCGGTCCCGCAACGGGGCTACCAGCGAGGTCATCAGCTTGGCGCGTCCGCCGCTGGCCGGCGCGACGAGCGTCGCTGGCTGGTCGCCGCGGTCCTGCCATGCCGCGTACCGGGGCAGCGGTCCCGCGCAGCGGTGGGGGAGCCGTTCGCGCTCGGGAACGGGCCAGCCGAGGCGCCCGTTGCCACTCGTGTCCTCCGTGATCATCTCGACGACCACCCAGTTGCCGGTCATGTCGAGGCGGGCGCGCCAGAGCTTGCCGGGACCGGGGACGACGATGCGCTCGTCGCCGCTGGCCAGCGTGCGCACGACGATCTCCGTTCCGCTTGCGCGCTCTCGCACGTAAGCGAGCTTGGTGCCTGCGGCGTCGAAGGTGAACGAGCGGTGATCGGCGTAGGGGATGGCGTCGGAGCGAGAATCCGCACCCAGCGCTTCCAGATCGACTCGATTGGTGCCCGTGGTGTCGACGAGCCACGGGCGCCCCTCCTCGCGCAGGACCAGCCACCGACCCGTGGGGTCCGCGGCGAGCAGCTCGTCGATCGGGTGCCCCGGTCCCGCCCCGGTCAACAGGTACGCAAGCAGCTGGTCGCCCCCCAGCTCGCCGCGCGGACCGACGGTCACGCTGATCGTGCCGTCACCGTCGGTGTCGTGGCGCGCCTGGCACGCGACAACCCAGGACCCGGCTGGGGATGCCGCATCGACGATCACCGGGTGGGCGGTGCCGAGTGCGTCCGCAGGGGGCGGGGCCGCGATTGCCGTCGCGGAGTGAGCTGTTGGCGTGGCCGCCGGCGTATCAGCCGCCACGCTGGCCGAGGGGGACGCCGGAGCCTCCGGCCCCCTGTGGCGGCGCGCCGTTTCGGGCGGTGGGGGCGACCCGCAGCCGGCGCTCCAGCCGAGGGCCATCAGCACGACGGTCGCGTGCCTTGCCCTCGCTGTCGTGTGTCGGGGCGTCGCCATGACTCGTGGTTGTGGCACACTCGCCTGCATGTCAAAAGCCACGCCGCTTGTCCTGCTCGCCCTCCTTGGCGCCTTCACGGCGGGATGCGGGAGCAAGGAGGCCGTTTCACTGGCCGGATCGATCGACGACACCTCGCTGGTGGTGGATCAGAACGCCGTCGGGACGTACCTTTCCGGGTCGTTCTCGATGAACCTGAGACTCGGCAAGTTTGCGTCCGATCCCGTCACCGTCGAGGCGCCTTCCTTCGCGCTCGTCGATGGCGAGTCGCGTGTCGACCTCGGGCTCGGACCACTCTCGGCGGCGCCGGATCGAAGCTTCCCGTTCGACCTCGATCCGGGCGGGGAAGTCGCGGTTGGCTTCGAGCTCAGCGGCGACGATCCGGTGGGCGACGACCCCGCCGCGGCGCTGGACGCACTGTGCTCGGCTCCTGTGGTGGTTGCCGCGACAGTGCAACACTCCCTGGATGGTGGCTCGACGACCACCGTTCGCAGTGCTCCGACGACCCCTGATGGCTGTCCGTGACCTCACGACGTCCCGCTCGTCGCGAGCGGGGGCGGCGTCGAGGGCTCGTGTAGCCACTTCAGGATCGCCTCCAGGCGCGGGGTCAGGTCGCTCGGGAACCAATGTCCGGCGTCGCCGAGGCTGACGAACCGCGCGTCGAACCCTCCGCGGCGAGCTCGCCGCGCCTGATCCTCCATGTACCAGTGCATCATGTCGCGCTCGCCAGCGGCGAGCACCAGCCGCTCGACTCCGGCCGCGCGCAGTTGCTGCGGGTGCGGATCGACGCGCGCGCCGATCAAGAGGACGCGGCGGAAGTCGCGCTCGCCACGGTGAGCGAGGTCCATGCCGAAGATGCCTCCGAGCGAGAAGCCGATCAGGGTCTTGCCTGGCGTATCGTCGAGGCGTCCCGGGAACGCATCCTGCACCGCCTCGATGCTGAGGCGGATCGTCTCGTGCCGCCGAGGATAATGCCAGATCGAGCCGCCTCCCGCACAGCGGAGTCGAGCGCGGGGGCACAGGAGCCAACCGTGTCGGGTGGCTGCCGCGGCGAAGTACGGGCATTCGTGCTCTGGCTCGTCGCACATGCCATGCAACATGACGAGGATCGGACGGGGACGGCTCGTGTCGCGTGGGGGATACACCAGGACCTCGATCTGGTCCTCCGCGACGACCCAGGTGGAGGCTGGGTTTCGGGTCTGGGCCGCCGCGTCGGACGCCGACCCCAGCGGGAGCCCGGCGAGCGCGCAGGCGAGAATGGTGCGGACGAAGACTCGAAGGCTGGCCTGTGGGTACATCGCTCCCCTCCCGGGAATGCCAGCGAACCGAGGAGGTGCTGGCGGTCTCACCTGGTCATCGGGCGACGCGGCCAATCCGTGACCGGCCGCTGGCCATCGCGGACTGTCTCGCGCGTGGACGCGTGCCTCGCCTACGATTTGTCGGTGCTGCGCGGCGGACGGCGACTGGGGGGGAGCGTTGGTACGTCGTTCGTCTCGATCACGGGCAGTCGCGGGTTGCTGGGGCGACTGGGTGGCGGCAGCGAGCCAAGCCCCGCACTGGTCATGATGCGGTCGACCTGTTCCGTGAGGGATGGCGCGCGCATCTGGCGCGACATCGGCCGCCGTGAGGGGGTGGGGACCGGGGTTGGTGGTGTTTCGGGCTCCGCGGACGGGGTCCGCACGCGGACGGTGAGCTCTGCTCGATCCCCGAGGGTGTCACCGTAGATCCGCAGCGCGTCCGTGTCCGATTCCCGGGCGAACCGGTGAGTGGAGCGGATCGTGCCCGTGGCCAGGTGCCGCAGCAGCTTGGTGGCGCGGGGCCGGCCGCGGACCCCGACGAGCAGGGCGAAGCCGGCCTCATTGCGGGTGAGCTCGAAGCGCACGTCGACACCGATGAAGGGCCGCTCGAGCGCAGTGCGCTGGCGCGCCATCGTGGCCTGGAGATCGCCCGAGACGACGCCGGACGTGCTGCGCAGCAGGGCCCGGGTGGCCAGCTCACCGGCCGTGTCTTCGAGCAGGCGTCCCGAGCCGTCGCCGAGGATGGTGTCGATGGCGAGCAGCAGTTCCTCGCCGGCGTCGAGGGGGATCGCGTCCGTGGGGTTGCTGCTGCCGATGTGGCCCCGGTCGACGTACTGGCGCAGGCGCTCGGGGAGTCGCTGCGCCAGGCGCAGCGTTGCCGCACGCTCGCGTCGCTCGATCGACGCCAGCAGGTCCCGCAGAAACCACGTTCTCAGGCCAGCCGCTTCCACCCGAGATGCGAGTATAGGGCGCTGACGCCTCCGGCTCAATGGGAGCTCTCGCCCGCGAGCCGATGCTGGACCCCCGCAGGATGGCCCGGGGGAACGGATAGTCCGCAACCGTCTGGACCTAGAACACCGATCAGTTTGCCCGACGCGGAAAACACCTGTCTCCGGGCGCCCAGCAGGGGCGAGGCACCCGGAGACAGGCGCTTCCCGCTGGCGCTGCTGCCCTGTCGGTGTTCCAGGTCGTTGACTTGGAATAACAAACAACCTGTTTGTTGTTCTCTAGGGGGTGGCGAGGGCGTCGCGGATCCGGGCCGCAATCGTCTCCACCGCGGCGTCGATCGGGATCAGCTCGGCGGCCTTGGGATTGGGCTCGCTGCGGGGCTTGAGCTCGATACCTCCACGTTTCAGGGCCTTGGCGCCCACGGTGACGCGCAGGGGAACGCCGATCAGATCGGCGTCCTTGAACTTGACCCCGGGCCGCTCGTCGCGGTCATCGACCAGCACGTCGAAGCCCAGCGCTTCCAGCTCCCGCTCGAGGCGGGCGACCGTGTCGACGACCTCCGTCTCCTCCCCGAGCTGAGCGATGTGCACCTGGTACGGGGCGATGCTCATGGGCCAGAGGATGCCGTTGTCGTCGTGGTGCTGCTCGACGGCCGTGGCGACGAGGCGCGAGACGCCGATGCCGTAGCAGCCCATCACCAGGGTGCGGTGCTCTCCTGCCTCATCCAGGTAGGTGGCGTTCATCTTGGCGCTGTAGTGCGTGCCGAGGAGGAAGATGTGCCCGGCTTCGATTCCGCGATACAGCTTGAGCTGGCCGCCACACTCGGGGCAGGTGTCGCCGTCGCGCACCGCGCGGATGTCGGCCACATCGCCAGCGTAGTCGCGGTCGCGGAGCACGTTCTTGATGTGCTGGTCAGTCTCGTTCGCGCCGGAGATGGCACCGCGCACCAGGGCTGCGTCGCGGTCGACGATGAGACGTCCCGGGAAACCGACCGGGCCGGCGAATCCGACCGCGGCGCCGGTCGCCTGCTCGATGTCCGCGGCGCTGGCGAGGAAGACCTCCCCCACGCAAAGGGCGCGGGCCAGCTTGATCTCGTTGACCTCGTGGTCACCACGCACCACGGCCATCACCACCTGGCCGCCGGCGACGTACAGCAGGCTCTTGAGGAAGAAACGGGGCTCGGCACCGAGGAATGCGCTCACCTCCTCGATCGTCTTCTGGTTGGGGGTGTGCACCTTCTCGACCGGAGGCACGTCGGCGGTATCAGGCCCGATGCCGGGTCCGGGGGGGGTGGTGGCGACCTCCGTGTTGGCCGCATAGTCACAGGCGTTGCAGGCGGCGATCTCGTCTTCTCCACTCTGCACCAGCACCTGGAACTCAGCGCTGCCCGAGCCTCCCATCGCTCCCGAGTCCGCGCCGACCATGCGGTAGTCGAGACCGAGTTGATCGAAGATGCGGGTGTATGCCTCCCGCATCGACTCGTAGCTCTCCCGCGCCGTCTCCTCGGTGGTATCGAAGGAGTAGGCGTCCTTCATGGTGAACTCGCGGCAGCGCAGCAGCCCGCCACGGGGTCGTGGCTCGTCACGGAATTTCGTCTGGATCTGGTAGAGGTTCTTCGGCACGTCGCGGTAGCTGCGGATCTCGCGGCGCGCCAGATCGGTGATGATCTCCTCGTGGGTTGGGCCCAGGTGGTAGTCTCCCCCCTTGCGATCCTTGAGTCGAAGCAGGGTGTCCCCGAACAGCTCCCAGCGACCGGATTCCCGAAAGTAGTCGGAGGGCAGGAGGGCGGGTAGCAGGAGCTCTTCGGCGCCAGCCGCGTTCATCTCCCGTCGAATGATGCCTTCGATCTTGTGCAGCACTCGAACGCCGGCCGGCAGGAAGCTGTAGATGCCCGCGCCAATCCGGCGGACGAACCCGGCGCGAAGTAAGAGAACATGCGAAACGCTCGTTGCGTCGGCGGGGGCTTCTTTCAGGGTTGGCAGCAGGGCTCGTCGGTATCGCATCGTAGTCGCGCCTCCTACCACGGGGCCGACGACGTTCCGATGGTCACCGGAACTCGATGCCTCCAGAGACCCGCGCGCGCCCGCGGCACCCGGGTCGTCGTCTATGTTCTTGACTATTTTAGTGAGCTTTTTGGTGGACCAATTACCAGTCATTTGTAGGGAAAAGACACCGCATGGATCAAACACGACTTGATGCATCGGAAATTGAGACTATATCCTACCCATCAGCCACGGAGCTCCAGACGACGATGACAGACGTACCCAGCTGGAAGGCCGCACTCGCCGACTGCATTCGCCCCGAGTGGAACGAGGAGATCGACGTCTTCGAGAGCCAGCTCGCGCTCAAGCGGCAAGGCAAGATCGACGACAAGCTGTTCGCCGAGACCCGCCTACGCCGCGGCGCCTACGGTCAGCGCTACGACAACGGCCAGCGCTACGATGGCCAACGCACCCGCACCATTGGCTACCCCTCCGAGCTGACGAAGGGTCCCGGCACGCTGTGGGAGGCGCCCGGCATGATGCGCATCAAGATCCCCTTCGGGGCGATCTCGGCGGAGCAGCTCGACGTGCTGGCGGAGCTCGCCGAGGAGTACTCCGACTCGATCCTGCACGTGACGACGCGCCAGGACATCCAGCTCCACTTCGTTCACCTCGACGACACCCCGGACCTGATGCGGCGGCTGGCCGCCGTCGGGATCACGACGCGAGAGGCGTGCGGGAACTCGGTGCGCAACGTCACGGCCTGCCCCTTCGCTGGGGTCTGCCCGGGGGAGGCGTTCGACGTGACGCCCCACGCCAACGCGCTTGCCTTCTTTCTTCTCGGCCACGACGATACCCAGGACTTTGGGCGCAAATTCAAGATCGCTTTCTCCGGGTGCGAGGATGGGTCGTGTGGGCTCACCAACATCCACGACATCGGCTGCATAGCGACCACTCGCGAAGTGGACGGTGAAGAGCGCCGCGGCTTCCGCTTCTACGTGGGAGGCGGTCTGGGAGCCGTTCCATACGCCGCGAAGTTGCTGGACGAGTTCGTGCCCGAGGCGGAGCTGCTGCCGCTGGCTCAGGCCGTTTGCCGCGTGTTTTCCCAGCTTGGCGAGCGCGAGAACCGGGCTCGCGCTCGGCTCAAATTCGTCGTCAAGAAGCTGGGCATCGAGGAGTTTGCCCGTCGGGTTCGCGAGGAGCGCGAGCAGCTGCGAGCCGATCCCAGGTGGACGGCTTACCTGACTGACCTCCACGCGGGTGCCGAGCAGCCGCTCCGCGCAGGCGCTCCGCTCGATGCTCCACTTCCGTCGGGCGGCTTCGAACCGTGGCGCCGCACCAACGTCCGCGCCCAGCGCCAGCCGGGCTATGCGGCCGCGACCATCACGCTTCCGCTGGGCGATTTCACCTCCGACCAGGCGCGGGGGGTGGCGGATCTGCTCCGCCGCTTCACCGGCGACACGCTGCGCGCAACCGTCGATCAGAACCTGGTCGTGCGCTGGATCGCGGAGGCGGATCTCCCGTCCTTCTACGCGTCGCTGCGCGAGCTGGGGCTCGCCGAGGACGGCGCGGACACGATCCGTGACGTGACGGCCTGCCCGGGTACTGACACTTGCAAGCTCGGGATCTCCTCGTCCCGAGGACTGGCGGTCGAGCTGCGTCGACGACTCAGCGTGCTGGGAGCAGACCGGGCCGCGGCGGAGGACCTTCGGGTCAAGTGCAGCGGCTGCTTCAACTCGTGCGGTCAGCACCACATCGCCGACATCGGCTTTCTGGGGGTCAGTCGCAATGTTGGCGGGCGGCGAGTTCCGCACTTCCAGCTGGTGATTGGCGGACAGTATCGCCACAACGGGGGCGCTTTCGGGCTGGCGGTGGGCGCGGTGCCCTCGAAGCGGGTGCCGGAGCTGCTCGACGCGGTGACCGAACGCTTCACGCGCGAGCGCGGCCCGGAGGAGTCGTTCCAGGACTGGGTCGGTCGCTTCGGGCGCAAGGAATGGCGCAAGCTGCTCGATCAGTTCACCCACGTGCCCCCCCACGAGCAGGATCCTTCATTCTACGCTGACTGGGGCGATCCACGCGAATACACGATCGGTGACATCGGCGTCGGCGAATGCGCGGGGGAGGTCGTCAACTTCACTGACATGGAGCTGCAGGCGAGTGAACGCGAGGTGTTCGAGGCACAGCTTCAGCTCGACGACGGCGCGGCGGGTGCCGCCGCGCATCGCGCCTACAAGGCGATGCTCATCGCAGCTCGCGCGCTGACGCGGCGACGGAACGCGAACGTGAGCGACGCTCCCGAGGAGGTGGTGCGCGAGTTCCGGGCTCACCTGTACGATACCGGGGTCTTCCATGACCCGTATGCGGGCGGCAAGTTCGCCCACTACCTTTTCCGCGTTCACGAGCAAGGCATCAACGGCGAGACGCTCGAGAGCGCGCACCAGCTCATCGAGGAGGCGCAGCTGTTCGTCGAGGCCGCGCATCAGTGCTACCAGCGCATGACAGAAGCAGGACAGTAGAGGCCGCGATGCAGACCGAAAAGTTGCAACTGAAGCTGTTCACCCGGCAGGACGACGTCCCGCTGGAGCCAGTCGTGAAGGTGTTCCATCGGTGGATCCGGGAAGGGACGCTGGACGATGAGGTGCTGATCGACGTCACTGACTACTCGCACGTGCACCACGGTCCCGGCATTCTGCTCACCGGTCACGGCGCGGACTACTATCTCGACCAGGCGGAGGGGCGACCCGGCTTGCTCTTCAGCCGCAAGCGAGCGGGGTTGCCTCCCGAGCAGCGCCTGGCGGATGCATTCCGCCGCACCTTGCGGGCGGCGCGGCTCCTCGAGAGCGAGGCGGGGCTGTCCCCGGGGTTTGCCTTCCGCACCGACGAACTCCTGTTTCGGGTCCCCGACCGCCTGGTGGCTCGCAACGACGAGGAAACTCGCGCGCGGTTCCAGCCCGAGCTGACCAGTTTCCTCGAACGCCTGTACGCTGGCAGCGCATTTGACGTCGCGCGTTACGGCAGCGCAAAGCAGCCCTTCACGCTCCGCGTGGTGGCCAGTGACGCTCCCAGCCTGGACACTCTGCGCTCCCGCCTCTCCTGATTCGCTCCAGTGCTGTGCGCTGCGTCTCGGGCGCCGCGTCGTCGGTGACCGGTCGGGTCGCCGGCGACGCTTGAAAAACCCCGGGGCGCATACTACGACCGGAAGCCCTCTCTGGCCTGGGGCTTACCCGGAAGCACATGAAATTTCACAAGTATCACGGGCTTGGCAACGATTACCTGGTGATCGCTTCCGATGCGGTCGACCGTGATCTGACGCCCACCGAGATCAGGACCATCTGTCATCGCAACTACGGTGTCGGCTCAGACGGAATTCTCTGGGGGCCGCTGCCGACCAGCGACGCGGATTTTGCGCTCCGCATCTTCAACCCCGACGCCAGCGAGGCGGAGAAGAGCGGCAACGGGCTGCGCATCTTCTGTCGCTACCTGTTCGATCAGAAGCTCGTTGCGCACGATCCGTTCACGGTGAGCACGCTCGGGGGCACCGTTCGCTGTCGGGTTCACGAAGGGGCCGAGGCGATCCAGGTGCAGATGGGGCGGGTCAGCTTTCACAGCGAGGCCATCCCCGTCGCCGGTGAGCCGCGGGAAGTACTCGAGGAGACGCTGGAGGTTGGTGGCCACCGCCTGACCTTCTGCGCTGCGACGATCGGCAATCCCCATTGCGTCCTCCCGATGAGCGAGATCTCGTCCGAACTCGCCCACGAGCTGGGCCCGTTGATCGAGAACGAGCCGCGTTTCCCCAACCGCACCAACGTGCAGTTCATGAAGGTGCTGGGTCGCAACGACATCCAGATCGAGATCTGGGAACGCGGGGCGGGATACACGCTGGCCTCCGGCAGCAGCAGCAGCGCAGCGGCCGCGGTGGCTCGCAGGTTGGGGCTGTGCGATGAGCGGATCACCGTGCACATGCCGGGCGGAGAGCTCGCGATCACCGTGACCGACGACTTCGCGATTGACATGACTGGCCCCGTCACCCACGTGGCCGATGGCGCGGTGCTCCCCGAGGCATTCACCGTCAAGCTCTGACGACTGCGATTCGAGACCCTGATGGCCAAGATCAACCCGAACTACGACAAGCTGGCTGCTGGCTATCTCTTTCCAGAGATCGCGCGGCGCACCCGTGCCTTCCTCGAGCAGCGCCCGGGCGTGACGCTCATGAGGCTGGGTATCGGCGACACCACCGAGCCGCTCACGCCAACCGTGGTGGCCGGATTGCACGCTGGCGTCGAGCGTCTGGCGAAGGCCGACACCTACTCCGGCTACGGCGACTACGAGGGGGATCCACCGATGCGCGAGGCGCTGGCGCGGTTGTACGAGCGCCGGGGCGTCGAGTTGGGCCTTGACGAGATCTTCGTCAGCGATGGCGCCAAGCCCGACAGCGGCAACATCCAGTCGATCTTCGCCGCCGACAGCGTCGTTGCCGTGCAGGATCCGGCCTACCCCGTCTACGTGGACACCAACGTGATCGCTGGGCGCGCGGGCAGTTTCGACGCGGCGACCCAGCAGTACGACCGGATCGAGTACATGCCTTGCACGGCGGCCAACGGTTTCTTTCCCGATCTGCCGCAGAAGAAGGTCGATCTCGTCTACCTGTGCAGTCCAAACAACCCGACCGGCGCGGTCGCGACGAAGGAGCAGTTGACTCGGTTCGTCGCCTACGCCCGGGAGCACCGTGCGGTGATCCTCTTCGACGCGGCCTATTCCGCCTTCATCCAGGACGACTCGCTGCCGCGGAGCATCTACGAGATCGAGGGCGCGAAGGAATGCGCGATCGAGCTCAGCAGCTTCTCCAAGGTCGCTGGGTTCACCGGAGTGCGTCTGGGGTGGGCGGTGATCCCGCAGGCCCTGGCCGTGGAGGATGGCGGAGCAGGCAAGCTCAACCAGCTCTGGCGGCGGCGGCAGAGCACCTTCTTCAACGGTCCCTCCAACGTGGTGCAGGCCGGTGGAGTGGCGGCGCTGAGCGACCAGGGGCTGAAGGAGTGTCAGGGACTGGTCGACTACTACATGCAGAACGCTGCGATCATTCGCCGTGCCCTGCAGGAGCTCGGTCTCCAGGTCTACGGTGGGGACAATGCGCCATACGTCTGGATGCGGACGCCACGCGGGATGAAGTCGTGGGAGTTCTTCGACAAGCTGCTCGGAGAAGCCCTCGTTGTGGGGACCCCGGGGGCGGGCTTCGGTCCCAGTGGGGAAGGATACTTCCGACTCAGCTCGTTCGGTCACCGCGAGAACATCGAGCGCGCGGTGGCGAGCATCCGCGACAACCTGACGCTGTGAGCATGCGATGCCGGTAAGCACCAGCGGGCGGGTCACGCCACGGAAGATCGTCGAGGCGGCCGCCCTCGTGGGGACGCCGTTCTATCTGTACGACGAGCAGCACATCGTCGAGCGCTGCCGCGCGGTGCTGGCGATGCCCCATGCGTTCGGGCTCTACGCGGGCTACGCGATGAAGGCCAACTCGAGCCAGGCGCTGCTGCAGGTGATTGGGCGAGCCGGGTTGCGCATCGACGCCAGCTCGCTGAACGAGGCGCGTCGCGCGGTGGCTGCCGGTATTGGCCCCGAGCGCATCATGCTCACCACCCAGGAGGTGCCGCGCGGCGAGGATCGCGAGGACCTCAACAGAATGATCGTGGCGGGGATGAAGTACAATGCCTGCTCACTGCTGCAGCTGGAGCTGGTGGCTCCGTTTGCCAGCAGCGCTGGCGCCAAGCTTGCGCTGCGCGTGAACCCCGGTGCGGGATCTGGCGAGAGCGCCACGCGGAACACCGGCGACAAGTACTCCAGCTTTGGTATCCACCTGGAGAATCTTCCCCGCGCCCTGGAGCTCGCGCGCGGTTGCGGTGTGGAGATCGACGTGGTGCACGTCCACATCGGTTCGGGCGGTGACCCAGAATCGTGGCGGGCGAACATCGATCGCATGCTGGCGATCACCGAACGCTATTTCCCGGAGGCGCGCGGGCTGAACCTCGGCGGTGGCTTCAAGGAAGGCCGGATGCCCGACGAACAGCCTGCCGACATCCAGGCCCTGGGTGCACACGCCAAGCAACGGTTTACCGAATACGCGGAGCGTACGGGGAGGCAGCTGACGATGGGCGTCGAGCCTGGAACCTACATCGTGGCGAATGCGGGATACCTGGTGACGACGGTCATCGACAAGAAGTCGTCCGGCCCCGATGGGTTCGACTTTCTGATTCTCGATGGGGGTATGGAATCAAGCACGCGGCCGCTGCTCTATGGCTCCCGGCACCCCTTCGATGTCGTGTCCCGCCACGGTGAGCTGCTCTCTTCCGAGCACGCGCTGCCAGCCGACCTGAGCGCTCGGGTGGTCTGCGGCAAGTGCTGTGAGAGCGGCGATTCCCAGACGCTCGATGCCCACGGACACATCGCACCGCGGCCCATGGCCGACCCGGAAGTGGGCGACCACGTCGTTGTTGGCGGCGCCGGTGCCTACGTCGCCGCGATGTCGCTCGTTGGTTACAACTCCCACCCGCAGGCTCCGGAACTGTTGCTCCGGGAGGACGGGAGCCTGCGGATCATCCGACAGCGACAGACACTCGCTCAGCTTCGCGAGAACGAGCTCGGGCTCGACGGGTAGTCCCCGCAACCGCCGGGGGGGGCGAGGACCGACTACGGTGGCGCGCTCAGGCGTCGCGCCATGGCCGAACTGATCTCTGACCGAGAGGTTCGGTTTTCGAGCACGCCGCCGGTGGCGGTCATCGCCACGACGAGCCCGACGTCAGCGTACAGGCTGACGAACGGCGCTCGCCAGGACGGGTCCTGCCACCCACGCAACCACCCACTATCCCCGCCGCTCACCCACAGGGCCCCGGCCGCGCCCACCCAGCGTCGGCCGACGATGTCGACGGCGCAGGCCGAGAGCGCGATGGGCTCCGGGAGGTCCACGGGGCGCACGTGTCCATTCTCGATCTCGGCGACGCGGCCTTCCACTCCCACGACCAGCGCGAGCCCGAGCTCGTGCTGTCCCGTCGCCGCCACGTAGGCCCGGGTATCGGTGATGGCGAGCGGTTCCAGCTCCCAGTGCAGCGGGCTGAAGACGCTGGCGAAGCCGCGCCCGGCCCGCGTGCGTCCGGCCACCACCCAGCGCTCGTCGTCGAGGCGGGCGAGCCCACCGACGTAGCTGGCATCGGGAACCGCTAGCGGCTTGAGCCAGCGCCCGCCCACGCAGGCGCAGAGCTGCGGCGGTCCTTCCCTGCCCTGAGCGACGAACGCGCACAGGTCGTGCGGATCGCCACTGACCGCCGTGAAGCGCCAGTTCGGATCTGGGGCCGTGAACACGGCGCGGGCGCCGTGGCCGCCGTACTCGGCGACCGTGCCGCGCTCGCCGGCGACCAGCCAGCGACCTGGGCCGACCCGGAACACACACCGCGAACCGCGCGGGAGAGCGAGCTGTTCTTCCGGGGCCGGGTGCCAGGTGGCGCCGTCCCACAGCTCGAGTCCGTTGATCGTGGCGGCCAGGCAGTGTCCATCGCTGTCCCAGGCGGCGGACGTGATGACGCGGTCGTCGCCGGGAGGGTGTCGCACCATCCACCGTTGATCGGGTGCGAACGCTTGCAGGCGCGGGATCGCGCGGGGGCGCAAGGACACCGAGCAAGGAGTCGCCTGTCCGGCGAGCAAGGGCAGCAGCGCGCCGGCGAAGACCCGCCCGGATCCTAGGCGCTCCCTGGGGTTGCCGTGGGTGGCGCTGGCCAGCACCGCGTCGATCCGGCGGCAGCGCTCGGGATCGGCGACCAGTTCCTCCGGTAGGGTTTTGGCCTCCAGCAGCGAACGCCGCTGAGGAACCTGTGCCTGCGAGAGGGCCTCGATGGGGGTGCGGGCGCTGAAGTAGTTCTCTCCCGCGAGGGCACGATAGGTGAGCGCGGCCAGGGCGAAGACGTCCGAGGCGGGTCCCACCTCGCCCACTCCGAGTTGCTCCGGGGGCATGTACCCCGGGGTGCCCAGCACCGAGGCTCCGAAGGTCATCTCCATGCCCTCGCTGCGGGCGATGCCGAAGTCGGAAAGCTTGAACACTTCGGCGCCTCCCACTCCGCAACACAGGATGTTGTTGGGGGTGAGGTCGCGGTGAATGACCCCGACGGCGTGAACTTCGTCGAGGCCCGAGCACACGTGCTCGACGACACGTGCCACGCGGACGCAGTCGAAGGCGGTGCCCGTCACCCGTACTGCGTAGTCGATCCGATCCTCCAGCGTGGTGCCCTCGACCCCCCCGTGCACGTACTCGAGGGCGAGCCACGGCAGCTCCAGAACTGCGCCCGCTGAACGGTAGGCGAGCGAGCCGGCGTCGTAGAGCCGGATCACGAACGGGTTGGGGGGGATGCGGCCGCTCACTCGCGCCAGCGCCTCGAATTCCTTTCGCGCCACGATGGACGCGGTGGTGCCCGCCTTCACCACGAGCTCCGGGTGTACGATCTTGACCACCACAGGGGCGTGCCCCTCGGGTGAGATGCGGACCCCGAAGTAGGCGGTGGCGGTGCCTCCTCGACCCAGCTGCCGCTCCAGCGCAAAGCGGACTCCTGGTAGCTGCTGCGATGGGATGTGAGCCCCTGTCAGATTTCCGCTGAAGACCTCGGCCATCGACTTTCCTGGGCGACACGGGCGCGCCCGACCCGGCTGAGTTCCCTCCCCGGACCCTGGCGCAGTCTGCCACGAAACGCGCGGCGCCTCAGTCCGGGTACACCCGGAGGTAGATCCAGCTACGTTCGTGCGGCGGACGATGGGCCGGAGGCGGCGTGGGACCGAGCCCAGCCATCGATCGCTGAGACGAGGGCCGCGGCAGCGGCCCCACAAAAACCTGAACCCATCCCGGGGCGGGTGGGCTCCCACCAGCGCTATGGCCATCTACGAGTACGAGATCCTGGGTCCCGACGGCAATCCCACCGGCATTTTCGAGACGGAGCAGCGGATGAGCGATCCGCCGCTCGAGCGTCATCCCGAAACGGGGGCCCCGCTCCGCCGCATCCTTTCCGCCACCTTCGCCCACGGGTCGGCCGATACCGGCGCGGCGTTCGACGGCTGCGCGAGCGGCGCCTGCGGCGTGCCAACGGGTGGTTGCGCGAGCGGCGCCTGCGGCTGGGACTGACCGAGCGCCAGTCCCAGTTCACCTGGTTTTCTTACGTCGAGGGGACCCTGACGGGCGACCCGCGCAGCGGCAGGGGCTAGCCGTCGCTGCCGGCTCCCGCGACCTCGGATTGGTCGGCGGTGGCACCGGCGCCTGCGGCGCCCGCAGCGCCTGACGGTGGCGCTGCCTTGAGGGCAGCGGACATCGCTCTGGCGTCCGTCGCATCCAGGCAGGTAGACCAGCCGTCTTCGCCCTGGCAAACCGCCTTGCCGCGGAAGCAGGACTTGATGCCGTTGGTCACCGTCTCGACGACGCATTCGCGCTGACTGCCGACGGGCTCGCAGGTCATGTCCACGGGAGCTGCGTCACGGGGGTAGCTCGGGTATCCGCCCTCGCCGTACCTGACACCACTGGGACCGGCTTCCTCCTTGCCGCCGCAGCCGGCAGCGAACGCGATCGGTGCCAGGATGCTGACTAACGACCACACCAGGATCCATCTCGCCATCACGTTCTGCGCCTCGCTCCAGTGCCGGTCCGGAGTCGGACCTGCAACTCGTATGATAGCAAATCCTTCCGCGTCGAAAAGTTGAACGGCCGGTTCTCGAGGGGAGGCTCGGTCGAAGGGCAAGCGCGGGAGTCGGGGAAACGTGGCGCGCACAATGTAGGCAGGCGTGTCAGACCCGCTGAAACTCGTAGAAGTCGGCGCCGAGTCCGAGCAGACCCGTCAGCTCGTCGAGCGCGGCGCGGCTCTCCTCGAGCAGGGACGGATCCCCGAGATCGGAAGGGTGAAGCTCGTCTCTATAGTGGCGCTCGACCCAGGCGACCAGCTGCGCGTGGCGGGTGTCGTCGAGTAGCTGGAGCGGGTTCACGGCCGCTTGCTCCGTCTCCGTCAGCACGACCCGCAGTCGCAGGCACGCGGGGCCTCCACCGTTCTGCATGCTCTCGCGCAGATCGGTGTACTCGACGGCTCCGATGGGACCGCCGCTGGCCACGAGTCGTTCGCAGACCGCGCGGGACGCGGCGTTCTCCGCGACCTCCGCCGGCGCGAGCAGCAGCTGGCGGGCGTGACCGGGGGGCTGCACCAGCTGGGAGTTGAAGAGATACGAGCGGACGGCGTCGGCGAGCGGCAGCTCGCGCGCGGAGATCTCGAGCAGCTGTGGGGCGAAGTGGCTCGCGGCTGCTCGGTGCAGCGCAGCGATGGTGGACTCACGCTCGGCAAAGGCGGACTCGTGGCAGAGCAAGGTCGTCCCGTCGCTGACCGCGACCACATCGTTGTGGAAGGCGCCGGCGTCGATCGCCTGGGGCGACTGCTGGCAGAAGACCGTGCGCGCGGGATCGAGTCCGGCGCGGCGTGCGATCGCTTCGCCCGCTTCCCGGGTCTGCCGCGCGGGGTAGCGACCCGGGATGTGGCTCGTGGACGCGGCGCGACCGAAGACGAACACCTCGACGCCGGGCTCCCCGTAGCCGGGTGCGAGCCGCAGGTGGTTGGCGGCGCCCTCGTCGGCGAGGTCGTGCTGGGCGGGCAGGGGAGGGTGGTGCACGAAGTGCGCGGGGTCTGGTAGGGCGCGCGCGAGGGCCCGGCTCGTCTCCCGACTCTCGAGCGCGCGGTGAGGCATGCTGAGCAGGTTTGCGGGCGTCAGGTGCACGCGGCCGTCGTGGGTGTCGGCGGAGGGGCAGACAGTGGCGGCATTGGCCGCCCACATCGACGATGCGGAGCAGAGCTGCACCACCAGGGGGCGCACCTGGCGCCACGCCTGGTCGAGGATCTGGACGTCGGTACCGTGGAAACCAAGCTCGCGGAGTCGCCAGATGGCCGGTCGCTCCTGCGGTGGCAAGACGCCCTGGCAGAGGCCCCGGTCGACCAGGAGTTTCATCTTGGCGAGGCCCTGGAGCGCCGCCCGCCGGGGGTGGGCAACCTGGCCGCCGTGTCGCTCGCTGGCCAGGTTACCGACGCTGAGTCCGGCGTAGTTGTGGGTGGGGCCGATCAAGCCGTCGAAGTTGGCCTCGACCGTGCTCACCCGGCGTCCTCCTCACGTCCGAGGCCGGGCGCCGTGATGGTCTCGATGGCGTCGGCCTCCTGGCTCGCGACCGGATACGCGCAGTAGTCGGCGGCGTACCACGCACCCGGGCGATGGTTGCCGCTGACGCCCGGCCCCCCGAAGGGCAGGGTGGACGCAGCCCCCGTCGTCGGGCGGTTCCAGTTGACGACGCCGGCGCGAACCTCCGCGACGAACTCGTCCCACAGTCGCGAGTCGTCCGCGATCAGCCCGGCGGCGAGGCCGTAGCGCGTGTCGTTGGCGAGCTCGATCGCGTGCTCGAAATCCCGGGCGCGCGCCACCGTCAGCAGGGGGCCGAAGACCTCCTCGTCCGGCGCGCTCACGGTGCCGAGCTCGAGCAGACCGGGGCTGACGAATGCCGCGGTTCGCCCCGGGATGCGGGAGCTGATCAGCACCGGTTGCGCGCCTGCGTCGAGGAGCTGTTGCTGGGCCGCGAGCAGGCGGTCCACCGCCGCAGCCGAGACCAGGGGTCCCATGAACGGCGCAGGGTCCTCGTGCCACGCGCCGATACGGGCGGTTCGTGTGAGGGCGGCGACAGCCGAGACGAGTCGATCGCCATCGGGTCCCGCGGGCACGATCAACCGTCGCGCGCAGGAACACCGCTGCCCCGTGGTCACGAATGCGGACTGCACGATCAAGCTGGCGGAGGCCTCGACGTCCTGCGGTCGCCACGCGACGAGCGGGTTGTTGCCGCCCATCTCGAGCGCCAGGATGACGTCGGTGCGTCCGGCGAAGGCGCGGTGGATGGCGGCCCCGGTCTGCGCGGAGCCCGTGAACAGCACTCCGTCGATGGCGTCGGGATCGAGGAGTGCCGCTCCCGTCGCGCCCCCGCCCTGGACCAGGTTGAACACGCCGCTGGGCAGGCCCGCCTGGGACCACAGGGTGGCCATCGCCTCGCCCACTGCCGGGACCAGCTCGGAGGGCTTGAAGACGATCGTGTCGCCGGCAATGAGCGCGGGCACGATGTGGCCATTGGGCAGGTGCCCGGGAAAGTTGTACGGACCGAGCACGACCATCACACCGTGGGGGCGGTGGCGCAGTGCTGCGCGGCCGAACACGGTGCGCGTCTCCTGGTACCCCGCCCGCGCCTCGTGGGCGCGCATCGAAATGTCGACTTTGGCGGCCATGGCGCGCGCCTCGGCGCGAGCTTCCCAACGCGGCTTGCCAGTCTCACGGGCGATCAGCTCGCCGAGCTCCTGCTCGTGCTGAGTGACCAGATCGCGGAAGCGGAAGACGATCTTGCGGCGATCTGCCAGCGACGTCCGTGACCAGGTGCGGAACGCGCGGCGAGCGGCCGCCACGGCCGCGGCCGCGTCGGCCACAGACGCCGCGTGGCCCGTCCAGAGCTCGTCGTCGTTGGCCGGGTCGCGGGACACCATCGGGTCGCCGCGGCCTTGTTGCCAGACCCCGCCGACGAAGAGCTTGCCCAGGTGTGCCATCAGAACGAAATCACTCGTGTCTGGTCGCCTGTCCCCACTCCGAGCGCGCGGGCGACGTCGTCGTCGATCATCACCCGTTCCTCTTCCAGCGCCACCCGCGCCGCGCAGACCCGGAAATCGGGCAGACGATCCGTGGCGACCAGGGCGTCGCGGGCTCGGTCGGGATCTGGCTTCTGGAGCCAGGCGGTCGCGGTGCGGCTGCTCCGACAGGTTTCGATACGGCGCTTCTTTGCCGTGAGGATCGGTCCCGCGTCGAAGACGTCGACCAACCCTCGATGGCGAAACCCTTCTGCTTCGAGCAGGCGTCGTGCGGCGCGCCCCTCGGGGTGGGCGACGCCGATGACCTCGCGAGCCGCGGGGGGAAGCAGATCGAGGTAGATCGGGTGCTTGGGGAGCAGGTCGGAGATGAACTGGTTGTCCGTCGCGCTGATCCGATCGGCCTCTTCGAATTCCATACGAAAGAATGGTCTGCCGAGGGCGTCCCAGAATGGCGACCGCCCCTGGGCGTCGACGACACCGCGCAGCTCGGCGACGACGGTTTCGCCGAAGCGCTGCGGCGCGACAGCCATGAGCAGATAGCGAGAGCGGGCGACGAGTCGCCCGCTGCCCGTGCCCCGCGCCTCGGGAACGACGAACAGGGTGCCGACCTCGGTCGCCCCTGCCGTCTCATTGACCGGGTACAGGGCGTCCATGTCGAAGCGTCGCCCGACGGCCGACGAGCACTGCGCGAGGGTGGTGCGGCGGTAGCTGAAGAAGGGCACCGTCACCCCGACCCGCGCGGAGATCCCGGCGATGCCCAGGACCTGCTGCGATGCCGTGTCGACAACGAGCAAGAAGTACATCTCGTCGCCGGGCGAGGTCACGTCGGTGGCGAAGCTGGCGAGCGAGTTCTCCAGCCGCGCGGCGATTTCGCTCTCCCCGAGCGAAAGGCTCGTGAACCCGGGGCCGGCACGGCTCGTGAGGCCGAGCACCGCGCCGAGATCGTCGAGGTGGGCAGGTCGAACGAGAATCATGGTGCGGGCTCCTCGAGGTCGCTCCGCGTGAGCGCACCGCCGGCCAGCCGCAGCAGCAGCAGGGCGGAGAGCTGGCTTCGCTCCACCAGGCTGGAAGGGACGACGTACTCGCGGTCGGAGTGGATCTCGCCACCACGGACGCCCAGCGTGTCGATGTTCGGGCAGCCCGCGCCCCACAGGTTGTTCCCCTCGCAGACGCCTCCCGTGTCTCGCCAGGTGAGGTCGAGGTTCAGGGCGCGCCCCACCTCCCGCGCCAGCGCGAAGAGCCGCCGGTTGGCGCCGACCAGGGGCTTCGGCGGGCGGACCAGACCACCGTGAAGCTCGGCATGGACGCCGTCGACCGCGTTGGTGGCGTCGACCAGTCGCTCGATCTCCGCCTCGGCCCAGCTCCAGTCAGCTTCGCTGGGGGGCCGCACCTCGAAACGGCAGATGGCGAGTCCCGGGACGATGTTCGTGGGGCCGCCGCCGTCGATCCGCGCGATGTTGAACGTCGTGCCGTCCCGGATCCCGTTGAGTGCGTCGAGGGCGGTGGCGAAGCGGGCGGCGGCGACGACGGCATTGCGCCCGAGGTGGTGCTCGCGGCCTGCATGGGCGGCACGGCCACGCACCACCAGGGAGAGCTTGGCGCTCCCCTTGCGGCTGCCCGCGAGCGCGCCGTCGGGCAGGGCGGGCTCGTAGGTCAGGCCGAGGTGCGCCCAGGCGCCCAGTTTGGCCAGCGCGGATCGCGACCCGAGCGATCCGATTTCTTCGTCGGGGCTGAGCAGGACTTCCCAGCCGACGTTGGCCGCGTTGGCTGACTGCTCGAGGGCACGCAGCGCCTCGAACAGGACGACGAGCCCCCCCTTCATGTCGGCGACGCCGGGACCGCGGAGGTGGTTGGCGTCGATCTCGGTGACATCCTGGAAAGGGTGATCGGCAGGGAAGACCGTGTCGTAGTGACCGGTCAGCGCGATCCGCAGGGGTGCGGTGGGACGCTGCTGGATGCGGAGGGCGGGGGCGGGCTCGGACGGCTGGGCGATGCCGTTGCTGTCGATCTCCTCGTGGCTCGGCAGTGCGACCTCGCTGACCTCGCCTCCCAGCTGCGCGAACGTGAGCCTCAGCTCGTGGCGCATCCGATCGAGACCCGATCGATGGCGGCTGCCGGAGTTGATCCGAGCCCACTGGACGACGCGATCGACGAGCGCCGCCTCCCGGGCTGCGATCTGATCGAGCAGGCGCTGTTCGTCGGGATTCGGGGGGGTGCGCAGTTCGCCCACAATTTCCAAATCTAGCATGTTGCGCCCCGGTGCGGTGCGGGGAGGCGAGGCGAACCCTGTCTACAGCGAGCAACGCTTGCGTTGATCGCCAATGTGGCCCGGTGCCACTTGAGAGAAGTGGCACTTTTCGGAGACTTTGCCCCTCACCGAAGGAGGGGCAAAGTCGGAGGATTCATTCAGCACGAGTGATTGGCACTGTAGCCGGACTGTCCCGCGGGGGCGGCTCAGGGCGTCCAGGGCGACAGGGGACCGACGGGCACGACCGCCGCGTCGAGCTCGGTGGTCGAGAGAACGGCGCCGTCGCTCGGGTCGAGCTCCACGATCGCTCCCGCGCCGAGCAGGTCGATAGGATCCCCGGTTGGGAGCCGCCGGTCCGCCCACTCCCGGGCCGTATACTCGCGCACTGCGGGGTGGTCTGCGGTGACGATGCTGCTGCCGGGACCGACGACGATGGTCGCGGATTCGGGGGCGGGGAAGCCGGGGGCGACGGCGAGGTCGAGCTCGCCGCTCCTCGAGTAGTAGATGAGAGCGCGGAACCGCGCGCTGCCCGCGACCGTGACCGCGGTGGCCTCGTCGTCGGTGGCGATGCAGAAGATCGCGTCCGGGTTGTCGCCCGCGACCGTGACCACGCGCCCGCTCGTGGCTCCCGCGAGTCCGAGCGCGACCAGCTCGACGCCCGCGCTGCGCTGGTTTTCCAGCGTGACCGTCAGGGTGTCGGCCGCGGGCTGGAGCGCGGTTCCGGCGGCGCGGCTGTAGCCGGCGATGTCCAGGTTGGCGACCGCGCCGCGGCAGACCTCGACGCGGGCCTGGGCGGTCGACAGTGGCTGGGGCCGGAGCCCGATGAGCGTGCCGTCTGCGGTGTAGGTGAGCCCGGTGGTGTGCGGGGGCAGGTCGCCGATCCTCGTCGGGCTGCCATCGGTGGGGTCGAGCTCGAAGAGTCCGGGGCTGTCGCCTGACGTGGCCGCCAGCAGTCGCGTGTTCGCCGAGTCGTAGGCGAGATCGGCCACCGTCAGTCCGGTCGGTCCCAGGACTGTGGTCTCCCCGTCATCCGGATCGATCCTCACGAGCTGACCCTCCTCGTCCACCGCGAAGAGCATGCCCGTGTCGAGATCGAACACCAGCGGGCCGCCGCCCGCGTCCGCCGTCAGCGTCGCGAGCGAGCTCAGCTCGGCGGAGGTCAAGTCGATGGGACCCACCTCCCCGCCTGCGGCCATGAACAGCGTTCGCGAAGCGGGGTCGAAGGCGAGCCCCGCGGGGTCGAGGGAGCGCAGGGGGTCCACGGAGCCAGTCTCCGGATCGATCGCGACCAGCGCCCGTGCGCTGTCCACCTCGGCCACGGCAACCACGGTGAAGCTGGAGGAAACGGCGGCGGTGCAGTGACCGTTGCCGTCCGCCGCAAACCCGACCGCGCAATCCGTACAGTCGTCCCCCGCGTAGCCGAGGTCACACACGCACGCCAGAACCCCGGCGCGGGGAGAACAATGCTGGCGCTCGTCGCAGCCGGACACCGCGCAGTCCGGCTGACACACCTCGTCGCCCAGGCGGAGGTAGCCATCGGAGCAGTTGGCACACTGCGCGCCCTGGTGTCCGGTCGCGCATTCGTCACAGGTGACACCCGCCCAGCCCGTGTCGCACTGGCAGTAGGCGAACCCGACGTCGTCCGCGCAGGCAGAGTGCTCGCCGCAGGATAGCTCGGCCACCTCGCAGGTGGGCAGACATTCCCCCTCGCGGAGCGTGTCGTCGTAGCCGCTTGCACACTCGCCGCACAGGGGCCCGGTGTAGCCGGGGAGGCAGCGGCATTCGGCCACGTCTCCCTCGTCGCTGCAGTACTGGTTGGCATCGCACGAGAGCCCCTGGGCCGCGCAAGTGGGCACGCAGCGACTGCCGTTGTAGCGGTAGCCCAGCGCGCAGAACTCGCAGTCGTCCCCGGTCGTCCCCACCGGGCAACTGCAGACCGGGAAGCCCGACTCGTCGTCACACTCGCGCGCTCCATCGCAGCGCAGCGCGGCGGCGGCGCAGGTGGGCTCGCATGTCTCGTTGCGGTCGTTGTCCTGGTAGCCGTCGGCGCAGAGCTCGCACAGCCGACCCGTGTAGTGGCGGTCGCAGCTGCACGAGTCGTCGCCCGCGGTTGGCGTTCGCGCAGAAGTGCACTGCCCATGGGTACCGCAGATCTCGGGATTGTCGTCGCAGTCGATGGCGATCAACACGCAGAGCTGGTCGGCGGTCCGACGGTACCCCGACGCGCAGACCTGGCATGACTCACCGATGTATCCAGGTTGACAGACACAGGTGGGTTCCTTCTCCGTGGATCGGCGGCACTCCTGGCGAGGTCCGCAGACGAGGTCGCCACAGCTCAGCATTCCAGACTCGCCGGGCTCGCAGGCGCCGAGCGCCGCGCCCCCCACGAGAGCCGCGAGGACCCAGCGGATGCGCATGAGGAAACGCATGGTCACTCTCCCTCCGAGTAGCTCGTCAATCCACCGGTCAGGGGGGGCGAGGAGAGGTTTCTGGCGACCCCGGCGCCGGAGTCCCAGTCGAGGAGGGTGAGGGTGGGGATGGGGTTTGCCGCTTCGCCGAGCGACAGGTACCCCAGGCCGAGCTGTTCCCAGGCCTCGTCCTCGTAGAGGGTTCCGAGATCGGCTGGGACGTCCAGGGACGCTGACCCGCCCTGCACGTGGATGTGAATGGGCATGGCGCTCTGCGCCTCGAAGGCGTCCGGGATCTCCAGCTGGAGGTTGTTCGTCTCGCTGACGACGACCAGCGTGCGGAAGCGCGCGTTCGCGTCGACCACGATGCGCAGCGGCTGTTCGCGCGTGACGATGCAGACCACGGCGTCTGGATGGGCGGTGGCAATCTCGAGGGTCGCGGGCTCGTCGGGCGCGTTGCCCTCGCTGCCGTAGACGAGGAGGCGGGGATCCGTGCCTGCGTCGTCGAGGACGAGGGCTTCGCCCGGGCCGACCTGCTGCCCGTAGGTCCCCGCCACCGTCGAGCCGTCGACCTCCGACCCCACTGCTGCGGCGGCCCGCTTGCAGTAGGCGACCAGCGCATCGGTCGGCGTGCTGGCGATCGCGCCCACCAGGTAGGGGCGCTCGACGACCGGGTCGACGGCGAGCCCGAGATCGATCAGCGGTCGTGTGTCGGCGAGGCCGCCGCGTTCGGTGATCTCCAGGGAGTCGAGGTCGACGTCGAAGCGCACTGCCCTCGCGGCGCTGCTTGCCCACTCGAGCCCGAGGAGTCGATCCTCTCCGGGATCGTAGGCCAGGGCTCGCGCGCCGCGCTCGATGAGCGTGGTCACCTCGCCGCTCGAGGGGTCGACGCTGAGGACCTCCGCCGTGGTGCCGACATACAGCAGTTGCCGCTCGGAATCGTAGGTCAGTGTTTCGCCCCTGACCGGGCTGGTCGTTCCAACGCGTGTCAGCTCTCCGGTGGCTGGAGCGACGCGCACCAGTTCCTCGGCATTCACCCCGTAGAGGGTCTGGTCATCCACGTCCCACGCGATGTCAGCCAGCTCACCCTGGATCGGGACCAGGACCTTGAGGTCCCAGCTTGGGGGGGTCAAGGCCGCGAGCAGCTGGTGATCGAGCTGCTCGACGAGGGTCAGCAGCGTCGCTTCGAGGGGGACGGGGGTGGCGCAGTTGCCCCCGCTGGTCTGGCTGTAGCCGAGCGCACACTGGTCGCAGTTGGCTCCGCCCCAGCCGGGCAGACACTCGCACACGGCGCCGGACACGCGCTCCACGCAGGTCGCGAACTCCGAGCACCGGACCTCCGCGGCCTTGCAGGTGGGAACGCAGCCGTTGCCGGTTGGCAGCTCCCGGTACCCCTCGGCGCACTCGCTGCAGGAATCCCCAGTGTAGCCCTCCTCGCAGAGGCAGATCGCCGCACCGGTGACATCGCTGCACACACGGTTGCCCGGGCAGAAGACATCGGCCACCCCGCAGGCGGGACGGCAGATGCCATCGCGGTCGTGGTCCTGGAACCCATCCGTGCAGTTGGCGCAACGCTGTCCGGTGTACTCCTGGTCGCAGATGCAGATGTCGTCCCCGCTCTGGTCGGTGGAGCACCGCCCCCGGGACCCACAGGGACCCTCGCGGCAGTCGATGGGTTGGGCGACGCAGCTACCGCCACTGGAGGTGTAACCGAGCGCGCACTGGTCGCAGCGGCTCCCCGTGTACCCCTCGTCGCACACACAGCGGGCCGGGGCGGCGACGCGGTCGCAGTGCTGGCGCTGGCTGCAGCCGGAGGCGGCGGTCCCGCAGGGCTCGGGAGGCTCGGTGGGTTCGTCTTCCAGACAACCCCCGAGCAGTGCTGCCGCGAGACCCCAATGCGCGAGCGCGAGCGCCGAGCGTCGGGAGTGACGCAGCGGTGAGGGGCGGTGTCCAGCGGATGGTTGGCCAGCCCGGGCGGTCGAGCCGAGTCGTTTCCGGTTCATCACATCACCTCCAGACCGAGCATCACCCACAGGCGGTAGCCGTCGAGTCGGTACTCCTGGCGAGCTTCCCAGTCCCGATCCTCGCCTCTGAACTTGAACAGCTTGACCTTGGTGAACTGGAACACGAGGTCAGCGCGAACGGCCGTGCGAGGGCCCACGAGGAGTACCGGTCCCCCGCCAATTCCGTAGGTCCAGGCCCCGCGCGGGAGTCGCCGTACGCGGCACTTGTCCGCGCCGCTGTGATCGTCGCAAAACTCGGCGTAGGCCTGGTTGTCTTGCGCCCACGCTCCGCCCGGGAAGAACAGGGCTGGCCCGAACGTTCCCCGGATCGCGATCCCGACCGTGTCCGACGTGGGGATCACGCCCTCGAGGATCAGGGGAAACTCCACGCTGGAGCCCAGGCTCTTCTCCTCCTCTTCGTCCTCGTCGATGAGGTCGTCGGGCTTGACCGCGATCCGGGGAATGTAGTTGAAGCCGAAGCCCAACCGCATCGGACTGCGGAATGACTTGATGATCTCGGCGCCGACACTGACCCGGGTCCGATCGGCGGCGGTGACCGTACCATCGGTGACGGCCATGGGGCAGTCACCGGAACAGGTGCCATCGAACGTCAGATCCTGATCGCCAAAAACTCCGATGGCTACCCGCGGCACGAACAGCGCCCCGCCGCGCGTCCAGTAGGAGCGCTCCGCGGGGGGGCCGGGATCGTCGACCGTGACGTCCACGGCAGCCGGAGGACCGGGGGGGCCGACCACGACGACGGCTGGCTCGCCTGTGGCTGGCGCCGCTTCGGGGCTGGCGGGCGGTGGCGGGCTGGCGGGCGGTGGTGGGCTGGCGGGTGGCGGCGGGCTGGCGGGTGGCGGCGCCGGAGCAGAGCTGGCGGGGGCACCGCCCGCCGGGGCAACGGGAGGTGGGGGGCTCTCGGCCGCCGGTGGTCGGTCCGCGGCGGGATCCAGCGGCTGCGACCAGCTCGTCGTTGGCCAAAGCAGCACGCTCGCCGTCGCGACGGCAGTCCCCACCGACCCCAGCAGACCCAACTTTCCCCACATGGCGTCGAGTCTACCTTGCCAGAAGCGTGCCGGGGGAAGGTCCGGGGTGGGTGCGGTCGGATTGGGATCTCGGTCTGGCACCCGTGTCATAGCCCGTGAACGCTGCTCGACGCTCAACTCCTTCGGGCGTGCCGATTCGTATCGTAACGTTTGCGGAGGTAGTCTACGGTGTGTTGAAGTGCGTGCGGGGTCTCCATGGCGGGTCGATACCCGAGACGTCGGGATAGCTTGTCCCCCGCATATGTCCCGCCGAAACGGAGGTAGGTCACCGCGCTGCGAGTCAGCAGGGGCGCTCGGCCGGTGACGGTGGCGACCGCCTCCATGGTCGATGCCAATCCGTAGAGCAGCCAGGGGGCTCGCAGGGCGACCGGCTTCTGGCCCAGACCGGTGGCGTAGGTGTTGAAGAAGTCCTGCCAGGTCAGCTGGTCATCGTCGACCACGTTGAATGTCTCTCCCACCGCGGCCTCGTGCCGGCACACGGCATCCACCGCTGCGACGACGTTGTCGACGAACACCACGTTGGCCCGGCCGTGGTCGAGCGGGAGGGTGAGCAGACCTCGCAGCAGCAGCTCGGCTGGGCGATCCGTCCACAGCGGCGAGCCCGGGCCGTAGATGTTGGCGGGACGCAGAATGACGGTGGGCAGGCGGAGGCGCTCCCGGGCCTGCTTGACCGCGTGTTCCGCGGCGATCTTGGCGTCCCCGTAGGGCATGTGGCTGTCGCCGGGCAGCATGCCTTCGGTCATCGTTCCGCGCCCCGTGATGCCGTAAAAGAGCGTGCTGCTCAGGTGCACGAACCGATGCAGCCGGTGGCCGCCGCAGGCCGCGAGTAGATTTTCCGTGCCCTGCCGCAAGACCAGGTCGAACTCTTCGGCGGAACCCCAGTCGCCGACCTTGGCTGCGGTGTGGACGACGATGTCGACCCCCTCGAGCGCGCCCGGGATGGTGTCGGGATCGGTGATGTCGAGGGCCACCGTCCGGACCCCGGCGGGGAAGGTGGCGTCCTCCCGCGGCGCGGAACGACTACCGGCGACGACGGCGTGCCCCTGCCCGGTGAAGTGGGCTACCAGGCGTCGTCCGACGAACCCCGTCGCGCCAGTGACGAGAACGGTGTGTCGGGTACCGCTCATGGGTCGCGCAGCCTATCACGCGTCCGTAACGCCGACGAGGGTCAGCTGGCGAGCGCGGCTTCCAGTGCCGCCCGAACGGCGTCGGGGAGCGGCAGGTCGAGCGCCCGTTGATGCCCGCGCGCGGACATCTTGACCAGCGTCTTCCTGAGGATCGCCACGACCTTCTCGGGTTCGTGGCGCGCGGCAAACTCGGCGGCCTCGTGCTCGAGGAATGTCAAACACAGCGCGTCCTCCATCAGTTGCACTTCCGGATCTCGCTTGATGCCACGCTTCAACACGATTCGCTCTACCGCCTGGATCGTCTCTTCGTCGTAGCCGACCGTGCGCAGTATGTCGGTGGCCCGAGCGGCGTGGAACTGCGCCAGCGCGCGGCGCCACTTCAGGTACCCATCACGTCCCTCCGGATAGCTCGCTCGGGGGACCTTCCAGCGCTCGATGTGCTGACAGCGTGCTGCGAGGAGGAGGGCCTCGCTGGGTGCTTCGGAGAGGTCCGCCACCCATCTCGCGACCCGCTCGGCATGCACGAGCTGGTGTGGACGCCGTGCGTTGCCGTCCGCGGTCGATCGTGGATCGGCCGCGTTCGCCGCGTCGAAGGCGTGGCAGGCCTGTTCGAACCGAGAGCTCACTCAGCCGCCTCCCCAGTTGGTGTGGATCGCCTCGCCCGGGCGATCGAGACGCTCGTAGGTGTGACTGCCGAAGTAGTCGCGCTGGGCCTGGAGGAGATCCGCCGTGCCCCGACTCGTCGTCAGTGTCTCCAGCCACCCGAGCGATGCCGTCAGTCCTGGAATCGCGTACCCGGCCCCAGCGGCGACCGCCACGACCTTGCGCCAGCTCACCCGCGCGCGTCGGAGCTCCTCCGCGAACGCGGGCGCCAGCACCAGCAGCTCGGGGGCGGGCTTCCGGTCGAGCGCCTCGCGGATGCGGTCGAGCATGGCGGCGCGGATGATGCACCCGGCCGTCCAGATACGCGCTACCTCCGGGAGGTTCATCCCGTAGTCGCGCTCGACGCTGGCGACCCGCAGCATCTCAAAACCCTGCGCGTAGCTGGCGAGCTTGGCGCCGTAGAGGGCGGCCTCGATGTCGTCCGGGGTGATGCCCTCGAGGCGCGGTCGCTGGCCGCCCTGGAGCTGCTTGTCGGAGGTCAGCCGGAGGGCGCGGCGGGCGCTCAGGTTGCGCGCGTCCACGGCCGCCGCGATCGTCGGAATGGGGACGCCCAGCTCGAGCGCGGCGATGACCGTCCACCGGCCCGTGCCCTTCTGCCCCGCGGCGTCCAGCACCGAGTCCACGAGGAGCTTGCCCGGCTGCTCCGGATCCTCGAAGCGATAGATCTTCTCGGTGATCTCGATCAGGTAGCTGGAGAGCGCGCCCTCGTTCCAGCGGCCAAAGGTGTCGGCGGTGGCGCTGTCGGAGAGCCCCAGCCCAGCGCGGAGCAGCTTCGCGCTCTCGGCAATGAGCTGCATGTCCCCGTACTCGATGCCGTTGTGGACCATCTTGACGAAGTGGCCGGCGGAACCCTCGCCGCAGTGGGCGACGCAGGGACCCGCAGGCCCCACCGCGGCGCTCGCCTCCAGCACTGGACGCATCCGCTCCCAGGCAGTGGGGTCACCGCCGGGCATCATCGCAGGCCCCTTCAACGCCCCCTCCGAGCCGCCGCTCACACCCATGCCCATGAAGCGCCACGGGCGGTCAGCGCTCCGCGCGGCACGGCGATCGGTGTCCGAGTAGAGGCTGTTGCCCGCGTCGACGATGACATCGTCGGGGTCGAGCAACGGGTCGAGCTGATCGAGCACGGCGTCCACCGGTGCGCCTGCCTGGATCAGCACCACGATGCGGCGCGGGCGTTCCAGCTTGGCGACGAACTCCTCCAGAGTGGTGGCGAGATCGAGGCGCGCCTCGGGATGCGCGTTCGTCAGCTTTTGCCCCACGGCAGGCTCACGGTCATACACCGCGACGTCGAGTCCTCGGCTCGCGAAGTTTCGGGCGAGGTTTGCGCCCATCACGCCCACTCCGACGACTCCGACGTTGTTCTTGCGTTGTGTCATGGGGTTCTACTCCTCGAGGTCGAGGTCGAGGTCGGTGACGACCGTGAGGTGAGGTAGATGGACGACCGGGAGCGACCGATCTCCGTCGCGGAGGCGCCGCAGGGCGTTCCGCTTGCCGGCTCCGGTGGCCAGCAGGATCGCATGGCGCGCGGAGCTCAGGTACGCCAGCGTGAGGGTGATGCGCTCGGCGGGTGGCTTCGGGCTGTCGTCGACGAGCGCCACCAGGCCGGCCGCGTCGAGGGCGGGGTGGCCCGGGAAGAGCGAGGCGATGTGTCCATCTTCCCCCATACCGAGCAGCAAGACGTCGAGTCCCGCGGTGAACTCCTCGGTGAGCGTTTGCGTCAGCCGCTGAAGGGCGGCCCCCGGGGTCTCGCCGTCGAGCCAGAGTGGGACCTCGAGTCCCACTGGCGCGCTGGGGCCGAGCCAGCCGTGGCGATAGGCCTCACCGCGGTTCGAGTCGGGGCTGTGACTGGGCACACGGCGCTCGTCGACCCAGGTGACGCGCAGACTCAGCCACTGGGCCGCGCTCAGCTGGCCCCGCAGCGGCGCGAGCACCGCCGCGGCTGACCCGCCGGCGATCGCCAGGCGCGGTGCGTCCCCGCTCTGACTCAGAGCGCTGGCCAGCAACTCGGCGGCCCGCTCCTGGGGGCGGGCGGCGAGCTCCCAGCGCCGGTCACCGCCCAACGCTCCAGCCTCCTTCGCAGCCCTCGAACAGCTCGCTCGCCGCGCTCGGGCCCCAGGTGCCTGCTGTGTACTGCAGCATCTCTGGTGCGGAGTCGCTCTGCCAGTGCTGCAAGATCGAATCCGCAAATCGCCAGCTGGCCTCGATCTCGTCCGAGCGCAGAAACAGCGTCGCGTCCCCGAGCATCGCGTCGAGCAGCAGGCGCTCGTAAGCTGGCGTCGTCTTCTGGCCGAAGTACTCGCGGTAGTCGAAGGCGAGTCGGGCCGGTGTCATGACCATGCGCACGCCTGGTGTCTTCACCCCGAACGACAGCGAGATCGCCTCGCGGGGCTGCACGCTGATGGTGAGGACGTTCGGGCGGATCTGGCACAGCTCGCCGGCCCGCAGCGCGGTCCGGAACTCACCATCGGTCATGCCCTCGGGGCGGTTGAAGAGCTGCAGTGGCGGGGTGCGGAACTGGACCTGAACCTCGGTGAACTTCTGGGGCAAGCGCTTGCCGTGGCGGAGCAGGATCGGCACGCCACTCCAGCGCCAGCCGTCGAGCTCGGCGCGCACGGCGACGAAGGTTTCCGTGGTGGAACCGGCGGGGACCCCGTCTTCCTCCAGGTACCCCTTCACGTGGTTCCCGGCGACCTCGCCGGAGACATACTGGGCGCGGATCGTCCGCTTCGGGTCGGGCAGCCGCAGGCTCTTGAGCAGGCTCACCTTCAGCCCCCGGATCTCCTCCGCTTCGAGTGACGAGGGTGCCTCCATCGCCACCAGCGCGAGGATCTGCAACATGTGGTTCTGCAACATGTCGCGCACCGCTCCGGCGGTATCGTAGTAGCCGCCCCGGCCGCTCTCCATGCCCAGGTCCTCGGCCACGGTGATCTGGATCAGCTCGACGTGCTCTCGGTTCCACAGGGGTTCGAAGATCGCGTTGTGAAAGCGCAGTCCGAGCAGGTTCTGCACGGTCTCCTTCCCGAGATAGTGGTCGATGCGATAGAGTTGATCCTCCGCGATGATCTCGTGCAGGGCACGATTGAGCTCGCGGGCGCTCTCCAGGTCATGACCGAAGGGCTTCTCGACGACCACCCGGCGCCAGGCCGTGTCGTCCCGCCCCGTGCGGTGCACCAGACCGGCCTGGGCCAGCTGCTGGACCGCTTCGGCGAAGAGCGAGGCCTTGAGGGACAGGTAGAAAAGTCGCCCCGCGGCGGCGCCCCCCGGCAGCCCATCGAGATGGGCCCGGAGGCGCGCGAGGTCGGCAGGCTGCTGCACGTCGCCCTGCACGTAATCAACGCGGCTGGCCAGGGCATCGAACGTGGCACGGAGCTCTGCAGGCAATGACTCCCGGATCTCGTCCCGGTATCCGGAGCTCGACTTGGGGCGTCGGGCCATGCCCACGACGTGGAAGCCGCCCGGGGGTTGGCCCCGCTGCGCGAGGCTCGTCAACGCCGGCAACAGCTTGTGCAGCGCCAGATCGCCGCTGGCGCCGAAGATGACGATCTGGTGCGGGTGGCTCACGGTGCCACCTCGTGGTGCCGGGAGGCAAGAGCCGTGGTGCGGGAGCCCGACACCTCTGGTGGCTGGTCGGGTGCGAGCCTCGAGGGCAACGTTGTCGGCATGACAAGCGCCCATTTAGGTCAGGTGTTGCGCTCCCGAAAGGGGGGACCCGATACCGAACCGGCGTCGGCTTCGGGACCGGCTCCGGACGAAGTGCTTCCGAGGGGCGCCTATTGGCCGGGATTCTCGTCGAAGCAGCAGCGGAAGCCCGTGTCGAACAGCTTGAAGTCGGACCGGACCTTGAAGAAGTCGAAGTCGCAGGTGGCGCCCCCCTCGTCGATGGTCGGAAACGCGCCGCCGAGCAGGGGGTAGACGGAGTGGGGAGGAGCGTCGCCCCCGCAGTATCCGCTCACGCACCCAGTCGCGTCGCAGCATTCCTCGTCTAGCGTGCACGCGATCCCTCGCGCGCGACACACATCGACCGGTCCGGCTGGCACCGGGTGATCTCGCGGGCGTTGCCGGTGATGTCGTACGCATCGAGGGCGTTCGAGAATCCGGGTGCGGAAGCAAGGTGGAGTTCGATGTGGAAACGGGTGCTCCGATGGTCCAGCGAGCCACGCTTGCTTCAGACCCAAAGATGCAAGAGCGCTCAGCGCAAGGGGTCGGTACTGCTCCCCCGCTCCCCGGTGTAGTGGTCCGTTCTTGCGGTTTCGACGGAGTCCTTGCCATGTGGAGGCATCCCCTTGGTTCTGCTGCAACTTCCCAGCAGCATCCGAACTCACGACTGTCACGAAACCCTGGAATACCCGCGAAATCCCCCAGCAGCGGGGAGCCTCCGTGGGGACGAAAGAACGACTGTCGCGCCGAAGCAGCTGGCGAGGCCGCGCCCCGGAGCGCTACGGAGGCATTGCGTGCATGGGAACCCGCTGATGCCATCCCTCGCTTGGAGGCACACCAAAGAAGCTTGCCCAACGTCGAAGGATTCGACAATCGCGCCGACCTGGGTAGGTTGTTCGCGCGCAGGGCGGTGTCCTAGCCCATGGATCAGAGAAGGAGACGAGTAGATGGGTCGATCATTCACCTCGGGAGTGAGTCTGCTGCTGGCGTTGGCGTGGAGTGGGCCAGCGCTGGCCGGCGACGACGAGGGCGAGGACGACGAGACGGTTCTCGCGGATTCCGACGAGGATGACGACCTGGACGACGACTCCAGTGATGAGGACTCCGATGCGCTGGACGACGAACTTGACGACGAGGGCGACCCCTTGGACGACGTGGAGGACTGGGAGAACCCGTTCCAGGAGGACCTCGATGCGTCTCGTGACACCAAGACGGAAGGGCGCTTCCGTTTCGGAGTTGCGGGCGGCGGTGGCCTGATCGCCTGGGACGGCCCCACCCTGACCTACGGAGGCCTCGACCTGCGCCTGGGATACCAGGTAAACGATCTGGTCGGCGTCTACGCGCAGCCTCAGCTGGGATACTACCAGGGTGACTTCGATGGGGTGACCGGTGCGGGCGGGCTGCTCGGCGCCTCGGCGGTCGTCGACTTCACCTTCTCCGACTGGGCCTTCGTGGGTGCGGGGCTGGGCTACGCGGTCCTGAATGACCCCGGGGGGGCCGAGCTGCAGTTGCGACTCGGTGGGTATCCCCTGGTCGACCAGAGTCAGCAGGGGCCGCGACGTCGCGGGCTGATGGTGGGCGTGGATCTTCGCCTCCACTTCGTTGATTCGAAGACGTTCTTCGCGCCCACGCTGGCCGTGGGCTATGAGGCCTTCTGAGCGAGAAGCTCGTCCGCCTGGCTCCGACCGGTGATGTTCCTGGTAGTAGTGCTTCTTGATTGTGTGGTGAGGTGAGCAATGAGACTGACGTGGCATGGATTGGGATGCACTGCGGCACTCGCGGGCGTGGCGGCGACATCCTGCAGCGGAGACGAGGCGCGACCCACCACGGAGCGCACGTCGTCGCGCATCGTGATGGCCGATCGGGGCAACTGCCTCGTGGAGCTGAGCAAGGTCGACATCGACGATGGCACGGGCAACACCGCCCTCGAGCTCATCGTCACCCTCAGCGGCACGGCTCCCAACTGGAACGCGTGCGGGATCGACTCCATCCAGTATCTCGATGGCTGCCAGCCGCGCGGGGGCGTGTCCCTGCCCGGAACGCCGGCACAGGCCGAGTCGGCGGGGCGACTCAGGGTCCCGCTGGGGGCCTGGGCCGGGTACGACGGCATCGCGACCTCGGGCACTGCGCAGTTCAGAGCGTCGTTCGACGGGTCCTGCACGGCCGACGTGACCTTGCAGGCGGAGGGACCGGGCGAGGTGAACGTGCTCAATTGCCTCGGCGGCGGGACGGCGCTCGAGGTCGTCGCCATCGGCGATCCCGCCGCGTGCGAGAGCAGCGGCAGCGGCGGTTCGTCCAGCGGCGGTGCTGGTGGCGTGGGCGGTAGTGGCGGGACCGGTGGAGTTCCGACGGGCGGAGTTCCGACGGGCGGCGTTCCGACGGGCGGAGTTCCGACGGGCGGAGTTCCGAAGGGTGGAGTTCCGAAGGGTGGAGTTCCGACGGGTGGAGTTCCGACGGGAGGCGTTCCGACGGGTGGAGTTCCGACGGGCGGCGTTCCGACGGGTGGAGTTCCGACGGGTGGAGTTCCGACGGGTGGAGTTCCGACGGGAGGCGTTCCCACGGGCGGCGTTCCGACGGGCGG